>NZ_JBFBAY010000015.1:0-136745 GCF_040682415.1 Micromonospora sp. NPDC051196
GAGAACGGCATGGACGTGTCCGGCTTCCTGATGATGTCGCACATGAACGACCCGGCCGGGCTGGCCGCACAGGCCAAGCTGATGGAGTCGTACGGCGCGCACTGCGTCTACATCACCGACTCCGGTGGCCGGCTGACCATGGCGGACGTGGCGCAGCGGGCGGACGCGTACCGGCAGGTGCTCGACCCGACGACGGAGATCGGCATCCACGCGCACCACAACCTGTCACTCGGGGTGGCGAACAGCCTCGTCGCGGTCGAGCACGGGGTGCGCCGGGTGGACGCCTCACTGGCCGGGATGGGTGCCGGGGCGGGCAACGCGCCGCTGGAGGTCTTCGTCGCGGTGGCCGAGCTGAACGGCTGGCAGCACGGCTGTGACGTGTTCGCGCTGATGGACGCCGCTGAGGATCTGGTGCGTCCGTTGCAGGACCGGCCGGTGCGGGTGGACCGCGAGACGTTGTCGCTCGGTTTCGCCGGCGTCTACTCGTCGTTCCTGCGGCACGCGGAGAGCGCCGCCGGTCGGTACGGCGTGGACGTGCGCACCATCCTGCTGGAGTTGGGTCGCCGCAAGATGGTCGGCGGCCAGGAGGACATGATCGTCGACGTGGCGCTGGACCTGGTCCGGGACGCCGGGAAGGACCCGCAGTGATCGACACTCTCGCCGCCCGGCTGGACGAGGCCGCCGTGACGCGGACCGCGCTCGCCCAGTTCGGTGCCGACGCCGGCCTCGACGTGGCCACCGCGTACCAGGTGCAGGATGCCCTGGTGGCCCGCCGGTTGGGTCGCGGCGAGGCGGTGGTCGGGCTGAAGCTGGGCCTGACCAGCCGGGCGAAGATGACCCAGATGGGCGTCGACGAGGTGATCTGGGGCCGGCTCACCGACGCGATGCACATTCCCGACGGCGGCACCGTCGACCTGTCCGGACACATCCATCCGAAGGTCGAGCCGGAGGTGGCGTTCCTCGTCGAGGGCGGCGCGATCGCCGCCGTCGCCCCCGCCGTCGAGCTCATCGACTCCCGATACCAGGACTTCCGGTTCACCCTGCCGGAGGTGATCGCCGACAACACCTCCGCCTCCGGCTTCGTCGTCGGGCCGTGGCAGCCGGTGCCCGACAACGTGGACAACCTCGGTGTGCTGCTGGAGGTCGACGGCCGGGTCGCGCAGGTCGGCTCCACCGCGGCGATCCTCGGCGACCCGCGCCGCGCCCTGCCCGAGGCGGCCCGCCTCGCCGGGGAACTGCGCGACGGCTGGGTGCTGCTGGCCGGCGCGGCGACCGCCGCGGTGCCGCTGACGCCGGGCGCGCACGTCCGGGTCACGGTCGAACAGCTCGGCACCGTCTCGCTGCGGGCGTCGGCATGAGCGGGGCTCGGGTCGTCGCCGGCAAGGCCGTGCCGCGTGGCCGCTTCCCGCACGTCAAGGTCGCGGGCGGGTTCGCCTTCGTCTCCGGTACGAGCAGCCGCCGCCCGGACAACACGATCGCCGGTGCCACAGTGGACGCGCTGGGCACCACCTCGTTGGACATCGAGGTGCAGACCCGCGCGGTGATCGAGAACATGCGCGACATCCTGCGTGAGGTCGGCGCGGACCTGTCCGATCTGGTGCAGGTGACCACGTACCTGGTCAGCATGAACGACTTCGGCGGCTACAACCGCGTGTACGCCGATTTCTTCGACGAGACCGGGCCGACGCGCACCACCGTGGCGGTGCACCAGTTGCCGCACCCGCACCTGCTGATCGAGATGCAGGGGATCGCGCTGCTGCCCGTCCGCTGAGGCAGCGCGTACCGCCTCGGATCAGCCGTCCGGCAACGAATCGACCAGGAACACCTGGTCCGCGCCGCCGGTGCACGGCTCCGCCGCCGCCTCGGCCGGCACCTCGGTGTCGTCGTCGCGAATCCCCACGCACAGATCGCTGCCCGCCGGCCGGAGCCGGTACGCGTTCGGCGCCGAACCGGTCGGTTCGAAGCGGAACAGTTGCGGCCAGAAGTCGGTGCGGCAGTCCGGCCAGGGCTCGATCAGGTTCCGGCCGGGATCTTCCCGGCGGACCGTCAGACAGCCTGGCCCGTGCACCGGGTGATGCCACTTGATGAAGTACAGGTCGTCCGCCACGGGCTGAAGGTAGGTGTCCGGTGGGGTGGCCGCCGCGCAGGGACGCTGGACCGCCACCTCGCTGCGGTATCCGCCGGTGCGGTCGCGCCCTTCGGTGATGCAGAGCTGCGGGGCGCGGGCGGGCCGGATCTGACTCCGCCCGCCGCTGGGCCCGGCCGACGAACCGCTGCCCGGCGAGGTGGCCCCGCCGACCTGCTCCGCCGCTGTCCGCTGCTCGTCGTCGGGCCACCAGAACCAGGCGCCGACGCCGAGCGCGGCCAGCAGGGTGCCGACGACGAGCGCCGTCGGCGCGGGTCCGGCGAACCAACCCCGCCGCGCCGCGCCGGATGGTCGCGCCACCACACCCGGGGCTCCCCCGGTCGGCGGCAGGTCCGGCGGGGGCGCGGTCGACATCGGACCAGGCGTGGCGTACGCCCCGACGGCGAGCCGGTCCCGGGCCCGCAGCCATTCCCCCACCTGGGCTTGCGCCCCGCAGGCGCGGACGAACGCGGCCAGCACCTCCGGTCGCGGCAGGGTGGACCGGCGCAGCACGTCGGCGGCGGTACTGCGGGCCAACACGTCGCCGTGCACAGCAGCGCGCTGCTCCAGTTGCCGGTACGTGAGTCCGGACCGCTCCTTGAGCCGGCGCAACAGGTCGACGAACCCGGCGGCGTCGGTCGCTTCCTCCGGTCGTAGCTCCCCCGTGGTCATCGCCCGATTCTTCCGATCCCGCAGATGCCGGGGCAACCCGCTGACGCGCGACTGTCCGAGTTGGTCGGACAAGACCCGGACAGTCGGCGCTGAGCTGCGCGGACATCGCAGGGCACCGAGCAGGGCATTGCTCCGGACAGCCCGGATACCTAGCGTGTTCATCGATGGCCGGCGCCGATCGGCGCGGGACCGACGGGCTCGGACCGGCACTGCGGTCCGAGCCCGTCCACATCCACGACACGGGGTTGAGAGCGATGCATGACGCTGCCCGGAGCCCGGTGCCGCAGGCGGCCACCGCCGGCGAGTACGTCGGGTTGCTGCGGGACATCCGGCGAGGTTCCGGCCTGACCTATCGGGAGATCTCCCGCCGAGCCTCGGCTGCCGGGCACTGGCTGCCGCCGAGCACTCTCGCCACGATGCTGGGGCGTACCACCCTGCCCCGCGAACGGACCGTCGTGGCCCTGCTGGCCGCCTGCGGTACGCCGGCAGCAGTCATCGAGCAGTGGGTCGGCCTGCGGCGCGAGATCGACGTACGCCTCAACGAGCCGACGCGATGGGTCGCCGCTCCGACACCTCCGGCGTGCTGCGGGGTGCCGCGCCCGGCCGTCGACCCGGGGCGGTCGGCGACGACGTACCCCCCGAGCCGGAGGCTGCAGGCGGCGGCGATCGCCGGGGCGGGCGTGCTCGTCGGCGCGTACGGGATGCTGCTGGCCCGCCGCCGGGGCGGACATCGCCGGGGCGAGGCAGGTCCCCGCCCGGTCGACGGACCGGACGGGGAGCTTCCCCTCACACCGACTGACGACTCACGGTCGTAGCCGGTTTGCGTAGACGTATTCGCCCACGGATCCGCCGGTGTCGAGGCCGGCTTCGGCGTCGAATCGGTAGTGCACGCCCAGGTAGATCCGGCTGAGCGCGTTCTCCTGGGCCGCCTGGTCGAAGCCAGGCATGCGCCGGACGACGCCCCTGGCGAACGGGTCGTCGGTGGTGGCGTCGAAGGCGATGTCGTTGGTGCCGAAGAATCGCTTCATCACCGCTGCCCACGCCCCGGCGAAGGTGGCGTGTCCGGAGATGTAGGCCGGGAAGGCCGGCGAGAAGGAGACCCCGTTCTCATGCTGCGACAACGGCCGCCAATCGTTGCCGATCGCGGTCTCCGGTCGCCAGAGGTCGATCGGCGTCAGATACTTGGCGTCCCAGGCGGCGATGGCGGCGTCGGCCAACGCCAGGCCGATCAGACCGAAGAGTCGGGCGTTGGCCAGGATGCCGAGCTGTCGTTGCTTCGCCACGAGCTGGGTGTGCGCGAACAGCTGGCCCGGCGGCTTGTAGGTGCCCGGCACGTCGTTGGCCCAGAAGTGCGCGAGCTGCGTCTGGTCGTCGGTACGCAGCGTCGACGTCCGGCTGCCGTATTCGCGCACCTCCTGGACCTGGTCGAGGTACTCCTGCTTGCCGAGCAGGTCCTGGTAGTCGACGGCGCCGGCCGGCAGGTCGGGCCGGAACTGCTGCCCCGAGGTCAACACGAACGGGGTGACCAGACCCCAGTTCGGGGTGACCGCAGGGCTGGCGTCGGTCGGTCGCCACGCCCCGTCGACCCCGTCAGGTTGGTACTGTCCGGCATCGCCGGAGCCGTCGTTGGCGCGTGCCTGGAGGTTGGCGGCGGCGGCTGCGGCACCGACCGCCGTACCCCGGGTGGCCTCGGCGGAGTTCAGCCCGGACGGACGGTGAGCGACGGCTGCGGCGAGAGCCGCCTCCAGGGCCGTTCTGCGCTGCGGGTACCGGGCGACCAGCACGTCGAACGCCGCCTGGTCGAGGGCCGCGTGCAGGGACGGGGCCACCACGTCGTCCATGGTGCCCGGGTAGTTGACCGGCACCCGCACCCGGTAGTGGTTGCCGACGCCAGTGACCGAGACGGCGGCGTCGTGCATCGCCGCGTGCAGGATCGCCGCGTCCCGGGCGGCGGCGGTGGGTGCCGAGGCCGCAGCGCGGTAGCTGTCCAGCAGCACGTCGTTCCAATACAGGATCGGGTCACGGACCGCGTCGACGGCCAGCGGGGTGAGCGAGATGTTGTCCAGCCGGACGGTCGAGGCCGCCCGCCCGCCGAAGTGGAACAGCAGCACCGCCTTCGGGTCACCGAACGGGGAGACGAAGTCGAAGGTGAAGCGGCGCATCGTGGCGGTCAGTGCGACGTTCTGGTCGACCGCGGAGGTGAACGGCGTGTCGACCCGGGAAACCGAGACGCGTACGTTGCGGCTGACATCGGCGGAGGCGTCGAACTGCAACCGGTACGGCCGTGCCGCCGTCACCCCGAACTCGAAGTGCCCGACCAGGTCCTCCCAGACGGGCTTGCCGACGGTGTTGGCGGTGCGGATGCGCAGCTGCCCGGCGTTGACCGTCGTGCTGGTCGCGGCGAGTCGGGTCCACCAGGGATCGGTGCTGCCGCTGTCGAACGTGCCGTTGCTGATGAGGTTGCCGGATGCGGCGGCGGCCGGTGCGGAACGGACGAGGGCCGGGAGGGTGCTGGCGAGCACGACCGCGAGCAGCCCGCTGAGCAGACGACGCAGTCGTCGTCCGTCAGCGGGGTGCCGCGGGCTGATCGATCGGGTCATGGAGAGCCTTTCCGGACATCGGCGACGGTCAGTCCATCGCCGTGGATGTCGGCTCACCGTAGGAGCGTTCTCCCTGTTCACAGCCACCGAACAGGCTTCGGAACAGTGCCGAACGCCCGTCTTGCGCCAGAGGTCATCGGGCGGCGACGGCCATGCGGATCGCGTCGCGGGAGGCGGTCACCTCCCGGCGCAACTCGTCCGTCTGCACGCCGACGAGTTGCCCGTTCCTCTTCCGGACCCGGCCGGCCACCAGCACGATCTCGATGTTGCGGGAATCGGCCCCGAGCACCGGCGTGCCCACGGCGTCGTCACCGTTGTTGTCACTGGCGGTGCAGGACGTATCCGGCGTGGTGCAGCACCCCGTCGATGAACCGGCCGTACGCCCAGAAGCCCAGGTCGTCGCGGTAGACGATCCGGTCGCCGTCGATCCAGAACGCCCCCTGGTAGGCGTGTGGGCGGCCGCCCCGGGTCTCGTCGTACCGGCCGTCGGCGGTGAGTTCCTGGTGCAGGAAGCCGGTCTCGTCGATCCACATGCCGAGGTATGGGCTCTGGACCGAGCGCGAACGGAGGTCGGGCTCGATCGGGGCGGGCGTGAGTCGGCGGCCGTTGGCCAGCGCGATCTCACCGTCGACGACGATCGCGGCGGCCTGTTCCGGACGCCAGACGATCATCTCCAGGGCGGAGGTGCCGGAGGTCGGGCCGGTGATCAGGGCGAAGGTGGCGGGGTTTCCGGGGGTGAGCGTGCCGACCCGGTCGGCGCGACGTTCGCGCAGGCCGGCGACGGCGACACCGTCCAGGACCGCGGGCACGATGGTTAGGCCGGTGCAGTCGACGACGATCGCGCCGTCGTCCTCGGCCGCGGTGTGCAGACCCGGACCGACCGCGACGATCTCGTCCGCACCGATCAGCAGATCGGCGGCGGGAAAGTCACCGATCATCGGGTCGAGGGTGTAGATGGCGGCGTTGACGAACATCAGCGGTCGGTGCCGGTCACCGGCGACTGCGGTGATCTCGGCCAGCACCGCCTCGTCGAGCATCGGGCTGCTCATGGCGTACCTCCTGGGGTTGGCTTGTGCTCCCACCGTCGCCGGAGTCGGAGCCGCCAGCCAGGCCGGGCACAACCAGGGTGCGCCGCACCCTGCCTGGCGGAAGCATGCGCGGCTACGGTGGGCGGCATGCCGACAACCGCGCTCGGGGCGTTCCTCACCGCTCGGCGTGCCCGGCTGACACCGGGCGACGTCGGTCTCGTGTCCACCGGCAACCGGCGCGTCGCGGGGCTGCGGCGCGAGGAGGTCGCGGTGCTGGCCGGGGTGAGCGTCGACTACTACACCCGGCTGGAACAGGGGCGGAGCGCAACCCGTCAGCGTCGGTGTTGGCCGCCGTGGCCCGGGCGCTCGACCTCGGGCCGGACGCCCACGACCATCTCTTCCGGCTGGCCGGGCTCTCCCCCGGCGACGCGCCGACCCCCGCCCGGCCCCGGGTCGCGCAGAGCCTGCGGGAGCTGCTCGACGCCTGGCCGGACACCCCGGCCTTCGTCCTCGACCGACGACTCAACCTGCTGGCCGGCAATGCGCTGGCCGACGCGTTCTACGCGGACTTCGCCGAGGCGGACAACCTCGTCCGGATGACGTTCCTGGACCCGGCCGGTCCGACCTTCTTCGCCGACTGGCGACGGGCCACCGAGGCGTGCGTGGCGAACCTGCGCCTGGCCCTCGGCCACGACCCGCACGACCGGCAGGCACTGGACCTGGTCGAGGAGGTGGGCTCGGCCAGCGCGGATTTCCGCCGGTTGTGGGGGCGTCATGACGTGCAGGGCAAGACGCACGAGGCGAAGACGTTCCGGCACGGCACGGTGGGCGAACTGACGCTGTCGTACCACGCGTTCGACGTGCGGGACGCGCCCGGCCAGCAGTTGATCGTGTACCGTGCGGAGCCCAGCACCCGCAGCGCCGAGGCACTGCGGCTGCTGGGCACCCTCGCCGTCAGCAGCTGGCTGCGGTGAGCTGCGTCCATCACAGCGGGCACTCCCCTCTTGCGTTGCGGTGCCGGATGTGCCCGTCGGCGGTAACCCACATCCCGACGTACGGATGCGGCGACACGTCGCCGGACCCGACCGTTGACGTCGGAGCCGGTACGGCCGTCGGGGCGGGCGAGGACTCCTGCCGGTCATGCCGCGCCGCGCCGTCGGTGGCACATGCCGCGAGCACGAGGACCATGCACGCCCCGCTGACCACGGCTTTGAGGTACGGCTTCCCGGAGCCCTCGCCCGCCGGTCGGCCGGGTACCCGGAAAACGCGTCGCAGCCCTTGGTGGTGTCCACCTGGTCTCGGATTCGCCATGTCGACCACGGTAGGTATCTCGCCCGCCAGCAGCCTGGCCCCCGTACTCCCAGGAACGTCGCGGCCGGATCTCACCGGGTCCCCGGACGCCGGCTGACTTCCATCGGGTCGCCCCGGCAAACCTGGGCGACCCGATGTGGAGTCTGATCCTTCCCACGTCCGGTCGGCGGTATGGCGTGCTCGGTGCACGCCGGTCACCGCTACGTGTTCCCGACCTCGCGCGCGTTGTGCAGCCGTAGCTGGGCGAACCCACGGTTGGCCACGGTGGTGAGCAGCACTGCGGAGCTGACGTGCGTACGTCCGGTGGAGAGGTCCCGCCAGATCCGTTCGAGGCGTTCCCCCTCCCGCGTGGACGCGCTGCCGGCCGTCGGCTGGATGATCTCGTCGACGGCTCGCCAAGCCAGGTCAGTGGCCTCTCGGCAGAGGAGTGCGATCCGCACGTCCTCCTCGGGAGTGAACGCTCCGAGTGGTTGCCGGGCCAGCTCCTGCCAGCGCTGCGCCGTGGCACGCACCAGCGTCTCGGCGGCGTCGATCATGCCGCTGGCCTGCCCGAACCAGAGCTGGAAGTCGGGGTCCTCCGCTCTGGGCGGGAACGGCGGGAAGATGGTGGTGCGGGAGAACATCAACTCGGTGTACGCGTCCAGCGCGCCCTGGCACATGCCGACCGCGATGTGGGCGCCCTCCAGGGCCATCGAGCTGGCCGGCGCACCGCCGTACTGCGGATGCTCGTGCAGCTTGCGCCCCGGGGTGCCGCCGGTCACCGTGATCTCTTCGAAGTTGACCTCCAGGGCGAAGTGGCTGGGGATGTGCCCGTCGGTGATCCGGATGCTGTGCGACCCGCTGCCCTTGAGGCCGATCTGCCCGCCCCAGTCGTCGAGCATCTCCCACTGATCGCGAGGTGCGATGAACAACAACTGGCGGGGCGGGCCGCCGTTCTCCCCTTCGATCACGGTGTTGCCGATCAGGTGGGTCGCGTACGGCGCACCGGAGCAGTACCGCCAGACGCCGTTCAGGATCCAGCCACCATCGGCGGCCCGCCGAGCCGTCCCGTACGGGGCATTGACCAGGGGCGCGATGAAGTCACCCTGGCTGAAGATCTCGGCCTG
The DNA here is from genome assembly GCF_040682415.1 of Micromonospora sp. NPDC051196. NCBI lineage: Bacteria > Bacillati > Actinomycetota > Actinomycetes > Micromonosporales > Micromonosporaceae > Micromonospora > Micromonospora sp. NPDC051196. The sequence continues at coordinate 8,843 of NZ_JBFBAY010000015.1, forward strand.
CGCCTTCTCCTCGAACATGCTGCCGGCGAAGAGTGAATGCGCCGCGCCCAGGCAGTACATCCACCCGGTCGACGGGCAGGCACGGCACAGGATCATCGCGATCTGCAGGAAGGTGTCGAAGCCGAACTCGTAGCCGCCGTAGCGCTTGGGCACCGTGATGCGGTAGAAGCCCGCGTCCCGGAACGCCCGATGGGTGTCCTCGGCGTAGTAGGTCCGCTCCTCGGTCTCGCGCTGGCGGGCCACCAGGCCGGGCACCATGGCCTTGGCCCGTTCGATCAGCACAGCCGGGGTGACCTCGGGCTCGGATGACAGGGCCGCGCCCTGCACGCTGTTCGCGGTGACGGTCATCGTGTCATACCTCAAATCGCCGCATCCGGGGCGGCCACCAACTCGCCGATCACGCTGAGGAACCCGGCCACCTGCTCCTCGACCTCGGCCTGGTCGAACAGGTGACGGCTGAAGCTGAGCCCGCCGACCACCTCGGTGTTGCTCAGGTGCATCGACCAGATCATGCCGTCCGGAGTGTCGGAGCCGACCGGCTGCGGGATGACCCGCCGCCAGATCGCCGTGTACTCCAGGTCCCCGATCCGCTTGCCCTGCATGAGGTAGGGCGGCTGGACCGCCTGGAACAGGGTGGGCACCGCGTCCGGGCCGACCGAGGCCATCAGCTCGGGGGCCTCGGCGAGCACGTGCAGCAGCGGCAGCTCATGCTTGAAGGCGCCGACGCAGGCCGTCCTGGTGCGCGCCACGACCTCGCGGAAGGTCCGGCAGCCGGCCAGGTCCACCCGCAGCGGGACGAAGTTGAAGAAGGAGCCGACCGTGGACTGGAAGCGGTGTTGTCGGCCCGGCGCGAAGGTGGGCACCGTGATGTCGGTCGCCTGGGTGCGGCGGTTGACGAAGACGGTGAACGCGGCGAGCAGCACCATGAACGGGGAGCTGCGCGTCGCCTTGGCCAGCCGGGCCACCTCGGCGCTCAGGTCCGTCTCGGTGACGAAGCGGTGGTAGCTCGTCGCCGGGGTCACGTTCTCCTTTCGGCGCACCGGCGCGACCATGATCCGGGCGCCGCGCAGCGTCTCGCGCCAGTAGGCCCGCGAGGCAGCCACCGTCGGGCCGGCGGCCTCCTCCTGCTGGGCGGCGACGTAGTCGCGGTACTGGGTCACCGCAGGCAGCTGCGGCTCGTTGCCGGCGGTACGGGCCGCATAGCATTCCGCCAGATCGCGCAGGACCACCTGGATCGACCAGACGTCCGCCGCGCTGTGGTGGGCGCACAGCACCAGTACGGAGTCCTCCTCGTCGAAGCGGCCGAGCACGGCCCGCAGCAGCGGGAGTTCGTCGACCGGGAACGACCGGGTCTCCGCCTCGATCATGAGCTGCTCGGCGCGCCGGTCCCGAGCTGCGCCCGGCGCCTCGTCCAGGTCGACCAGCAGCAGCTCGGGCTGCCCGGCGGGCAGCACACTCTGCGAGCCGCCGTTGTCCAGGTGCACCACGGTACGCAACGCCTCGTGCCGCTCGACCACGTCGGCCAGCGCCAGGCGCAGGGCCTCCACGTTGACGCGACCGCGGACCCGCCACCCGAAGACCTCCGTGTAGTGCGGCCCGAACGGCCCGGATTCGAAGCCCTGGGCGAACATGGTGAGGAACTGCTGCTGCAGCGAGAGCACCGAAGTTGCCTGCTGGGTTTCCGAAGTGGTGGTCATCTGAAGTCTCTCCTCAGTGAAGGCGGACGCCGGCGTTGTGGAGGGCATCGATCAGCGTGCCGCGTTCTAGCTCGTCGGCGACCAGCTGGAGATCGTCTGCCATGTAACGGTCTTCGTCGAGGGTCGGCACGAGCGACCGGATGGTGTCGTAGACGACCCGGGCACCCGGGCTCAGCCCGTCGAGGCGCCCGGAGACGTCCACCGCCTGCGCGGCGGCGAGGAACTCCAGGGCCAGGATGATGTTGTTGTTGCGCAGCACCCGACGCGCGTTGCGGGCGGCGATCAGCCCCATGCTGACCACGTCCTGGTTGTCGCCGTTGGAGGGCACGCTGTGGATGCTGGCCGGACCGATGGTCCGGTTCTCGGCGACCAGCGCGGTCGCCGGGTACTGTGCGCCGGCGAAGCCGCTGTGCAGGCCCGGCTCGCCCTTGATCAGGAACTCCGGCAGGCCGTAGCTCAGGTGGCGGTTGAGCAGCCGGTTGCTGCGCCGCTCGGAGAGCACGCCGAGCTGGGTGAGCGCGATGGTCAGGAAGTCCATGACGAACGCGACCGGCTGGCCGTGGAAGTTGGCGCCGTGGAAGACCTCGCGGCCCTCGAAGAACAGCGGGTTGTCGTTGGCCGAGTTGAGCTCGATCTCGAGCTTGAGCCGGGCGTGACCGAGGGTGTCCCGGACCGCGCCGATGACCTGCGGGATCGCCCGCAGGGAGTACGCCTTCTGCAGGTACACGTCGGTGCGGTGCACACCCGTACCGTTGCCGTTGCCGTTCTCCTTGCTGGCCGCGACCTCCCGGCGCAGGTCGGCGTGCTCGACGGTCAGCCTGCTGCCGTTCATCAGCGCGCGCATGTTGGCGGCGCTGGCGATCTGGCCGGCGTGCGGGCGGGCTTCGTGGCCCTCCGGCTGGAACGGGCTCATCGAGCCGCGCAGCACCTCGATGACCAGCGCCGCGACGATCTCGGCGTGCCGTGCCTGGGTCAGAGCGTGCTCGGCCACCAGGGCGCCTACGCCGGTCATCGCCGAGGTGCCGTTGATCAGCGCCAGCCCCTCCTTGAAGTGCAGCCGCAGCGGCTCGATGCCCAGGGAGCGCAGCACTGGGCCGGTGGGCGTCTTCACTCCGTCGCGCAGCAGGTAGCCCTCCCCGATGAGCGCGCTGGCCATGTGCGCCAGCGGGGCGAGGTCGCCGCTGGCGCCCAGCGAGCCGATCTCCGGTACGGCGGGGGTGAGCCCCTCGTTGAGGTAGCGCGCGATTTGTTCGAGCACCACGGGCCGCACGGCCGAGTGTCCCTTGGCGAGGGAATTCAGTCTCGCGGTGACCATGGCCCGCGCCTCGGGCTCGCTCAGCAGCGGACCGACACCGGCGCTGTGGCTGCGCACGAGGTTGGTCTGCAGCTCGGTCTCCTTGGCCGTGTCGACGAGCATGTAGATCATCTCGCCGTACCCGGTGGTCACCCCGTAGACCGGAATGTTCTGCCGCACGGTCTCCTCGAACTGCTCCCGGCTCGAGGCCGCACGCTGTAGCACCCGCGTACTGAGCGCGACCGACGCGTGGTCCTCGGCGATGCGGCGCAGATCTGGAAGGCCGAGTGTCTCGCCGTCGAGATCGACGTTGAGATCGGTTCCGACCATGGTCATATGCGCTCCCTAGTGGTGTAGCAAACGGATGGCCACTGCTCTGCTACGTGGCCGCGCCTCGATTGTCATCACCGCCGGAGGGCCGCCGCATCTTCGCGGTTGCCCGCCGTTTGCCACCGGTCGAAAGGTGAACCAAGTGGACCCATGGCGCGTACCACGGCGACGATCCGCACGAATGGAGAAGCGCTCGACGAGCAGAAACCACAAGGAATACGCCAGCCATCTCGGCACATTGATTCATGCATTGACTTCTGCCGTTGCCGGTAAATCGACTGACTCCTTCGGCCGCCCACGACGACGCCGCCGGTGGCATGCCACCGGCGGCGTCGTACGCACCTCAGGAGCGGTCGCGCGGGCAGTTCTGGTACACCGCGAGGACCCAGGCACCGTCGCGCTTGACCAGGATCCAGGACGCCCGGATGGCATCCTTGGCGGCCAATTCGTCGGCGCCGGCGGCGATCACACCACCCTCGGTCAGCAGGGCGACCGCCCCGGGACCAAGCGGCTTGAGTCCGATCGGCTTGCCGGTGACGGTCGTGCCACGGTACGGGCCCGCGTACGCCTTGGCCATGAAGTCCCGGATCGCCGCGCGCCCCTGGCAGTACACACCGGGCAGGATCAGCGTCCCGTCCTCGGCGAAGAGTTCGGCGAACTTGTCGGCATCGTGGGCAGCCCAGGCAGCCACCATCCGGGCCGTCACCCCGACGATCTCGGCCTGCCCGGCCTGGTCCAGTTGTGGCGAGGTGGAAGTCGCGGTCATCGGCTCTCCCTTTTCGGTGGTCGCGGAATACGGCTTCCATCCTGTCGGCAGTGACCCTCGCCGGGCCTCTTCGATGATGCTCACCGCTCGCGCCCGCAATTCCGAAGATGCCCACGTGAACGACGGGCCGGAGCATGGTTACACGACATCCGGAAACGCGACCGACTTGCCGCGTCGAGGCCTTGGCGACGACGCGATCGGCGCGTACCCGTGCACCCCGTTTTCCTCCTGTCGGATCGGCGACGACCCCGAGACGTCGACTCTGGACGGCCGGCACGGGCTACGCGGGCATTCCGGCATCTTCGTCACCGACGCTCCGCTTTTCCCGGCCGCGCTGACGGTCAACCCGCGTCACCATCGCGGCCCTCGCCGAGCGCGACAACAAAGGAGGACAGGTGACCATTCTTGTCACCGGCGGATCGGGATTCGTCGGCATACACACCGTGGCCGAGCTTCAGCGCCGTGGACACGCCGTCAACGTGCTTGTCCGCGACCGGGCCCGCGCGGCCCGAGCGCTGCGCTCGGTGGGCGTCGATTCGTCCACGCTGCGGCTGACCACGGGGGACGTCACCGACCCGGCGGCTGTGCGTCGGGCCCTGCGCAACTGCGAAGCAGTGTTGCACGCCGCCGCGGTGTACAGCTTCGATCCGCGTCGGCGTGCCGAGATGGGGGCGGTCAACCGGCGCGGCACCGAGGTGGTGCTGGCAGCTGCCCGCGCCGCCGGAGTACGCCGCCGTGTCCACGTCTCCACCTTCGGTGCGCTGCTGCCCGCGACCGGCTCGCTCACCACGGCGACGCCGGTGGGCCGACCGCGAGAGACGTACCTGGCCACCAAGGCGGAGGCGGAGGCGGTGGCACGCCGGTACCAGGACGAGGGTGATCCGGTGATCATCACCTACCCTCCGGCGGTCCTCGGCCCGCACGACCCGCACCTCGGTGACCAGAGCAGCCGGATCCGTGACGTGCTGCGCGGGCTCATGCCGATCTGGCCCAGCGGCGGCTTCCCGATCGGCGACGTACGCGACCTGGCCGCGCTGCACGCCACGCTGCTGACCGGCGGGGACGGCCCGAGCCGGCATTTCGGCCCCGGCCGGTGGGTGACGACGCGGGAGCTGCTGCGGACCCTGCGGCAGGTCACGGGACGCCGGCTGCCGACCCTCCACCTGCCGGCGGCGGCGCTGCTGCCGGTCGGCCGCCTCGCCGGCCTCATCCAGCGCATCCTGCCGGTGCACGTTCCCGTCCAGTACGGTGCCGTCTACACCTGCGCGGTGGCCCGGCCGATCGACGCTACCGGCACCGGCGAACTGCTCGGTCCGGGGCGCCCACTGCGGAGCACCCTCGCGGACACCGTCGGGTGGCTGCACGCGACAGGACGGCTGACGGCGACGCAGGCCGGTCGTGCCGCCTCGGCGTGAGGACAGCCGAAAACCGATTCCGCATCGTCGGAGAACGCCTCGCGCCGGCAAGTCGTTAGCGTTATCGCAAAACACGAGGCCGATCAGGCGCGTGCCTCCCGTTCGAAACGGCGAAGAATCACATCGCGGCGCAGTCGGCACGGCTGAGGAAGTCGCGCCGTCCACCGTGCCCCCGATCAGCTGAGGTTTGGACGTATTCGCAGGTGGAAGGCGGATTCGGCCAGCGGCCCGACGTGGTGCCATCACCGCAACCGTGAAGATGAGCCGGTGCCCACCAGGCTGCCACGCTCATCGGCAATAGATGTTCCGCAGTCAGGTGCCGCTTGGCCGGATCGGCGATCCCATGGGTATGTCGAACGCGGTGCTCTTCTTATGTCCACCGAGATCCCGGTGCGTGACCGGGCAGGAAGTCGCGGTGGACGGGGATCTCCTCGGTTTGCGTCCCGCTCGCCCCTATGCCCAATTGAGCACCTGAGCGAGGAAAGGTCGACATTCGATGAGTGAGAAAGCACGCCGTGCGTTGGTCCTCGGCGGCAGCTACGGCGGACTGTTCGCCGCCCGTGTGTTGTCCGACCGGTACGACGAGGTCCTGATCGTGGATCGGGATCGCCTGGTGGGAGTGACCGGTCCCCGGCGCGGCCGTCCGCAGGGGCGGCAGATCAACGCCATGCACGTACGCGGCCTACAGGTGACCGAGGAATTGTTTCCCGGCTTCATCCAGGAGTTGGTCGCGGACGGCTGTCCCACCGGTGACTACGCCGGCTCCGTCCGCTGGTTCTTCAACGGCCTCCCGCTGCAACGGGAGGACATCGGCTACACCGCCGTGCCGTCGACCGCCCCGCTGATGGAGCGGCACCTGCGGGAGCGGGTGGAGCTCCTGCCGAACGTGCAGTTCGTCGAACGATGCGACATCGTGGACCTCGAGGCGAGCGCCGACCGGTCCCGGATCATCGGTGCCCGCGTTCGTCACCTGGAGGGGGACGCCGGCGAGGAGGTCATCGAGGCCGACCTGGTCGTCGATGCCACCGGACGCGGCTCTCGTACCCCGGCGATGCTGGCGAAGCTCGGCTACCCGCGGGTCCCGGAGGACCGCATCAAGATCAATCTGGGGTACGCCACCCAGCACTACGAGTTGGACGACGACCCCTGGGAGGGTGACCTGGCGATCATCCCGGTCGCCCACCCGGGCTGCCCGCGCGGAGCGATCTTCACCAAGACCGACCACGGCAAGGTCGAGCTGACCGTCTACGGCCTGCTCGGCGATCACCCGCCCACCGACCAGGAGGGCTTCTACGCGTTCGTCAAGGCGCTGCCCGTTCCGGACATCTACGAGGCGCTGCGCAACGCCCGCCCGATCGACGAGCCGGTCGCCTTCCACTACCCGGTCACCCTGCGTCGGCGGTACGAGCGGATGTCCCGCCTTCCCGCCGGCCTGGTCGTCACCGGCGACGCGGTCACCAGCTTCAACCCGGTGTACGCCCAGGGCATGACGGTGGCAGCGCTGTCCGCCCTGACGTTGCGCGACCACCTGCGGTCCGATGCCGCACCGGACCCGGCGGCCTACTTCCGCGACCTCGCGCGCAACGTCATCGACGCGCCGTGGGAGATGACCACCACCGTCGACCTCAGTTTCCCCGACGTACCCGGGCAGCGTTCAGCGAAGGTGCTCTTCCTGCAGCGCTTCCTCGCCCTGGTGCAGGCCGCGGCCACGGTGGACCCGAAGGTGACCACCGCGTACATGCGCACGGCCGGGATGGTCGACCAGCCGACCGCGCTGATGCGGCCGCCGATGCTGGCGCGGGTGCTCCTGCGCGCTCTCCAGCGCTCCACCGGCCGCAACCCGCGGCAGCCCACGCTGACCCGGACGGCCTGACCCGGCTGGCGTATCGCGGGCTGGTCGGCCGCCACGACCACCTCGGCCAGAGACATACGTTCGTCGTCGACCGGAGCGAGCAGCTGCGCATTGCGGACAGCCCAAGCTCTCCCGGTCGACGACGAGCGCATGCAGGAGCCGAACACGGCGAAATGCTTCCCCGTATATGACGCGATTACGGGCGGTCAACACACCTGCCCTGAGGCGACCTGCCCGAAGGTGGATTCTATAGTCGGGATCGACACACCAGTCCGGCGACTCGGGCCAGAAATGCGCATCCTGCACCCGCTTTTGACGGTCGCCAATACTTCAGCCCAACGGCCGGCTTCCCGAAGATGACGAACACGAGACACGAGGGCGAACCCCGCGGCCGCCACCGCTTCCGCGTGTCCGCTTGACAGCTGGCCGATCTGAACATCCGCCCAGTTCAACGCGCATTGATGGCAGACGTCTTATCCATACCATTTGCCCTCCCGGCCGACGTCCCGGGCACTGCGCGCCGCACGTTGACCAAGGACACTCCCCTGGCTAGGCTCTGGCCTCAATGAGCCGCGGGGCCGCCGACACCTCGATCGAATTTCGCTGGCCATGCACCCGGGGCGTTCCAATATGCGGGGAGGAACGGCATGCACCCGGGCACACGTGTAGCGGTGGAAAGAGTCGTCGACGCAATGCGCCTGAATCTGGCCAAGGAACTGACCGTCGACGACATGGCACGTATTGCGATGTTCAGCAAATTTCACTTCACGCGCGTTTTTCAGCGCATGACCGGAATATCTCCACGGCGGTTTCTGTCAGCAATTCGGCTCCAGGAGGCGAAACGCCTACTCATCTCCACCGAGCTCACCGTCGCCGATATCAGCCTCCGCGTCGGGTACCACAGCGTGGGTACGTTCAGCACCCGGTTCACCAAGAGCGTCGGCCTCTCCCCCACGGCCTACCGCCAGTTCGGCGGCTACACCCCGATCGTGCGCAGCCGGCCCCGCCAACTGCGGGGCAACACCATCTCCGGCGTCGTCCACGGCACGCCGCGGGGCCTGATCTTCATGGGGGTCTTCCCGCACCGCATCCCCGAAGGCTCGCCGGTGGCCTGTCGCGTACTCGAGAGACCCGGCCCCTACCAGTTCAACGGAATCCCGAACGGCACATTCTACGTCCTCTGCCAGGCTGTCGCGGGCAGCCCGTTCGACCTGGAACCCGAAGACGTGGTCGTCGCCACGGCCGGTCCGGTGACGGTGTCCGGCAACGGAAACTTCCGTCTCGATCCCCACCTGCAACCGGTGTCCAAATTGGATCCCCCCGTGCTGCTTGCCCTGCTCGACAGCCGCATGGAGTCGCTGCGCCGCGCCGGCAAGCTGAGCCGCAACGCGTGGCCGGCGGGCCACCCCGGTGACCACCAGGAGGCCGCCACGATCGGCAGCCCCTACGTCGAAGTGCCCGCCCGGCAGGCAGGCACCACCGAAGCGGCGCGAGTCAGCTCACGATAGCCGGGCGTCGAGCTCGAAAGAAGGTGGCGCCTGAGCGGTGCGAGCCGAGGCTGCGCAGGTCGCTTCAGACGCCCCCCCACGGCGGATGGTCTCCGCCTCGTCGAGCGCTGGTCACTGCTACGTGCTCATGTCCCTTTCGACGGGGATCAGATGTACTGGGTGTTCGGCGGCAGGCCGCAGACCAGGCGCCCGTAGAGCTCGAGGTTCGTGTCGGGGTGCATGATCGCGTGCAGATTCAGCGCCTTGATGTCGCGCTCGATGCGCTGGATCGGCACGTCGTTGTAGAGGGAGCTGCCACCGCTCGCGCCGGCCAGCACGTCGGCGGCCTCCTTGGCGCGTCGACAGACGGCCCCGAGGTCGAGGCGGGCCCGGGCACGCTCCAGGAGGGTCCACGCGTCCCCGGCGGCGGCCTTGGCATCGATCAGGTCGGCGGTACGCCGGATGTGGAAGCCGGCCTCGTCCACCCGTACGGTGGCGTCGGCGACCTGCAGATGGGTCAACGGCGCCGCGCTCTGCTCCGCGTAGTCGGTGTAGGTGATCTTGCGGCCGGGCAGGCGCTCCAGGAACGCATCCAGGGCGGCCTGCGCCAGACCGAAAGCGACGGCGCCGACGGTGGTGCAGGCGATCGGCATGAACGGCGAGCGCCACATCGGCGCGGACGGATCCTGTTGCAGCGGGTGGGCACCGACGATCACCGGGCCCATGGGCAGCACCCGCTCGGCCGGTACGAAGACGTCCTCGGCCACCGTCGAGACGCTGCCCGAGCCCCGCATACCGACGGTGTGCCAGTCGTCGACGACATGCAGGTCGCGCATGGGGATCAGCACCATCACCGGCTCGAACTGGCCGTCCCCGACGGGCCGGACCGCGGCGTTGACGTTCCAGGCGCTCTGCTGGGCGCCGGTGTTGAAGGACCACTTGCCGTTGACCAGGACACCGCCGTCGACCGGCGCGGCGACGGCGGTCGGGCTCAGGATGCCGCTGATCCGTACGTCGGGGTCTTCGAAGACCTCCTGGCGGACGGCCTCCGGGAACAGGCCGGTCATCCAGCTGCTGATCAGCCAGACCGCGGCGGTCCAGCCGGTGGAGCCGTCACCGCGGGCCAACTCGGCCACCACCTCGGTGACGGTCCGCATGTCGGACTCGTAGCCGCCGTAGCGCACCGGCGTCCGCATCCGCAGCAGGCCGGATGCCGACAGCTCGGCGAGGGCCTCGTCGGTGAGCCGGCGGCTGTCCTCCGCCGCCTGCGCGTCCGCCCGCAGTCTGGCGCCGAGCTTGGCCGCACGGCTCACCAGTTCGGCTCGTGACGGCTTGGTGATTGTCTCCATCGATCCTCCTCGAAGCAGAACAGCACTGAAACCCTGAATCGCCCGGTCCACTGCTCTGCTCGTACGGGCAGGACCGGTCGTGCATTTGGCCGCTTCCGACTCTGGCAGTCCGATCAGGGCAGAGCATCTTCCGGCATGCCCTGATCGACAGGCGCCGGCTGCGCGGTCGAACCGCCGGATCCGGCCAGCCGCCGGTGGTCCACCTTGCCCGTTTCGGTACGCGGCAACGCGCCGGGCACCACCCGGAAGCTGATCGGCACCAACACGTCGCCGAAGCGCTGCCGCACATGCGCCCGCCACTGCGACGGGCCCGGCTCACCGACGGGCACCACGTACGCGACCAGCACGGTCACGATGCCGTCGGCACCTGTCACCGGCAGCACCGCGCACTCGGCGACCGACGGGTGGCCCACCAGCACCTCCTCCACCTCGGCCAACTCCAGCCGGTGTCCCTGGATCTTCACCTGCTGGTCGCGCCGCCCACGGAACTCCAGCAATCCGTCGGCGCGGCGCAGCGCGAGGTCGCCAGTGCGATACCACGGGCCGGGGCCACGACCGGCCACCGGCCGGAACGCCGCATGCCCACGGTCGCCGCCCAGATAGCCCGGGGTCACGTACGGGCTGCCGACGACCAGTTCCCCGACCACCCCGGCCGGGCAGTCCCGGTCGTCGTCGTCGAGCACCAGCACGTCGCGGCCGGGGATCGGCCGTCCGATCGGGATCGGGCCCTGCCCTCCCCGCGGAATCCGGTGCCACGTGGCAGCCACCGTCTCGGTCGGCCCGTACAGATTGACCAGTTCGAGCTCGGGGACGGCCGCGTGCAGGCCGTGGACCAGCCCTTCCGGGACCGCCTCGCCCATCAGCAACAACCGTCGTAGCGCCAGCGGCGACGACCGGGCGGTGCTCTCCCGCAGCAACTCCCGGGCGAAGCTCGGCACGGTCTGCAGGACGTCGATCCGCTGCTCGGCCAGCCAGGTGAGCAGGCGGCCGGGATGCACGCGGGCCGATTGCGGCACCGGGCACAGCTGTGCCCCGGACACCAGCGCCGCGAAGGTCTCGCAGATGGCCGGGTCGTGTTCCGGTGCCACCCACTGCGCCACGCGTACCCCCGGGCCGAGCCCGAACTCGTCGGCGAACCAGGTGCAGAACTGGGCGAGGGCGGCGTGCGTCTGCGGCACGCCCTTGGGCTGGCCGGTGGAGCCGGAGGTGTGCGCGATGTACGCCCAGGACTCAGGGACGACCGGAACTACGGCCGGTGTGCGCTGTGGCAGCGACGTCACGTCCACCAGCGGTACCCCAGTACGTTCGGCGTACGCTGCGGCGAACTCGTCGGGGACTTCCCCGCTCAGGATGGCAGCCGGGCGTACCTGGTCGAGGATCGCCCGGCCACGCTCGCCGCCGGCAGCGGTGCCGGACCAGACCAGATGGGCGCCGGCCTGCAGCACGCCGAGCAGCGCCGCGTAGCGGTCGGGCCCCGGCGGCACGCGGACGGCGACCGGCCGGCCGGCCAGACCGGGCAGGGCCGCGGCGATCCGGGCTGCGTGCCGGTCGAGGTCGCCGGCGCTCACCGGGCCGCTGGTCCAGGACACCGCGAGGGCTTCCGGCGTCGCCTGGGCCCGGTGGCGGACCAGCTCGTGTACGGCAGGGCTGGGCAAACTCATGGCAACACCTCCATGTCGGCAAAACCGCGCTCAGGACAGGCTGTGCTGCGCCGGCACGCACCAGGAACCACGCGACCGCGCCGAGGCGCGGATCACCGCGTAGGCAGGTCCGGAGCCCAGAGGTCCGGCGCCGTCCAGCCGTCCAGGTCGTACTCGCTCATGCACTGCTCGGCGAACGCCTTGTACCCGTCGACGAGCCCGGACGCGGTCTGCGCGTGCAGCAGCTCGACCCGGGTGTTCTCGTGATTGCCGGCGTAGTTGCGCTCGTAGAGCTCGTGCCGGCCGCCGAACTCGGTACCGGTGGCGTCCCAGAGCAGCTTCATCACCTTGACCCGCTGCTCGGCAGAGGAGCCGTCGGAGCCGCGCAGGAACCGGTCCAGGTACGGACGGATCTCCGGGTTGCGGAAATCCTCGGCACCGGAGTTGACGTAGATCAGCCCGCTGGCCACGTCCTGCTGGATGATCTCCTTGACCCGGGGGTAGCCGATCTGCATGAACCACCGGTACGCCATGCCGTACTGCGGGTTCGGCAGCAGCGCGCCGTTCTTCCAGGCCACCGGGTTACGGGCGGCGGCGTCCGACAGGCCCCAGAAAAGGTTGCGCCAGGCGAGGATCTCACCGACGCGGCTCTGCACGCCGCGAAAGTCCTTCGTGCCGGTCAGCTCCAGGGCCCGGATCAGCAACCCGGCGATGAATTCGAGCTTGACGGCCAGCCGGGTGCAGCCGTGGAACGTGAAGCGCTCGGCAAAGCCGGACTGCCCGGCGAACATCTGCACCTTGCCGAGGTTGCCGTAGACGAATACGTTCTCCCACGGCACCAGCACCTTGTCCAGGATCAGGATGGTGTCGTTCTCGTCGAGGCGCGAAGAGAGCGGATAGTCGAACGGGCTGCCCGTGGCGGCCGCGGTCGCGCCGTACGACGGGCGACAGATCATCTTCACCCCGGCGGCACCCATCGGCACAGTGGCGATCAGTGCGAACTCTTTCTTGCGGATCGGCAGGCCGAAGTGCGCGATGAAGTTGTAGTGACTCAGCGCCGATCCGGTAGCCACCACCTTGGCCCCGCTGACGATCAGCCCGGCGTCCGTCTCCTGCTCGACCCGGATGTAGACGTCGGCGACCTGGTCGGGCGGTCGGTTGCGGTCCACCGGCGGATGCACGATGGCGTGGTTCCAGAAGAGCACCTTCTCCTGCGACTCGCGGTACCAGCGTTCGGCGTTGTCGCTGTACGGCGCATAGAAGCCGGCGTTGGCCCCGAGCGTGCCGAGGAACGACGCCTTGTAGTCGGGGCTGCGGCCCATCCAGCCGTAACTCATCCGGGCCCAGGCCGCGATCGCACGCTGATCGGCGACCATGTCGTCGACCGTGCGCGGGGTCCGGTAGAACGGGTGGGTGAAGCCACCCGAACCGGTGTCGGTGGGCGCGGTCAACACGTCGCGGTTCGCCGGGTCGTGCAATGCGTCGTAGAGCCGGGCAGTCATCCGAACAGGGTTGCGGAACGCCGGATGAGTGGTGACGTCCTTGACCCGCTCACCGTAGAGGAACACCTCACGGCCATCGCGCAGGCTCTCGACGTACTCATCGCCGGTCAGCGGCCGGGTCACTGCGTTGCCTCGACCGCGCTGGCGTCGATCCGCACCTGGGTGAGCAGCCGCGGGCTCGTCGTGGTCAGCACCACCGCGGAGGCGGTGTGCCCGATGGACAGATCCCGCCAGACCCGGTGGGTGTCCTCGGCGTAGTAGGTCCGGTCCTCGGTCTCCTGCTGCCGGGCGATCGGCTCCGGCACCACGGCGGTGGCCTGCTCGTTCAGCTCGGCCCGGGTGGTCGCCTGGTCAACGACGTTGGCGGAGAGGGTCATGACGAAAGCGTCTCACCGGCATCGACGGCGTCACATCTCCTGCGATGCTCAGGCAGGGACCCCGGTTCACCACGGGGCGGTGGGCAAGCACCCGGCCCGTGGGCAGGGCAAACTGCATCTCCACGGTTGCTGTCGCCGTGTCCCTCGAAGTGCGGTCGACCCACGGTGATCGGCCGCAGCAGCACGTCGACGCCCAGCTACGGGGCGTCGACGTGCTGCGGTTCAGAAGGTATCCAGCTCAGGCCGGCTCTGGGGCGACGGTGACCGGCACGCCGTTGAAGACCGCGTTACCCGAGGGCACGTCCACGAGCCCGCCACCGGTCAGCTCGTTGACGTTCACACCGGCGTGCGCGGCGGCGATCTTCTGCGCCGTCCCACCATGGCCCCAGCCGTGCGGCAGGCTCACCACGCCCGGCATGATCGTGTCGGTCGGCTCCAGGTCGACCACCAGTTCGCCGGAGACGGAGCTGATCCGGGCCCGGCCGTTGAGGCCGAGCCGCGCCACGTCGTCGGGGTGGATCTGCAGGGTGCACCGGTTGCTGCCGCCCACCAGCCGCGGCACGTTGTGCATCCAGCTGTTGTTCGAGCGCAGCTGCCGGCGCCCGATCAGGAGCATCGGCGCGGGCGGGCGACGCATCGCGTCCCGCAGCCGGACGGTGTCCTCGGCCAGCGGTTGCGGGGCCAGTTCCAACCGGCCGTGCGGGGTCTTGAGCAGTCCGGGTAGGCGCGGTTCGAGCGGGCCCAGGTCGAGGCCGTGCGTATGCTCGCGGAGAGCGGCCAGGCTGAGCCCGTACGGGCCCATCCTCAGCATCGCGTCGAGCAGCAGTTCCGGACCGTCGGCCCCGTCCAGGCCGGCTCGCAGTTCGGCCGGGTCGGCGCCGGTCATCGGCGTGCCCGGGATGGTGACCATCGCGCCCAACATCTGGGCGAGCATCTGCTCGGGCAGGGCCGACGGGTCGGCCTGAGCGCCCGCTCCCATGGCGATCAGCGTGAGGCGCTCCAGGATCTCGGCCTCGGAGCGCTGCCCCGGCTCCAGCGGGAGCACCGCCGGGGAGTAGCGGGCGTAGTTGCGCACCTGGATCGTCGAGATCAGGAAGTCGTAGTGCGGCATCTGCAAGGTCCGCGGCGGGGGCAGGATCACGTTGGCATGCCGGGTGGTCTCGTTGCAGTACGGATCCACGGCCACCATGAAATCCAGTCCGGCGAGGGCACGGTCGAGGCGGGCGCCGTCCGGGGTGGACAGCACCGGGTTGCCGGCGACCGTCACCAGTGCCCGGATCTGCCCCGGCCCGGACCGCTCGATCTCGTCGACCATGGTGGCGGCCGGGAACTCGCCGAGCGTTTCGGGCAACCCACGCACCCGGCTGTGCCAGCGCCCGGACACGTACGGCTCGGGGCTCTTGTGCACCTCGGCGGTCGCCGGCCGCGCGTACATCACCCCGCCGGGGCGGTCGAAGTTGCCGGTCAGCACGTTGAGCACGTCGACGAGCCACTGTGCGAGGGTGCCGAACTCCGCGGTGCAGGTGCCGATCCGGGCGTAGACGGCCGCGGTGGGCGCGGCCGCCAACTCGCGGGCGAGCCGCCGGATCACCGGCGCGGGGACACCGCAGTACGGGGCCACCGCCTCCGGGGTGAACGGTGCGGCCAGGTCCCGCAGCCGCTCCAGCCCGGCCACCGGGATCCGGATCTCGGTGAGCGACTCGTCGAAAAGGGTCCACACCATCGCGAACAACAACGCCGGGTCGCTGCCGGGCCGCACGAAGACGTGCTCGTCGGCGAGTTCGGCCGTACGCGTCCGGCGCGGGTCGATCACGACGATCCGGCCGCCACGGTCACGCAACCGGGCCATCCGGCCGGGGAAGTCCGGTGCCGCGCAGAGCGACCCGTTCGACACGGCCGGATTGGCTCCGATGATCAGAAGATGGTCGGTACGGTCCAGGTCCGGTACCGCCACCGCCCACGGATCACCCACCATCAGGCCACCGGCCACGTGCTTGGGCATCTGGTCGACGGTGCTCGCGCCGAACACGTTGCGGGTGCCCAGAGCAGCGGCCAGTGGCCCCCGGTAGAGGATGCCGGCCATGGTGTGGAAGGTCGGGTTGCCGTAGTAGAGCGACAGCGCCTCGCGGCCGTGCTCGGCCACCACCGCCTCGATGCCCTGCGCCACGGCGGCGAACGCCTCGTCCCAGTCCACCGTCCGCCAGGAGTCACCGGTGCGGATCATCGGGGCGGTGAGCCGGTCCGGGTCCTCGTCCAGGCGCCCGATGCTGGCGCCCTTGGGGCAGATGAATCCCCGGGAGAACGGGTCGTCCTGGTCGCCGGTGACCGAGATGACCCGGTCCTTGTCGTCCAACGTGAGCTTCAGCCCGCAGACGGCCTCGCACAGCGGGCACGTCCGGTATGCCGTCCGCAAACCCATCAGGACACCCCTGCCGGCGCGTCGCCATCGGTAATGCGGCGGATGTCCGCCGCGCCGAGCGTCTCGCCGTCGAACTCGACGGCGACATCGGTTCCGACAATGGTCATCTGCGCTCCCGGAAGTGTGACGGACGAAGGGCGGTCGCTGCCGAGCCGCATGGCTGCGGATCGATTCTCATCACCTGCCGACCGGCGGCCGCATCTTCGTGCTTGCCGACCGCCTGCGGTGCGGGTGATCTCGCACGGCGAAAGACGCCGGTGCGCGGGGCGCATGCAGCGTGCCCCGGGGCAGGCCCCGGCGGCGTGCCAGCTGTCGCGGCCCGGTCGCTGACGAGACGGCATTCCGGGAGTTGCGACGGATCACCGCGCCGCTGAGCATGAACTCCCGAGCAGCACGCGGATGCCGACAGGCGGCCCCGCCGGCCGGAGAGGACGCACGATGATCCACATGTTCCAGCCGAGTGTCGGCACCGAGGAACTCGCGGCCGTCGGGGAGGTCTTCGAGAGCAGCTGGCTGGGGTACGGACGCCGTACGAAGGCCTTCGAGCAGGAGTTCGCCGACCACATCGGGGTGCCCGCCGAGGGAATGCTCTTCGTCAACTCGGCCACCTCCGCCCTCGGCCTCACCATGGAGCTCCTCGAACTGGGCCCTGGCGACGAGATGGTCCTGCCCTCGGTGAGCTTCGTGGCCAACGCGAACACGGTCGCCGCCACGGGCGCCCGACCGGTTTTCTGCGACGTCGACCCGCACACCCTGAACGCCTCGGTCGCCGACATCGAGGCCGTGCTCACGCCCCGGACCAAGGCCGTGACGCTGCTGCACTACGGCGGCCTGCCGGGTGATGTGGTCGCCGTCGCCGAACTGTGCCGCGAGCGCGGCATCACCCTGGTGGAGGACGCCGCCTGCTCGGTGGGGTCGCGTGTCGACGGCCGGGCCTGCGGCTCCTTCGGCGACATCTCGGTGTGGAGCTTCGACTCGCGCAAGATCATCACTACCGGGGACGGCGGCATGATCTACGTCCGGGATCCGGAGCTGGCCCGTCGGGCGCACCGCCTCGCCTACCACGGCATGCAGGACCGCGGGGCGTTCGCCGCCATGAGCAACAATCCCCAGCGCTGGTGGGATCAGGAGATCCACGAGATCGGACGGCGGCTGATCGGCAACGACCTCACCGCCGCGATCGGACGCATCCAGTTGCGCCGCCTGCCCTCCTTCATCCAGCGGCGCGGCGAGATCGCCGAGACGTACGACCGGCTGCTCGCCCCGTATCCGGGCATCCGCCGTCCGCCGCAGCCGCCCGAGGGTCATGTCTCCACCAACTACTTCTACTGGGTGCAGCTCGACCCGCGGATTCGCGACGACGTGGCCGGAGATCTGCTGCAACGCGACATCTACACCACGTTCCGCTACCCACCGCTGCACCGGGCCCCGCTCTACGGGTCGGACGCCGTACTGCCCGGCACCGACCAGGCCGCCGCCGCGACCCTGCTGCTGCCCCTGCACCAGGCGCTCACCGACGAGGAGGCGCAGCGGGTGGCCGACGAGCTCATCGCCTCCGTCGAGAAACGTACCCTCCGGCAGGCCGCCTGACGGCCAGGGCGGACCGATGCGAATACGCGAGCTCGCTGTCGCGGGCGCCCTCGAGTTCACCCCGACGCCGCTGCACGACGATCGTGGCCTGTTCGTCTCCCCCTTCCAGGAGACGGCGTTCCGGCGGGCGACCGGTCGGCCGTTGTTCCCGGTCGCCCAGACGAACCACAGCCGGTCCCGCCGCGGCGTGGTGCGCGGGGTCCACTTCACCGCCACGCCGCCGGGCTGCGCGAAGTACGTGTACTGCGCGCAGGGCGCCGCCCTCGACATCGTGGTGGACATCCGGGTCGGCTCACCGACGTACGGGCGGTGGGACGCCGTAGCGGTGGATGCCCACAACTTCCGGTCGGTGTACTTCCCGGTCGGTGTCGGACACGTGTTCATCGCGCTGCGCGACGACACCGTGATGTCGTACCTGATCTCCGGCGAGTACGTCCCGGAGAATGAGCACGCGGTGGATCCGCGGGACGCGGCGCTGGGCCTGCCGCTGCCGGGCGACATCCCACTGATCCTCTCCGCCCGCGATCAGGTCGCTCCGACGCTCGCCGAGGCGAGGGTGCAGGGCCTGCTCCCGGAGTACGAGCAGTGCCTGGCGGTGGAGGCCGCGCTCTGGCGCTGAGCCGGCCGGCGGCGGGCGTACCCGCCGCCGGCTACGTCAGAGGTGGACCGGCAGCGCGCTACGGCCGTTCATGACGAACGTGCCCTGCCCGGTGAGCTGCCCGGGTTTCACCCCGAGGCGCAGGCCGGGGAAGCGCGTGAAGAGCGACTCCACCGCGATCCGCGCTTCGAGCCGACCCAGATCGGGGCCGATGCACCGATGGGCGCCGTGCCCGAACGCCAGGTGCCGCTTGTCCGTGCGGAGCGCGTCGTACTCCCCCGCCTCGGGGCCGTGCAGTTCGGGATCACGGCCGGTCGCCGCGAAGCTCACCACCACCGGGTCGCCGCGCTTGATCGTCACGCCGGCGACCGTCACGTCCTCGACCGCGAACCGGAACGGCAGATGCGCGACGGGTGCGTCGGATCGCAGCGTCTCCTCCACCACGTCGTCCCAGCCGACCTGGCCGGTCCGGACCAGTTCGCGCTGGTCGGGCCGGGTGAGCAGCGCGGCCACCGTGTTGGTGATGAGGTTGATGGCCGGTTCCGTGCCGGTGTTCAGGATCAGCAGCACCATGCTGACCAGTTCCGCGTCCGAGTCGGGGCCGGCGCCGGTCACCGGGCACCCGGCCGGACCGGCCGCGATCAGGTCACTCACCAGGTCCTCGCCCGGCTCACGACGCTTCGCCGCGACCAGCTCCTCGACGTTGCGCCGGAGAACGGCGAACGCCTCGGCCATCTCGCTCGGGGTTGCCGGCTTGTAGCCCGCGCCGGCGAGGATCCGGTCCCGGTGGGCCGGGGGCACCCCGAGCAACTCGCCGACCACCTGCGAGGCCACCGGATGCGCGTACCCCGCCTTCAGGTCGACCGGCACGTCGGGCTCCGCGGCCGCCCGGGCGGCCAGGTCGTCCAGCGCGCGTGTCACGACCCGCTCGATCCAGGGCCGCATGGCCGCGATGCGCTGCGGGCTGAACGCACCCGCGACCAGCCGGCGCTTGCGGATGTGCGATTCACCGTCCTCAGTGGACATGTTGTCCATGCGCGCCCAGTTGAGCAGCGGAAAGTCCGGCGCGAGCGTGCCCTCGACGTACGCCGGCCAGTGCCGCCGGGCGTTCTTGGCGAACCGCTCGTCCGCCAGGATCTGGCGGGCGGCGTGGTAGCCGGTCACGGACCAGGCGGCGAGCCCCCCGGGCAACTCCACCCGGGTGACGGGTCCGCGTGCCCGGATGCGGGCGGCTTCGCCGTGGATGTCGTTGCCGGCGGCGTCGATGACAATCGGCGGATCCTCGTCCACGTCCACTCCCAGTGCAGTACGGGTCGGTGCAGGTAGCTCTCTCATCGTGGCCAGTCAGCACGGCCCCGGACGTCTTCCACGGTGCGCTGTTCGCCGTTGGGCGGGCGGTGTGGCCTGGCACGCAATACAGGAGATGTTCGGCGCTACCCGGTCAGCAAAGACTGGCCCCCAGAGTGTCCGGGTCGCGCACCCGTACCCGATCGGATTCACGTGGAGGCGTTGTGACTATGACCGGAGACATGGCCATCGTCGAGTGCGCCCGGTGCCGGATCTGCGGCAACGGCACACTGCTGCCGGTGCTGGACCTCGGCAGCCAGGCGCTGACCGGGATCTTCCCCCGGCCGGGCGAGGGGGTGCCGGTGGCGCCGCTGCAACTGGTGCGGTGTTCCCCGGACGGTTGCGGTCTGGTGCAGCTGCGGCACACCGCTGACCTGTCGCTGATGTACGGCGACCACTACGGGTATCGATCGAGCATCCGACCGTTCATGGTCAACCACCTGGCTCGGAAGGTGGAGCAGCTCACCGGCATGGTGGACCTGGCCGACTCGGACCTGGTGCTGGACATCGGCAGCAACGACGGCACGCTGCTCAAGGCCTACCCGGCCGGGATCACCCGGGTGGGTATCGACCCCACCGGCGAGAAGTGGCGTGAGTACTACCCCGACGACATCGACCTGATTCCGGACTTCTTCAGCAAGGCCCTGTTCACCGAGCGGTACGGCGACCGCCAGGCGAAGATCGTCACGTCGATCGCGATGTTCTACGACCTGCCGGACCCGCTCGGGTTCATGGCCGACGTCCGCGACGTCCTGGCCACCGACGGCATGTGGATGATCGAGATGAGTTATCTGCTGCCGCTGTTGCAGACGCCGGCGTACGACGCGATCTGCCACGAGCATCTGGAGTACTACAGCCTGCGGCAGATCGAGTGGATGGCCGAGCGGGTCGGACTGACCCTCACGAGCGCCGAGATCACCGACGTCAACGGCGGCAGCCTGTGCGTCACTCTGGTCAAGGACCCGGCCCGGCACCGGATCGACACCGCCTCGATCGAGCGGATCCGCCGCCAGGAGGCGGCATTGGCGCTGGACACCACCACGCCGTACGAGACGTTCGCGCGCCGGGTCCACGAGCACCGCGACAAGCTGCGGTCGTTCCTCGACGAATCCCGAGCCGCCGGCAAGCTGACCCTCGGGTACGGGGCGTCCACCAAGGGCAATGTGATCCTCCAGTTCTGTGGCATCGACTCACGGGATCTGCCGTGCATCGGCGAGGTCAGCGCGGAGAAGCACGGCAGCCGTACTCCCGGCAGCGACATTCCGATCGTGTCCGAGGAGGACGCGAAGGCGCGTCGGCCCGATCAGTTGCTCGTGCTGCCCTGGGTGCACCGGGGCGGATTCATCGAGCGGGAGCAGGACTTCCTGGCCCGCGGTGGCCGGCTGGTCTTCCCGTTGCCGTCCATCTCGTCGATCTGACCGGCCGCCCCGCCTCGGAAGGAGAACAGGATGTCGAATCCTGTGAGCCGCGCTGACGACTTTCTGACGTCGGCCCTGACGACGACCACCCCCGAGACCCCGGACCCGGACGTGTTCCTGAAGGAACGCTCCGCGTCCGCTTCCTACCAGGTGTCCGAGGTGCCGCTGGAGACGTTGACCGAATGGCGCGCCGAGGATCGGCTCATCCACTCCTCCGGCCGGTTCTTCACCGTGGAGGGCCTGTCCGTGCGTACCAATTTCGGCCCGGTGCCGCACTGGTACCAGCCGATCATCGTGCAGCCCGAGATCGGGATCCTGGGCATCCTGGTCAAGCGGATCAACGGCGTCCTGCACTTCCTCATGCAGGTCAAGATGGAACCCGGCAACACCCGCCTGGTCCAGTACGCGGCCACGGTGCAGGCCACGCCGAGTAATTACCAGCGGGTCCACGGGGGGCGCGCCACCCCGTACCTGAAGTACTTCCTCCGGGGCACCCGCGGCCGGATCGTCGTCGACCGGCTGCTCTCCGAACACGCCTCCTGGTACCTGCACAAACGCAACCGCAACATGATCGTCGAGATCCCGTCGGACGTCGACATCCCGGTACGCGAAGACTTCACCTGGCTGACCCTCGGCCAACTACGCCGCCAACTCGCGCTCGGCAACGTCAACATGAACGCCCGCACCGTCCTGGCCTGCATCATCTACGCCGACACCGCCAACCCCCGCGGCAGCGGCCGCTTCCACACGGCGGTCGTCGAGTCACACCAGGCGGACCGCACCGACGACGACCTGTCGACCGCGATGACCTGGCTCATCGACCAGAAGGAGCGGTACCACCTCGACGTCCGCCGGGTCGGTCTGTCCGAGATGGACGGCTGGATCACCGACGGGAGCAGCATCCGGCACCGCGACGGCGCCTACTTCCGCATCATCGGCCTGTCGGTGCGAGCCACCAGCCGAGAGGTCGACACCTGGACCCAACCGATGCTGCAACCCGTACCCGGCAACCTGGTGGCCTTCGTCTGTCAGCGCCGCAACGGCGTCCTGCGCTTCCTGGTCCAAGCACTGGTACAACCCGGCTCCACCGACCGACTGGAACTGGCCGCCACCGTACAACTGGCGCCCGGCTACCTACGCGGCCCGCAGGACCAACCGCCACTGATGGAATACCTCACCGCACCGGCCGCCCAAGTTCGCGCCAAATCCTTGCAATCCGAGGACGGCGGCCGGTTCCACCGCGCCGACACCGAACACCTGGTCGTCGAACTACCCGAAGGCCACCCGATCAAGGCGCCTACGAACTACCGATGGATGAGCCTCGGTCTACTCGAACGGCTCAGCCGGCACGGCTACTACGTCAACGTGGAGGCGCGCAGCCTGATGGCCTGCCTGCTCTGAACGCCCGGCCCACCGTCGACGTACGACGCGGGGCCGGCGGTGGGCTTGAAGCCCACCGCCGGCCCCGTCGAGTCATCCTCAGCGGCGGGTGCCCACGAAGATGCCGGGACTGGTGGGCCGGCCGTCGCCGAGGCGCAGGCCGTGCAGTCGCTCCACCGTGCATCCGGCATCCCGGAACGCCTGCTCATACTCGTCCTGGGTGAACAGGCCGACCGACAGCACGTCGGTGAAGCCCTTCAACCCGGAGGCGTCGGCCACCACACTGTTTATCTCGATGCGGCTGCGGTCGCCCTGCCGGGTCGAGACGCTGATCCGGGAGATCACCCGGTCCTTTTCCTCGGCCAGGTGGGTGCTGATGTAGCCGTCGATGAAGTTGTCCGGGAACCACCACGGCTCGATGAGCAACACGCCGCCCGGCACCAGGTGCGCCGCCATCCGCCCGATCGCAGCGGACAGTTCCTGCGCGGTGGCGACCGAAGCCACCGCGTTGCCGATGCAGACCACCGCGTCGTACGTCCGGCCCAGGTCGAAGTCGACCATGTTTCCGGGATGCACGGTGACCCCGGGAAGCCGTCGGGTCGCGACGTCCCGCATCGCCGGGGTGAGTTCGAGCCCTTCGACCCGGTCGAAAAGCTTCGCGAAGGTCTCCAGATGGGCGCCGGTGCCACAGGCCACGTCCAGCAGCGTCCGGGCGGCCGGAAGCCGCGACCGGATCAGACGGGTGTGCTCCTCCGCCTCTGCGTTGAAATCCTTACCGCGGCTACGGAACACGATGTCGTAGAGCTCCGCGTGGTCTGGTCCGTACTCCATGCTGTCTCTCCTCACGACGGACAAGGTCCAGTCAGCATTCCGCCGGTCAACCGAGTGCCGCATCTCCCGGCTTGCGATCCGCCGTCCCGTGCCCGTCGTCGCCGCGTCGACCGATGGTGTCTCGCAAGCAGCGAGATGGGACAGGGTCCGGCCGATCGGTGGCGACCGCACCCGCCGTCGATCCGTCGGCTGGGCGGCGACGCAAAGGAGGGACCAGGCATCGCCTTGAGGCGGTGACTGGTCCCTCCCGAGAGGTTCAGGCGTTGCCGGGTGCGCCGCTCGCCTCGGTCGGCACCGGGCTGCCGGTCGCGGCCGGCACCGTGCCGTCCTCGTCCGCTCCGGTCGAATCCGGTGCGGCACCGGTCGGCGGGGCACTACGCAGCGCCACGACGGCGATCACCGCGAGGATGGCAGCGATGCTGGCGGAGACCATCGCGACGTTCTGCACGGCGACGGTGAACGCCGTCTGCGCGGCGTCGAGCAGCGCCGAGCCGGCCTGGCCCGGAAGCTCGGCCGCCGCCGCGACGGCGCCGGTGATGTTCTCCTCGGCGGATGCCGCGACGTCGGCCGGCACGCCCGCCGGCACTTCCAGCTGACTGCGGTACACGACGGTGCCGACACTGCCGATCGCGGCGATGCCGAGCGCCACACCGAACTCGCCGCTGGTCTCCGACAAGGAGGCGGCTGAACCGGCCTGCTCCGGCGGCACCGATCCGACCACCAGGCCGGTGCCGAGAGAGGCGTACGAGCCGGCGCCGATGGAGACGACCGCGATACCGATCAGCGGCATCGCGATCGAGGCGGTCTGCTCCACCTGGCTGATCAGCAGGAAGCCGATGATGGTGATGCCGAGCCCGGCAGCGATCACGTACGCCGGGCGGACCTTCTGCGCCACACCCGGTGCCGCCATGCCACCGATGACCATGCCGACCGCCGAGAGCACCATCCACAGTCCGGTCTCCAGCGGCGACAGACCCTTGACCGTCTGAAGGAACAGGATGAAGAACAGGGAGAGGCCGGACATCATCACAGAGCCGAGCAGCATGATGGTCAGCGCGGCGCTGAACGAGCGGTGACGGAACAGGCCCAGGTCGAGCAGGGGGTCAGGCTGCGTCCGCTGCCGGCGCAGGAAGACCGCGCCGATCACCACGCCCGCGACGAGGACCAACGCGGGGGCGAGCTCCCAGCCGGCCCGCGCCAGCTCCTTGAGCCCGTAGATGATCGACAGGATTGAGCCGAGCGAGAGCACGACACTGACCAGGTCCAGCCGGGATCCCTCGGGGTTGCGGAACTCGGGCAGCAGCGTCGGACCGGCCAGCAGGAGCAGGAGCATGACCGGCACGCCGAGCAGGAAGACCGAGCCCCACCAGAAGTAGGTCAACATGGCACCGCCCACCACCGGGCCGATGGCCGAACCGGCCATGAAACAGCTCATGAACACGGCGATGGCCATGCCCTGCTGTTTCGCGTCGCGGAACATGTTGCTGATCAGGGCCAGGGCCGAGGGCATGAGAGTGGCTCCGGCGATGCCGAGCAGCGCCCGGGCGCCGATGAGCATCTCGGCGCTGGTCGAGTAGGCCGCGACCACCGACAGCAGACCGAAACAGGCGGCGCCGATGAGCAGCAGGCGGCGCCGGCCGATCCGGTCGCCCAGGCTTCCCATGGTGACGAGGAAACCGGCGGTCATGAACCCGTAGACGTCAATGATCCACAGTTGCTGGGTGCTGCTGGCACCCAGGTCGGCGTTCAGCGCGGGCAGCGCCAGGAACAGCACACTGATGTCCAAGGAGAGCAACAGCGTGGGAAGAGCCAGCACCGCCAGGCCTAGCCATTCACGCCGTCCGGCGAGTGGAGCCGGAGAGTTGTCGTTGGAATGCATCTGTGTGTTGTCCCTTCTGGTTCACCCGGCGCACGCCGATGAACCTCCGCCCGGTGGCCCGAAGGGACAGATTGCCATGGCGCTCGATCGCCGGCCGTCTTTCAAAATGCGCAATCCCAGCCCGAAACGGTGATCGACAACTTGCCGGACGATCACCCGATCACCCGGCCACCATCGGACGTCAGAGGTCCACCGGGACCCGCAGATCATGACCGCTCGGATCGAGCGTGTAGGGGCGGCGGACCACGGCACGGTACAGCCGGTAGGCCGCCGGGGCTTCGAGGTCCGCGCGTTCGACCAGGGAGACCCCGCGCACGGCGGCCGGCCCGTTGTAGACCGCGAGGCCGTCGTCCAGCTCAGCACCCGACAGTTCCTGGCCGACCGCAGTCAGATAGACCGCCCGGCCTTGGTATACCGGCACCTGGGAGTCGAAGATGACGATGCTGAGCTCGGGCCGCACCGCCAGGTTGCGGGAATGCCGGGTCTGCGTGGTCGAGGCCCAGTAGAACTCGCCGAGCCCGGGCGACGCGACGAAGTACACCGGCGACACCCACGGCCTACCGTCCTGATCGGCCGTGCCGAGCGTCATGTACAGGTTCGCGTCGATGACCTTTCGTGCCACGGCGGTCAACTCGGCGGCGAGGCTCACCGCATCCTCCTCGACGTTCTCACGCTACGGCTCCCACCTCGGCCGGCACCCCGACCTGCTCCGCCCGCCGTTGTTCCCGCATCGACCAGCGACTCGTCAGCAGCAGCCCCACGCCGGACAGCAGGAACAGCCCGCCGAGCAGAAGCCACCCACCGGTCCCCCAGCCGCTGAACAGCGCGGTCAGCAGGCCCGGGGCGAGCATCATGGCGGCACCCTCGCCCACGCCGTACATGCCCTGGTACTCGCCGTGGGCGTCCTCCTTGGTCATCCCGACCGAGAGCCCGTAGCCACTGCCCAGGAGGAACAACTCGCCCACCGTGTGCACGGCTGCGGCAGCGAACAGGAGGACTATCACCACCGTACCGGCACCGCCGCCGGTCATCGCGTACACCAGGCAGGACAGGCCGAGTGTGACGCCGGCGAGCAGACCCAACCGGCCCGCGCTGGGCACGGTCGCGGCGGCCCGGGTGAAGCGATTGAGCAACAGCACGATCATCACGCCGTTGCAGACCATCAGAGCCGCCATCGTCCACGGCGGCGCTTCGGTCTGCGTGGTGAGCCAGAAGGGCAGCCCTGCGTCGTAGATGCCCCAGTTCAGCGCCAGCACCCCGCTCAGTGCGGTGAGCGCAAGGAACGGCTTGTCGCGCAACACCAGCACCTTGCGGCGGACCTTACGCTCGCGCAGCGACTCCACATGTGGCACGCGCGTCATCAACAAGGCGAAGGCCAGGTTCGCCGCGCCGCAGAACACCACCATCGACACGTACGCCGGGCGGTTGTCGAAGAAGAGCACCACTCCGCCGAGGATCGAGCCCGCGACCGCCCCTATCTCCTTCATGACGTGGCAGTTCGAGATCGTCTTGAGTCGTGTCTCACCGGTGGTCAGCCCCGACGTCACGGCGACCCGGATGCCCGGGGCCGCGCGCTCGACCATCATCACCGCGCAGGTGACCAGCATGACGGCCCAGAAGTCCCAGACGAACGCCAGCGAGATGGTGGCGAGGCCCTGCACCGTCGCCAGGACGAACAGCACCTCACGCGGCCCGATCCGGTCGGCCAGGTAGCCGAACGGCATCCCGGCGAGCATGCCGACGAGCCCCGCCACGGTGATGCCGATGCCGAACTCGGCGGCGGTGAGGCCGATCGAACGCAGGTAGAACAACGCCCAGCACGTGTACCAGGCCCCACGCCCGATCGCCAGGACCAGGGTCGCGACGTAGAGCGGCCCGATCGGCGCCTGCCAGAACTCCGGCGTCGTCCAGCCGGGTCGGCGACCGGTGCCGTGCTGCCCACTCGCATCCAAAACAACCCTTTTCGCCGGCGAGCCTTCATCTTTCCGATCACCCGGCCGACCTCTCATCTCGCATCGTGCTCAATGGGGTGACCCCTGTGCTCCGCACGATAGGAGATGCCAGCGCTGATCCACTGCCCGCATGATCCATTGCTGGCGAGGCGGCAATTCCCCAGGGGAAGGACATCGCTGTGGATCACCGAAGAAATGCACGCACAGTGCACGAGGCGGTCACACGATGGGCCCGGCAGACGCCGGATGCACCCGCCGTCACCTGTGCCGACGGCACGCTCACCTATCGCGACCTCGACGAACGGGCCAACCGGCTGGCCCACCACCTGCGTCAGCTCGGCGTACGGCGAGACGTCGTGGTCGCGATCCACCTCGATCGAGGTCTGGACCACTACGTGGCACTGCTCGGCGTCTTCCGGGCCGGCGGCGCCGTGCTGCCGCTCGACCCCGGCTACCCCGACGCCCGCCTGCGGTACATGCTGCAGGACAGCAAGGCGCAGGTACTGCTCACCCGGGCGGCGCCACCCACGGTGACCGACTGCACCGTGGTGCGGTTGGATACCGTCGCCGCACGCCTCGCCGCGCTGCCGGCCACCTCGCCAACCGAACCGGCGGGCCGCGCCGACCTGGCGTACCTGATGTACACCTCCGCCTCGACCGGTCCGCCGAAGGGTGTGCAACTGGAGCACGGCGGCATCGCGGACCTGTGCGACTGGCACATCGCCGCGCTCGGCCTGACCGAAGCCGACCGGGGATCGCTGGCCGCCCCGCTCAGCTTCGACGCGTCGATCCTTGATCTGTGGCCGGTGTTGAGCGTGGGCGGGCATGCCATCGCGATCTCCGACGAGGACCGTGCTGATCCGGATGGCCTGCTGCGGGCGTTACGGGACAACCACGTGACAGTGTGCTTCCTGACCACCGCACTGGCCGAGATCTTCCTCGCCCAGCCCGATCTGGGGACCCTCCCGCTGCGGTATCTGGTGACCGGCGGCGAGGCACTACGGCGACGCCCCCGTCCCGGCCTGCCGTTCCGCTTGATCAACATCTATGGTCCGACCGAGACGACGGTGTACGTCACCTCGGCGGTCGTCGCCGACTCGGCCAGCGACGACGGGCCGATCCCGATCGGCCGTCCCCTCGGCGAGATCGACGTCCAACTGCTCGACCCGCACGGCCGACCGGTGCCCGAGGGCGACACCGGAGAGATCGTCGTCGCGGGTACCGGGGTGGCCCGGGGATACCGCGGGCGGCCGGACCTCACTGCCCAGCGCTTCGGCGTGACCGGCGGCCGGCGCACGTACCGGACGGGTGATCTGGCCCGACGCAGGCCGGACGGCGCCTTCGAGTTCGTCGGCCGGATCGACCGCCAGGTGAAGATCCGTGGGCACCGCATCGAGCCCGACGAGATCGAACGCGTGCTGCTACAGCAGCCGGATGTCCGGCAAGCCGCCGTCGCTGCGGTCCGGCCGTCGCCGGAGACAGCTCAGCTCGTCGCCTACGTCGAGCCCACCCCAAACCGGGCGGCGGGCACGGCCGGCTGGTCCCCCCTTACGCAGCCCGCCGGAAGCGACGCCGCCACGGTGGCCAGGATCCGGGCACTGGCACCGGAGTCGCTGCTCGAGATCGGGCCGGGGGTACCCGGCCTCAGCGAGGTGTGCGGGTCGCACATCCGGCTTGATTCGGTGGCCGGGCTCGCGGCGTCGCCACACACCGGCTTCGCCACCGTGCTCATCGACGCACACGCCTCGGGCCTCGGCTCGGTCGGCGACGTGCTGGCTGCCGTCGAGCGGGCGACGCGGCTCACCTCGGACGGCGGTACGGTCGTGGTCAGCGGCGTACGGTCACTCGCCCTGCTGCCGGCCTTCCACTGCACGGCCGAACTGGCGGCGGCGCCGGATGACACCACGTGCGCCGAACTCCGCTGGCGGACGTACGCCCGGATGCGCGCCGACACAGCGTTGGCGATCCACCCCGCGGCCTTCGCCGATTCGACGGCGGTGGCGCACGTCGTGCCACGCTTCGACCGGGACGGGCCGAGCCGCTACGACGTGCTGTTCCACGTCGGTGAGACGCCACCGGCGCCGGAGTTCGACTGGCTCGACTGGACCGGCGACGGGCTGGATCTGGCCGTGCTCCGGGCGCGGCTGCGCGCCGGGGAGCATCGGGTGCTGGGGGTACGGGCCATCCCGCATGCCCAGGCCGCGATGCGATTCGCCGCCTGGACGGCCGCCGCCGGTGAGACGACGGCCGACGTGCTGCGGGCCCGCGTTCGGTCGGCTGCCGGCTTGCCGTCCATGATCGACCTGCACGCGCTCACCATCGGTCTGCCCTATCGTGTCCGGCTCAGCTGGGCGGCGGGACGGCCGGACGGCTCGGTGGATGCGGTATGGCTGCACGACTGCGTACCGGAGCCGGCCGGGATCCCGTGGCCGGGTCCGGAGACCGTCCCCGACGTGCTCGCCACCGGTGCACCGGCCCCAGGCCGGGACGACGACCTCCGGCTGCACCTGCGCCGAGCGTTGGCGGCACGACTCGCCCCGTACGAGATGCCGGACGTGTACGTCGTACTGGACCGTCTCCCGCTGACCCCGGTGGGCAAGGTCGACCGCAACGCGTTGCCGCCACCGCACTGGCTCGACGGACAGCGCCCGTCCTCGGCCGCGCCCCGTACCCCCGTCGAGCAGGCGGTGACCACGCTGGCCGAGCAGGTTCTCGGCCGGGCGGGTGCCGGCCGCGACGACGACCTTCGCTCGCTGGGCGCGCACTCGTTGACCCTGGCTCAGCTGTCCGCCCGGATCGTGCGGCAGTTCGGCGTACACGTGCCCGTACGGGAACTGCTCGCGGCTCCGACGGTCGCGGCCATCGCGCAGCGGATCGAGGCGTCCGCCGACCGGTACGAGGTGGTCTGATGTCGGCACCGCTGTCCTTCGCCCAGCACCGGTTGTGGTTCCTGGACCAGCTGCATCCCGGCGCCACCGGCTACAACATCCCGACCGCGCATCGGGTACGTGGCCCGCTGGCGCCGGATCTGCTCGCCCGTGCCCTCACCGAGGTGGTCCGCCGGCACGAGGTGCTGCGATCCGTCGTGGCGGAGGAGCATCCTGGGCAACCGGTACACCGCATCCAACCGTCGCAGGACGTGCCGCTCCCGGTCGTTTCGGTCGGCGGCGGGACACCGCAGGAGCGGCTGGCGCGAACCGCGGAGCTGGCCCGCGAGCACGTCCTGCAACCGTTCGGGCTGCGCCGCGGCCCGCTGCTGCGGGCGCAACTGTTCCGGATCGACGAGGACGACCATGTGTTGCTGGTCTGCCTGCATCACCTGGTGGCCGACCAGTGGTCACTCTCCCTGCTGCTGCGCGAACTCTCCGAGCTGTACGCGGCGTACCTGCTCGACTTCCCGTCGCCGCTGCCCGAGCCGGCCGTGCAATACGCCGACTTCACCCGGTGGCAGCGGGAAACGCTGACCGGCGACAAGCTCGACCCGCAGCTGCGGTACTGGCAGGAGCGACTGTCCGGGTTCGCCCCGTTGGAACTGCTCACCGATCGGCCCCGGCCTCCGGTGCAGTGCTGGGACGGCGCCCGGGCCCGACACCGGATCCCGGCACCGGTGCTGGACGCGGTACGCGACCTGGCCACGCGGCACGACGTCACCCTGTTCACGGCGGTGGCGGCCGGGCTTTCGGCGGTGCTGGCCCGCCACACCGGTCAGGGCGACATCGCCTTCGGTGCCGCCATCGCTCACCGCGACCGCCCCGAGTTCGAGGATCTGCTCGGCTTCTTCGTCAACACGGTGGTGCTGCGCACCGACCTCTCCGATGACCCGTTTTTCACCGACCTGCTCGCCCAGGTTCAGGAGACGGCCTTGCAGGCCCGGGAGAACCAGGACCTGCCCTTCGAGCGGCTGGCCGACCTGCACAGCCCGGACCGGGACCTGAGCCGGCCGCCGCTGGTGAACGTCGTGCTCTCCTTCCTCAACACACCGGCCGACCCGCTGCGAATCCCCGGATCGACGGTCGCCGAGTTCGTCTTCGACCCCGGCGTGGTCAAGTTCGAACTCGACGTCATGGTGTCCGAGCTGGACGGCGACCTGGTGGTGGACGTCGACTACCGCAGGGACCTTTTCGAGCCGGTCACGATCGAAAGGCTGCTGCGGCATCTGGAACGGGTGCTCATTGCGGCGGCTGAGAACCCGGCAAGGCCGGTGTCCATGCTCCCGTTGCTGGCGCCCGCCGATGAGGCCGACCTGTTGGTCTGGGGCAATGCCGACACACCACTGCACCCACCGGCGAAGTCCGTGCCGGAACTCTTCGCCGACCAGGTCGCGGTCCGCCCGGACGCGCCGGCGGTGCGGCACGGAACCGAGGTGCTGACCTACGCCGAACTCGACGCGCAGGCCGAGCTGATCGCCGCCGCGGTACGGGCGTACACCGGCGAGCGGGCCCCGTGCGTCGGTGTCTGCCTGGACCGCTCGATCGATCAGGTCGCCGCCCTGCTCGGCATCCTCAAGGCAGGCGGCCACTATCTGCCGCTGGACCCGGGCTACCCGGCCGATCGGCTCTCCTATCTGCTCGGTGACGCCGGCGCCGCCGTGGTGGTCACCGGCACCGCGTACGCGCAGCGCACCCCCGGCTGGGACGGGCCGGTGATCCTGGTGGACTCCCTGCCTACGGAGGTTCCCCGGCCGGCACCGCCGGCGGCCGGTCCGGAAGACCTCGCGTACGTCATGTACACCTCGGGTTCGACCGGCCGACCCAAGGGTGTCCGGGTGCCACATCGCGCCGTGGTCCGGTTGGTGCACGAGACCGACTACGTCAGCCTCGGGCCGGGTGAGCGGGTCGCCCACAGCAGCAGCATCTCCTTCGACGCCGCCACCTTCGAGATCTGGGGTGCCCTGCTCACCGGCGCGGAGTTGGTCGTCCTGTCGAAGGAGACGGTCGTCGAGCCGGCGGCGCTGGCCCGGGACCTGCGCCGGTACGGCGTCACGGTGCTCTGGATGACCTCCTCGCTGTTCAACCACACGATCGGTGAGGTGCCGGACGCGGTCGCCGGCATCGGTACGGTGATCGTCGGCGGCGAGGCGCTCGATCCCTCCGTCATCCGCACCGTGCTGTCCTCGGGACACGCACCGACCCGGCTGCTCAACGGGTACGGCCCCACCGAGAACACCACCTTCAGCACGACGCACCGGATCACCGAGGTGCCGGACGACGCGGTCGCGGTGCCGATCGGCACACCGATCCGCGGCACCCGCTGTTACGTGACCGACGCGGCGCTTCGCCTGGTCCCCGTCGGCGTACCGGGCGAGCTCTGCGTGGCGGGTCTGGGCCTGGCGCACGGCTACCTCGGGGACCCGACGCTGACTGCGGAGAGATTCGTGCCGGACCCGTACGGCAGCCCCGGTGACCTGCTCTATCGCACCGGCGACCTGGCGCGGTGGCGCTCGGACGGCACGCTCGACTTCCTCGGCCGACGCGACAACCAGGTCAAGATCCGTGGCTACCGCGTCGAGCCGGGCGAGATCGAAGCCCAGCTGACCGCCCAACCCGGCGTCCGCACCGCGCTCGTGCTGGTCCAGCCGGGCGACGGTGGGGCCCGGCTGGTCGCCTACGTGGTCCCGCACGCCGCCGCCGACATGTCGGTGACCGCCCTACAGGCCGGGCTGGCGCAGACCCTTCCCGGTCATCTGGTGCCCAGCGACATCGTGCTGCTCGACCACCTGCCGCTGAACGCCAACGGCAAGGTGGACCGGGCCCGGCTGCCGGAGCCGGTTCAGGCCGGTCCGGGGGCGGATTTCGTCGCGCCGCGTTCCGAGCTGGAGAAGACGATCTGCCGGGTCTGGGCCGACCTGCTCGGCGCCACCGAGATCGGCGTCACCGGCAACTTCTTCCATCTGGGCGGCAACTCGCTGCTCGCCACTCGCGTGGTCGGCCGCCTGCGTCGCGAGTTCGGCGTCCGGATCAGCGTACGAACGCTGTTCGACCACCCCACGGCCGAGGCGTTCGCCGCTGCCGTGCGAGAACTCAGGGGGGCACGGAGATGACCACCACCGAGACGCCGGCGACGAGCGTCCAGGAACGGATGTGGTTCGCCGAGCGGATGGAGCTCGACGTAGGCCTCTACAACGTGCCGTTCGCGTGGCGGATCCGAGGCCATCTGGCGGCCGAGGCACTCGAACTGGCCGTGACACGGATGATCGAGCGGCACGAGATCCTGCGGACCACGTTCACCGAACGCGACGGCCGGCTGCACCAGCAGATCGGCGACGCCTGGCGGCCCGGCCTAGACCGGATCGACCTGCGCGGCGAGCCGGACGCCGACGAGAAACTGTCGGCCTGGTTACGGGGCGCCGCGCGCCGCCCGTTCGGCATGGACGGTGACCATCTGCTCCGCATCGGCCTCGCCGACCTGGACGGGTCGGAACAGGTGCTGTCCCTGTGTGCGCACCACCTGGTCTGGGACGCCACGTCCTGCCAGCTGTTCCTGCGCGAGCTGAAGGACTGTTACGACGCGGCTGTCGGGGACGTCGGCACGGGCGACGCCCGGCCGGTCGGCACGGTCACCCGGGCCGCACCGGCACGTCCCCTTCCCGAACTGTTCCTCGACCAGGTCGAGCGCACGCCGGAGCGTACCGCGCTGGTCTTCGACGGTGCGTCGCTGAGCTACGCCGAGGTCGGTGGTCAGGCCCGGGCCGTCGCGGGCCACCTGGCCGCCCGCGGTCTCGGCCGCGGCGACCTGGTCGGGGTGTACCTCGACCGCTGCGCCGATCTGGTGCCGACGCTGCTCGGCGTACTGCTCTCCGGTGCGGCTTACGTGCCGCTGGACCCGATCTATCCGCCGGAACGCATCGCCGGCATGCTCGACGACGCCCGCGTGAGCCTGCTGATCGCGCACCGGATGCCGGGCCCCGAGATCGCCGCCACCGGCGTCGAGACCGTGCTGCTCAGTCAGGTGCTGGCCAGTGGGCGGTCGGCCGCCCCGCAGGCGGTGACCGGGGACGACATCGCATACGTCATCTACACCTCCGGCTCGACCGGGCAGCCCAAGGGGGTCCGGGTCACCCATCGCGGGCTGGCGAACCTGTTGCGCTCCATGGCCGGCCGACCGGGATTCGGCGCGCAGGACACGATGCTCGCCCTCACCACCGTCTGCTTCGACATCGCCGCACTCGAACTGTTCCTCCCGCTGATCACCGGAGGCACGGTGGAGGTGGCGCCCGCCGAGACGGCGCGCGACGGCGATTCGCTGGTCCGGCACCTGTCCCGGTCTCGGCCCACCCACGTCCAGGCCACCCCGGCAACCTGGCGGATGCTGCTGGCCGCGGGCTGGCCGGGCGATCCGGGGCTGACCGTCCTCTGCGGCGGTGAGGCGCTGCCGCGCACGCTCGCCGACGAACTGCTGCCGCGCGCCCACGCGGTCTGGAATCTCTACGGCCCCACCGAGACGACCATCTGGTCGACCGCGAGCCGGGTCGCCCCCACCGGCCCGGTCACCCTGGGTGAGCCTGTCACCAACACCACCCTGCACGTGCTGGACGACGCCATGCGCCCGGTGGCGCCGGGTGCACACGGCGAACTGTGGATCGGCGGTGACGGGGTGGCCGCCGGCTACCTGCGGCGTCCCGAACTGACCGACGACAGGTTCCGCCCGGATCCCGCCGATCCGCACGGCGGCCTGCTCTACCGGACCGGCGATCTCGTCCGGGCCCTGCCCAGCGGCGAGCTGGAGTACGTCAACCGGGTGGACAACCAGATCAAGCTGCACGGATTCCGCGTCGAACCGGGCGAGATCGAGACCCTGCTGCGGGAACGCGCCGAGATCAGCGATGCGGTGGTCCTACTCGGCGACGACGAAACCCTGACCGGCTACCTGGTCTGCGACGGCCCGCCGCCGTCCCCGGCGCACCTGCGCGCCTTGCTCGGCCGGAGGCTGCCCGCGTACATGATCCCGACGGTGTTCCGGGTGGTGGACGCGTTCCCGTTGACGGGCAACGGCAAGGTCGACCGACGACAGCTGCGGGACCGGGGCGCACGACTGGCATCCGGCCCGTACGCCGAGCCCGCCACCGCGACCGGCCGGCTGCTCGCGCAGATCTTCACCGAGGTGCTCGGGTGTCCGGCGCCGGGCGCCGACGACTCCTTCTTCGACCTGGGCGGCCACTCCCTGCTGGTACCCCGGCTCACCACGGAGATCGCCGCCCGTACCGGGCTGCGGATCACGGTGCGCGACCTCTACCGCCTACCCCGGCTACAGGAGCTGGCCGACCATCTGGACGCGGCCGCCGACTCGGCGCTGCCACCGGCGCCCACGCCCGGCGGGCCCGGCATCCCGGCGTCCAGCATCCAGGAGCAGATGTGGCTCGCTGAGCAGCTGGACGCCACCGGACCGGTCTACAACGTGCCGCTGGCCTGGCGGATCACCGGCGCGCTGGAGCCGGCCGCGCTGCTGGCCGCGCTCACCGCCCTGATCGACCGGCACGAGATCCTGCGGACAGCCTTCCACCACCGCGACGGCCGGCTGCACCAGGTGGTGACCGCACCCTGGGTTCCCGAGCTGGAGCAGGTCGACCTGGGGTCGCTACCGCAGGCGCAACGGCAGGAACGGATCAGCGTGCTGATCGACCAGGAGGCGCAGACCGCCTTCGACCTGGCCGTCGGCCGGCCGCTGCGCGCCCGCCTGCTGGCGACCGCACCCGGTGAACACGTGCTGCTGCTGTGCCTGCACCACATGGTCTTCGACGCGCAGTCACTGCCGGCGCTGCACCGCGACCTCAATCACGGCTACACCCGGGCCCTCGGCCTGCCCACCGCCGACCTGCCACCACCGGTCCAGTTCAGCGAGGTGACCCGGTGGCAGGACGAGGAGCTGGCCGGGGTGGCCGGCGAGGATTCACTCGACTACTGGGTCGACCGGCTCAGCGGCGCCCCGGACACGCTGAGCCTGGGTGCGGCACCGCAACGATGCGAACCGCACGGCGCCGTAGCCGTACCCTTCTCCCCCGACTTCGTCGAGCGGACCGCATCGCTGTGCGACGAGCACCGGGTGTCCTGGTACATGGTGACGGTGGCGGCGGTTGCCGCCTGGCTGCACCGCAGTTGCGGGGCCGACGATGTCACCTTCGGCCTGCCGATGGCCAACCGGGAGCCCGAGCACTTCGCCGACGTGCTCGGTCCCTGCCTGAACACCGTGGTGCTGCGCTCGGAGGCGACGGACTCGACCAGCTTCACCGACCTGCTCCTCGACATCCGCGACGCCATGCTCGACGCCTTCGAGCATCAGGCGGTGCCGCTGCCCGCCGTACTGGACCGGTTGCAGCCCCGGCGCCGGTACGCGCACACCCCGTTTCTGGACGTCGCGCTGAACCTGGTCACGGGCGACGCGGCCGGGCACCCGCTGGGCCCGGCCACGATGGCCCCGATGCCGTTCGACCGCTGGCAGCACGAGGCGAAGTTCGGGCTCACGGTCACCTTCGTCGAGGACGGCGGCCGGCTCAGCGGCGTTCTGTCGTACCGCGGCGACCGGCACACCGCGGCCCGGGCCCGGCGCCTCGCCCAGCGGCTCGGCCGGATCCTCGACCGGATCACCGACCTGGCGCGGCTGCCGCTGGCCGAGATGCTGCCGTCCAACCGCCCGCAGTTTCGGGACGTCGCGCTGGCGCAGGCCGACGAACGCGCCAGCACGGCCGGCCGGGAAGCCCTCGATGAGTGGGCGCGGCGGCTGTCCGATGCTCCGGCTTTTCCGGCGCTGACCCCGCCGCTACGCCACGGGCCACCGGGCTCGGCGGTGATTCCGCTGGACCCGGCGGCGCTGAGCCGGTTACAGGGCATCCGGACCGAGCACGGCGTGTCCTGGTTCATGGTGGCCGCCACCGCGCTCGCCGCACTGCTGCACCGGTGGACCGGGCAGCAGGACATCACCTTCGGCTGCCCGGTGGCGAGCCGTGACGAGTTCCCCGACGTGCTGGGTCCATGCCTCAACACCGTCGTACTGAGATCGCAGTGCGACCCCGGCACGACCGTACGCGATCTCCTGCTCGCGATGCGCGAGACCGTCCTGAGCGCGTTCGACCACCAACGGGTGCCTTTCGAGGACGTCGTCGACCGGTTGCGGCCGCCCCGACGGCCGGGCTGGACACCGTACGCCGACGTGGTGCTGGCCGCGACCGCCGCGGGACCGGCGACCGTGTCGCTGGGCGGTGCCACCCTCACCCCGATCGAACTGGACCACGCCGGTGCCGGGTACGCCGCCAAGTTCGGCATCACGGTCGGGTTCGAGGAGATCGAGGGCCGGCTGCACGGCACGCTGCTGTACCGCGGCGACCGGATCACCGACGGCGAGGCGCAGCGGATGGCCGCCTGGCTGGGCCGTCTCGTCGACTCCTTCGCCACCGTCGCCGACCGTCCGGTGGACACACTGGACCTGACCGACTCCGGTGACCTGGCGGAACTCGCCGGTTTCGAGCAGACGGCGCCGGCCGGCGAGGCGACGACGGTGCCCGCGCTCTTCGCCCAGCGGTGCGCCGCTCAACCCGACGCGCCAGCCGTGCACTTCGGCGGCGGTGTGCTCAGCTACGCCGCGCTGAACCGGCGGGCCGCGTCGCTGGCCGCCACGCTGCGACCGCTCGCCAGCGGGCCCGGGCCGGTGGTCGCCCTGGTCCTGCCGCGCGGCGCGGATCTGGTGGTGGCCATGCTGGCCGCCTGGCAGGCGGGCTTCGTCTTCTGCCCGCTGGACCCGGTGTACCCCGACGCCCGAATCCGGTTCATCCTCGACGACCTCGGCGCGAGCGCAGTGGTGACCGACAACCCGGCCCGGCTGTCGGGCGCCGTGCCGGCGCGTACCGCGATCGTCGATGTCCGCGACGTACCCGACGCCGATGCGGACGTGCCGCCCACGCCGGTTGATCCGGACTCGACGGCGTACGTGCTCTACACCTCGGGCACCACCGGGGAGCCGAAGGGTGTCGCGTACAGCCACGGGAGCCTGGCGCACGTGACCCGATGGCACGTCGACACCTTCGACGTCGGGCCGGGCGACCGGGTCAGCCAGATCCACAGCGTGGCGTTCGACATGACCCAGTACGAGGTGTGGCCCGCGCTGTGCGGGGGCGCGCAGTTGCTGCCGTACGAACGGTCGGTCGTGGTCCCGGAACTGGCGGCCTGGTTGCAGGAGCGGGAAGTCACGATGTTCTTCGCGCCGACGCCGGTGGCCGAGGCGCTGTGGACGGCCGGCGCCGCCCCGTCGTCGCTACGGTGGTTGTTCTTCGCGGGCTCGGCGCTGACGTCGCTTCCACCGGCCACGCCGTACCGGATCTGCGACGCGTACGGTCCGACAGAGACGTACATCACCACCACCCACGTGCTCGACCCGGCCACGGCGACCGCACTCAACTGCGTGGGGCGGCCGATCGACGGGGTACGCCTGTACGTGCTCGACACCGCCGGGCAGCGCTGCCCTGTCGGGATGCCCGGCGAGATCCTCGTCGGCGGGGCGACCGTGGCGCAGGGCTATCGGGGGCGCGACGAGCTGACCCGTGACCGGTTCAGCGACCGGGATCCGGACGGCCGCCCGGGGTGGGTCTACCGGACCGGCGACCGTGGCCGCTGGCTGCCGGACGGCACGCTGGAATACCTGGGCCGGCTGGACCGGCAACTCAAGATCCGTAGCTACCGCATCGAGCCGGCGGAGATCGAGGCACAGCTGCTGCTCGATCCGCAGGTGCACCAGGCGGTGGTGCGCGGCTTCCCGGGCGAGGCCGCACCGCTGGTCGCCTATCTGGTCGCACCGCCGGGCGGCGCCCCGCAGACCCCGTCGGTGCTGGCCCGGCTGAAGACCCGGCTGCCGGAGTTCATGGTGCCCAACGCCGTCGTGTGGCTGCCCGCCCTGCCCCTGAACCATCGCGGCAAGCTCGACGAGCAGGCGCTGCCCCGGCCTCGCCGCGAGGACCGGGTCGGGCAGACCACCTGGACCGCACCGGCTACCGCGACCGAGCAGCGGATCGCCGCGGTGTGGTCGGGGGTGCTCGGCCTGGACAGCATCGGCGCACACGACAACTTCTTCGACCTCGGCGGCAACTCCCTGTTGCTGGGCACCCTGCACGCCCGACTGGAACGCGAACTGTCGATCACCCTGCCGATCCGGCGCCTTTTCGAGCACCCGACCGTGCACGCCCTCGCGCAGGCGCTGGCCGGCGGAGCACCCGAGCCGTCGGCCGCGGCGGATGTCCGTGGCCGGGCACAGCGTGCGCAGCGCGCCCGCCAGGCCCGGTCCGCCCGATCCGCGAAGACCGGAGGACCCTCATGAGCGAGAACGACGCGATCGCCATCGTCGGCACGGCCTGCCGGCTGCCGGGTGCCGCCGACACCGGGGCGTACTGGCAGAACCTCCGGGCGGGCGTCGAGGGGATCCGCCGGTTCACCGTCGCGGAACTGGTCGCCGCCGGGGTGGAGCCGGCACTGGCGCGGCATCCCCGGTACGTTCCGGCGCGCGGCGTACTCGACGGCGGTGAGTGCTTCGACCGGCGTTTCTTCGGCTACAGCCCGGCCGAGGCCACCGCCATGGATCCGCAGCAGCGGGTCTTCCTCGAAACGTCGTCGGTGGCGCTCGACGACGCCGGCATCGACCCGCAGCGCTTCGGCGGTTGGATCGGCGTCTACGCCGGCTGCGACATGATGAACCCCGCGCTGCAGGGGTCCGACGGCGACGGGCTGTCCCGCATGATCGGCTACGACAAGGACTACCTGGCCACCCGGGTCGCCTACAAGCTCGGCCTGCGCGGCCCGGCGATCACCGTCCAGACGGCCTGTTCCACCTCGCTGGTCGCGGTGCACCAGGCGGCGCAGAGCCTGATGAACTACGAGTGCGACGCGGCGTTGGCCGGTGGCGCCTCGCTGTGGCTGCCCCAGGTCACCGGCTACCTCTACGAGGAGGGTTACATCGAGTCGGCGGACGGGCACTGCCGCCCGTTCGACGCCTCGGCCAGCGGCACCGTCGGCAGCAGCGGCGTCGCCGTGGTCGTGCTGCGGCGGCTCTCCGACGCGCTCGCCGACCGGGATCGGATCGTCGCGGTGATCCGCGGGTCCGCGTTGAACAACGACGGCGGCGAGAAGATCGGATACAGCGCACCCTCGTTCGCCGGGCAGCGCGACGTCATCCAGTTCGCGCACGCGCAGGCCGGCGTGGCGGCGCGCGACATCTCGTACGTGGAGGCGCACGGCACCGCCACCCGGGTGGGCGACCCGGTCGAGGTGGCCGCGTTGACCGCGGCTTTCCGCGAGTCCACCGACGACGTGGGCTTCTGCTGGCTCGGCGCGGTGAAGAGCAACATCGGCCACACCGGCGCGGCAGCCGGCGCGGCCGGCCTGATCAAGACCGCGTTGCTGTTGCGGCACCGCGAGCTGGTGCCCACGCTGCACTTCCGGCGACCGAACCCCGGCCTGGAACTCGACAGCACGCCGTTTCGGATCGCGACCGACCGCAGGCCGCTGCCCGCCGAGGGCCCGTTGCTGGCCGGAGTGAGCGCGTTCGGGGTCGGCGGCACCAACGCGCACGTGGTTCTCGAGTCGCCGCCGGTGTCGCCGAGACGGGCCGCGACGCCACGGCCCCGGGTGTTCTGCCTGGCCGGAACCACCGCACCGGCGGTGCGTACGATGCGCACCGAGCTGGCCGGGCACCTGGAGTCCACCGACGACCCGCTGGACGACGTGGCCTTCACCCTCGCCACCGGGCGGCGCCGGTTCGCGCACCGCAGCGCCGTGGTGGCGACCGACCGCGCGGAGGCGGTCCAGGCGCTGCGCTCGGGTGCACCGCCGGTGCGGGCCACCGCCGGGCGCGACACCGCCTTCCTGTTTCCCGGCACGAGCGTGCTCAGGTCCGGGTTCGGCAGCGCCGCCCACCGCCACCTGCCGGTGTTCCGCGAGGTGTTCGACTCCCTGGCCGCCGAGGCAGGCGAGCGTTTCGGGATCGACATCGGCACCGTCCTGCGCCCCGGCGACCACCAGGAATGGCTGCGCAGCCTGATGCACGAGCAGCTCGCGCTGTTCGCGCTCGGGTTCTCGTTCGCCCGACAGTTCCAGGAGTTCGGCATCCAGCCGGTCGCCATGCTCGGCCACAGTGCCGGCGAGTGCGTCGCCGCGGCCGTCGCCGGGTTGTGGACTCCCTCCGACGCGCTGCGGTTCGTGCACGAGCGCGGCCGGCTCCTCGGCGACGCCGAACCCGGCCGGATGCTGGCCGTGCACGCGCCGCCGGAGGAGGTGCGGGCGCTGGTGACGGCCCGGCCGGGGCTGACCGTGGCGATCGAGGCGCCGCAGTACTCGGTGTTGGGTGGGCCGGTCGAACTGATCGAGGCGTTGCGGGCCGACGGCGTCAGCGACCGCGTGCTGGATCTCGGCGCGGCGTACCACACCACGGCGGTCAGGCCGGCTGCGGACCGGCTGCGCGAGGTGGCGGCGCAGATTCCCACCAACATGCCGTCGTTGCCGGTGCTGTCGAATCTCACCGGCGGCTGGGCGGATCCCGCGGCGCTGGTGGGGGGCGACTACTGGGCCGACCACGCGGTGAACACGGTACGGCTGTCCGACTGCGTGGACACCCTGCTCGCCGGGTCGTGCCGAGTGTTCCTGGAGTTGGGGCCCGGCCAGACCATGAGCCGCATGGTGCGGGCCCACCCCGCGTGGAGCACGGATCATCTGGCGGTGCCGCTCGCCGGTGCTGTGCAGGACGGCGAGGAACAGGGCCTGCTCGCCGGGCTGGCCCGGTTGTGGGAGCGCGGCTTCGAAATTCCGGTTCAAGACCTGCTGGACGAGGCGAGTCGGTGCGCGCTGCCACCGCACCCGTTCGAGCGGATCGACTGCGAAGGTACGCGGCGCCGGCTCGCCACCCCGGGCTCCGGAACACGCCGGCACGACGTTCTCGTGACCGTCGGCGACGTCCCGGCACCGGAGTTGCTCACCGCGATGGCCGCCGAACCGACAGGCGTTCGGCGCTGCACCCTGAAGGACGCGCCGGCCGCGACGGCGGGCGCGACCGCACCCGCCATCGCAGTGGCGGTCGGAGCGGACGCCGGCGGGCAGTTCCAGGCCGAGCTGGTACGGCTCACCGCCGAAGCCGCACCCGCCGGCGTACGCGTCATCCTGCTCGGCCGGGGCCTGCTCGACGGTGGCCCGCTGACCGAGCTGGTCGAGGAGCTGCGCCGGACAGCCTCGATCACGGTGTTCGATCTCGACGGTGGCGAGGCGCCCACCCGCCCACCGACGGGCGGCGCCGGCGGGGTGCACGCTTGGCGTGGCGGCCGCTGGTGGGCCCTGGACGAG
Source organism: Micromonospora sp. NPDC051196 (assembly GCF_040682415.1). Lineage (NCBI taxonomy): Bacteria > Bacillati > Actinomycetota > Actinomycetes > Micromonosporales > Micromonosporaceae > Micromonospora > Micromonospora sp. NPDC051196. The sequence goes on from NZ_JBFBAY010000015.1 coordinate 51,271, forward strand.
GAACCGCACGACACCGAGCCGGTCACCGAACCGCCGGCCGGCCCGGACGACACCGACGAGGTGGTGGCGCACGAGCCGCTCGACGGGACCGAGGCCGCGATCGCGGCGGTGTGGCAGAGCCTGCTCGGGCTGGACCGGGTAGGCAGGCACGACGACTTCTTCGAGCTGGGCGGGCACTCGCTGCTCGCCACCCAGCTCGCCTCGCGGCTGCGTGTCCGCTTCGAGCGGGAGATTCCGATCGAGGCGGTGTTGAACAATCCGACCGTGGCCGCGCTGGCCCTCGCTGTCGATGCCTCCGGCGTCGGCCGGCGGCGGGGCATCGCCGCCCGCTCGGACCGCGACGAGCCACTGCCTGCCGCCTTCATGCAGCGGCGGCTGTGGTTCCTGGAGCAGGCCGGCGTCGACAGCGCCTACACGATCCCGCTTGTCCTGGACATGGACGGCCCTCTCGCCGTCGACACGCTGCGCGCTGCCCTCACCGAGGTCGTCCGGCGACACGAAGTGCTGCGCACGGTGCTGATCGAACACGACGGCGAGCCGATCCAGGTGGTCCGGCCCGCCGCGCCGGTAGATCTGGCGCTCATCGACCTCTGCGCGGCGGACGAACCCGAGCGGCGGCTCGCCGACGCTCTGCGCGACAGTTTGCGGCAGCCGTTCGACCTGGCCAGCGGCCCGCTGCTGCGCGCGACCCTGTACCGGACCGGCGAGGACCGGCACGTCTTCGCGCTTTCCATGCATCATGTCGTCATCGACGGCTGGTCGATCGACATTCTCTGCGACGAACTCGGTCGCCTGTACAACGCCTTCCTGGAGCACCGCGAGTCGCCCCTGCCCGAACTGCCCGTGCAGTACGGCGACTTCGCCCTGTGGCAGCGGGACCGGCTGGCTGACGTTCTCGACACCGGGCTGGCGTACTGGAAGGGCCGTCTCGCCCATCTGTCCGGCGAGCTCGAACTGCCGACCGACCGGCCGCGGCCTCGGGTGCAGACCTACCGCGGCGCGGTGACCGACCGGTGGTTGTCGGCCCAGCTGCGTACCGATCTGGAACAACTCGGCCGACGCCACGACGCCACGCTGTTCATGACGTTGCTGGCCGGCTTCCAGACCCTGTTGCACCACTACAGCGGGGCTACGGAAATCTGTGTCGGTACGCCGGTCGCCGGGCGTACCGAGGTCGAACTGGAACGCATGATCGGGTTCTTCGTCAACACGCTGGTGCTGAGCGCCCGGCTCGACCGCCGGATGCCTTTCACCGAACTGCTGGCGCAGGCCCGGGAAACCGCGCACGGCGCGTTCGCCCACCAGGAGGTGCCGTTCGAGCGGCTGGTGGAAGAGCTGAATCCGGTCCGTGACCCGAGCCGAAATCCGCTGTTCCAGGTCATGTTCAACCTGCTGAATCTGAACGACAAGCCAGTGGACCTGACCGGTGTGCAGGTGCGGGAACGCCTGGATGTGGGCCCGGGTGGCGCGCTGGTCGATCTGTCGCTGGACGTCTATCAGCGCGGCGACGGCCTGCTGTGCCGGCTGGAGTACAACACCGATCTGTTCGACGAGGCCACCGCCGAGCGGATGCTGCGGCATTTCGAGACCCTGCTGACCGGGATCGCCGCCGCGCCGCAGACGGAACTCGGCCGGTGCCCGCTGCTGTCGGACGCGGAACGCCGGCAGGTTCTCACCGAGTGGAACGACACCGCGCATCCCGTCGCCCGGGTCACCATCCCGGAGTTGTACGAACGCCAGCTTCCCACGGTGGCGCACCTGCCCGCCGTCGTGGCCCGGGACGGCCGGCTCACGCACGCCGAACTCAACGCCCGCGCGAACCGGTTGGCACGTCACCTCGCCGGAGCCGGCGTCGGGCCGGAGGACCGCGTCGCGCTGATCCTGCCGCGTACCAGCGAGTTCGTGGTCGCGATCCTCGGCGTACTCAAGGCGGGCGCGGCCTACATCCCGATCGACCCCGGCCTGCCCGGTGACCGGATCGCCGCGATGATCGAGGACGCCTCCCCGGCGATGGTGCTCACCGAGGTCGGCGACGACCTGCTGGCCGGACAGCCGGACGGCGACCTCGGCCAGCGGGAGCGGGTACAGCCGCTGCTGCCGGAACATCCGGCCTACCTGATCTACACCTCCGGCTCCACCGGGCGACCCAAGGCGGTCGTGGTGGAGCACCGGAATCTGGCGAACCTGCACCACGAGCACCGCACCACCCTGTTCGAGCCGATGGCGGCGCGGGTACGCCCGGTCCAGGTCGCGATCACCGCCTCGTTCTCCTTCGACACGTCGTGGGAGGAACTGCTGTGGCTGGTCGACGGGCACACGCTGCACGTCGTCGACGAGGAACGGCGGGCCGACACCGACGCCGTCGTCGCCTACGTCCGCGAGCACCACATCGACTTCCTCGACGTGACCCCCTCGTACGCCCGGCCGCTGCTCGCCGCCGGGCTGCTCGACCAGAGCGGATACACACCCGCGCTGCTCTCGGTGGGCGGCGAGGCGATCGACGCGCCGCTGTGGGCCGAGATCAGCGCCGCGACCCGCACCAGCGCTGCCAACTACTACGGCCCCACCGAGTGCACGGTGGACGCCCTCCGCAGCCCCATCACCGGAGACCGGCCTGTCTCGCTGGGCCGCCCGCTGGCCAACACCCGGGCGTACGTGCTGAGCCCCGATCTGCAACCGGTGCCGCCCGGCGTGGCCGGTGAGCTGTACCTGGCGGGCGCCGGGCTGGCCCGGGGCTACTTCGGCCGGCCGGGGCTGACCGCCACGCGATTCGTCGCCGACCCGTTCGGCCCGCCCGGGACACGGATGTACCGCACCGGGGACCTGGTGCGCTGGCAGGCCGGGGGCACGCTGGAGTACCTCGGCCGCACCGACGACCAGATCAAGATCCGCGGGTTCCGGATCGAGCCGGGTGAGATCGAGTCGGTGCTCACCGGGCACCCGGCGATCGCGCACGCGGTCGTCGTGGCTCGCGAGGACCGGCCCGGTGATCCACGCCTGGTCGCCTACGTGGTGCCGGAGGCGGGTGCAGATCCGGATCCGGGCGAGCTACGCGGGTTCACCAGCCGGTCGGTTCCGGACTACATGGTGCCGGCGGCGATCGTACCGATCGACCGGATCCCGATGAACACCAACGGCAAGCTGCACCGCGACGCGTTGCCGGCGCCGCTCTTCACCGTCGCGGCGGACTCCCGCCAGCCGCGCACGCCGGCCGAACAGACACTGGCGAGCCTGTTCACCGAACTGCTGGCGGTTCCGACGGTCGGCGTCGACGACAACTTCTTCGCGCTCGGCGGGCACTCGCTGCTGGCCACCCGGCTGCTCACCCGGATCCGGTCGGTGTTCGGCGCGGACCTTGCGGTCCGGTTGCTGTTCGAGGCGCCCACCGTCGCCGGACTGGCCGAGCGGCTGGCCGCCGCCGGGCGGGCCGCCGACCGGCCGGCGCTGCGCGGCGTCGACCGCCCGGCGGTTCTGCCGCTGTCCTTCGCCCAGCAGCGGTTGTGGTTCCTGCACCGGCTGGAGGGCCTGGCCCCGACCTACAACCTGCCGTTCGCGCTCCGGCTGACCGGCACACTGGATCACCAGGCGCTACGGGAGGCGCTCGCCGACCTCACCGGCCGGCACGAGGCGCTGCGAACCATCTTCCCCGACGTGGACGGTGAGCCCTGCCAGCTGATCCTCGACGCCGGCACGGCACGGCCCGAGATGGTGGTGACCGACGTCTCGCCCGGCTCGCTGGCGGACGCGATCGCCGACGCCTGCGGCACCGGCTTCGACCTGGGCAGCGAGCCGCCCCTACGAGCGCATCTGTTCCGGCTCGCCGAAGACGAGCACGTGCTGGTCGTGGTGCTGCACCACATCGCCGGCGACGGCTGGTCGCTGGCACCGTTGACCCGCGACCTCGGCACCGCGTACGCCGCCCGGCTGCGCGGCACCGCACCGGACTGGCCCGCCCTGCCCGTCCAGTACGCGGACTACACCCTCTGGCAGCGCCGGTCGCTCGGCAACGAACACGAGCCGAACAGCACGCTGGCCGCGCAGATCGCCTTCTGGCGCGACGCCCTCCAGGGCCTCCCGGAAATGCTGGACCTTCCGACGGACCGGCCCCGCGGAGCAATCACGGATCACCGCGGCGGGGTGGTTGCCTTCCGCCTCGGTGCCGACGTGCACACCGCACTGGCCGGGTTGGCCCGCGAGCACGGATGCACGCTGTTCATGGTGCTCCAGGCCGGGCTCGCCACCCTGCTGACCCGCTCCGGCGCCGGGACCGACCTGCCGATCGGTACGGTCGTCGCCGGTCGCCACGACGAGGCGCTCGACGACCTGATCGGGTTCTTCGTCAACACGATCGTGCTGCGCACCGACACGTCCGGCGACCCCACGTTCAGCGACCTGCTGGCCCGGGTCAAGGGAGGCACCGTGGCCGCGCTGGCCCACCAGGACCTTCCGTTCGATCGTCTCGTCGAGATCCTCAACCCGGTCCGGTCCCTCGCCGGCCATCCGCTGTTCCAGGTGGCGCTGGTCCTGCAGAACACCGACGACGCCGAGATCACCCTGCCTGGGCTGCGCGCCGAACCCGAACCCGTCGGCGGAGTCGGGGCGAAGTTCGACCTGACGTTCAACCTGAGCGAGGACGGCGACGGCGTCGACGGCGAACTCGAGTACCGCACCGACCTGTTCGACCGGTCCACCGCGGCTGCGCTGGCCGACCGCTTCGTGCGACTGCTGACCGCCGCCGCCGCCGATCCACAGACCCGGATCAGTAAGCTCCCGCTGCTCTCCGCCGAGGACCGGCGCCTCGTGCTACCGGCCGAGGATGACCGGTCCGTGCCGCTTCGCACCTTCCCCGAGTTGCTGGAGACCACGATCGCCGCGACCCCGGACGCGATCGCGGTGGTCGACGAGCACGTGGAGTGGACGTACGCCCAGTTCGGTGCGCGGGTGGACGAACTGGCCGGGATGTTCGTCGCACACGGTGTCGGCCCGGAGGACGTGGTGGCGCTGGCGTTGCCACGATCGGCGGACCTGATCGCCACCATGCTGGCGGTGCAGCGGGCCGGCGCGGCGTACCTGCCAGTCGACCCGGAGTATCCCGGTGAACGGATCGCGTACCTGCTGAGCGACGCCGCACCCGTGCTGATGGTCACCACCGGCCCGATCGCCGCGACGCTTCCGCCGCACCGCTGCCCGGTCCTGCTGCTCGACTCGGCCGAGCCTGGTGAGCCGCTGCGGCCCGGTGTCGCACCTCGGCCGTCGCCCTTGAGCCCCGCGTATCTGATCTACACGTCCGGTTCCACCGGTAAGCCGAAAGGCGTGCTGGTCCCGCACGCCGGTCTGGCCGCCCTCGCCATGGACCAGGCGGAACGGTTCGGCATCGGTCCGGGGGACGCCGTTCTGCAGTTCGCCTCGCCCAGCTTCGACTCGTCCGTGTGGGAGATGGTCATGGCCTTCTCGGCGGGGGCACGGCTGGTGCTCGCGCCGGCCGACCAACTGATGCCGGGACCGGCCCTGGCGCAACTGCTGCACCGACGTGGGATCACCCATCTCACGTTGCCGCCCTCCTCACTGGCCACGCTCGACCCGGACGAGGTGCCTCGGGATCTCACCGTGCTGGTGGGCGGTGAAGCCTGCCCGGCGGACCTGGCGGCACGCTGGTCGACCGGGCGATCCTTCTACAACATCTACGGGCCGACCGAGGCGACCAGCGTCGCCACGGTCAGCGACCCGCTGACCGGTTCGGGGGCACCTCCGATTGGCCGAGCCGTACGCGACATGCGCCTGTACGTCCTGGACAGCTCACTGCAACCGGTGCCGCCCGGGATCACCGGCGAGCTGTATCTGGCCGGTCCCGGACTTGCCCGCGGCTATCTCAACCGGCCGGGGGCGACCGCGCAACGGTTCGTCGCCGACCCGTTCGGTGCCCCGGGTGACCGGATGTACCGCACCGGTGATCTGGTGCGGTGGCGTGACCGCAACCTGGAATTCCTCGGCCGGATGGACGGCCAGGTCAAGGTGCGGGGCTTCCGGATCGAACTCGGTGAGATCGAGAGCGTGCTGACCGGTCACCCCGGCGTGGACCGGGCCGTCGTCGTGGTCCGCGAGGATCGGCCCGGCGATCCGCGTCTGGTGGCGTACCTGATCAACACGCCGGGCACCAGGACGACGTCGGCCGAGCTGCGGGAGTGGCTGCGCAAGATCGTCCCGGCCCACCTGATCCCGTCGGCCTTCGTGACGCTGGACGCCTTCCCCGTCACTCCGAACCGCAAGCTCGACCGCGCGGCTCTGCCGGCACCGGAGTTCACCGCGACCAGCCGCGCCCCGCGCACTGCCCGTGAGGTCGCCCTGTGCGGCCTGTTCGCCGAGACGCTCGGCCTGGAGCGGGTCGGGGTCGACGACGGCTTCTTCGAGCTCGGCGGTCACTCCCTGCTGGCGGTCAAGCTGATGAGCCGGATCGGTTCGGCCCTGGGCGTGCAGCTGACGATGCGGGCGCTGTTCGCCGCGCCGACCCCCGCGGCCCTGGCCCGCCAGTTGGACCGGGCTGCGTCGCCCTCAGCGGCCGGCGACGTCCTGCTGCCGATCCGGCGCGCCGGCAGCGCACCGGCCCTGTTCTGCGTCCATCCGATCTCCGGCCTCAGCTGGTGCTACGCCGGCCTGCTGCCCTACCTGCCGGACCATCCGGTGTACGGCCTGCAGGCGCGCCGCTCGCATCCGCCGGCCGATCTCGACGAACTGGTCGACGACTACCTGGCCCAGATCCGGACGGTTCAGGCGGGCGGCGCGTACCACCTGCTCGGCTGGTCGGCAGGCGGGGTCATCGCGCACGCCGTCGCGTGCCGGCTGCGGCGCGACGGCGAGCAGGTACGGTTCCTGGCGTTGCTGGACTCGGCGCCGATCACGGCAAGCGGCGACGTGGCCCGTGAGGCGATCGCCATGGCCATCGGCGACGACGTCGGTGCCACCGGCATCGACCTCGAGTCGCTGATCGACAGCGGCGTGCACACCCACCGGATCCTGGCGCAGACGGCACCGGGCGTCTTCGACGGCAACGCCGTCCTGCTGACCGCCACCCGCGACGGCGACTCCGCAGCCGCCACCTGGCGCGATCACGTCACTGGCAATCTCGACGAGCACCCCATCGACTGTCACCACACGACGATGATGCGCCAGGGTCCGCTCACCGAGATCGGCCCGATCATCGCCGCCGAACTCAAGCGTTCCCGATGACCGACCGACGACCGATGGAGCGACGATGACCAACCCGTTCGAGGACGACGACGCCGACTACCTGGTGCTGATCAACGAGGAGGGACAGTACTCCCTGTGGCCGGCGTCGGTCGCCGTTCCGGCCGGCTGGCACAGCGTCCAACCGGCCGCGAACCGGCAGGTGAGCCTCGATTACATCGAGCGGAACTGGACCGACATGCGGCCGCGCAGCATCGTCACCGGGACCTGACACCACCCCGCCGGGGTTGCGGGCGGCCTGTCCGCCCGTACCCCGGGGCAGTCACGGTTCGGCTGCGAACCCAGTGGGCCTGCCGGTGAACGCCGCTGCCGGTGCGCCTACTGTCGCAGCGCGCACCGGCAGCATTTCGCGAAGGCACGGGTCGGCGGGCCGCCGGGGCCGACCAGGTCAGGTGGGCCCCGGGCAGGCGCGCTACATCAACGGATTCGCACCACGCGGCTTGACGGCGAGTTCCTGCAGGGACTGCTCCAGCAGCAGCAGCGGATCCTGCGTCTCGACCTGGCCGAGGCCGGGCGGGCAGCGTTCCCAACCGAGCAGCCGCTGCACCTCCTCCGGCAGGGTCTGCACGGTCTCTTGGGGGACGGCGAGGTACTGGTTCTCCTCCTGCCGCAGGTTGCCCAGGTCGAGCGCGACGGAGAGGCTGTACCGCGGCGAGTCCGTGGTGTTGGCCCCGCCGCCGTGGTAGACACCGCCCTGCCAGAGCAGCGCGGAACCGGCGGGCATGACGGCCGGGATCGCCTCGGCGTACGACGGGGCCCGCTCGTCGTCCCAGTGGTGACTGCGGGGGACGACCAGGGTCGCGCCGTTCGCCGCGGTGAAGTCGGTCATGGCCAGCATCAGCTGCAGCCGGCACGGTGGCCCGGGATGCCGCCACAGATGCATCGCGTCGTCGCGGTGCAACGGCTGCCGGCCCTGGCCCGGGTCGATCCGGATCGCCTGGGTGAAGCTGATCTGGATACTCGGCGTCACCTCCATTCGGACCTTGCCGATCCAGATGTGCCGTGGAGTTTGCAGCAGCCGCCGGGCGGAACCGAGGAACAGCGGCTGGGTCACGACGGGGCTCATGTGCGTCGACCGCCGGAACAAGCTGGACAGCCGCTTGGTCTTCTGCCCGTCGTAACCGCTCTCGCTGTAACTGGCGTCCTCGAGGCCGGGTCCGAGGTCCGCTCGGAGCCCGGCGAGCGTCACCGAGTCGGTGAAGCCTTCGACGACCACCGCTCCCTCGCGGTCGAGAATCGCCACCACATCGTCGAGGTCCGCATCCGACCCGACGTGCGTCAGTTCGTGTGTCGCGGTCCCCACGGTCAGCCCGCCGAATCGCTGGATGCGGTGAGGACGACGCGGGTCAGGGTCTCCAGGTCCGGGTCCTCGAAGAGATCCCCGATGTCGAGGGTGACGCCTAGCTGCTCCTCGATCGCCGCGGCAATCTGCACGGCGGCGATGGACTGCCCGTTGAGCTCGAAGAACGTGGCGCCGGGACGATCGGAGCCCGGGCCCAGGACATCCGTCCAGATCGCCGAGACGCGCTGGGTGATTTCTGCCGTGCTAAGAGCCGACTGCTGGGTGCTCATGTCTCCTCCAGGGCGACATCAGAGGTGCTGGGTATTGGGTGGCAGGCCGCAGGTAAGGCGCCCGTACAGCTCGAAGTTGGTGTCGGGGTGCATGATCGCGTGCAGGTTGAGCGCCTTTATGTCGCGCTCGATCCGCTGGATCGGCACGCTGTTGTACAGCGAAGACCCGCCGCTGGCGCCGGCCAGCACGTCCACGACCTCCTTGGCGCGCAGACAGGTCGCACCCAGGTCCAGCCGGGCACGGGCCCGTTCCTCAAGGCTCCACGGCTCGCCGGAGGCCGCCTTGGCGTCGATCAGATCGGCGGTACGCAGGATGTGGAAACCGGCCTCGTCCACTCCGACCGCCGCGCCGGCCACCTGCAGATGGGTCAGCGGTGCGGCGCTCTGTTCGGTGTACTCCGTGTAGGTGATCTTGCGGCTGGGCAGCCGCTCCAGAAAGGCGTCCTGGGCGGCGATCGCGAGCCCGTACATGGTCGCGCCGACGGTCGTGCAGGCGATCGGCATGAACGGGGCCCGCCACATCGGCGCGGCAGGGTCCTGCTGCAGCGGGTGCACGCCACCGATCACCGGGCCTACCGGCAGTACGCGCTCGGCCGGCACGAAGACGTCCTCGGCGACCGTCGTGACACTGCCGGAGGCGCGCATGCCGGCGGCATGCCAGTCGTCGATCACCTTCAGGTCGCTCATCGGGATCAGCACCGAGACCGGCTCGTGCTGCCCGTCCGGGGTGGGTCGGACGGCGGCGTTCACGTTCCAGGTGCTCTGCTGGGCACCGGTGTTGAACGACCACTTCCCGTTGACCAGGTAACCGCCGGCGGTCGGTACGGCCACCGCGCCGGGGCTGAGGATCCCGCTGATCCGCACGTCGGGATCGGCGAACACCTCGTCGCGCACGGCGTCCGGGAACAGGCCGACCATCCAGCTGCTGATCAGCCAGACCGATGCGGTCCAGGCGGTGGCGCCGTCGCCACGCGCCAGCTCGGCCAGCACCTCGGTGACGGTCCGCATGTCGGACTCGTAGCCGCCGTAGCGACGCGGCACCCGCATGCGCAGCAGACCGGAGCCGCCCAGCGCTTCGAGCGTGTCAACGCTGAGCCGCCTGCGCTCCTCCGACGCCTGCGCATTGGCCCTCAGCACGGGGCCGAGCTCGACCGCGCGCCTCAACAGCTCGGTTCGCGGCAGCAAAGTGTCTGCTTCCATCGACCCTCCTAGAGTCAGGACAGCTTCGGGTACGACTCTGGCAGCCGGATTTACTGCGACGCATCTTCTGTGCTGCTATCGACCTCGGCCGGATGCGGGCACATCAAACAGGACCTCTTTCCGCGTATCCCGCCGCCGATTTACGCGTATCCGCTGCCGAAGGGCCCGAAGCAAGCGTGGAGATGCGATCCCCGACAACGGCGCGGGAGCATGAAATGCCGATGACGCTCCCGGTACCGCCCTGAGATGGGGAGACTGATGCACGAACCAGCCGAGAAGCTAACCATCAACGTCTGGCTCAATCGCTGGCCGATGTGGCAACAGCTCGTCGACCCGATCCGGAAACAGGCAGCGGAGTTCAACCGCAGGCACCCGCAATACCGGGTCGTCATCGACGCCGTGAACGTGGGGGCCCTCCCCCGAGAGGTGGCGCGGACCGCGCGTGCGGGAACTGCGCCGCACATCGTCGCGTACCACTACACGTACGTGCAGGAGGCCCAGGACACCCGCGACCAGGACGGGCGACCGCTGTTCACCTCGGTGACCAAGGCAATTGGCGGGCGGGACGAAATCCTCGGTGAGCCCGTGGTCCTCGGCGACATCGTGCCCAACATGCGTGCGTTCTACACGATCGACGGCGACCTGAGTTCGTTGCCGCGCAACACCTCCACCGTTCTGCTCTACTCCAACATGGACGCGCTGCGTGCTGTCGGGATCACCGAGCCGCCGAGCACCTGGGCGGAGGTGGAGGCCGCGTGCACCGCCCTGGCCGGCCGGGACGGCGCACGCCGCGCCGGAATCACCTGGCCCAATTTCGGCTGGCTCTTCCAGCAGTCGGTGGCCCAGCAGGGCGGGCTGCTCTCCGACCACGAGAACGGCAGGTCGGGCCGGAGCGAGAAGGTCGATTACCTGTCGCCCGAGATGCTGGCCTACCTGACCTGGTGGCGTGACCTGCACCGGGCGGGCCACTACCTTTACACCGGCAAGCAGTCGGACTGGTGGGGCTGCATGGAAGCGCTCGCCAACGGAGACGTGGCGATGACGCTCAGCTCATCGGTCGAGACCGGGCCGATCGTCCGAGCCGGACGCAGGGCCGGGTTCCACGTGCAGGCCAGCCGAATGCCCTACAACGAGCGGGCCGGTTACGCGGGCAACCTGATCGGCGGTGAGTCGCTGTGGCTGCGCGACGGGCTGGACGAGCCGACCCGCGACGGCGCACTGGCCTTCATGCAGTTCCTCACCAACCCTCGCAACGGCACTGGCATCTACGACAACGGGCGGACGTTCATCCCCACCACCGAGGCGTCGATCGACCTGCTGGCCAGCGAGGGCTGGTTCGACCAGCATCCGCAGCAGCGGGCCGCCATCGACCAGCTCCGCATGAGCCCCGACTCCCCCGCCACCCGAGGCGCGGTCTTCGGCAATTTCCTGCCCATCCAGAGTGCGGGCATGCAGGCGATGCACGACGTACTGGTCAACGGCGAGGATCTCGTGGCGCGACTCAGCCGGGCCAACGCCCAGGCTCAGCAGTTGCTCGACGAGTACGAGCAACGTGCATCGGCCACCGCCAACGGCGGCCAGGGTCCGCAGGAGATGCCGCTGGGGGAAGCGGAGCGGATCCGACTCGGCGCCTGAGCCGCCCTCGACTCGGCCAACTCGCGCTCGACCTGATTAGGAAACGCTGTAGCCGGCGGCGCCGCCGAGGTGCGCCGCCGGTGCGCGTCATGGCCGACGGACCAGTTGTCGCCGATCGTACGATCCGATGTTCGCCCAGGTCGGCCCGACCGACCTGGGCGCAAAACTGCCCCCGGGCGGTTGCCGTCCGCACCCTGCCCGTGCCGGCCGACGGCCTCCGCCACGACCGCCCCTCGCGGCGGAACGCTCCTACCGCACCCTGACCGGCTGACCGGGGATGATGCCGAGCCGCTGCCGGGTCGATCGCCCGCCCGGCCACGAGGCCGGGCCGTCGTGGCGTCAGGTTGCTTCAAGGGTGGCGCTTCCTGGTTCACACGCGTCCGTGGATCGCGCGCATAGTCCCTTGTGGAAGGGACAATTGCCTCGCCCTCGGTTCCGAGCTTCTTTCAGAATGCGCAGTTCCTGGCCTGGTCCGGGGATCGACAACTGGCCACCCGGCCCCCGATGCGCATAATGCAAGAAGCATCATGACACCCGCACTGGTACCCTCCGCCTGCCTCGTGACCAGGCGATACACCGACCGACACCCCCGTGGCACCCGGTCGGGCCATCAGCCGGTCGGGCGTCCCCGGACCGCTTTGCGAGCTCTCGGGCACCGCGTACGCGTCGAGTAGCCTGGCCGCGATCACAACGACGGTCGCAGGCGCACTAATCGTGGCTTCCCTGCGCATCCCGTCAGACATCGTCATTCGCCACTCTTCGGCAGCTCGGCGCCGTGGACCGTCACCACTCCCGGCGGCCGCGGGCATCGGCATCATGGAGGTTTCGGTGAACAGAAGAAATTTGATGGCGCTCGGCGTCGGCGCGGCGGCCGCGTCGGCGATCGCAGACCCGGCCCGGGCGGCCGCGTCTTCCGACGACACCCAGCTCGCCCTGTCGAGCACCCGCCTGGCGAACACCTTGCGGGGTTTCAGCAGCCGGTACGCCGACGTCAACGGCGTCCGGCTGCACTACGTCATCGGTGGCACCGGCGCACCACTGGTCCTGCTGCACGGCTGGCCGCAGACCTGGTGGGGGTTCCACAAGGTGATGCCCGCGCTGGCCACCCGTTACCGGGTCATCGCGGTGGATCTGCGCGGCGCCGGCAACTCCAGCAAGCCGCAGGGCGGCTACGACAAGAAGACCATGGCCGCCGACATCGCCGCGCTCGCCGCCCACCTCGGCTACGCCAAGGTGAACGTGGCCGGGCATGACATCGGCGCGATGGTGGCCTTCAGCCTCGCGGCGAACTCGCCGCAGGTGGTCGACAAGATCGCTCTCCTGGACGTCTCGCATCCGGAACCCAACTACTACGAGTTCCGGGCGCTGCCCGCGCCGGGCGCACCGTTCCACCCCTGGTGGTTCGCATTCAATCAGGTCGCCCAGCTCCCCGAGCAGCTGGTCGCCGGCCGGGCCCGCTTCCTGGTCGACTGGATGTTCGACAACCTGTTGGTCAACCAGGCGGCGATCAGCGCGTTCGACCGCGCCGTCTACGCCGCTGCCTACAACACTCCGGGCGCCATCCGCGGCGGCAACGGCTGGTACCAGGCTTTCGGCCAGGACATCCAGGACGGCACCACGTACGCCCCGCTGACGGTGCCGGTCCTGGGCGTCGCGCACGACATGTTCTACCCCAGCTTCGCGGCCTCGCTCGCCTCGCGGACCACCGACCTTGAGCTGGTACAGATCGGGAACACCGGTCACTATTTCGTCGACGAGCAGCCGCAGGCCCTCGTCCAGCATCTGCAAGCGTTCTTCGGCTGACCGGCCGCGTGCGGTAACCCGGCGGCCCCCAGGCCCACCTGCGGGGCCGCCGCCCGCTGCTCGCACATCACCGGGCGGCGGGGACCACACAACGATGATCAGGTCTCCTGCTGATCAACTGGATGCGAAGGCGGGCCGTCAGGGACGGTAGCGGGCCGTCAGCCGCTCGATGATCGGTACGACTTCGTTCGGCGTCGGCAGCTCGTCCGACTGCGCGCGCAGGCGGGCGGCGTTGCGGCCGAACGCCGGCTCCTTGAGCACCCGCAGCAGCTTGTCGCGCAGCACGTCTGGGGTCAGCTGGTCAGGCTCGCTCACGTAGAGGCCGGCGCCCTGTGGCTCCATGTAGTCGAGGTAGGCCAACGGGCCCCAGAACTTGTCGTTGCCGAACTTGCCCGGGACCATCAACTGCGGCACCCCGTGCTCCAGCGCCGAGACGAACGTGCCGTAACCGCCGTGGTGGACCACGGCCGAGCAGGTCGGCAGCAGCGCCGTCAGCGGAACGAAATCGACCGCGCGGACGTTGGCGGGCAGCCCTGGCAACGCTGCCACCTGATCCCGGCTGAGCGTGACGATCACTTCGGCGTCCAGGTCGGCGACCGCCTCAAGCAGAGCGCCGGCCGAGGCACCGGCGTCGAGGTCGCGGAAGCTCAGACCCAAGGTGATGCAGACGCGCCTGCGCTCGCGCTCGTCGAGCACCCAGTCCGGCACCACGGACGGCCCGTTGAACGGCGAGGGACGCATCCAGAGGTAATGCATGCCGGGCGGGTACCAGATCCACGGTGGCATGGCGTTGATCGACCAATGGCCCGTCAGAGTCTGCTCGTCATAGGCCAGGCCGTACCGTTCGAGAATGGGCTGCACGACGTCCCGCAGTGGGTCCCGGTCCGGCACGGCAGCCCGCAGTTGAGCCACCGAGTCCGGGCCGAACACGAAGCGGGCGTGTGCGGCGCCGGCCGCCCGTGCGGCGACCGGACCGGCGTACGCCATGGTCATCCCGTCCCAGATCACCAGGTCGGGCCGCCACCGGCGGGCATAGCGGACCGCGCCGTCGATCAACGGATCGGAATTGAAGAACGTGAAGTGCTCCCGGGCCAGGCTGTCGAGTTCGGCGTACGGATCCTCGGCGGCGTACTCGCGCTGCGTCTGCCTGCGCCCCGGTTCGGCCGGTGCGGGCGGCGGCGGGGACGATGCCTCCGATGCCGCGATTGCCGCCGCTATCGAGGTGCTCACGTCGAGGTCGTTGCCGAGCGGGACCGCGGGCAGGCCGGTGTGGGCGATGTGGTCAGCGCTGAAGTTGACCGAATCGATCTGGCTGGCGACCTGAACCTCGTGCCCGGCGGTCTTCAGGGCCCAGGCCAGCGGCGCCATCGCGTACAGGTGCGTCTTGCTCGGGCACGTCACAAAGAGGATGCGCATGAGATCTCCCGGGTCTTCGGCGGCGCCGTCGCAAGTGCGCTGCTCGGCGGTAGCCCACACAGCGGCGACAGGTCGCCTTCGGCGCTCCGTCAGAAATTCATGATCGACGTTCCACCGGGTAGCTGCATCCTTCGAATTGCGGCCAGTGGGGCGCACTGCGGCGCCCGCACCCGACCGCATCGGACTACGCCGCCTGCCCCACGCCGGAGGAGCGGTACAGCGCCTGCCAGTAGTGGCTCCACGCCGGAGTGCCGGTCTCGGCGACACACTTCCAGCGGTCCCCCAGGGTGTAGACGGAAACGAACTGGCGGGACTGCCTGTACACGGCCTCGCTGTCGAAGATGTCGATCACCTCGGTCAGCAGACCCGACCGCAGCGCCGTCGCCACCGGATCGGCGCCCTGCGAGTGGGCGTCCAGCGCCTTGTCCAGATACTTGCCGACCGGGCCGTTGACGTAGAACGCACGGCAGCGCTCGTCGATGAGCCTCAGGTAGCCGCGGACCACCTCCGGCGTCATGCAGGCGAACGAGTCGATGTTGATGGCCAGGTCGACGTCGCGCGCGAACGCGTGCACAGCATCCTCGGCCGTGTGGAACGAGACCTTGGCGAACTGCGCGGGCTCGAGCACTGCGCGCAGGTACGCGCGGGCCAGCCGCAGCGAACCCTCCTGCTCGACGATGTGGTACTCCGCGACGTCGTGGTTGGCGATCAACGCGTGACAGGTACGGCCGTATCCCGCGCCGATCTCGACGATCCGCGCGCCGCTCAACTGCAACCGGTCCGCAACGAAACCGACCTCCTGCACCGCCCGCAGATAGTCCATGTCGATCTCGTCGCCCTCGTGCCGGACGGTGATCGGATTACCGACGTTCCGGTTCCGGGTTTGACGCAACCGCTCGCGGTCCGGCGGGCTCAGCAAGCCGCTGAGGCTGTACAGCAACGCTTTGAGGTAACGGATCCCGTTGTCACGCGGGTCCCACAACGTCAACTTGAAGTTGGCGTCACCGGACCGAAATCCGGCCAGAGTCTCCATGTTCTGATCGACAGTCATTGCTACCGACCTCCTGGATAAGCGGAGCCCGAACGGCCCGGCGAATTGGAGTATCAGCCTGTTTCCCGGACGGTCACGCCTCCAAGAATGCGCACCATCGGGCCGCTCGCGGAAAGGGCAGCGTGCACCGCATTTCAGGAGACCTGGGAGCCGGGTCGGTCACCACATACTGGTGCTCCGGTAGATCCGACTCGACGAACGGACCCGATGGTGAAGGGAATTGTTCTCGCCGGTGGCACCGGCTCGCGGCTGTACCCGCTCACGCTGGCCACATCCAAACAGCTGCTTGCCGTCTACGACAAACCGATGCTCTACTATCCGCTCTCGGTGCTCATGCTGGCCGGCATCCGAGACATTCTGATCATCTCGAACCCGGACGTGGTCCCGCAAATGCGGCACCTGCTCGGTGACGGGTCTCGGCTGGGTCTGAACGTCAGCTACGCCGAGCAGAAGGAGCCGCGTGGCATCGCCGAGGCGTTCCTGATCGGCGCCAGCCACATCGGACACGATCGGTCCGCGCTGATCCTCGGCGACAATCTCTTCCACGGCGCCGGCTTCTACAGCCTCCTGCAGCGGGAGGCCCGCTCGGGCAACGGCTGCACGCTGTTCGGCTACTCCGTTTCGGACCCCGAACGCTACGGCATCGCCGAGACCGACGCGGATGGCCAGCTGATATCGATCTCCGAGAAGCCGCTCCGGCCGCGTTCCAACCAGGCGATCACCGGTCTCTACTTCTACGACAACGACGTGGTGAGCATCGCCGCGGAGCTGAGGCCGTCGGATCGCGGCGAGTTGGAGATCACCGACGTTCATCAGGAGTACCTGCGGCAGCGTCGGGCTGCGCTGGTGCCGCTGAGCCGCGGCTACACCTGGATGGACTGCGGTACGCACGCCAGCCTGCTTGCCGCCAGCCAGTACGTACAGGTGATCCAGGAGCGGCAGGGGGTGCGAGTGGCCTGCCTGGAGGAGATCGCCCTGCGTATGGGCTTCATCGACGCCGAGACCTGCTATGAACTCGGCGCCAGTATGCGGCAGTCGGACTACGGCCGCTATCTCACCGAGATCGCATTCGCGCACGATGAGGGACGGTGGAAAGACTGCTGAGATCAGCCGGATCCCGCCGTCGTCACGCGGTCGAACGAGCCCGGACGCCATGGCCCGGGCTCGTTCGACCGGATCGACTCAGGGGATGACCTCCATCTGGGCCATCATGCCGAAGCTGGAGTGCTCGAGGAAGTGGCAGTGATAGACATAGCGACCCACGTAGTCAGCAAAGGTCGCCTGCAGCCGCACCGAGGTGCCGGGCGGCACCAGCACGGTGTCCTTGAGCCCTGCATCGTCCGGGGTCATCGGCGCGCCAGTGCGACCCAGCACCCGGAAATGCGTCATGTGCAGGTGGAAATTGTGGTTGATGCCGAATTCGCCGTCGTCGTTGTAGACGTTCCAGATCTCGGTGGTGCCCCGCTTGATGGTGAAGTCGACGCGATCCGGGTCGAACGGCTGCCCGTTGACCACAGCGACCGCCGATTCGTCGTTGAACTCGAACCCGAGGTGCACATCGCGCTCCTTCGTAGCCGGAGGCAACACGGGTAGTGACCGCAACTTGGAGGGAAGCTTGGCAGGATCGGCGGACCTGCGGGTCACGTCGAAGCGCAGCACCGGCCCCTTGCTGGCGTCGCTCAGCACCACCGACGTGCCGACCGGCACGCGACTGAAGTCGATGACGACGTCGGCCCGTTCGCCTGAGCTGAAGGTGATCGAGGGCCGGGCCATCGGCGTGGGCAGCAGACCGGCGTCCGAGCCGATCTGCCACATCTGTCCTCTGTCGAGGCTCAGCGTGTACGTGCCCTCGTTGGTCGCATTGAGGAGGCGGAACCGGTACTTGCGGGCAGCGACCGGGAAGAACGGCTTGGCCTTCCCGTTGACCAGCACCGTGGTGCGGTCATTCGGAAAGCCCCAGATCAGCGTGCCGGCGGTGTCCAGTTCGACGTCGGTCAACATGATCGGAACATCGTACGAGCCGGTCGGCAGCCCCAGGCGCTTCTCGGCCGGGTCGTCGATGAGGTAGAAGCCGTGCAACCCGCGGTAGGTGTGCTCGGCCTCGTCGACGTGCACGTGGTCGTGGTACCAGAGAGTCGCCCCACGCTGTTTGTTCGGGTAGTGGTAGGTCTTGGCGGCACCCGGCAGGATCATGTCCATCGGATGCCCGTCGTCGGCCGCCTTCACGTGGCCGCCGTGCAGGTGCACGTTGGTGTGCGAGGTGAGCTGGTTACGGAAGGTCACCTTCACCGGTCGGCCGGTACGACCGCGGATGGTCGGGCCGACCCAGCCACCACCGTAGCTGAGCGTATCGGTGATCACCCCGGGCACCAGCTCGAGCCTGGCGGGACGCACCACGACCTGGTACTCGTCGCCGGCTGCGGTCTGCCGGATCGGCGCCGCGACCGGCGGCACAGGCATGCGCGTCTGGAACGGCGCGACGCTGAGCGGCGCCCTCTTGCCCGGCCTCGCACCGGCCGGGCCGTGCATGTGCTTATGTGCGTTGGCCGCAGTGGATGCGGTCGGCTCGGTGGCGGCGATTGCCCCGCGGGAGAGCAACACACCGCCCACGACCGATCCGCCTGCGACTAGGATCGCCCGTCTTCTCATCGCATCTTCACCCGTCACTCGGTTGTGAGCGGGATGTTATCGACGCACGTTGCAACATCACCCCTTCCAAATTGCTCAACTGCAATGGAATCGGAGGCCATGGCCGCCGGGGTGTAGTTGGCATAGCCGTTTGTTCTACCTTCACGGCCGTACGGACAGATTCGCATATCGGTTCCGGGAACGCAAGGTGTCCGACTCGACCTGGGGATCGGTAAATCGCCGGACGCCCTGACCGGAATCGGAGCATTTCAGCCCCTTGACCATGCCTGGTTCACTTAAACCCTGAATCGACGCACTCGACTTCGAGCAGCACCCAGCGCCGCACTCGCGCACCATGAGCACACGTTCCGCCCTACTCAACGCCTGGTGGGCCTTGGCCGTCACTACAAGCCCGGCGGTCGAAGACCTCAACACCGTCCAAGGCAGACGGGGCGTCGCGCCGGCCTCGCACTGGACGGCTGGGCCGTCTCTCCAGCTTCAGTCCTGGCGCGCCGTGGAGACAACCAACCGAGAAGTTGCGGCCGCAGCTCCGGTCGACGGTGGCCAGCCATGGCTTCGTTTGCCGACCGTCGCCGGCCAGCCGATCGCCCGGCGGCCCGACCGGGCCGCCGGGCTGCCATACACTCCGACCCCCGCAGTTAGGGACTGGGAACTCGCCGGACGATCGTCAGCCACCAGTCCGCAGAAAGATCGGGACTAATTCGGAGAAGAGCCGGTGAGCTCCGCTTCGGCTACGAGCGATCCGCTGGCCGTCTTGTACTTGCTCGAAAACAGCTTCGGATGAGACTGGTGCATTTTCTCGATGACCAACTCGTACGGGAAGTCGTCAAACTCGCCATAATGCTTGAGAAACTCCATATGGCGCCTGTTCTCCGCGTCGTACGGTTGGTACAGGCTGTCTGCCGTGCCGTCGAACTCAAGCGGCGCCATGCCGTACAGACGGCACAGCGTCTTGTTGAAGACTGGCGTCACCTTCAACCATCGCCCATCCAGCCACACGGAATTCAGGCCGTGGAAGAACACGTTTCCGCCGACCAGCTCGCGCAGATGACCCGAGGCCAGATGATTGCGTACGTCCGCAAAGACCAGCCGGCTCGGGATGCCGACGGCCCGGCACGCGGCGGCGTAGACGATCGACTTGTGCAGGCAGAATCCTCGGCCTTTGCGTAGCACAGCGCTCGCGCGTAAGCCCTCACGACTCAGGTCTGCGTCGTAGACGTCATACAGGATCCGGTCCCGGACCGCGTAGTACAGCGAGACCGCGTTCTCCCGCGGCGAACCGCGGCGGCCCCCGAGCGTGCGATCGACAAACGCCTGTACGGTGGGATCCTCGTGGTCAAGGCTCGCGGTGGCAGCCACCAGGCCCGGGAGAAGTCGGTCAACGGTCATGATCTCTCCATCGGGCTGGTTTGACTCCGGTTTGATTCGACACCGATCATCCGAGCGATCTTGGCGCGCTGGAGTTCCGAGGCCCCCGAGTAGATCGTGCCGCCGGTGGCGTCACGAAGATCCTTCTCGAGGGCGCAATCGACCGTGTATCCACGACCACCGAATATCTGCACCGCATCGAGCGCCGAACTGAGGTTGCTCTCACTGGCAAGCAGCTTGGCGACCGCGATATCTGTCATGACATCCTCGCCTGCCATGAAGCGCTCGGCGGTCTCGTACATCCACATACGAGCGGTCTCCACGCCTATCTTCATGTTGACGATCTTGTTGGAGATAAGCTGGTTCGAGCCGATTGAAGCGCCAAACTGGACGCGCGACCTGGCAAATTCGACACATCTTTCCATCCGGTGTTGCATCGTGCCGACGCTCGTGATGAAGTTGCACAGAATTTCCCACTTCATCACATAGTCCAGGATGACAAAGCCACGCCCGACGCGCCCGACCACGTTCGCCGCAGGGATCCGGCAGTCATGGAACGAAAGGTTGCCGAAAGGTGAGGTCCGCAGGCCCATCTTCTCGACCGGCGGCCCAATGTCAAACCCTGGAGTGCCTCGTTCGACGACGAACACCGTCATGCCGAACGGACTGTTTCCGGCTGCCGTTCTCGCATAGATGAGGAACAGGTCGGCTACCGGCCCGTTGCTGATGAAGCACTTCTCGCCATTCAGCACGAAGCTGTCGCCGTCTCGCTGCGCGCTGGTCTGCATCGCCGCCGCATCAGAGCCACCCTGCGGCTCCGTGATCGCATGCGCGCCGATCAGGGCGCCAGTGCAGACACCTGGCAGGTAACGGCTCTTGAGATAGTCCGACCCGAATCGCTGGATGGGTATGCCCGCACTGACGATCTGAGTCGCCACCGAAAAATTCAGCCCATTGTCGCGGCAGTGGTATCCGAGACCTTCGAGCACATACATGGTGGTGAGCAGGTCTTGCGCCCCACCTCCCCATTCGGCCTCGAAAGGAAGACCGAGGAGGCCGGACTCCCCCACCAGTTTCCACTGCTCGCGCGGAAACTCGCTGTCCTGATCGCGCTGGATATGGCCCTCGCCCCAATAGGCGAAGCTATCGGTGAAGCCCTGCCGCAGCGCCTGCTGTTCGTCGGTCCATTGACGCATGACCCACCGCTCAGTAGCTGGAGAATTCGAGCTGGCTGAAGTCGTGCCGCTCATCACCCATCAGCGCCGGAGCGAACACACAGATCAGGCGCAGATCCTCCAGCGGCGAAGCGACCAGGTGATGCGGGTCATTCTTGTCGAGGGCGTACATCGTGCCCGGCGTGAGCGGATACTCGTCACCGTTGGCGTCGATCACCATTCCGCTACCCGAGATGCAGTAGCATGCCTCGAAGTGGTTCTTGTACTCGAGTGGCGACCTCGTTCCCGCAGTGACGATCGTGTCAGTAATCGTGTATCCCACGCCGTCCTTGGCGGTCAGGAGACGCTTACTGACGCCATTGCCCCAGTGGACGTCTTCAACCTCGGAGCTGTGACGGACTATCATCTTCTTCCACCCTCTTTTCTTTGTGTTCACTCAACCGGGATTTCCTGCCGAGGTGCCGTGAGGTGCCGTGAGGTGCACGAACTCACAAATTGCAGTCACCGAGGTGAAGTTCTTCTCAGCAATTTCCACCTCGTCGACAGGGATGTCGAAGCGATTTTCGAGCCAGGTGATCACCCTGAGGAGGCTGATGCTGTCGATAACCCCACCGGCGATGAGGTCATAGTCGTCGTCCAACTCAGAAACCTGGATATCGGGTATGAACTCGGTGACGATGTATTCCTTGATCGCTTGTTTGTGGTCCATGCCTATCTCCTGTCGAGCACAGCGCGGATGAGGGCCTGCCGGTCGACCTTCCCAGTCGCCGTCGCGGGCAGCGGGGTGTCGACAAGGTCGATCGTGGTGGGGATCGCCGCTCGTGGCAGCTGGAGCCGGCACCGCTCACGCAGGATCAGGCTGTTCGGCGAGCCGGGCGCGGAGCGGCGGACCACCGCATGGATGCGCGTGCCGGTGATCTCATCCGGCACTCCGACGACCGCCGCCTCAAGCACCGCGCTGTGGCCGAGAATGACGTGCTCGACCTCGGCCAGGTTGACCCGAGTACCGCGGACCTTGACCTGAAAGTCTCTGCGGCCGAGCAGTGTGTACACCCCGTGCGCGTCCCGCCGGACCAGGTCACCGGTCCGGAAGTAAGGCTGCTTACCGTCGCCGATGGCGACGAACTTGCCCACGCTGGCGGCCGGGTCGAGATAGCCCGCCGTCTGGAACGGCGTACGTACGAGCAGTTCCCCTTCGGCCGGCCCGTCGAGCACGGCATCGTCCACGTCGACGACGAGAGCGTCCACGCCGTCGATCGGTCGACCGATCGGCAGGTCGACCGCGATGTCGGCGACGCCCACGACCTCGTGCAGGAAACTGTCGTTCGTCTCAGTGCTGCCATAGACGTTGTAGATCCGGGCGTTCGGGAACAGGCTGGGCAGCTGCCCAAGCAACTGTGTCGGCGCCTTGTCCCCGGTGACGATCAGTTGCTCGACGCCGGCGAACGGCTGTCCGCCGTACGCATTGGCGAGCAGGCCGTAGAACATCGGCACCGACTGGACGACCTGTATCCGCTCCGCCCGTACCAGCTCGGCGAGATACCTGCCGTCGGTCGCCCGCTCCTCGTCCACCAACACGACGGTTCCGCCGACCTTGAGAGTCGCCCAGATATCCAGCAGGCACAGGTCGAAGCTGAGGGGTGCATAGCTGAGCACACGGGTGCCCGATGAGATGCGGAACCGCGCCGCGGCCCAGTCGGTGAACCGGTCCACGGCCCCGGCTGACAGTGGCACGATCTTCGGCAGGCCGGTCGACCCGGAGGTCGTCAGCATGAAAGACACGTCCGCTTCGACCATTGCTGCCAGCCGGCCGGCCGGTGCGACGACCTGCGGCTCGCCGGAATCGGCGTCAAGCCGGACATCGCCGGCCTCTACCCGGATACCTGCTCCCCCGTCCGCTGGTACGGCCGACAGCAGGCGCTGGCAGTCGGCCCTGCCGAGCAGTGCACCAAGCGAGCCGGCCCCGAGCGCCGTCGACGGCAGCAGAAACGATCGGCGCGCCATCATGCACGCGACGATCAACGCGATGGTCTGCGCGGACTTTTCCGCCCGTACCGCTATCCGACTGGAACCGGCACAGCCGGACGACTCGATCTGACTGCGGGCGGCCACCGCCATTTCCGCGAGCTCAGCGTAGGAAACACGATCGTGTCCCATCACCACGGCAACCGAATCCGGCTGCGTACGGCCGTATTCAAGCAGCCGATCCGGCAACGAGAATGGGACGGTCATGCCGACGTCGCCGAATTGCGACACGGTCGTTGCGCAATAAGCTTCCGCCGCGAAGGGTGCCCGGATAGCGGAGGCCAGTGTGAACTATTCCCGTCCAGGTCGTGCATCAGCCTAGTATGTGGTTCCCTCCCGTCGGCGTCATCTTCGATATTGCTCAACACCGATCTTTTGCGATCTTTCTAGCTGGTACGCCATTGTCTATGGGCGTCGCTGCCGGTATGGGCGGATTCCGGCTCGCAGCAGGGCGCACGGTCTAGCGTGGGCGCTGGTTGTCCCGGTGAGCCGGCGACCTCGGCCCACGCCGCTACTGAGCTGTCCAAGCCGCGTGAAGGCGGCGGCCAGGGCGTTGTCCTCGAACTCGCCTGGCCGAGGCTACGAGGACTGGCTGGCTGCGAGGTAGGCCGCGTACAGGCGCTGGCGAACGCTCGGTGACCGAGGCGGGGACCCGGAGCCGAGGTGTACGTGGCGAAGCTCGTCCATGAACTCTTCCCAGAGCACCGGGCCGCCTTGTTCGAGCAGCTCGGCACCAAGGCGCAGGGTGGGACTTGCGGGCCGGTGGCGAAGTCCCCAACTGCCGAGGTGCGCGAACACGGGTATGAGTTGGATCGCGGGTTCGGTCAGGCTGTAACGCGCCCGTTGACCGGGGCGCGTGTCCTCACGAGTGAGCAGTCCCGACTCGACGAGTCGCTTGAGCCGGTTGGCGAGGATGTTGGAGGCGATGCCCTCGATGGAGTTGGCCTGCAGCTCTCGGAAGTAGCGGCGGTCTCCGAAGACGATGTCGCGGAGGACGAGCAGGCTCCAGCGATCGCCGAACACCTCGACGGCCGCGTTGATTGGACACTCCGACCGTGGCTCATTCGATTCGCCCATAGTGATTGCAAGATACCATCGCCCAGATACGGTCGTCTCGACGAGCGATTGCAGATCACATGCTGGCGAACCGCGTGCTGAGGCAGGTTACTCGGTCAGGTGGGCCCGGCGCTGTGCAGCCACCGGCCCAGCCCGGCTCCCGGACGCGGAAGCCCGCGTACACCAGCGTGACAGCAAGTCAGCTGGATCCAAGCTCCGAGTTCGGCAGAGCGGACTGCGGTGTCCGGGGAGGAGCGGCAGTCTCGGCCTGGGTGGACCGGGTGGCCAAGGCGCATCCGGCCAGGATCAACACGAAGGAAGCGACGACAAGGACGGTCAGCGGCTCGTTGAGGAGCAGCACGCCTGCGGCGACCGCCACCGCCGGATTGACGTAGATGAACAACAGGGCGCGCGACGGGCCGGCTTCCTTGATGAGCTCCAGGTAAACCACGAAGGCCAGCCCGGTGCAGAGGACCCCCAGCGTGGCGATCGCTATCAGCACCTCACCGCTGGGCATGACGCTCGGCCAAGTCCATATCGCGGCCGGTGTGAAGACCAGAGCGGCGAAGCCGAGACACGCCACGGTCAGCGGCAGGGTGGGCACGTCCTGCAGGTAGCGGTCGGCGATGAGCGGGGCGAGCGCGTAGGCGACCGCGGTCAGCACCACCTCGGTGATCGACCAGGTGTCTCCCCCACCCAGGCCCGGCCCGACCAGCACCGCGACGCCGGCCAGTCCGAGCGCCAACCCGGCGAAGCGGATCTTGTCCAGCCGTTCGACGCCGATCAGCCGGGCCAGCGCCACCCCGATGATCGGTGCCGCAGCGATCAGTAACGCGGTGGTCGAACTGGACAACCGCTTTTCGGCGTCCGAGAGCAGCCACCATGGTGCGAGCACCTCCAGGATGGCGAATACGAGAGCCGGCCGCCAGTGTCGCCGGACCAGCCGAAACTGTCCGCCTCGCAATACCAGGGGCAGGAGCAGAGCGGCGCCGATCGCGGTCCGCGCGAAGACCAGCACGGACGCTGAGACCTCGCCGACCGCGACCTTGATGAGCATGTAGGGGATGCCCCAGATAAGAGACATCAGTGCGAACAGCACCCAGCCACGTCGGCTCACGCACAGCCCCTTGAGATCGATGTTGAGTGTCGGGCGAGTGAGGGTATGGCGTCAGCTCTTCCTGAGACAAGGCCCGCCCTCTGGCGCACACTCGCCGGCGGTTCGTAGACCCCGGTCGACGCTCCGCGTCGACGGTGTGGTCGCCACTGCGCTCGTCACCGTGTGGTGACGAGCGCAGTCATTTGAAACGTCCACACCGGGCGGGATCTGCCGGATCGAAACCCGGCAGATGATCGACCGCCCGGCGGACACGTGTGTGGCGAACTTGCCGCCGAGGTCAGCGCGTTTGCGGGAGCCGCTTCGCCAGGACCGGCACCACGATCGCCGCAGCCACGACGTGCAACGCCATCAAGGTAACCGCGCTGCCGGCGTCGAACCCGAACGTGAGGTTCGGGACGAAGGACAGCACGATCAGCACGATCGCCGTCCGCACGAACGTGGAACGAGGCTTACGCGCCTTGCGTGCCATGACAGCGGCGATAGCGACACCGATGAGCGAGAAGACCAGCGTCAGTATCGTGAACATGGGGATCGGAATGGTTTCGTCCGTGCCCTGACCGAACGAGACACCGGCGGCCGACGCGATGGCCGCGAGGACGGTTGTGGTGATCGCGGCGACGACAGCCGCAGCGACACCGTGCTTCCAGAGCGGTTGCCGCCCGGCGTCCGAGGCCTGTGGGCTGGGGGACAACGTCGTCCGGCTCTGCGTGTCATCCTGCATCGGTGAAATTCCTTCGGATCACGGGTGGATGATGGTTTCGAGATGACTCAAGCATCCACAATGGCAGCGCTGGCGACGTGAGCTTCATACGCGGCCAGCGCGGAACGATGCCGCATCGTGGTTGCGCTTCTCGGCAGTGCGAGAAGCGCGCGACACAGTCCCAGCGCGTGCAGACAGCTTCCGCTCGGGTCGGCTCGGAAGGGTCACGAACGTCAAAGTATCGGCCGGCGACTGTCGGCGCATCTTCTATCGTGCGCAATTTGGAGGTGTTTTGCGGTGGTCCTCCGAAGGCGCAGTCCGGCGGCTTCGACGAGGTGTTCGAGTTCCACCGGCGGGTACGATCCGCAGGCCTCCTCGACGTGGATCGCGCCGAGTCGTCGGGGGGTCGCGGCAGGCAGGCCAGTCCCCCGAGAGCCCTCGGCCGGCGTGGTCCTATTCAGGCCACGCCGGCCGAGGGCTCTCGCTCAAGTCAACTTCACCTGGCCGCTTCCAGGGGTCGTCAAATGCCCCAGGAAGCTGTGGCCGGCTTCACCGCTTGGTCGCGGCAATTACCTGACTGTAGTACCGGGTGAGGTGTCGATCGTAGTAGAGGAATTCATAGGGCACGCCCTCGTGCTCGCCGATCACCGACCACTCATCGGTGGGCACCAACTCGTGAAGGTCGCTGATCCAGTTGGCCTCGTCGGTGTACTTGCTCTCGTAGGCCAGCGGGCTCGCGATCACGAGCAGACCGCCCTGGCGGAGCAGACGGGCAGCCGCTGATACGACCTGACGTGGATCCGGCACCCGGTCGACGACGTTGAGCAGGGTGACGAGGTCGAAGTAGCCAGCCGGCCGGGGAACCTGTTCGGCTGGCACAGGGTAGACAGTGGCCTTGCTGTCCGGCTTCGGGACATCCGCGAGGTTCACTCGGCGGAAATCCGGCCGCTCGGAATCACGCGGTGGCGTAGGCAACCAGCCGTCGAACGCCTCGCCGCACAGCATGCGCCGCGCCCACACGTTGAACAGGTCGGCCGGCTCCGACAGCACGCGATCCTCGTCGCCGAAGCCACGTCGGGCCATCTCGTACAAAAATCGTCCCGTGCCCCCACCGACGTCGCACACCCGTGCCGGTGGTTCGGCCGACGGCCACCACTGCGTCACGAGGTCGGCCGTGGCGCGGGCGAAACGCCCGGCGATCGGTGGCTCGGCTCGCGCGAGACGGGGGTCAGGCTCCGCCTCGGGAAGGACGACGTCGCCCCAGTCGGTATACAAGTAGCTGCCAAGGAAGGCCTGTGAGGCGTAGTTCTCCATGACCTTGGGCGAAACGGACGACACGTCACTCCCCTGCTCGACCCGGCAATTGTCAGGCCAATGCTGCCCCACCGGACATCGGCGCGCCATCTTTGATGTTGCTGTATGACGGCATGATCCGATGTGCGTACACTTCGCAATTCATCCGGGCGCTCATCGCTCAGCCTGCACCTTGCTGCCGCCGCCAAGACTTCCTGCGCGTTCCTCGACGACGAGCCCGCTGCGCAGAACATGCAGGAGCACGACGCCCAATCCCGCTGCGGCGGCGACGGCCGCCATGGCGAGGAAAGCGGAGATGCCGAGCCAGGTGTAGGCAAGAGCGCCCAGCAGAGGCCCCACGACGAAACCGATGTCGGACACCAGTCCGAAGGCGCCGAAGGCCCGCCCGAGCAGATGCCGCGGCACGAGATTCACCCCTTGCCGAGCCACCAGGTACAGCACCGGCTGGGCCGTCATGAACAGCAACAGCCCGGCACCCATCGCCACCACGCCGTCGAACAGGCCCACTGCGGCGAGACCGACCGCTTCGGCGCCGAAGGCGAATGCGGCGATCACCAGCAGCGGCCGGGACTCCACCACCTTGGCGCAGGTCAGGGCGACGACCATGAACACCGCCAAGCCGGCCGTGTAGATCGCCGACGTGTAGGCGACCCCGTTGCCCGTGACCTTGTCAAGGTGCAGGGGAACCACCGGTTCCAACGCCGCGAACAGCGCGTTGTTGACCAGATCGACCACCGCGAAGATGGCTACCAGGACGATCAGCGGACGAACCGCCGCAATGGTCGACCGTTCTCCCGCAACAGCAGCCGGCGGCGGCTCCTCCACCCGGTCGACACTCAAGCCGAGCAACAGCACTCCGCCGGCGGCGGTCACCACCGCGCCGGCCAGGAACACCCCGGTGAAGCCGAGCACCGGGTACAGCAGTCCGACCACGGCAGGGCCGAGCACCATGCCGGCCGTGCAGGAGCCACCGAACCAGCCCATCACGCGCGCCGTCCCGAAGCGCGAACTGGCCCCCAACGAGCTGGCCAGTTGATAGAGCACCGGCATCGTGAGGCCCTCGGCCACGCCCCATGCGAGCCGCCAGGCCAGCACCTGCCAGCCGGTGGCGGCGAAGGCCAGACCAAGAACGGCCGCCGCGGTCATGGTCATGCCGATGAAACCCATCAGCTGCGGACGCCGTGTGCGGTCGACCAGGATCCCGCCGATCGGCTGCGTCAGCGCCTTGGCCACGGCGAATCCGCTGAATGCCGCAGCCACCTCCAGCGCGGACATCTGGAACCGCCCGGTCAGCTCGGGCACCAGCGGAACCAGCATGGTGTACGCGATGTTCATCATCACCGCGGACAGCAGCAGCGCCGCTATCCCGGATCGTTTGCCGGTGGTCACGGCCGCTGCGCTAGCCCTTCGTATCCCGCCACGGTCAGCAGGCCTTCGTGCACGGCCGTCAACCTCGGGCGGTAGATCTCGACGTCACCCGGGTCGGTCGCGTACCACAGACCCCAGAGGTGGATGCCACTGAAACCGTGCTCTTTCTTGAACGTGTCGTTGCCCCGGCCGAACTCGATGATGTCCCAGCCTCGGTCCACGCCTTGGGCGAGGAGTTCGTACAGCATGAACGGATACGGGCTGACCTCGCTGTACACGGTGGCGTCGGTGCCGGCGCACCAGAGGTAGAGCTTGCGGTCGTGCTCCAGCGCGACGGCCGCACCGATCGTCTGGTCCTCCCACTCGGCCCGGACCAGGCTGGCGTACGGCGTGGACAGCACCGCCTCCAGCGTGGCGTGGTCGTACAACGCCGGCCAGCCGTGCTTGACCGCCGAGCCGTTGGTCAGCTCGAGCAGCCGGTCGATCTGCGCCACCGCTTCGGGCCCCGTCTCCTCGACGAGCTTGACACCCTTCTCGGTCGCCCGCCGCCACCGCCGCCGCCAGTCGGTCCGCTTCTTCGTCTTGACCTCGCCGAGCACCGGATCCGGCCCGCTGCCCGGATTCTTGTAGTAGGCCGTGTCCAGGCGGGCGAAGACGTCCGGCGGCCGGACGGCGGCCCACTGGCGGGCCGGCTCGGGTGGCAGGTTGAGCACCAGCAGACCGGCCGCACCCAGGTCCCGCGCCTGTTCGAGGGCTCCGTCGACCAGGGCGGCCACGGCCTGCTCGTCACCGGTCAGATAGGCCGGACCGTAGACGGAGTAGATCGTGCCGATCGTGAGCACCGGCCGGTCCCAGACGACCCCGCTGCCGGTGTCGTTCTCGAGGCCATGCCAGAACGGCGAATCTTCCAGGAGGTAACGCGGCGCCCGACCGGGATCGATGATCCGCCGCCGCTCGATCGTCGCGCGTGTCCAGGCGTCGAGCCACTCCTCGGTGTCGAACACCGTCGGCCGGAAGGACTGCGCCTCAGAAAACGGCGTGACGGTCATGGAGACTCCTCGGTACCGCGGACGATCCTCCACAACGTAGGCCCGGATCGGGTTTGCGGGCGAGGCCTGCTCGCAAAGTCCGCATTTTCCAAGATGGATGTTCGAACACCCGCACGTTCGAAGATGCTCGCCGCGCCGGCCGGTTGCGACGATGGGGCCCATGACGCGCTCCATCGCCTGGCATGACGGCATGACGGGCGGGGACCACGGTGCCGGCGTGACGACGGACAACGTGGCGGCACCGCGTTTCGGCGCCGGCGCCCCGCTCGGTGAGGTGCTGCCTGAGCAGGTAAGCGACCTCAGCGAGCAGTTCGACGGGTGCCTTTTCCAACTGCGTGCCGCACGTCGCGAGATCGAGGAGTACGCGACCTACTGCACGCGCAACGACCTACCGGTGGACGAGCCGGTGCTCGCCCAGCTGATCGCCGCGACACACCAGGTCGGCATGCGGTTGACCCGGCAGCAGCGGGCCCTGCTCGCGGCCTCCACCCCGAACGCGGCGGACCTGCTGAGTGCGAGCGAGTCGATCCTGCGGTTCGGGTTGGCGACGCTGGCCTACGTACGACACTCGCTCGACTGGACGGCGAAGTCCTACGGGCAGTCCGCACAGGTGCAGTTCTTCGGCACCCAGGCCGAGTCATGGCCGACGATCCACTACGACCGCAACGGCACACACACCTCGGTGCTCAGAGTCGAGCGACAACTGGTCGAGCTGCTCGACCTCCCACCGGACCGTTGGGGTGTCGGGGTCACCTCGTCCGGCATGGCCGCGTACACCTGGATCGAGGCGTTCCTGCTGCGGGACCGGCTCCGCGCCGGCGACACCGTGCTACTGGCGCCGTACATCTACTACGAGACGGCGCAGCAACTCCACGCGCTGCCTGACATCCGGGCCGAGCGGGCGAGCGGGTACGCCGTCGAGGAGATCATCGCCGACGTCGTCCGGCTTCGCCCGAAGGCCATCTTCGTCGACCCCCTGGCGAACAACGTGCGCCAGCGGATCCTCGACCTGCCCGAGCTGTTCCGGCGGCTGCGTGAGGTGCTGACCGAACGCTGCACCGTGGTCGTGGACGGCACGATGACCGGCGCGTCGTTGCAGCCGGAGCTGTTCGCCGCCGACGACCGGCTGGAACTGGTGTACTACGAGAGCTGCACCAAGTATCTCCAGCTGGGCATGGACTTCGCGCTCGCCGGCCTGGTCGCGTACCCGATCGAGCTGGCCGAGCGGATGGACATGCTGCGCCGCAACACCGGGCTGGTGCTCGCCCGGCACAACGCCGAACTGTTCCCGCGCTATCAGATTCCGTTGCACCGCAGGAGAATGCGGCGGATCTGGGCCAACGCCGAACAGCTCGCCAGGCTTCTGCACGCCGATCCCCGGGTCACCGCGGCCGGTGTGGTGTACCACCCGGCGCTGCCCCACCATCCGGACAGTCGGCTGGCTACCGACCTGCCCTACGGCAGCGGCATCGTGACATTCGTGTACCACGATCGCGTACGCAACGAGTGGGACAATCTCGACGCGGTGGTCGACCGGATCCTGGTGCGCGCCAGGACACGAGGCACCCAGGTGACCAAGGGCGTCAGCTTCGGCTACTCGGTTCCGAGGGTGTGGGCGCAGAGCGTCAGCACCACCGAGGAGGAGTACAAGTACGTGCCGGTCCCCGACGACGAGCCGCGGTTCCTCCGGCTCTCCGTCGGAGACCGCGTGCATCAGCTGGACGGCCTCGCTGAGGCCATCGCCGAAGCCATCGCCGAGTGACAGGAGCAAGCATGGGTGATTTCTTTGACGGACTGGACGGATGGGTGCTCCGGCCGGGTGAGTCTGACTACGACGACGCTCGGGCGGCCTGGAATGGGATGGTCGACCACCGGCCGCGCATGATCGTCAAGTGTGCGAGCGTGAGTGACGTCGTGGCCGCGGTGCGCTACGCGCGCGATGCCCGACTGGGCATCGGCGTGCGGTGCGGCGGACACGCCGCACTCGGGCCGGCCGTGCCGGACGACGCTCTGCTCATCGATCTCCGGCCGCTGCACGGAGTCCAGGTCGACCCGGAGCGCCGTACCGCCGTCGTCAAGGGCGGCACCATGCTCGGCGCGGTGGACCGCGGATCGCTGCCGCACGGCCTGGCCACCACGACCGGAAGCGTCTCGCACACCGGCGTCGGCGGGTTCACCCTCGGTGGCGGCATGGGCTGGCTGGCCAGACAGTACGGCCTGGCCTGCGACAACGTGCTGTCGTTCGAGGTGGTGACCGCGGACGGTGAGGTGGTGCGGGCGAGCCGAAACGAGCACCCGGAGCTGTACTGGGGGCTGCGCGGCGGTGGCGGGAACTTCGGCGTGGTCACCGAGTTCGAGTTTCGGCTGCACGAGGTCGACCCGCGCGCGCTGCTGGTGGAGTTGACCTTCCCGCTCGACGCCGGTCTGGCGGTGCTCGGCGGCTGGCGGGACCTCAGCGCCATGGCGCCGCGCCAGGCCACTTTCACGGCGTCGGTCTCGGGGGCGGAGGTCAGCGTCGGATACGTCTGGGTCGGCGAACCCGACCAGGGCAAGGGCCTGGTGCCGGAGCTACGTGGGCTCGGTCGGCCGGTGCGCGAGCGGGTGTCCGAACTGACCTACCCCGAGTTGCAGACCATCGACGACGAGGCGGACCGGCACGGGCTGCGCCAGTACTCCAAGTGCCACTACCTGGCGACGTTCCCGGACGCGGCGATCGAGGCGTTTCTGACCAGAGGCGCGAAGGACGGCAGCGGCGAGGGGCTGCCGGGCGGCTGGCTGGAGGCGTACGGCGGGGCGATCGCCGACGTCCCGGACGAGGAGACCGCATTCGGCCACCGGCAGACGCTACTCGAATTCGGCGTCCGCTCCCCGTGGACGGATCCTGCCGAGGACGCCGACCGGATCGCGGTGACGAAGCAGGTGGCGGCGGCACTCGAACCGTTCGCCAGCGGCGTCTACGTCAACATGCTCAGTGACGACGGGACGGACGGGGTTCGCCGCGCGTACCCACCGGCGAAGCTGGCCCGCCTGGCCGAGGTGAAGAAGGCGTACGACCCGGACAACGTGTTCCACCTCAACCAGAACATCAAACCGGCGCCCTGAGCGCCGCGACGCTTCGCCGGGGCGACCGCCGGTTCGGCTGATCTTCGCGGATCTGCCCGAGCCGGCGCGCAGCGGCGGTGATCCCCTACCGCGCAGTTCGGCCCCGCCGAGCCGCGTCCATCTCGATTGGACGCCGACTCGGCGGGGCCGACTGGTTGAAGTTCAGTTGCCGATCACGAGTGTCGCAACGTCAGGCTGCCGCGATGGCCTCGATCTCCAGCAGCCAGGACTCGTCCCAGCAGCCGGTGATGATGATCCCCAGAGCCGGCCGGTGGCCCGCCAGCACCTCTTGCCTGATCTTGGAGTTCATCTCCCGATCCGAGCGATCGGCGAGGTAGGTGGTGACCTTCACGAGGTTCTCGACCGACATGCCGGCCTCGTGCAGCACCGCCAGGACGTTGCGCCATACCAGCCGGCATTGGGCCTCGAAGCCCTCAGGCACCGCTTCGTCGTTCGTCAACGGCGCCTGACCGGTGATGAACAGCAGCCGCTGGGCGCCGGTGACCAGCGCACCTTGGGAGAGCCCCGGATCGGCGAGATGCGGGGGATCCACGTTGGTGAAGTTCATGACAGCGATGCTAGGAAGCCTTCACCTGGGTGTCATCCTCCTGCGTGCTCAATTTGTCCACGGACGCCCAGGCACGTCCACGGTCCTGTACCGCCGGAACGACGGCGATCAGCAGCACCGCCGCGGTCACCGCGAAGCCGACCGGGTAACTCAGCAGATCGGCCACGAAACCGAACCCCACAGCACCTATCCCGAGCCCCGCGTCGTACGCGAAGTTCCACAGTGCGCTCGCCCGCCCGAACTCGGACTTCTTTACCCGCTCGAAGAGCATCACCATCGTCACGTTCTGCCCCACGCCGAAACCGATGCCGAACAGCACCATTCCCGCGATCAGCGCGAACGGGCTCTCCAGCCACACCACGCAGAAGGTGCCGATGGCGGCCGAGAGCACGGCCGGGATCAACAGACGGGACGCACCATGACGATCGGCGAACCAGCCGGCGGCCCAACGCGCCAACGCGACCACGCACGACTGGACGAGCAGAGCCAGTGCGGCCAGCCCACGCGACCCCTCCGACACCGCCAGCGGCAGGAACGTGGCGAAGACGCCCGACGCCACCGCGAGTGCGGTGAAGATGAGCGTCGGGCGAGCCAAGGCCCCGGTCATTCCCTTGAAAACCCTCGGCCCCTGCTCGACCTGCCCGGCCTTGGCCGGTAGGAAGAGGACGGCGAGCACCCCCACGAGCCCGATCGCCGTGGTCACCGTGAAGATCGTGGCGAATCCGACCTGGGCGGTGAGCCACACCCCGGCCGGCAACCCCACGATGGCCGGAATCGCGCAGATGACCCCGTACAGCCCGAGGGCTTCGCCACGACGCTCGGCCGGAACCAGTTCGGCGACGAGGGCGCCACCGGCGACCACGAAGACGCCGAACCCGGCTCCCCGTACCAGCGAAACCGCGACGATCAGCTCCACCGCCGGCGAGACGGTCAGCAACAGCGACGGCAGCGCCAGCAGAAGCAGCCCCAGCGCCAGCACGGTGCGGTATCCCCACCGCGCCAACAACTTCGGCGCGGCCAACTCCAACAGCACCGTGGACAGCATCATCACACCGGTGGACAGCCCGGCACCGACGTCGCCCGCCTCTGACCCGCCGGCATAGAGGGGGACCACCGACAGGAGCAGGAAGAAGTTCGTGAGGGCGCCGAACGCCGCCAACAACAGCAGGAGCATCGAGCGATTCAGGATGGGCTGCGCCTGAGAGGTCTTCTGCCCTCGGCGCCTCAAGAGGTCACCCGCTCTCGTGTCCGCGCTCCCGCATTCCAGGTCGTGCCTGCGGGTTCGGTAGCCATGGGAATGCCCATATAACCCTCGCCGTCAATGTAGCTCAAGATCCGCGGCATGTGTTCCTATGCCTACCGGGCAGATCGACATGAGCCGGCAAATGAGCAATTTAGAACAAGATCCCGCGGTGCGGGCACAAAGTAGCATCAGTGATGCCACGACGATGTCCGGTGGGGCGGCGTTCGCCAGAACAGCCGCCGGCCTGAGTTGGAGGAGCACGTTGCCAGAGCACACTCGGTCGGCGATCGGCGACGGCGGCGAGTCGGTCTTCTCCGATGGCTCGCCGGCGACCACGGTGCCGGCCGACCGGGCCGACGGCGCCACCGGATCCGCCACGCTCCACCAGGTCAGCGATCTGGTGGAGGCACTCGACATCTGCGCGTTGGATCTGCAGGCGGCGCGACGCGACATCGACGAATTCGTCGGCTATTGCGAGCGCAACCTGCTCCCGGTGGACAAACCGGTCGTCGCCGCCCTGGTCGCTGCGGCCCACGCGGCCACCGAACGCATCACCGAACAGCGGCAACTGCTTCTGACGCAACCGACGGTCCACGCGGGTCAGTTGTCTGCAAGCGAGCTGGCCTTCCGCTTCGGGCTGGCCACGCTCTCCTATGTGCGAGGTGCGTTGGAGTGGCGTTCCGCCGCTTTCGACCAGTCCCTGGCCGTGCAATTCTTCGATCTCCGGGCCCAGGGATCTCCAATCGTCAACTACGAGCGATACGAGCACGACCCGGTGCGTCGGGTCGAGGCGCAACTGCTCGGAATCCTCGGCCTGTCGTCGGAGAGACACTCCATCAGCGCCACCTCGTCGGGTGTCGCCGCCTACACCCTGGTCGAGGCCTTCCTGTTACGGGAACGGCTACGCAACGGTGACCTGGTCCTAATGGCGCCGTACATCTACTTCGAGGCGTCCGAGCAGTTGACCACTCTGCCGTTCGTACGGGTCGAGCGGGCCTCGGGGTACGGCGTCGACGAGATCATCGCCGATGTCGTGCTCTATCGGCCGCGGGTCCTCTTCGTGGACCCGCTGGCCAACACCGCCGAGCAGCGGATGATCGACCTGCCCGGCCTGCTGGCCGGGCTACGGTCGGTGGTCCTCGAACGGACCACGGTCGTGATCGACGGCACGATGCTCTCCGGCGGCCTGCCACCCGAACTACTCGACAGCGACGACAAGGTCGAAGTGCTGTACTACGAGAGCGGCTCGAAGTATCTGCAACTCGGCATGGACGCGGGAATGGCCGGCATGGTGGCCTACCCGAGCGAACTGCGCGAGTCCTTCGACCGGCAACGCCGCAACACCGGGCTGATCCTCTACCGGCACGGCGCGGACCTGTTCCCGCGATACGAGAGATCGTCCTACCGCCGGCGGATGACGAGGATCGGCGCGAACGCACTACGGGCCGCCAGGCTGCTGCGTGAAGACCGCCGGGTCACCGAGGCCGGTGACATCTTCTATCCCGGCCTCCCCGACCATCCCGATGTCCGGGTCGCCGAACGGCTGCCGTACGCGGGCGGTTGCGTGACGTTCCTCTTCCACGAACGGGCCCGCAACACCAAGGACGAACTGAACGTGCTGTTCGACCGGATCTTCGCGAACGCGCGGGTTCTGGGCGTACAGGTGACCAAGGGAGCCAGCTTCGGTTTCTCGGTCCCGCGGGTGTCCGCCGCGGACGCCTTCGCCGAGGGTGCGCCCCCCTTCCTGCGCCTGTACGCCGGCGATCGGTCCGACCAGGTCGAAGCGCTCGTCGAAGCGTTCGCCCAGGCGGTCACCGACCACGTCGGTCAGCCGCACCGCGATTTCGCGAATGACCATTCGCCGCGGATCTCTCGAGTCTCGTAGCCGTCGCCGAAGCGGGAGCCCTCTATGCGCAACGTGCTCATCATCGATTACACCGGCCGGGGGCACGCCTTCGCGGACCTGTTCGTGAGAACCGACCCGGACGTCACCGTGCACCTCGCCCCCGGCTGCGCGGCGATCACCGACGATCGCATCATCTCGGCCCCCTGGCTGGACATCTACCACCCCGGCCCGGTGGTGGAGTACGCCAAGGAGATCGGCGCCGACCTGGCCATGCCCGCCCACCCCAGGTCGTTGACCGAGGGATTCGTCGACGCGCTGCGCGCCGCCGGGATCCCCACCATCGGCCCGGACCGCTCCGCGACCCGTCTTGAGTCCAGCAAAAAGTTCACCAAGGAACTGTGCTTGAAATACGGTATCCCGACCGCCGGGTACCAATATTTCGAGGACCCGGAAGCCGCCATCGAATACGTCCGCTCGGTCGACGCCCCGCACGTCGTGAAGGGCAACGAATCGTGCCAGGGAAACGGCGTCTTCATCTGCGAGACCGAGGCCGAGGCGATCGAGGCGATCAACCGGCTCATGGTCTCCCAGGACTTCGGCGCCGGCGGCAGGACGATCATCATCGAGGAAAAGCTGGTCGGCCGTGAACTGCTGTACTTCGCGGTGGTCGGCGGGGAACACCACCTGATGCTGCCGATGGCGGTGGACTATCCCCGGTCCGACGACGGCAACCGCGGCGTCATGTGCGGCGGGATGGGCGCGTTCTCACCGAGCCCCGACGACACTCCGGAAGAGATCGACCGGTTCGAACGCCAGATGATGCGGCCGCTGCTGGCCGCGATCAACGCTGAAGGGCTCAACTACACCGGAGTCATCTACGTCGGCTGCATGCTCGTCGGAGACCAGCTCTACCTGATCGAGATCAACGCCCGCATGGGTGACCCGGAAGCCGAAGTGGTGTTGCCCCGGATCGTCACGAACTTCACCGAGGTGGCGACTTCCATCCTGGACGGTCGGCTCGATCGGCAACCACCGCTGACCATCACCGACGAGTGCTTCGTCAACGTCGTGGCCTCGCAGGGGCCGACCACGGAGCCCGGAAAGTCCTACCCCGGCTGGCCGTACGGCGCGTTCGGCCGGGGATACCCCATCACCGGGCTCGACGCCGTCGACCGGGACCGCTGCCTCGTCTTTTACGGAGCCGTCCGCACCCGGCCCGACGGGCAACTGGTCACCGACGGCGGAAAAGGTGTCAACCTGGTCGGGCGCGGTGCCACGCTCGACGAGGCGGCCGCCAACGCCTACGAGGCGATAGCCCAGGTGAGCTTCCAAGGCATCAGGTACCGCAATGACATCGCCAAGACCATGCCGTGGGACTGACCGAGGACCATTCCCGACGCAGGTGACGACAGAAGATCGTCCTGCGCCACGAAATCTCGCGGCGCAGGACGATCTTCTGTCGACGGGGCAGGTTCAGCCGGGCAGGGCGAAGGGCAGGGTGAGCCCGTCGTGCGCGTGGGCGCACCGGCAGTCACGCTGCTCGCCGAGGCCCGCGACGGTCCGCAGCACCAGTTCACGCAACCGCTTGACGTTCTCGGAGAACACGCGGAAGACCTCGTCCTGTGCCACCGCGCTCTCCTCGTCGATGCCGGCGTCGAGATCCGTGACGAGGGCGATCGAGGTGTAGCACATGGCCAGTTCGCGAGCCAGCGCCGCTTCCGGCAGCCCGGTCATGTTGATCAGTGACCAGCCCTGCCGAGCGTAGTACTGCGACTCGGCGCGGGTGGAGAAGCGTGGGCCGTTGATCACGACCATGGTCCCGCCGTCCACAAGGGGCTGACCGAGGTCGGCGGCGTGCTTCACGACCGCGGCCCGCCCGTCCGGGCAGTACGGGTCCGCGAAGCTGAGGTGCACCGCCCCGGTGTCGAAGAAGGTCGCCGCCCGCCCACTGGTGCGGTCGACCACCTGGTCGGGCACGACAAACGAACCAGGTCCGAGCTCCGCGCGCAGCGAGCCGACCGCGCACGGGCCGAGCACCTGGCGTACCCCGAGCGATCGCAAGGCCCACAGGTTGGCGCGGTAGTTGATGACATGGGCCGGGTGCTTGTGGCCCTGACCGTGCCGGGGAAGGAAGATCACCTCCCGGCCGCCGACCGTGCCGCGCACCAGATTGTCGGACGGCTCCCCGTAGGGAGTGTCGACGCTGACCTGCTCGGCGTCCTCCAGCAGCGAGTACAGCCCGCTACCACCGATCACGCCGACTGGCGTGCTTGCCTCCATGGTGCTGTTCCTTCCCCCTGCTGTGTGGTGCCGGCGAACGTGGTCAACTGCTCGGCTGCGGTGTCGATCACCGCTTGCTTCTTGCAGAACGCGAAACGAACCAGGTGCCGCCCGGCCTCGGCGTCGGCGTAGAACGCCGAGCTGGGAATGGCGACCACCCCCGCTTTGGTGGCGAGATCCTGGCACAGTGCGGTGCCGTCGAGATAGCCGACCGACCTGGCATCCGCCTGCAGGAAATAGCCTCCCTGGCAGGAGAAGCACCGCCATCCGGACGAGGTGAGCGCGTCCCGCAGCGTGTCCCGGGCCGTCGACAGGCGTGCCCGGAGGTCGTTCAGCCAGCTGTGCCGTTCGGGCAGCGCCACGGCGACGGCGTACTGGAACGGCGTGCCACCGGCGAAGGTCAGGTACTGCTTCACCGTCCGCACCGCGGCGACCATCCGCGCGGGCCCGCACACCCAGCCGATCTTCCAGCCGGTGACGTTGAAGGTCTTGCCCGCCGAGGAGATGGTGAGCGTTCGTTCGGCCATCCCCGGCAGCGAAGCCAGTGGGATGTGCCGGATGCCGTCGAAGATCAGGTGCTCGTAGACCTCGTCGGTGATGGCGATCAGGTCGTGTCGCAGGCAGAGGGCGGCGATGTGGGCCAGCTCGCTCGCCGAGAACACGGTGCCGGTCGGATTGTGTGGCGTGTTGACCAGGACGGCGCGCGTGCGTGGAGTCACCGCGGCGGCCAGCTCGTCGGGATCGAAGGTGAACCGGTCGTGCTCCGGACGCAGCCGGACGGTGCGCCGGTGGGCTCCCGCCATCGTGATCGCCGCACTGTACGAGTCGTAGTACGGCTCGAAGACCAGGACCTCGTCACCCTCCGGAACCAGAGCGGCGATCGCGGCGGTGATCGCCTCGGTCGCGCCCGCGGTCACGAGGATCTCGGTGTCGGGATCGTACGGCGTGCCGTAATCGGCCGACCGCTGCTCGGCGATCGCGGCTCGAAGCTCGGGCACACCCGGCAGCGGCGGGTACTGATTGCGCCCGGCGAGCACCGCTTCGGCGGCGGCCGTGAGCAGTTCGGAGGGCCCGTCGCTGTCCGGGAAGCCCTGACCGAGGTTGATCGCGCCGAGACGGTTCGCCAATGCGGTCATCTCGGCGAAGATCGTGCTGCGAAAGGCCGCGAACTTGGGTACGAGCACGTCGTCGCTCACTCAGGCCACCTCCGTTCTCACGCCGAGCTCGGTGAAGTCGGTGACCACCGGATGGACGCCGAACTCGGTCTCGCAGCCCGGCCGACGCACCCCCACGGCCCGCCAGCCCGCTGTTGCGGCGGCGTCCAGCTCGGCCCGGCTGTCGGACAGGAACAGGATGTCGCCGGCGGCCGTACCGATGGCGTCCGCGATCCGGCGGTACGAGGCCGGATCCTGCTTGGGACCGCCGTTGCGCGTGTCGAAATGCCCCGCCAGGTAACCGAGCAGGTCACCCTGGTCGCTGCGGGAGAACCAGAGCCGCTGGGCGAGCACCGAACCGGAGGAGTAGATCCAGCACCGCATGCCGAGCCGGTGCCATTCGGCAAGCGCCAGCGGCACGTCCGGGTAGAACACGCCGGCCAGCTCACCGGCGAGAAAACCCTGCTCCCAGATCAGCCCGTGCAGTGTCTTGAGCGGGCTGTGCTTCGCGTTTTCGTCGTGCCAGCCGAGCAGCGCCCGCACCACGTCGTCCACACCGGACTCGCCGCCGAGCATGCTCCGCACGTCGGCGATCACCTCACGGGTGCCGGGACGATCCTGCCGTACCCAGCTCTCGATCCGATCGCGGGCGTAGGGGAACAGCACGTCGTGCACGGCCGACAGCGGGCTGACCGTACCCTCGATGTCGAGGACGACCGCACTGCTCATGAGGTGGGTGCGGGAGCGAGCAGTTCGTCGAGCGTCGGCATCCGAGACGCGATCTCCGAGCCGGTGAACTCAGCCACCCAGCCGTCCTCCTCCTGGAAGAACCGGATGGCGCAGAAATGCGGCCGGGTGCCCATGTCGAACCAGTGCGTCGTGCCCGCCGGCACCGACATCAGGTCGCCGGCGGTGCAGACCACGGCGTAGACCTTGTCACCGAGGTGGAGGTAGAAGCAGCCGGCGCCCTCGACGAAGAACCGGATCTCGTCCTCGTCATGAGTGTGCTCGCTGAGAAATTTCGTCCTCGCCGCTTCCGCCTTGGCCGGCCACTGCGGGTCGGCGTCGTTCGGCACCAATCGGACCACGTCGACGAGCGGGTACGGACCTTCCGCCGAGAGCCGCTCCACCTCGGAGGCGTAGGCGGCGAGCACTTCCTCCTGCCCGGCGTCACCGGCCAGCGGGACGGTCGCCCAACGCTCGAGTCGGATGCCGTGCGGCGCGAGCTCGGCGGCGATCTCGGTGATGTCCTCGGTGCGCAGCAACACGTCCGTGCCGTCGTCCTTCGGCATGACCTGAAGCAGGGTCATCTGATTCTCCTTCTCACTGATGGCACGTCATGAGCGGGCGACCAGCATCATGAGCTGACACATCGCCTCCAGGCATTCCATGCGATTGCGTGCGATGTCCAGCGTCGGCCCCCAGGTGGTCGCCCCGTGATTGCCGATCAGCATCACAGGTGGCGCATCCGCAGCGATGCGATCGAGGACGTCGTCGGCGATCAGGGGCACATGAGCGTGGTTGTCGAAGACCGGTACGACCACCTTGGACGGATCAGACAGGCCGAGCCCTTTGATGATCTCCAGGTCGGTGAACGTGACCGTGTCGACGCCGCGCTGGGCCGCCAGGATCGCGGTCGCGGTGGCGTACGGCGGATGTGCGTGAACGACGGCGTGGGAATCGTCCGCCAACCGGTACAACG
Organism: Micromonospora sp. NPDC051196; assembly: GCF_040682415.1. Classification (NCBI taxonomy): domain Bacteria; kingdom Bacillati; phylum Actinomycetota; class Actinomycetes; order Micromonosporales; family Micromonosporaceae; genus Micromonospora; species Micromonospora sp. NPDC051196. Next base: position 92,906 of record NZ_JBFBAY010000015.1, read on the forward strand.
CTGTGTGGATGGTGGTCTCGGCCGACGGGCGTGGCGCACCGTCGTGCACCGGGCGTGCGTTGGCGATGTCGACCTCGACCACGTCGGCGGCGGTGATCGAGCCCTTGCTGACGCCACTCGCGGTGATCAACGCGGTTTCGCCACCCGGCAACCGGATCGAGATGTTGCCGGCTGTGCCCTCCATCCACCCGCGTGCGTAGAGCGCGGCGGCGGTCTCGGCCAGGGCGATACCCGCGGCGTCGATGGACCGGGTCATGAGGCTCGCTCACTCACCGTCGACGTCAACAGTGTTGTCCGCAGCGGGCCGAAGAGACCGGATTCGGTGACCACGGCGGTGATCAGCTCCGCCGGCGTGACGTCGAACGCGGGGTTGAACACCTCGGTGCCGGCCGGAGCGACCTCCACTCCCCCGAATGCGGTGACCTCAGCGGCGGACCGCTCCTCGATCAGGATGTCCGCGCCGCTGGCCAATGACAGGTCCAGGGTCGACTCGGGAGCGACGACGATGAAGGGCACGCCGGCTCGATGTGCAGCCAGTGCGAGCGAGTACGTGCCGATCTTGTTGGCCACGTCGCCGTTGGCGCACACCCGGTCCGCTCCGACCAGAACGCAGTCCACCATGCCGGAGGCCAGCGCGGCCGGCCCGGCCGAGTCGACCAGCATCCGGTGCGGGATGCCCGCTTCGGCCAGTTCCCACGCGGTGAGCCGCGCACCCTGCAACAGCGGCCGGGTCTCGCCGAACAACACCTCGGTCACGTGGCCATTCCCGGCAAGCACCCGGATGGCGCCCAGCGCGGTGCCCCAGGCCACGGTGGCGAGGCGCCCGGTGTTGCAGTGGGTCAACAGTCGCAACGGTCTCCGCCCACACAACCGCTGAACGAGGTCGGCCGCCTCGTCGGCGGCCGCGCGGTTACGCTTCTCGTCCTCGGTGAGAATGTCGTACGCCTCGGCCAGCACGGCGTCGGCGCCACCGCTGAGCTTGCCGACCACCCGGCGCACCGCCCAGCTCAGGTTTACGGCGGTCGGCCGGGCATCGGCTATCCGCTGAGCGTCGGCGCGCACAGCGGCCTCGTCGCAGACACCGTCGCGGGTGTGCGCCCTCGCCGACATCGCCACCGCGAGCGCACCGGCGACCCCGATGGCCGGGGCGCCACGGATGGCCAGGCGCTGAATGGCATCGATCACTTCGCCTGGCGTGGAAAGCCGCAGCAGACGGTACTCATGCGGCAGCGCACACTGGTCGACCGCCTCGACGACACCGTCCTGCCAGGCGATGGAGAGGCTCATGGGGCTCAGTGTCCCAACCGGTGCGTCAAGTGGTCATCTTCGATCGTGCGGACATTTCCGGCCTTCAGGAAATGCGGTCTTCGGGAGCAAGCCTCGATCGTCGCCGCCAGGACGGCGGAGACGGACGCGACGGTGCCTCCCCATGCCCCCGCAGTCGATGGCTCGCTGGTCGGACGACGTCCTACGGCCGAGCACCGACCACCACAGCGGATCAGCAAGGCGGGAGATGCATGCCTTTTCGGGAAGCGAGAAGCATGGGTGCGTCGACAGAGATGGCGAGACCTGTGGGGGTGGCGATGACCACGAACGAGCTCGACCGCGCACCAGTCGGCACCGACGGCGTCGATCGCAAGGAGTGGACACAGCTGGCGGCGGAGGTGCTCGCGTGTGCGATCGAGACGGTCGAGGAGCGCGCCGACACCGACTCCTTCATCGACCTCGGCGGCACCTCGCTGCGGGCGGCCGACTTCGCGGCCCGGGTGGAGCGCCGGCTCGGCGTCGCACCGCCGTTGCGTGCCCTGCGCGGAGCCGTGCCGCTCGCGCAGGCCATGGCCCAGGCGACCGAATACCGGCCGGTCTCCGCCGGTGACGTGAGTAATGCGGTGGACCGGCCGCTGCTCACCGGCCAGGCCGGCATGCTCCTGGCCGAGGACATGATCGAGGGCCGACCGGTACGGGTGATCTTCACGGCGGAGAGCGCCACACCCTTCGACCCGGAGCGGCTACGGGCGACCCTGGCCGCGCTGACCCGCAGCAACGAGGCACTGCGCACCGTGTTCGCCAGCGGCAGCACGGAACGTGCCGAGCGCGAGGCCCTCGCGTCCTCCCAGGGCGGGTACGTGTCGGGATCACCGGGCCACGACTTCAGGCGGCAGGTGCTGCCCAGCTGGGAACCACGGCTGCTCGAACAACGACTGGTCCCGCCGTCCGGCGGCGACCCGGTGGCCATCGTCCACAGCCAGCTGTCGGCCGCGCCGGGGCTGTTGCGCCCGTTCGACGAGCCGCCGATCCTGTTCGTGCACACCCGCGTCGAAGGCGGGAACGATCTGCTGACCGTCCTGTTCCACCACGCACTGATGGACGGGTGGGCGCTGGGCCGGTTCTGGCACGTGTTCGCCCACACGTACGCCACCGGAGTGGCCGAGCCCGGCCCCTCGCCCGAGCTGATCGCGGCCTGGCACCGCGAGATCAGCGAGAACGGCCGACTGGCCGAGCTGACCCGGGTCGCCGTGGACGACCTCGCAGGGCTGCCCGAGACCGTGCCGCTGCCCGTCGACCGCAAGCGCCCCGAGGTCCCCAACGTCATCGGCGTGCACCTGCCGTTCGGGCTCAGCGCCGAGCTGCGTGACCGCGTCGAGGCGACCGCGCGGCAGCTCGGCGTGCCGCACACCGTCGTGGTGTGCAGCGCCTGGGCGATGGCCGTGGGACGGCGGGCCGGGTTGCGCGACCTGGCCATCGGCGTCGCGATGTCCGGACGCGAGGCCACCCAGCTGCACGACGTGCTCGGACTGTGCGTCCGTATCGTGCCGGTCCGGTTCCGGATCGACGAGACCCGCACGGTCGCCGATCAGTTGCGGGCCTGGGCCGCGTCCTGGTCAGCCGCGACCGGGCGCTCCGAGCTGCCGTTCGAGGAGATCATCCGCGCGCTCGGGCAGGATGAGGTCCGCGACCGCACGCCGATCATCGAGGCCGTTTTCGAGGCCCACGACGAGTTGGTGGGCGACCGGCTGCGCGCGAGCGGGCTGGATCTGCGGCTGCACGAGGGATTCGGCGGATCGTCGATGATGGAGACCACGCTGTTCCTCACCAACTGGGGCGATCGGCCGTCGTTGCAGTTGGAGTACCAGCCGGCCGTCTTCCGGCCCGACGAGGCGCTCGCGCTGATCGACAGCTTCACCGCGGCACTGGAAGAACTGGTCGCGGACCTGGACGCACCGGTGTCGTCGGTGTGGACCATGTCGGCGGAGCAGCGGCGGTGGCTCAAGGCGCGATCCGACGGGAAGGCCACCGACTGCGAGGCGGGACTGTGGCAACTCTTCGAGGAGACCGCCGAGACGTTCCCGGACGAGGTGGCGGTCGAGGACCTCACGTACGACGAACTGCTGGCCGCCGTGCGTACCCAGGCCGCCGCCCTGACCGACGTCCGCCCGGGCGACCGCGTCGTGCTGGCCGTGCCGCGCGGCGTCGCCGAGGTGGTGGCCGTGCTGGCGGTGCTGCACCGGGGCGGGACGTACGTGGCGGTCGACCAGGCCGCGCCCCCTGACTGGCTCGCCCAGATCCTGCGCCAGGTCTCGCCCGTGGCCGTCATCGGCTCGCCCGAGGTGGCTGAGCTGGCCGGTCGGCCGCTGGTCGAGCCGTGGACGCCGGCGATGCCGCTGGAGCCCGGACCTGAGCCGGCGCCGGCCGACCCGGGCCGCATCGCGTACATCGCCTTCACCTCCGGCTCCAGTGGGCAGCCCAAGGGCGTCCCGGCGCCGCACCGGGCGATCATGCGTCTGGTCCGCGACACCGACTATGCGCGGAAGGGCCCGGGCGAGCGGTTCCTGCGCGTTTCACCCCTGGCGTTCGACGGCTCCACCTTCGAGATCTTCGCCTCACTGCTGTCCGGCGCCAGCCTGCAGGTCCTCCCGGACGGGCCGGTCGCCCCGACCGAGCTGGCTCGGTTCATGATCGACCGTGGGGTGACCGTCGCGTTCCTGACCACCGGCCTGTTCCGGCTCATGGCCGACCACCGGCCCGAGGCGTTCGCGCACATGCGCCAGGTGATCACCGGTGGCGAGGTCACGCCGCCGCAGCAGGTGCGCCGGGTGCTGGAACGCTACGAGGGACTGCGGATCAGCCTCGCCTACGGCCCGACCGAGTGCACCACGTTCACCACCATCCACCACTTCGACTCGCCGGCCGAGGTGAGCGACCCGCTGCCGATCGGCGGGCCCTTGACGGGCACCCGGTTGTTCGTGCTCGACGAGGGCCGTCCGGTGCCCCCCGGCGCGATCGGCGAGCTCTGCGTCGGCGGCATCGCGCTCGCCGACGGCTACGTCGACCAGCCGGAGGAGACGGCCCGCGCGTTCGGCGCCACGGCGCCGGACACCGGTGAGCGCCTCTACCGCACCGGGGACCTGGTGCGTTGGGACGGCCGCGGCCGCCTCATGTTCGTCGGCCGGCTCGACCAACAACTCAAGGTACGTGGATTCCGCGTGGAGCCCGAGGCGGTGGCGCGCCGGCTGCGCGAGCACCCGCAGGTACGCGACGCGGTGGTCGTCGGCGAGGGCAAGGTCGCCGACCAGCGACTCATCGCCGGGGTCATCCCCGAAGGGCCGGCCCCGTCGCCGGCCGAGCTGCGGGCCTGGGTCGGTCAGACGCTGCCGGCATGGGCTGTGCCCGAGCTGTGGTCCTTCATCGAGGCCTTCCCGATCACCAAGAACGGCAAGGTCGACCTGCGGGCCCTGGCCGCGCACGCGAACGCCTAGGGGGAGTGCGAGATGACCGCCATCGAGAACGTCCTCGCCACGCATCCTCAGGTGGAGCGTGCGGTGGTGAGCGACGGGGTGACATACGTGATCCCGGCCGAGGAACGCCAGACCGAGTTCGTCACGCACTGGCGCCAACTCTACGACGACCTCTACTCCGCCGACTCCGAGGCGGCCGGGCACACGTCCGACTTCAGCGGCTGGACCAGTAGCTACACCGGCGAGCTGATCCCGACCGACCAGATGGAGCAGTGGCGCGGCGCCACCGTCCGACGAATCCGTGCCCTCAAGCCGTCGCGGGTGCTCGAGGTCGGCGTCGGGTCGGGACTACTGCTCTGGCACCTGGCCCCCGACTGCGTCGAGTACCGGGCCACCGACTTCTCGCCGGTCACCATCGCGAAGCTGCGGGCCCGGCTGAGGAAGGCGAACGTACCCTGGGCGAGCCGGGTGCACCTGCGGGCGGCCGAGGCCGTCCAGACCGACCGGTTCCCCGAGGCGTACTTCGACACGGTGATCCTCAATTCGGTGACCATGCACTTCCCGGGGCCGGGGTATCTGCGCCGGTTCATCGAGCAGGCCCTGCGGGTGCTGGCGCCGGGCGGCCGGCTGTTCATCGGCGACAACAAGAACCTGACCCTGCTGCCGCAGTTCCTCACCGAGGTGCAGCGCACGCGGGACCCGTCGGCCGCGCCGGCCGAGATCCGCGACCGCGTACGCGAGGCGGCCATGACCCAGCAGTGGATGCTGCTCTCCCCGGAGTATTTCGTCGCCACCGCGCGGGAACTGCCGGACGTCGCGGGCGTCGACATTCAGCTCAAGCGCAGTTCCGCGGTGAACGAGCTGACCAGCTTCCGGTTCGACGCGGTGCTGCACAAGGCACCGGCGCGGGTTCGCTCGCTCGCCGGTGTGCCGCGGCTGGCGTTTTCCGATCTGACCGACCGCGCCGACCTCACGGGCCTCGCTCGTCTGCTCGAGGAGCGGGCGGGTGCGGACCTGCGGGTGACCGGAATCCCGAATCGTGCCCTGACCGGACTCGTCGCCGCGGCGGCCACCATCGAGCGCGCCGAGCCGGTCGTGCCGCAGGACGCCTGGGGCTGGCTGCCGGAGGATCTGCATCTGCTTGCGGAGCAACTCGGCCGCAAGGTCGTGGTGACGGCATCGGCGCGCCCCGACGAGATGGACGCGGTCTTTCTCGGCACTGCGGCGGAAGAACCGCTGACCGACCTCTACGAGGTGCGGGAGCCGCTCGAGCCGGCGGCGCGCTACCTGAACCACCCACAGGCGGCGGATCTGGCCGAGGACGTACGCCGTTTCGCCGCCGAACGGCTACCGGATTCCGACGTTGCCCCGATCAGGGTCGTCAGCGCGCTGCCGCCGGCTGTCGAGACGCGACTGCGTGAACTCGCACAACAACAGAACGGATCCCACCCGTGAGGCTGGCGATATCGGCCAGCTGCGCCGGACGGCCAGGAGCGGGATGTCGGATGCGGGCGCTTACGGTCAGCGGATCGGCCGGTAGCGGACGTTGAGCTCGGCCAGCGGGTCGTCCTGCAGCATCGCGCGCAGCCGGATGGGGCTACCGCCGGGGTTGTCGTACAGCCGGATCCCGTCGCCGAGCAGCACCGGCGCGATGTGCAGGTCGATCTCGTCGATGAGGCCGAGCTGGAGCAGCTGCTGGCCGATCGAGGCGGAGTGCACCTCGACGTTCTTCCCGTTGGCGGCCTTCACGGCGATCCGCAACGCCTCGGCGACGTCGCAGCTCAGGAACGTGATGTTCGGCGATGGCGTGGCGTCCTCGGGGTGGTGGGTGAGGACGAAGACCGGCCCATCCCACATGCCGTAAGGCTTGGTGTCGCCGTACATGTCATAGCCGTCCCGGCCGCCGAGCACGGCGCCGAGGGTATCGATGTACGGATCGATGATTCCCGGCGTGTCCGACAGACCTTCCATCCAGTCCATTGAGTGGTTCGGCCCGGCGACGAACCCGTCGAGGGACATGGAGAAGTGCCAGAGCACCTTTCCTTCAGCGGTCTGCGGCGTGAACTCGTGCATTCTGAACCTCAATCTGATTGCGTTTTACAACCGGCACACCTTATGCCAAACAGTGGTAGATCGCAACCAGTCGGGAAGGCGGTGCGTGGTGTGTCGCAACCGGTGGGTCGGATGTCCGACCAATGTGCTCACCACTGAGCAACCTCGGAGAACCAACGAACATCGACCTCGATAATCTGGCTCCCTGTCGGAGACCATGTACTCGGGGTCCATCGGTAAACGGAATGGACCAGGAGGGATACCTGATGCAACCCACTGACGACACCGCACCGGTCGCCAAGGCCGGGAGGCGCGAGTGGATCGGGCTGGCGGTGCTGGCCCTTCCCGCGCTGCTGCTGTCCGTGGATGCCAGCGTGCTGTTCCTGGCCCTTCCGCAACTGAGCGCGGACCTGGGTGCCACTGGCGTCGAGCAACTCTGGATCATCGACGTGTACGCCTTCCTGATCGCCGGTTTCCTGATCACCATGGGTGGTCTGGGCGACCGGATCGGGCGGCGCCGGATCCTGCTCATCGGCGCGGCCGCCTTCGGGCTCATGTCCGTGCTCGCGGCATACTCGACCAGCCCCGAGATGCTGATCCTCGCGCGGGCTCTGATGGGTGTCGCCGGGGCCACCATAATGCCGTCGGCGCTCGCCCTGATCAGCAACATGTTCCGCGACCCCAAGCAGATGGGCCTGGCCATCGCGGTCTTCATCGGCTGTTTCATGGGCGGCGCGGCAATCGGCCCGGTGGTCGGCGGCGCCATGCTGACCAGCTTCTGGTGGGGCTCGGTCTTCCTCATCAACGTGCCGGTGATGCTGATGATCATAGTGGCCGGGCCGATGCTGCTGCCGGAGTACCGCAGCCCCGAGGGCGGCAGGATCGACCTGGTCAGTGTGGTGCTGTCACTCGGCACGATGCTGCCGATCATCTACGGCCTCAAGGAACTGGCACGCAACGGGTGGGAGGCCCTGCCCGCCCTCAGCCTGGTGGCCGGGCTGGTCCTCGGCTTTCTGTTCCTGCGGCGGCAGAAGACCCAGAGCGATCCCCTGCTCGACCTGAAGCTCTTCAGGCATCACGCCTTCACCGGAGCCCTCACGATCATGCTTGTCGGCTCGATGATGATGGCCGGCATGTCGCTGTTCTTCACGCTGTTCCTGCAGTCGGTGCGCGGCCTCACGCCGCTGGAGACCGGACTCTGGATGGTGATCTCGGCGGTGGCGCTGGTGGCGGGCTCGATGACCGCGCCGACGCTGGCGCAGAAGATCCGCCCCGGCGTGGTCATCGCCATCAGCCTGCTCGGGGCGGTGGCCGGCTTCCTGCTGATGACCCAGGTGCAGACGACGGGTTCGTTGGCACTGCCGATCGTCGCCATCGCGATCGTGTCGCTGGGCGCCGGCGGTTTCGCATCGCTCTCCACCGGTCTCGTGGTCAGCTCGGTGCCGCCGGAGCGGGCGGGCTCGGCGTCGTCGGTCTCGGAGACGAGCGGCGAACTCGGTGTTGCGCTGGGCATCGCGGTGATCGGCACCATCGGCACCAGCGTCTACCGTGGCCTGCTGGATGTGCCGGCCGGCGTGCCGGAGGGTACGGCCGAGACGGCCGAGGAGAACATCACCGGCGCGGTAGCCGCGGTGGCCGAACTTCCAGGCGCCGCCGGCGCGGCCCTGCTCGACGCCGCGCGTGAGGCCTTCACCACGGCGTTGCAGAGTGTCGCGGGGATTTCCGCGGTGGTCGCGACGTTGCTGGCGATCGTGGCTGTCACGGTGCTGCGCCGATTCCCGCCGACGGGCGAGACGCCCGACGCCGCAGCCGACGGCGACGCGACCGCCGAGTCGGCGGAGACGCGCGCCCAGGTCTGACGCCCGCCCGTAAGCGGAAACGCCACCCGCCGCGCGGGTGGCGTTTTCCGTCGTCGCCGCGACGAACGACGCGGGCCATCAGGCCCGCCGGTTCCGCACTGCGGCGGCCCGGGTCAGGCGATCTCGGGTACGGGCGTCGCTGAGCAGCGGAGCGTCGAATTCCCGTGACCCGTCGCGTACCGCGCGGAGCACCTCGGTGAGGAAGATCCGCAGGCTGTCGGCCGGCTCCACCCGCCGGACGGCCTGTTCCCCCCGGGTATTGACCCGGATCTCGGGGGCCATGTCCGGCGGGGCGGAGAACGGTCGCTCGATGTCGACGGAAAGGCCCGGACCGAGCAGCTGCAGCGAATTGCGGTATGTGGTGGTGAAGCCGAACTGCCCCACCAGCGTGCGTCCGCCCGGATATCTCGCCAGGGCGCCGTACGAGAGCTCCAGTCCGTCGGGGGTGCGATCGCCCACGACGACATGTACGTCGTCGGGTTCCAGTCCCCACAGGACACGGCCCAGCGATGCGAGGTAGGGGCCGGTGTCGAGCAGGGCGCCGCCGCCGCGGTGGCGGTCGTGGCGGAAATCGCCGGCCGGTACCGGCGGGGTGAAGACGGCCACCGCCTGGGTCAGTTCCGCACCCAGGCCGGCCGGGCCGACCTCGGCGAACATCGGATGGTACGAGTAGCAGGTGGCCTCCGCGACCACCAGTCCAGCCGACCGGGCGCGGGCCACGACCTCCGCGGCCGTGGCCCGGTCGGGCAGCGCCGGCTTGTCGACCACGACGTGGTGTCCGTGGTCCAGCGCGTACCGGATGGCCTCCGCGTGGTCGCTGTTGACCGACGAGACGTAGACCAGGCCAGGATCGGTGTCACCCAGCGCCGTCCGCCAGTCCCGGTACCGCCGGCCCGCCTTCGGCACCGGCTCGTCCGGGTCGGCGTGCGCGCTGGCAACGTGCAGCGTGGTCACCTCGTCCAGCGCGGCCACGGCCGGCAGCACCCGCCGCCGGGCGAACCGCGACATACCGATCAGCAGCAGGTTCATCACGTCCCCTTCAGTCGGTACGTCAGAGCAGGCAGGTTATGGGTTGAGCCGGTTGAGTCGGCCGAGCGTCAGCCGGCGGTAGTTGGTGGGTGGTGCTCAGCCGGGACGCTTCGAGCAAGTCTTTGCGTTACGCCGCTCCCCGGCATCTCCTGGATTGCGTGCCGGACTGCGCCACCCACCGCAGGTCGACAGCGCACCGTCCGAGAAGCCTGCGATGGCGATCGCCGTCCATCATGGAGGGAAGCACCGAGCGGTTTCCCGGGCGGATGAACGCTTCGACGAGTACGCCAGACGGCGTCACCGGCACACGCCGGCCGCTCCTACCGAGGTTCGACTATCTCCACCAGCACGTTACCGGCGTCCTTGGGGTGGATGAAGTTGATCCGCGATCCGGCGGTGCCGGGCCGCGCCGACTCGTAGAGCAGCCGCACCCCGCGGGCGCGCAGTGCATCGGCGGTCGCGTCGACGTCCTCGACGACGAAGGCCAACTGCTGCAAGCCCGGCCCGCGGCGGTCCAGGAACTTCGCGATCGGCGACTCCGGCGTCAGCGGGGCGAGCAACTGGATCCGGGCCCCTTCGTCGCCGGGACCGGCTGCCAGCATCACCTCGCGGACGCCCTGCTCGGCGTTGGCCTCCTCGTGGACCCGGCGCATGCCGAAGGTTCCCTCGTAGAGCGCCAGCGCGGCGTCCAGGTCGCCCACCGCCACCCCGACGTGGTCGATCCGTAACAGTCCAACGGGCTCGGTCATGGCGTCGCCACCTCTCGCTCGACTCGGAACGCGGCCACGAGCCGCTCGGCGGCCCGCGCTGGCGGTAGCTCGCCGGAGCGTACGGCGGCCTGCAGGGTCACGGCGGCGGCCGCCACCGCGACGTCGTTGTTGAACTCGGTCAGCAGGGTGGTCCGTACCGCGCGCCACATCTGCGCCACCTGCTGGTCGCGGCGGCGGGCCGCCAACCGGCCCGATGCCAGCAGACCGTCGTGCTGCTCGCGCAGCCGCGCACACACGTCCGCCAGGCCGGCACCGGTGAGCGCGCTGCACGTCACCACCGGCGTACGCGCCCGGCCGCCGTTCACCAGCCGCAAAGCACCGGCGAGCTCACCGGCGGCCGCCTCACCACCGCCGTCCGCCTTGTTCACCGCGATCAGGTCTGCGACCTCGAGCACGCCCATCTTGATGTGCTGAAGCCCGTCGCCGCCGCCGGCCACCATCACCAGCAGCACCACGTCGACCAGCCCGGCCACGTCCAGCTCGGACTGGCCGGTGCCGACCGTCTCGACCAGCACGACGTCGTAGCCGGCCGCCTCCATCACCAGAATCGTCTCGGACGTGCGGTCCGCGACGCCGCCCAGCACACCGCCGGAGCAGGACGCGCGGACGAAGGCCGCAGGGTCTGCGGCGAGGCGGGCCATCCGCGTACGGTCGCCGAGAACACTACCGCCGGTGCGCGTCGAGGACGGGTCGACGGCCAGCACCGCCACCCGGTGCCCGCTGCCGGTCAGCACCGATCCGACTGCGTCGATGAACGTGGACTTGCCGGCGCCGGGCACCCCGGTCACGCCGACCCGCCGCGACCCGCCGGTGTGCGGACCCAGCTCGGTCAGCAGGTCGAGGGCCACGGCCCGGTGATCGGGGCGGGTGGACTCGATCAGCGTGATGGCGCGGGCGATCCCGGCCCGGTCGCCGGCCCGCACTGCGGCCGCGTACGCCCGGGCGTCCGGCGGCCGCCCGGTCACGGTGTCTTTCGGTGCTCGGCCAGCAGGTCCAGCAGGCTGAGCGCCGACTCGGCCAGCACGGTGCCCGGCCCGAAGATGGCCACCGCGCCGGCCGCCCGCAGCTCGGCGTGGTCGCCCGGCGGGATCACCCCGCCGACCACGATCAGGATGCCGGGGAAGCCCAGCCGGTCCAGCTCGCGCCGCAGCTGCGGCACCAGCGTCAGGTGTCCGGCGGCAAGCGAGCTGACGCCGATCAGGTGCACGTCGGCGTCTGCGGCCTGCAGGGCCACCTCGGCCGGCGTCTGGAACAGCGGGCCGACGTCCACGTCGAAGCCGAAATCAGCGAACGCGGTGGCGACGACCTTCTGCCCACGGTCGTGGCCGTCCTGGCCGATCTTGGCCACCAACAGGCGTGGACGGCGGCCCTCTGCCTCGGCGAAGGCGGCCACCGCGGTGCGGACCTGCTCGACCCGGGCGTCGCCGGCCAGCTCCGCAGAGTAGACACCGGACAACGTGCGTACCTCGGCCGTGTGTCGCCCGTACGCCCGCTCCAGCGCGAGGGAGATCTCGCCGACGGTGGCCCGCAGCCGCGCCGCCTCGACCGACAGGGTCAGCAGGTTGGTGTCGAGCCCGCCGGGGCCGTCGCCGGCCGCCCGGGTGAGCCGTTCCAGGGCCGCGACACACGCCGACTCGTCCCGCTCACGGCGCAGTCGCCGCAGCCTCTCGATCTGCACCGCCCGAACCGCGGAGTTGTCCACCTTGAGCACCTCGACCGGCTCCTCGGTCTCGGCACGCAGCGCGTTGACGCCGATGATCAGTTGACGGCCCGCGTCGATCCGGGCCTGGCTGCGGGCAGCTGCCTCCTCGATGCGCAGCTTCGGGATACCCTGCTCGATCGCCCGCGCCATGCCACCCGCCTCCTCGACCTCGGTGAGGTGGGCCCAGGCCCGGTCGGCCAGTTGCCGGGTCAGCCGCTCGACGTACGCACTGCCACCCCACGGGTCGATCACTCGCGTGGTTCCCGACTCGTGTTGCAGCAGCAGTTGGGTGTTGCGGGCGATGCGGGCGGAGAACCTGCCGGGCAGCGCCAGCGCCTCGTCCAGGGCGTTGGTGTGCAGCGACTGCGTATGGCCCTGGGTGGCCGCCATGGCTTCGACGCAGGTACGTACGACGTTGGTGTAGACGTCCTGCGCGGTCAGGGACCACCCGGAGGTCTGGCAGTGGGCGCGCAGGCTCAGCGACTTCGCCGACTCGCCACCGTTCTCGCGGACCAGCCGCGCCCACAGCAGCCGCCCCGCGCGCAGCTTGGACACCTCCATGAAGAAGTTCATGCCCACCGCCCAGAAGAACGACAGCCGGGGCGCGAAGGCGTCCACCGCGAGCCCGGCGGCCTGCCCGGCGCGCAGGTACTCGACACCGTTGGCCAGGGTGTACGCGAGCTCCAGGTCGGCCGTGGCACCGGCCTCGTGCATGTGATAGCCGGAGATGGAGATCGAGTTGAACTTCGGAGTCCGCGCGGCGGTCCAGGCGAACACGTCGGCCACTATCCGCATCGACGGCGCCGGCGGGTAGATGTAGGTGTTGCGGACCATGAACTCCTTGAGGATGTCGTTCTGGATCGTGCCGGCCAACTGCTCCGGCGGCACGCCCTGTTCCTCGGCCGCGACGACGTACATCGCCAACACTGGGAGCACCGCGCCGTTCATCGTCATCGAGACGCTGGTACGGCCGAGCGGGATGCCGTCGAAGAGCCGCTGCATGTCGGCAACCGAGTCGATCGCCACGCCGGCCATCCCGACGTCGCCGGCCACCCGGGGATGGTCCGAGTCGTAGCCGCGGTGCGTCGCCAGGTCGAACGCCACCGACAGGCCCTTCTGCCCGGCCGCCAGGTTGCGGCGGTAGAAGGCGTTCGACTCCTCGGCGGTGGAGAAGCCCGCGTACTGCCGAATCGTCCACGGCTGGGTGGTGTACATCGTCGGGTACGGGCCGCGCAGGTAGGGCGGCGCGCCCGGAAAGGACGACAGGTCCAGCCCGGCCAGGTCGGCCTCGTCGTAGCACGCCTTGACGTCGATGCCTTCGGGGGTGTGCCACACCGGCGGCACGTCGGCGAAGCTCGGGATCATTCCGCTACTTCCAATGTGTCCAGGGTGCTCCGGAGGGCGTCGACGACGTCGCAGCCACGGTGCAGATACCCGTCCACGCCGGGCCGGTCCGACGGCTTGCCGGTCGCCCAGATCCGGGTGGCTCCGGCGTTCGACAACGCCTTGGTCAACTCGGCCGTCCGCGCCGGGTCGTCGACGCCGCCGCAGAGGCAGGCGACGGTGGTGCCCGCCCGGATCAGGGCTTCGGCCACGCCGTCGGCGTCGGTCGCCACGGCGACCTCGGCGGTGAGTCCGGCGACGGCGAAGTGGTTGGTCGCCCAGGTCGTCTCCGGTGCGCCGGCCGCGCCGACGGGTACGAGCAGCACGACCGGCCTGGCCCCGGTAGCCTCGGTGTGCCGGTCGACGCGGTCGCGCAGCGCCTCGAAGACGGCCGCATGACGAAGCAGCGGCAGGGCCGCGGACCGGGCGAGGCGGTGCGGCCGTACCTCGTGCACGTCCGGGAACTCGCTCACTCCGGTGATGCGGTCGACACCATGCGCGAGATTGGCGGCACGCCGTTCCCAGGTCGCCGCCAGTCGTTCCGCCACCAGCCCCGAGGCGAGCGCGGCCGCCATCCCGCCGGCCCGCTCGATGTCGGTGAACCACTGCCAGGCCCGCTGCGCGAGCTCGTCGGTCAGGCTCTCGACGTACCAGGAGCCGCCGGCCGGGTCGGCCACCCGGCCAAGGTGCGCCTCCTCACGCAACACGGCCAGGGTGTTGCGGGCGAGCCGGCGAGCCGGCTCGTCGGACACCCCGAGGCAGGAGTCGTAGGGCTGCACGGTGATCGCGTCGGCGCCACCGACCGCGGCGCTGAACGCCGCGACCGTGGTGCGCAGCATGTTGGTCCAGGGGTCACGGGCGGTCATCATCACCGACGAGGTGACGGCGTGTTGCCGCTGCGCGCCCGCCTCGGGGGCACCGCACAACTGTGCCACTCGGGCCCAGAGTCGACGCGCCGCCCGCAGCTTGGCGATGGTGAGGAACTGGTCGGCGGTCGCGGCATACCGGAACTCCATCTGCCCCAAGGCCTGCGGGACGCGCAGCCCGGCCACGACCAGGGCCCGTAGGTGGGTCACGCCGGCCGCGAGAGCACAGCCGAGTTCGTCGGCGTCGGAGCCACCCGCGTCGTGGTGGACGGTGGCATCCACGGTCACGGCCCGCATCCCGGGCAGTTCGGTGGCACACCGCAGCGCTAGTTCCGGGAACAGCGCCGGGTCGAGGCCCAGGTTTCCGCTCGGTGCGACGCCACCCGCACACAACGCCGCAAATGCGTCTGCCACGTCCGGGCCGGCGTCCAGGACGACCGTGGTACGCCGCAAATCGACGGCCTCCAGCACGACCGGTAGCGCATCGAGCGGGATCCCGGCCGGTCCGACTGACAGCCAGACGCTGTCCACGCCGCCCGCGACGTCGTTGCGGATCGCCGTGGCGCAGCGCTGCGGATCGGTGTCGTCGTGTCGCTGCCGGACCTCCCAGGGGGTTCCCGGCGGCCGGGAGCCACGGGTGAACGGCGTCACGCCCGGTTGTTCCCACGACACGGTGACGTCATCGGCGGTGTAGAGCGGGTCGATGCGGATGCCGTCGTACGTCTCGACGCTGAGCAAGCGCTCGACGTCGGGTGGCGCCTCTTCGAGTGCCAGCCGGCCGCTCCTGCGGAGCACCGCGGTCACCGCCGAGCGCCAGTCGTCCATCGCGGACTGCCGAAGTTCCTGGTTCGTCATCGTATTCGGCTACTCGGCCACCCGGGTGCGGCCCGTCCACCGGAACACCACAGGCGAAGTGTCGTCGCCGGCCGCGCCGACCCGCTCGAAGTGTTCGTAGCCCCGGTACGAGCAGACCTTGATCTTCTCCTCGGTCGGCGCGACCCGGTGCGCGCGCAGCTCGGCCGGGAAGTCGGCCGGCCCGCCCTCAAGCACCGCGTCGATCAGGTGGGTGGCACTCGAGATCTCGGTCATGACACGGCCTCCGTTCTTGTCGCGACGCGACAGAGGTTGACGTGTGACGGGGGGTCAACCGGCGGACTGCTCTGTGCCGCCTCGGCGAACATCCCGTAGCTGACGGTAACTGCGGCCCCGTGGACGGCCAACCCTTAAGCGGACCCCTACGCGACCAGGGCGATCGCGGTGAGCACGAGCCCGTCGGCGACGACGAACCGGCCGGTGAAAGCATTGATCGCACGGCCGTCGACCAGCGGCCCGGGCACCAGCAGCCGCGCGGCGAAGGCCCCCTCCTCGGGTCGCACGACGATCTCCGCCTCGGCGAAGTCCAGCCACCGTCCGGTCAACGGGAACCACGTCTTGTAGACCGTCTCCTTGGCGCTGAACAGCAGACGATCCCAGGGGATGCCGGGCCGTTCGGCACCCAGCTTCGCGATCCACTCGCGCTCGGAGGGCATTGCGACGGCACTGAGTACGCCCGGCGGCAGCGGCGCGGCGGGTTCGGCGTCGATGCCCACCGAGAGGACGTCCGTGGCGTGGGCCAGGGCAGCCGCGCGATAGCCGTCGCAGTGGGTCATGCTGCCGACCACACCGGCCGGCCACTGCGGGGCGCCACGCGTACCGGGCAGGATCGGCCCCGGCGGGTATCCCAGGCGCGCCAACGCCGTACGAGCGCAGTGCCGCACCGCGGCGAACTCGCGCCGTCGCTTGTCCACCGCCCTGGCCACCACGGCCTCTTCCTCGGCGAACAGCGGGATACCGGCCTGGTCGCCGAAGCTTTCGACGGCCGCCACCCCGGCCGGCAGGATCCGTTCGATCACGGCGAGGGCCTCACCCGACAGCCACCTGACGTCGGAAACCGGCGACGCTGTCCGCGACGGCCGCCGACACCGCCTCCTGCTGCCGCTGGAGATAGAAGTGTCCACCGGGGAAGACGCGCACCGCGAACCCGCCGTCGGTCAGCCCCGCCCAGGCGCGCGCCTCGGGCAGCGTCACCTGGGGATCGCGGTCGCCGGTCAGCACCGTGATCGGCGCGCGCAGCCGGTCGCCAGGACGCAGCCGGTAGGTTTCCACCGCGCAGAAGTCGGCCCGCAGCGGGGGCAGGATCATCCGCAGCAGGTCCTCGTCGGCCACGACCTCGAGTTCGTCGCCGCTGAGCCGGCGCACCTCGGCGAGGAGCCCGGCGTTGTCGCGCAGGTGCACGTCCTCGTCGCGGTGGACCGTCGGCGAGCGTCGGCCCGAGGCGATCAGTCCGAGCAGCGTCCCGGGTCGTGCCGCCTCGACGCGGCGGGCCACCTCGAAGCCGAGCACCGCGCCCATGCTGTGGCCGAGGATCACGAGTGGCCGCACCGGCTGGGTCGCCAGTGCCTCGAACACCCGGTCCGCGAGCGTACGCAGGTCGTCGAGCGGAGTCTCGCCCCACCGGTCCTGCCGGCCGGGATACTGCACGCCGATCACATCGAGTTCCGACGCCAGCGCACGGGCCAGGGGATGGAAGAACGTGGCCGAGCCTCCGGCGTGCGGCAGGCACAGCAGTTGCACCGCCTTGTCGGGCGCAGGACGGTACCGGCGGAACCATCGCTCGGCTGGTGCGGTGGCCATGGCGGCTCCTCGATCGGTCTCCAGGCATTGTGATCGATCATCGGCTGTCCCCCGGGCGGCGCCAACCCCTGACTGCTGCCCCTACGCCGCCTTCAGCGCGCTCGTTATCGCTGATCCGACAGAATGGTCCGCCCCGGATGATCCTGCTCGCCATCTGGAACTTCTCTTCGAACGTTCGGCGGGCTGCTATTCACACGGCTCCTTTGACTCCGATGCCTGCGCAGCCATTATCCAGCCCCAATTTGCAGGACGGCAGCAATTCCTGAATGCGTGAGGGAACTTCCACATCGCGACATTCAATACCAGACCATCATTAAGGGCGCAAAACGCCCAAGAGGTCAATAAGAGCGATACCCGATCAAGCCGATTGAACAGCTCTTAGTCCGACTTGGAGTACGAATCACAGTCGACAGCACCACCCAGAGTGAACCGGCGAATACGGACTATCCGGCTCACGGTCACCCAACATCCCAAAATCCGGGAGGCGTCTTTCAAAAAAGTGCTTGTGTGCAAATCGCAGCGGCTGCCATAATTCCAGCCGGCACTACCATCATTGCCGAGTTCTCGGCCGCTCCGGTGCACCAACTTACAACTCTTCTTTGCTGCCGTTGCCAATCTAGGAATGGTTGACGAGTTGCCGGCACATAGCATGAATCTGATCTCTCCATCCGAACACGCACAGGCTGCTGAGGTGCCGTTCCGGCCCATCACCGGCGGCACGGCGGCCGACGGGCTCCGTCACCTCGCCACGGCGCTCGATGGCCGATGTCACACCGGCGCGGCGCCGACCGGCCCGCCCGTCGTGGTGATCACCGGTGCCGTGGGCACCGGCAAGACTCACCTACTGCACGCGTTCCTCCCGCACGTCGCCGACTCCGGCGCACGGTTGCTCGCCGCCACCGCCTCACGCGCCGAGCAGGACGTGCCGTTCGGCATCGTGCGGCAGCTCCTCGATGCCGCAGGCGCCAGCGTCCCGCCGGCCGATCCGCCCGATCGCGGCCGGCATGAACCCGCCCGGCACCCTGACGAGGAGATCGCCTGCTGGGGCGAAGCGCTCGGCCGGGCCCTCGGCACGTCGCCGGCCGTCGTCGTGGTCGATGACATTCACCTGGCCGATTCGGCCTCACTGCGTTGCCTCGCCGCGCTGAGCGACCAGATCACCCCGTTGCCCATGCTGATGGTGCTCGCCAAGGCGCCGCAGGCCGCGCCGCGGCACTTCGCGGCCCGCGCCCTCCTGTTGCCCCGGCCCGGCCTGCTCCGGCTGCACCTGTCGCTGCTGGGGGCGGCCGAGGTACGGGCAATGACGGCGCGACGCCTCGGTCCGGCGGCTGCGGAGGCCCTGACCAGTGACCTGCACGCGATGAGCGGCGGCAACCCGTTGCTGGTCCGAGCCCTGCTCGACGACCAGCGCGGCTGCGGAGCCACCGACGTCGCGCTCGCCGGCGACGCGTTCCGCGAGGCGATCCTGACCTGCCTGCACCGGTGCGAGCCGGTGGTGCTCACGACGCTGCGGGCGTTGGCGGTCACCGGCGACCGCATCGGCGGCCCGCTGCTGCGCGACCTCGTCGACCTCGACGGCGCGGCGGGCGAGGTGCGGCTCACCGAGGAGACAACGGCCGGGTTGGTCCGCGATGATCGCGTCGCGCACCACGCGGTGGCGCATGCGATCCACGATGCCATGTCGCTCGCCGAACGGGTCCGGCTGCACCACGCGGTGGCCCGGCGGCTGTATCTCGACGGTGAGCCGCACACCACGGTGGCGCCGCACCTGCTGGAGACCGGCGACACCGCCGAGCCGTGGATGATCCGCGCCATGGTGTCCGCTAGCGAGCAGCTGATCCGCGAGAGCCGCAGCGAACTGGCGCTGCGCTACCTGCGCTGGGCCAACCGGCGCTGCTCGGACGTGACCGAGCAGGCCCGGGTCCAGGCCGCCCTGGCGCAGGCCGAGTGGGGCCGGGACCCACAGGCCGCCGTGCGCCATCTGCCCGCGGTGGTCCGGGCGGTGCGCGACGGCCACCTGGGTCTCAGCGGCACCGTGTCGGCCCTGCGCGGTCTTCTCTGGCACGGGCAGGCGGACACCGCGGTCCACCTGATCCACCATGAGCGGCGGCGGAGGGCACGCGACACGTCGGCGACCGTCGAGCTGGGTACGTACCTGGAATTCCTGTGGATGCTCTATCCCATGTCGGCCCCGCGACCGGAGTCCGGGTGCACGACGCCCGGCAACGCTTCCTCGATCGGAAATGACGTCTGGCATCTGGAGCAGGGGCTGTCCACGCTGTCGAGCGTGCTGCACCGGGGTGCGCACCACCGGTCGCTCCGGGACGCCGAGCGAATACTGCGCGCCGTCGGTACTGACGAACGAGACCTGTGGTGTGCGGTCTGGGCGCTCGCCGCGTTGATCTACGCCGACTGGCTCGAGGCGGCCACGACGTGGTGCCGGCTGGTGGCCGACCAGGCCGAGCGTAACGGCAACTTCACGGCGCTGGCCGTGGTGAACGCCCTGATGGCCGAGGTGTCGGTCCGCCGGGGTGACCCGGCGGCTGCCGAGGGCCTCGGCGAACGGGCGTTCACGCACCTCGGGCCGCGCAGTTGGGGCGTGGCTATCGGGTATCCGCTGGCCATCCGGGTACGGGCCCTGACGTTGATGGGCCGTTTCGACGAAGCCGCCGAACAATTGCGTACGCCGGTGCCGCCGGCCATGTTCGACACCCCCTTCGGCCTGTTCTACCTGCATGCCCGCGGGGAGTACGCACTCACCGACGACGCCGAGGCGGCGCTGCGCGACTTCGAGACGTGCGGCAGGCTGATGGCCGCCTGGCAACTCGATCTGCCGGTGCTGCTGCCCTGGCGGACCAACGCCGCCCGGGCCTGTCTGCGACTCGGGCGCACCGACGACGCCCGGCGGCTCGCCCTGGAGGATCTCTCCGCGCTGCCGACCACCGCGTCGCGGCTGCGGGGTAAGGCGCTGCGGGTGCTGTCGGCCACGGCGGGCGCAGGGAAGCGGGTCCGGCTGCTCCGACAGGCCGTCGACGCCCTCGCCGACGGCGGTGACGTTGTGGAGCAGGCGCAGGCGCTGTTCGATCTGGGTGGGGCCTACCAGGCGGTGCGGCGTACCCACGATGCCCGGCGCGCGATCCGGGCCGCGAACGCGCTGATCCGCGACCTTCCGGCAGCGATACCGCTGGGCAGGAGTGAATCGCAGCCGGCGGGGACCGACGAGGCGGCCGTCGTGCAGGGCTTGAGCCCGGCGGAGAGCCGGGTGGCGACGCTGGCCGCGCAGGGCCACACCAATCGCGAGATCGCGGCCACGCTGTTCCTCACCGTCAGCACCGTGGAACAGCACCTGACGAAGGCGTACCGGAAGCTCCAGGTGGACAACCGTGGTGAGCTTGCGCTGCGGCTGCGGGCCCAGTCAGCGGCGGAGTCAACCCCTAGTTCTCCGGTGGGCGAGTCATCTGTCCGCCAATGGTCAGGGGTGACCGGAGATTGAACGACATCACCACGCGATGACAGACTCGGCGTCATTGAACGTGAGTCAGGTGCCCGGCCCGCCGAAGGCGTGCGTGACCGGGCGACGGTCCGGTCGATGCTGACGACCGGGGGGCGTGCGGGGACGCTTCGACACCGTGAGCTGGATCCCGCTCGCCCAGCGAGGTAGACGGTTGCCACGGGGGGCACAACATGTTGCTGGGGCGAGAAACAGAGATAAGCGAGCTGCGGTCGACACTCGACGAGTGCGTACGGCGACAACGTAGCCAGGTGGTGCTGCTGACCGGCGCCGTGGGTAGCGGCAAGTCCAGCGTGCTCGACGCGTTCGGGCGCGACCTGATGGACGGTCCGGCGCTCTTCCTCACCTCTCGCGGCGCGGCCGGCGCCTACCGGCGGTTCGGGGTGATCGACCGACTGCTCGCCGGAGTACCGATCAGCCCGGCGACCAAGCGGTGGATCGCCGATCAGTTGGGCGATCCCACATCCGCCGGACCGCTGCCGGAGCCGGGCGATCCGATCACCACGTCGGCCGGCTCCGACGAACGGGTCCACGGCGCGGTGCTGCAGGAGATCTCCACGGCACTGCTGGAGCACGCCGCGCGCCGGCCGGTCGTGATCGCCGTCGACGACGTGCACGCGGCCGACTCGGCGTCGCTGCACACCCTGCTGTACGTGGTCCGCCGCCTGCGGTACGCCCAGGCCGTCGTCATGATGCTGCTCACCGAGTCCTCGACCGTGCAGCCGCGCTACCCGCTGTTCCGGGCGGAACTGCTGAGCCAGCCGCACACCACCCGGCTCGTCCTGCCACCGCTTCGGCACGGCGCCCTGGCCCGGATGGCCGGTGCGGTCACGCCCGACGCCGCAGCCGCCTGGGCCGACGAATGCCTGACGCTGACCGGCGGTAATCCGATACTCGCGCAGGCGTTGCTGGAGTCTCGCACGAACGCCGGCCCGGAGTCGGAAGCCCGCTTCCGCCGGGCCGTCCTCGACTCGCTGCGCCGCCACGAGCAGGTCGCCAGGGAAGTGGCCGAGGCGCTCGCCGTCCTGGACGGGCCGGTGCCGGTCGAATTGCTGAGCCAGGTGCTCGACGTCGATCCGGCCGTCGCGAACCGCGCCCTGCGGGTGCTGGCTGCGTCGGGCCTGGTGCAGAACGGCCAACTGCGACAGCAGGTGATGCGCCGGTCGATCCTTGCCGACATGGCGCCCGAGCGGCGGCAACGGCTGCACGAGCGAGCTGCTGCGACGCTGGACGAGCACGGCGCGGAGCCGGGTGAGGTGGCCGGGCACCTGCTGGCCGCGGACCGGGCCGAGGCGGACTGGGCAGTGACCGCGTTACAGGAGTCCGCCGCCCAGTCGCTGGCCCTCGGCCGGCCCGAGCTGGCCAGCGCGTACCTGGGACTCGCCGAGCGCGCCGTTCCGACCGGCGAGCGCCGGGTCGACATCACCGCGATGCGGCTCACCGCCCGCTGGCAGATGAACCCACTCGACGCCGCCGCCGAGCTGGCCGATCTGGTTGACGACGCGGAGGCGGCAGTGCCGTTCCTGCTGTGGCAGGGCCGGTTCGACGAGGTGGACCGGCTCGTCGGCCCGTCGGCGCCGGCCGACGCACCGGGATCGGCCCGGTTGCTGTCCGCCGTGGTGCGTCCCGGCAACAGCCCGCACCGCGAGACGTGGACGCGGAAGGTCTTGGCGGCCGGTCCGCCGCTGGCGTCGCACGCCGCACGGGAGGCCCTCACCGTGCTCGCCACGAGCCTGCTTCCCGAGGCGCACTGCGACGTGACCGGTGCTGCCGAGCAGGTCCTGCAGCGCCACCACGCCGACGGCGGCTCGATCGGGCCGCTGACCGCGCCGCTGATGGCGCTGATCTGGGCGGGCCGCGCCGACCGGGCGGCCGCCTGGGCCGACGTGCTGCTGGTCCGGCCGCCGTTGCGCCCGGTGTCCAGCTGGCATTCGGTGCTGCTGGCGATCCGGGCGGAGGCCGCGCTGCGGCTGGGCGATCTGCGCGGGGCCAGGCAGTACGCGCACCAGGCCTGGGACGCCATGCCGCAGGCGTGGGGCGTGGCCGGCGCGGGCCCGCTCGCCACGCTGATCCAGGGGGCCACCGCGACGAACCGTGCCGACGAGGCGCGACGCTGGGTGGCGGTGCCGGTCACGCCGGGGATGTTCGAGACGCCGCTGGGCCTGCAGTACTTGGGCGCGCGGGCGGCCCACCGTCTCGCCATGGGTCAGCCCGACGAGGCGGAGGCGGATCTGCTCCGGTGCCGCGACCTGATGACGGCCTGGCGGACGGACATCGCCGGCATCGTGTCCTGGCGGGTGGAGCTGGCCCGGGTGCGCCTGTCCGTCGGCGACGTGGCGGACGCCCGACGGCTGCTGCGTGACGAGCTCGACCGTTCCGGTGCGGTGGACCACCGCACCCGCGGCCGGGCGCTACGGCTACTCGCCGCGACGTCGCCACCGGAGGAGCGCCGGGTGCTGCTCAGCGACGCCGTGACCCACCTGCAACGGGTCGGCGACCGGATGGAACTGGCCATGGCGCTCGCCGACACCGGTCGTCGCCTGCTCACCGTTCGCGAGCCGGTGCGGGCCCGCCGGCTGTTCCGCCGGGCCTTCCACCTGGCCGAGGAGTGCGGGGCGACGCCGCTGACACAGCAGCTGCTGCGGGAGGAGCCGGGCGTCGCCGAGCCGAAATCGCGGAACGAGTGCGGAGTGGACGTGCTGAGTGAGGCCGAGCGTCGGGTGGCGACGCTGGCCGCCCAAGGCCAGACCAACCGGCAGATCTCGGAGCAGCTCTTCATCACGGTGAGCACAGTGGAGCAGCACCTGACGAAGGCCTTCCGCAAGCTGAACGTCAAGCGACGCGCGGAGCTGGCCGCGCGCCTGGTCGGCGAGGATGCGTGCGACCGCGCGGCCCAGGCCGGATGAGGCGGACTATCCCGAACTGACAGCCAAACCGCAGTTGAGAGCCTACTGTCAAAGTAACGGACAGGAGGGCTCACCATGCGCATCATCGCCATCGAGGAGCACTACGCGACGCCGACGTTCATGGCCGGACCGGGACGCGGGATCGCAGAGCAGGCCGAGGCGGCCAAGGCACACCCGACCGTGGCGGCCGGCTTCGACCGGCTGGTCGAGCAACTCTGCGACCTCGGTGACCAGCGCATCGCCGAGATGGACGCCGCCGGCATCGACGTCCAGGTGCTGTCGCTGACCACTCCCGGCGTCGAGCAGGCCGACCCGGCCGACGCGGTGAAGCTCGCTCGCGACTCGAACGACCAGCTCGCTGCGGCCGTCGGGCGGCACCCAGACCGGTTCGCCGGGTTCGCCGCGCTGCCGACCGGCGACCCCGCAGCGGCCGCGGACGAACTCACGCGCACCGTCCGCGACCACGGGTTCAAGGGTGCGCTGATCAACGGCCATACCCGCGGCCGTTACCTCGACGACGAGTTCTTCTGGCCGATCATGGAGCGGGCCGAGGCGCTCGATGTGCCGATCTACCTGCACCCGACGCTGCCGCCCCACGCCAAGGACCAGTACGCCGGCAACTTCTCCCCCGGTACGACCGCCGCCTTCGCCAGCGCGGCGTGGGGCTGGCACCTCGACACCGCCACCCACGCCGTACGGCTGATCCTCAGCGGTGTCTTCGACCGCTACCCGCGGCTACAGGTGATCATCGGGCACATGGGCGAGGTGCTGCCGGTCATGCTGCCCCGGCTCGAACAGGCCCTGCCGGTGCAGATCTCCGAGCTGCACCGGCCGGTCGGTGACTACATGCGACAGAACCTGCACTACACGTTCAGCGGCATCCACTCGGTGCCCGCGTTTCTGGCACTGTTCCTGCAGATCGGGGCGGATCGGATCATGTTCTCCACCGATTACCCGTACGGCTCGCTGAGCAAGGCGAAGGCGTTCCTCGACCACCTGCCGGCCAGCGCCGTCGACCGCGACCGCATCGCCCACCGCAACGCCGAGGAGCTGCTGCGGCTCTAGCCTCCGTCCGGGCCGCCGTGCAACCAGGCCACCTTCTCGTACATCTGATCGGCGGTGAGACCGGCGAGCATCTCGTTGCGACGCCACGCGTCCGGGCCGGCCGGATGGTAGAGCCCGGTCATCGCCCGCGAGGTGAGCTGGGCGCGGGCGGTCCGACCGAGCCGGGCTGCCTGGTAGCAGGCCAGGCGTCCGGGAAGGTCGTCGCAGGCCCCGGCGAAGACCGTACCGAGCCGCACCGCGTCCTCCAGCGCCATGCACGCACCCTGGGCGGCGTACTGGAGCATCGGATGGGCGGCGTCGCCGAGCAGGGTGACCCGCCCGTCCGTCCACCCCGGTGCCGGGTCACGATCGCAGAGCACCCAGGACCGCCACTCGGCACCGAGTTCGAGCAACTGGCGGGCCACATCGCTCATCTGCGCGAACTCGCCGAGCACATGCCGCCGCTCGGTAGGCCGGCCGACGACCGCCTCGGTCGCGCCGTCGTCGCGCACGGCGGCAAGGTTGAGCAACTCGCCCTCGCTGACCGGGTAGTGGACGAAGTGCCATCGCGGGCCCGCCCACAGCGTCACGGTGTTCCACCGCAGCTCGTCGGGGACCAGCCGCATCGGAATCAGCGACCGGTAGATGGTATGGCCCGAGACCAGCGGCTCACCGTCGCCGATCAGCTGCCGGCGCACGACCGAGCGAATGCCGTCGGCGCCGATCAGCACGTCGCCGCGTAGCTCCTCGCCCGTCTCCAGCCGCGCCGTCACGCCCGCCTCGTCCTGCCCGTAGCCGGTGACCGCGGCGCCCGCCCGCAGCTGCACCCCGGCGACGCCACCGCAGGCGGCCAGCAGCGGCCGGTAGAGGTCGTTGCGGTGCACCACCACGTACGGGTTGCCGAAGCGCTGCCGGTAGCGGTCGGTCAACGGCATCGCCGCGACCGGCTTGCCGGTGGTGCCGTCCATCAGCCGCAGCTCGTCGATGAACACCGCGCGCCGACGCACCTCGTCACCGACGCCGAGCTGGTCGAGCGCCTCGAACGCGTTCGGAGCCAGCTGGATCCCGGCGCCCAACTCGGTGAACTGCGGATGCCGTTCGAGAACCGTCACACGGTGCCCGTGCCGGACCACAGCCAACGCTGCGGCCAGGCCGCCGATGCCGCCGCCGACGATCAGGACGTGCGCGCTCATGCCGGCACCAGTCCCCGGACCGTCGCGCCGAGCACGCGTACGCCGTCGAGGGTGAGCACCGACTCGACGTGGAACTGCAGCGATGCGAAGTGCGGCCCACGCAGCGCGTGCACCTCGCCGGTGTGCTCGTCGCGGCTCACCTCGACCGGACCGACGCCGGCGCACTCGACCTTGTCGTCGTCACTGCATGCGGCGAACGTGTTGTAGAACCCGACCCGCTCGCGCCGGCCGAACAGGTCGATCTCGCGTTGCAGGCCCTGGTTGGGCACGTCACGGCGGGCAATGTCGAAGCCCAGCTCCAGGCTGAGCACCTGGTGGCTGAGGCAGACCGAGAGGAACGGCCGGCGCTCGTCCAGCAGGCGGCGGGTGGTCCGGCGCAGATGCGCGATCTTCGGATGTCGCCGGTCGCGCGGGTCGCCCGGGCCGGGCCCCATCACCACCAGGTCGTACCCGTCCAGCCGGTACGGCTCGTCGAAGCGGCGCACGTCCACCGTCAGACCGAGCGCGCCGAGTTGCTGGGTGAGCATCAGGGTGAAGTTGTCCTCGGCGTCGACCACCAGCACCTGGCGCCCGGCCAGCGCGCCGTCCGGCTGCCCGCGTCCCTGGTCGTCACGCAGCCAGAAGTCGCCGATCTCGGCGTTACGGCGGGCCAGCGCGCCCCGTACCTCGGGGTGGAGGGCGAGGGTGCCCGGCTCGCCGATGCCCAGCGCGGTGAGCAGCCCGGCCGCCTTGGCGCGGGTCTCGGCCACCTCGGCCCACGGGTCCGAGTGCCGGACCAGCGTGGCGCCGACCCCGATCCGGGTACGCCCGGTCGCGTCGATCTCCGCCGTACGGATCAGAATTGCCGAGTCCAGCACCACCGCGCCGCTCGGATCCCGCCCGACCAGCGCAAGCACCCCGCTGTAGTAGCGGCGGCCCTGGGGCTCGTAGCGCCGGATCACCCGGCAGGCGCTCTCCAGCGGGCTGCCGGTAACCGTGGGGGCGAACATCGTCTCCCGCAGGATCTCGCGCACGTCGCGGTCGGTACGGCCGTTGATCACATATTCGGTGTGCGCCAGGCGGGTCATCTCGCGCAGGTACGGGCCGGTCACCCAGCCGCCGCGCGCACAGATGCGGCCCATCATCTTCAGCTCCTCGTCCATCACCATGTAGAGCTCCTCGGTCTCCTTGCGGTCGCCGAGGAACTCCAGGAGCTGCGGCAGGTCGGGGCCGGCCGGCGGGTAACGGTAGGTGCCGCTGATCGGGGTCATCGTGACGACGCCGTCGCGGAGGCTGATGTGCCGTTCCGGGGTCGCGCCGACGAACGTGCGGTCGCCGGTGTGCACGATGAACGTCCAGTAGGCGCCGGTCTCCCGGGCGAGCAGCCGCCGGAAGACGGCCAGCGCGGAACGCACGTCGTAATCGCTGATGTCGACGGTGAACGTACGCCGGATCACGAAGTTGGCGCCCTCACCGTTGCCGATCTCGTCGGCCAGGACCCGTCGGACCAGTTCCGCGTACGCGTCGTCGTCGACGTCGAACGCGCCCTCGCCGACCGAAGGCGCCGCCTCGGGAAGCCGGGCGGCCAACACGGCGAGCGGCATCGTCGCCTGGTCGGTAACGCTCATCGCCAGCAGCGAGGCGCCGTCGTCCACGCACGCGAAACCGCGCTCGGCGATCCGCCGGTACGGGATGACGGCCAGCAGCTCGTGCCGACCGGGAGCTGCCCGGTCGGCCACCGGCAGCGGCAGGTCGGCGAGCCGGTCCACCGCCCGTACTTCGCCGGTGAGCAGCTCGACCGTCCCGGCCTCGCCGGTTTCGGGGCGGTGCAGCAACGCGAACGCCGGCGACGCCGCCCCGAGGATGCGGTCGAGCAGCTGTTCGCCGGTCATGCCGCGTCTCCCCCGGGCCGGCCGGCCAGCACGCTGGCGGCTGCCGCCAGGTCGCCGAGCACGCTCGCGGCCGTGCTGACCACCGCGCACCGCTGCGCCGCGTACTGCAACGCGAGGTGGTGGTAGTCGGCGGAGAAGTCGGCGACGGCGTCCGCGACGAGCGTGGTCCGGATGTCGTGGGTGAACGCCTCGATCGCGGTCGCCAGCACCCCGACATGGGCGTAGATCCCACACAGCACCAGCTGGTCACGGCCGTGCGCGCGCATCCGGTCGAGCAGGTCGGAGCGGAAGAAGGCGCTGTAGCGCCACTTGGTGAGCCACCAGTCGTCCGGCTCGGGCCGCAGTGACGCGACCACCTCACGGTCGGACGGCACGGCGGCCATCCCGGCACCCCAGAAGTCGGCCAGCAGCCCCCGCTCGGCGGCGCTCATACTGCCCGGCTGGGCAGTCCACGCCACCGGCATGCCGGCCTGCGCGCAGCGCTCCCGTAGGACGTGAACGTTCGAGAGCAGCTCCTCGCGCGGCGAACCGGCGGGAAACGGCTTCAGGAAGTAGCGCTGCATGTCGTGGATCAGCAGTACGGCCCGCGCCGGGTCGACCTGCCACGCCGCGACGTTGGCGGGCAGATCGGCTGCGGTGGGCATCGGGTACGGGTCGATGCGAGGGATGCCGGACATGGCCTTCCTTCACTGGGCTATGACGGCAGGGACCTTCAGACGCCGAGGGTGGCGCCGCCGTCGACGGTCATGGCGTGCATGGTGATGTGGCTGGCCTGCTCGGACAGCAGGAACAGGACCGCCTCGGCGACGTCCTCCGGCCGGGCCAGCTTGCCGAGCGGGATGCCCACCCGGTACGCGTCGAGCGAGCCCTGCAGGGTGGCCTGCGGACCGCCGCCGTTCTGCCACAGCGCCCCGAGCATCGGCGTGTCCGTCGAGCCGGGCGCCACGATGTTGCAGCGGATCCCGTAGCGGGCGACCTCAAGGCCCAGGCACCGGGTGAACGCGGCAGCGGCCGCCTTCGACGCGGCGTACGCGGCCATGTCCATCCGGGCCGTGCCCGCCGCGTTGGAGGCCACCGTCACGATCGCGCCGCGGCTGCGCGTCACCATCCGGTTCACCACCGCCCGTGACATCAGGAAGACGCCGGTCGCGTTGACCGCGAAAGTGGTGGTCCACTGCTGGTCGGTGAGTTGGCGAGCCTGACCGAGATGCAGCACCCCGGCGGCGTTGACCAGCAGGTCCACCGGTCCGAGCCGGCGCTCGACGGCGGTGACGACGCGTTCCACCGCCGCCGCGTCGGACACGTCGGCAGGGAACGCCCGAGCCTGGTGCCCGTCGGCGACCAGCTTGGTGACGACCTCCCGGAGCCTGACCTCGTTGCGGTCCACTGCGGCCACCACGGCGCCCCGTTGGGCGAGGGCGCGGGCCACGGCCTCGCCGATCCCGCTCGCAGCGCCGGTGACCAGGGCGACTTGGTTGTGCATCGAGGACCTCCGTGTCGTGGAAGCGTGCTGTCGTGACGGTGCGGGGGTCAGCCGCGCCAGGCGCTGACCACCGTGACCGCCTGCTCGGGGTTGAGCCGCGGGTCGCACAGGGTCGTGTACTTCTCGCCGACTCGGTCGGCATGGCTCTCGTCGAGCACGCACTCGGTCACCTGGTCCGGCGTCACCTCGAGGTGCAGGCCGGCGGCCACCCCACCGACTCCGCGGACGGCGCACTGGAAGTCGCGGACCTCGCTGGTGACCGCGTCGAGGTAGCGGGTCTTGTAGTTCTCGATGGTCCGCCGGGTGTTGCCGTGCATCGGGTCGGTCAGCCAGAGCACCGGGTGGCCCGCGGACCGGACCGCCCGTACCAGCGGCGGCAGGTGCTCGCTCACCGCCGCCGCGCCCATCCTGGCGATCAGCGTGAGTCGGCCCGGTTCTCGGCCGGGGTCGAGCCGCGCGCACAGCGCCACCAGCTCGCGCGCCGAGGTGGTGGCGCTGACCTTGCAGGCCACCGGGTTGGCGACCGCGGCCAGCATCGCGACGTGCATGCCGGCCGGGTCACCGGTACGCGCGCCGATCCACGGCCAGTGCGTCGATGCCAGGAACAGCCGGCCCTGGGCGTCACGGCGCAGCTGCGGTGCCTCGTAGTCGATGACCAACGCCTCATGGCTTGTCCACACCGGAGGGTCGAGGCGCCACCGGGCGTCGTCGTCGCTCCAGCCGAGATGGGTCATCGCCTCCTGCGCCGCGTCGTAGCAGAGCAGCATGCGGTCGGGGTCCGGGCGACGGGCCGCCGGGTCGGGCTCCGGGCCGTTCACCAGATGGCCGCGGAAGACCGGCAGATCCTGCCCGTTGACCGTCTCGGTCGTGTGCGAGCGGGGCTTGGCGAACTGGCCGGCCAGGCGACCGGCACGGATCACCGGGCGGTGGCCGATCATTTTCAGCGTGCCGGCCAGCACGTCGATCAGGCCGGCCTTGCGTTGTACGTACCCGGCGGTGCACTCGGCGAGATCCTCGGCGCAGTCGCCGGCCTGCACCACGTATGCGGAGCCGGCCGCCGCGACAGCGAGTTGGGCGCGCAGCAGGGCGACATCTGCGGGGCGGACCAGCGGCGGTCTGGCCGCCAGTTGCGTCCGCACCCGTTGCAGCGCAACGGGATCCTCCCACTCGGGCTGCTGCCGTGCTCGTCGGGAGCGCAGGAACGAATGGGCGGAGGGCTCGGCCTGACCGGACCGGGCGCCCTCGTCGACAACGGTTGTATGCGGCCTCGCCACTGGGATTCTCCCTGTCTTTGGCCTTGGCGGTCCGCACCGGAACAAACTCCGGTGCCGGACACGGGACAAGGGAACGGCCATCGACGAACCAGCGACCCATGGCCGAGACGTACGCACGATCCGGAACCGCCGCACGTCGATGATGGGGCGCGGGTCGGACCGTGGAACACCCCTAACACCCACTACACCGATAGGGGCGCAGGCTAGGGGCCGCCTAGGGGCTGACTGCCGTTACGGGCCGTGCCTATCGTTCGGCGACACTCCTGGCGGACAAGGCGGAACCCATGGACTTCGAGCTGTCAGCCGGACAGCGCAAGCTGTACGACGACATCCGTGACCAGGTCGCCGACCGGTTCGGCACGTCGGCGGCAAAGGCCGGGCCGGAGGCGGCGCGAGCCGCCTTCACCACCGCGGCGGGCACCGGGGTTGCCGCGCTCTGCCTGCCGCCCGAGGTCGGCGGCGGCGGGCTGGGGGCGCTGGACACGGCGCTGGGCCTGGAGGCGTTCGGCCGCGCCTGCCCCGACACGGGCCTCACCTTCGCGGTCGCGGCACACCTGCTGGCCTGCGCGGTGCCGATCCGGGACTTCGCCGCGGCACCGGCCCGCGACCGCCTGCTGCGCGGGCTCGCCACCGGCGCCCTGGTCGCGGCCAACGCGATGACCGAGGACGGGGCCGGCTCGGACATCGGCGCGATCGCGGCGACCGCACGCCAGGACGGTGACGACTACGTCATCGACGGCGAGAAGTCCTGGGCCAGCAACGCACCGATCGCCGACGTCATGGTCACCTATGCGGTGACGAACCCGAGGGCCGGCTTCCTCGGCGTCTCGGCGTTCGCGGTGCCGCGCAAGCTGCCCGGTGTCGTCGTCGGCGAGCCGTTGGACAAGCTGGGCCTGACCGGGTGTCTGGCCGGGCGGGTACGGTTCGATGGCGCACGGGTGCCCCGGGAGTATCTGCTCGGCACCGAGGGCCAGGGTGCGGCCATCTTCCAGCACTCCATGGCGTGGGAACGGGCCTGCCTGTTCGCCATCTACGTCGGACTGATGGACCGCCAGCTGGAGATGTGTGTCGCGCACGCCGGGCAGCGCCGCCAGTTCGGCCGGCGGATCGGCGAGTTCCAGGCCGTCTCGCACCGGATAGCCGGCATGAAACAACGCCTGGAGAGCGCGCGACTGCTGCTCTACCGGGCCTGCTGGCTGCTCGACCGGGGCGGCGACCACGTCGAAGCGGCGGCACTGTCAAAGGTCGCGGTCAGCGAGGCGGCCGTCGCGAACAGCCTCGACGCGTTCCAGATATTCGGCAGCGCCGGCTACCTGAACGGCGGCGGCATCGCCGAGCAACTGCGCGACTGCCTGCCCAGCACGCTGTTCTCGGGCACCACCGAGATCCAACGGGAACTCCTCGTGAGGGGCGTCGGCCTGTGAACCTCCACCGCCTGGTCATCGACTCCGCCACCAAGTTTCCCGTCGAGACCGCCGTGGTGGCCGGTGACGGCGAGCTCACGTACGCCGAACTCGACCGCCGGGCCGACGCCGTCGCACACACCTTGCGCGGCCTCGGGGTGGTCCACGGCGACCGGGTGATCGTGTGGGGCGAGAAGAGCATCGCCGTCATCGCCGCGATGCAGGGGGTGCTGCGGCTCGGTGCCGCGTACGTGCCCGCGGACGGCAATTCCCCGGTGGCGCGTGTCGCCGGGCTGGCCGTGGACTGCTCGGCCCGGCTGGTGCTGACCACCGTCGACCGGCTCGCGGCGCTCACCGAGGCCGGTGTTCCGTGCCACGACCTGTCCGAGGTGCAGGACGCCCCGCACGGCCCGGTCAACGAGTCGGTGCAACCTGACGACCTCGCCTACATCCTCTACACCTCGGGCTCGACCGGCGCCCCGAAGGGGGTGTGCATCAGCCACCGCAACGCCACCGCGTTCGTGGAGTGGGCGGTCGACGTACTCGACCCGTCGCCGGCCGACCGGTTCTCCAACCACGCGCCGCTGACCTTCGACCTGTCGGTGCTCGATCTGTACGCGGCGTTCGCCACCGGCGCCTCGGTGCATCTCGTGCCGGCCGAGCTGTCGTACGCCCCGGATCAGCTCGTCGCATTCCTGCGCGCCCACGAGATCACCGTCTGGTACTCGGTGCCGTCCGCCCTGACGCTGATGATCCGGCAGGGCGGGCTGCTCGACCAGCCGGCGCCGGAGCATCTGCGGGCGGTCCTCTTCGCCGGTGAGCCCTTCCCGATCGCTCAGGTACGCGCGTTGGCCGGCTGGACCGACGCCCGCCTGATGAACCTCTACGGCCCCACCGAGACGAACGTCTGCACCTGGCACGAGGTGGGTCCCGCCGACCTGGACCGGGATCGCCCGGTGCCGATCGGGGTGGCCAGCTGTGGCGACCGGGTCTGGGCTGAGCGCGCCGACGGCACGCCGGGTGGACCGGGCGACGAGGGCGAGCTGCTGGTGGACGGGCCGACCGTGATGCTCGGCTACTGGGGGCGGCCGGCGCAGCAGGGCCCGTACCGGACCGGTGACGTGGTCCGGGTGCTGCCCGACGGCGTCTTGGACTACGTCGGCCGCCGCGACCACATGGTCAAGGTTCGCGGGCATCGCATCGAGCTGGGCGAGGTGGAGGCGACGCTGACCGCGCATGTCGACGTGGCCGAGGCGGCGGTGCTGGTCACCGGGCGGGGCGCGGACTCGCGGCTCATCGCCTGCGTGGTCGGCCGCGACGGTCGCGAGCCGGGCCCGTTGCAGCTGCGCCGCCACTGCGCCGAACGGCTCCCCCGCTACATGCTCGCCGACGAGATCATCGCCGTCGCCGAGCTGCCCCGTACGCCCAACGGCAAGGTCGACCGCACGGCCCTCGCCGCCCGCATCGACGACAGGGAAGACAGATGACCGATGACGACGTCGCCGGCCGTATCACCGCCTTCATCAAGGAGCGGTTCCTCGACGGCGATCCCCGTGGCGAGCTCGACGAGCGCACCCCGCTGCTCGAATGGGGCGTGCTCAATTCGCTGAACACCGTGGTCCTGCTCACCTTCGTCCGCGACGAGCTGGGCGTGACCGTCCCGCCTGCGCGGATCAACGCCCAGGACCTGAAGAACGTGCAGAGCATCGCCGGGATGGTCCGGGGCCTGGCCTCGGCGCGGTCCTGACGCACGCACCCACAAACCGCCCCTTCAAGAAAGGCCGAGGCCAGATGGAAGACAGCCAGAAGATGCTCGACTACCTGGACAACTACCGGCCGACCGGCCGACCCGTCGCGGAGCGCAAAGAGCCCGCGAAGGAGCTGCAACAGCTTGACTTCCTGCTCGGCAAGATGGTCAGCCACTTCAACACCGGCGTGAAGTTCGAGGCCGAGACCAAGCCGATCATGGGCGGCCACTACTACGTGATGGATCTCCACGCCACGCACCAGGACGGCACGCCCAAACTGGACGGCATCTGGATCATCGGGTGGAGCGAGGTGGACAACCACTTCGAGTCCTACTACGTCGACTCGCTGGGCACGATGGGCACCTCCACGTCACCCGGGTGGGAGGACGGGCACCTCGCGTTCGTCGGCTCGCACGTCGTCGGCGAGGTGGGCGTCCGGACGATGACCAAGGACTTTTACACCCCGATCGACGACGACCACTTCCGGCTCGACGCGTACGTCGAGGTGGACGGCGAGTGGAAGCTGTACGACGTCCAGCAGTGCGAGCGCACCCGGCTCTGACGATGGCGGACGAGGAGAAACTGCAGCAGTACCTGAGGAAGGCAACGGCGGAGCTGCAACAGTCTCGTCGTCAGCTGGCCGCCGCGCAGGCAGCGCGGCACGAGCCGATCGCCATCGTGGGCATCGGCTGCCGCTTCCCCGGCGGGGTGCGTTCCCCTGAAGATCTCTGGCGGTTGGTGGATTCCGGCGAGGACGCGATCTCCGGCCTACCGACCAACCGTGGCTGGAACCTCGCCGGTCAGGCACCCGACCTGACCGGCGGGTTCCTGCACGACGCCGACCTGTTCGACCCGGAGTTCTTCGGCATCGGTGCGACCGAGGCGCTGGCGATGGACCCGCAACAGCGGCTGCTGCTGGAAACCTCGTGGGAGGCGTTCGAGCGGGCCGGGATCGATCCGCTGACCGCCCGCAACTCGGCCACCGCCGTCTACGCCGGTATCCAGTTCGGCGGATATCCGTTGCTGCTGCGCGAGCCGCCGGGCGACGACCTGAAGGACTACCTCGGGGTGGGCAACTCGGTAGGCGCGGCATCCGGGCGGGTGTCGTACCTGATGGGGCTGCTCGGCGGCGCGCTCACCGTCGACACGCAGTGCACCTCCTCGCTGGTCGCGATCCACCTGGCGGCCAAGGCGCTGCGCGCCGGCGAATGCTCGCTCGCGCTGGCCGGCGGCGCCGTGGTGATGTCGATGCCGGGCACGCTGCAGGAGTTCCGCCGCCGCGGCAGCCTGGCCCCCGACGGGCGCTCCAAGTCGTTCGCCGGCGCCGCCGACGGCGTCAGTCTCGGCGAGGGCGCCGGAATGCTGCTGCTCGAACGGCTCTGCGACGCGCAGCGGCACGGGCGGCCGATCCTGGCCGTCATCCGCGGTACGGCGATCAACCAGGACGGCGCCACCAACGGCATGGCCTCACCCAGCGGCCGGGCCCAGGAGCGGGTGATCCGCGCGGCGCTGGCCGACGCGCGGCTCAACGGCGACGACGTCGACGTGGTCGAGGGGCACGGCGTGGGCGCCACCCTCGGCGACGGTGTCGAGGCGAACGCGATCATCGCGACCTACGGGCGCGACCGCGCACCGGACCGGCCGCCGCTGCTGCTCGGCTCGGTGAAGTCGAACATCGGGCACACCCAGACGGTCGGCGCGGTGGCCGGCATCGCAAAACTGATCATGGCGCTGCGACACGAACGGCTGCCCCGCACCCTGCACGTGGACCGGCCGACGCCGCACGCCGACTGGAACCGCGGCACCGTACGCCTGGCCACCTCGCCGTCGCCGTGGGTGCGCGGCGACCGGGTACGGCGGGCCGGCCTGTCCTGCCTGACGATCAGCGGCACCAACGCGCACCTGATCCTCGAGGAGCCGCCGGCCCTCCCGGACGGCGACGAGCGCAGCGTGCTGGACCGGCCGGTGCCCTTCGTGTTGTCGGCGAAGTCGCCCACGGCACTGCGTGCACAGGCCCGCCGCTTGCTGGAGAGCGTGAGCATCTCGTCCGAACCAGCCGACGTGGCGTACGCGTTGCTCCGCACACGGTCGACGTTCCGGCACCGGGCGGTGGTCGTCGGCCGGTCCCGCGACGATCTGGTGGCCGGGCTGCGTGCCCTGGCCGACGATCAAGCAGCGGCCGATCTCGTGCAGGGGGTCGCCGACCCTGCCGGGCGGACGGCCCTGGTGTTCCCCGGCGACGGCCCGGTCCCGGCCGGTGCCGCCCGCGAGCTGTACGCCGCCTTTCCCGCCTACCGCGCCGCCGCCGACGAGGTGCTCGCGGCGCTGCCCGCTCCGGTACGCGACGCGCTGCTCACGCCGACGGCCTCCGCTGGGGACGAGGCAGTCGAACGGCTGGTGCTGTTCGTGTCGGCGATCGCCCACCACCGGCTGTTGGCCGCGTTCGGTGTGCGGCCGGACCACATGATCGGGTACGGCGTCGGGGAGGCCGCCGCCGGGTACGTCGCCGGCGACCTCACGCTGGACGACGCGTGCGCGCTGGCCGCCTCGAACGGACCCACATCGCTCGACGCCACCCGCCTGCGCCAGGCCGGCGCGGAGGGGGTCACCCGGTTCGTCGACCTGGGCGGCGACCCCACGGCGCCGGAGCGCATCCGGCGTTGTCTGGCGGCCTTCGGCGAGCCCGGCCGGGCGGTGCTCACCACCACGCTGGTGTCGCCGGCCGGTGCGGCGGTACGCACGCTGCTGCGGACGCTCGCCGAGCTGCACACCGACGGCGTCGACGTCGACTGGACGCCCGCCCTCGACGGGCACGAGCCACGGCATGTCGACCTACCCACGTACCCATTCCAGTCCCGCCGCTTCTGGCTCTCCCCGCCGGACTCGTCCGGACCACCGGTCGCACCCCCGCACCCGCTGTTGGGCGCCCCGCTGCGGCTGGCGGCCTCGGACGGCCGGTACTTCGGCGCGACGGTGCCGTCGACGCTGGCTCAACAGCGGATCCACGGGGCTCCGGTGCTGTCGGCCGGTGCACTGCTGTCGTGGGCGCTGGCCGGCGGCACGTCCCTGCACGATGTCGCGTTCCCCGATCCGGTGACCGTGCGTACCCCGATCACCCTTCAGACCCGGTGGGAATCCGGGCCCGGCGGGCTTCGCATCGACGGCTTCGTCGACGGCGACAACGGCTGGCGGGCCTGCCTGACGGTGGCCCACGCGCAACCTGCGGCCGCCCCGGACAGCGGCCACGCCGATCCCGTGCCCGAGGTCACCGAGGATGCCGCGACCGCGCTGCACGACGCCATGTGGCGCGACGGCACACCGTACGAACCGGCCGCACGGACGCTGACCCAGCTGCACGTCGACGGGGCTACCGCGGCCGGTGTGGTCACGAGCGACGGGCCGGAAGCGGCGCGCCTCGACGGTGCTCTCCAGGTGGCCTGGGCGTTCGGCGCGGGCCCACGGGTGGTGCGCTCGCTGGCGCGCGTCACCCTGCACGCGCCCCTGCCCTCGACCTTCCTGGTACGCGCTCGGCAACGCCCCGACGACGCGATCGACCTGACGCTGCTCGCCGGATCCGGCGAGCTGCTGGCGTCCGTCGAGGGACTGCGCATGGCCCCCGCCGACGCGGACCTCGCGGCGGCCCGGCCGCTGACCTGCACTCTCGGCTGGCAGGCCCTGCCCGCCGTGGCCGCCACCCCGGCGGTGGGCGCCTCCACCGGCCGCTGGCTCGTGGTCAGCAGCGAGCCGGAGCAGGCCACCCGATGGCAGGACGACCTACGCTCCGTCGGGCTGGCCGGCGACGACGGGGACCTTTCGGACGTCACCGGGCTGGTGTTCCACGACCCAGGCGATTCCGCGCTGATCGAGCGCACCGTGCCCCTCATGGCCCGGCTCCTCAAGTCGGCCCCGCAGGCGACGGTGGTCATCTGCTCCACGGGTGCCACCGCACCCGGGCCGGACCTGCCACGCCCGGCACAGACGGCACTCACGGCGCTGACCAAGACCGCGATCTGGGAGTACCCGGACGCCACCTGTGTGCAGGTGGACCTCGACCCGGCCGGCCCGCCGCCGGCCCTGGATCTGCTGCTCGGGCGGGTCGCCCAGCTCGGTGGATCGGGTCATCTCGCGGTGCGGTCCGGCCGCTGGCACCGGGCCGAGTTGCGCACCACCGAGCCGCCCGCCGGCGACGGCGTCAAACTGGCTCCGGATGCGACCTACCTGGTCGTCGGCGGTCCGGCCGAGCAGGCGGCGTACGCGGCCTCGTGGTTGGTGGCGCGGGGCGCCGAGTCGGTGCTGGTCGCGCACCCGTCGGGCAGCACGCTGCCGAATGGTTCGCCGGGTGTCGAGGTCCGTGTGGCCGACCTCCTCGATACCGGCGTGGTACACCGGCTGCTGGCCGAGCGGGCCGAGCTGGGCCGACCGGTCCGCGGCGTGATCCACCTCGCCGCGCCGCTGCCGCACCGGCTGCTGGCCGACGCGTCGGCGGAGGACCTCGCCCTGGCCGTCGACCGGGCGGTCCGCCCGGCGGTGCTGCTGTCGCAGCAGGCCACCGAGCTGGACTTCTTCGTGTCGGCCGGTGATGTGCTCTCGGTGCCCGGCTTTGCGGGTACGTTCGTCCGCACCGCCGCCGACGCGTACCTGGAGGCACTCGGCGTA
Source organism: Micromonospora sp. NPDC051196 (assembly GCF_040682415.1). Taxonomy (NCBI): domain Bacteria; kingdom Bacillati; phylum Actinomycetota; class Actinomycetes; order Micromonosporales; family Micromonosporaceae; genus Micromonospora; species Micromonospora sp. NPDC051196. The sequence goes on from NZ_JBFBAY010000015.1 coordinate 131,065, forward strand.
CGGAGCGTGGCCTGGGGACCGTGGTCCCCGGCAGGCCCTGAACTCACGGCGCGCGGTATCTATCCGGTCTCGCCCGACGTGGCCCTGGAGACTGCGCTGTCCGGCTCGTCGACGAGCGTCGCGCGAATCGACTGGACGCGCTTTCTGGCCACGGCGAACCGGTCGGTCCCCTACACGCCACTGGGCGCGGCCGCAGGCAGCGACGGCGACGAGGAGATCCCGGGCTTCGGCCAGAACCGGATGAACCAGTTCCGCAACCGCGCTGCCAGGCCCAGCTGACCCGGGCACAAAAACACCCGGCCACGTCCCCGCCGAAGCGGGGACGTGGCCGGGTGCCGCTGCGGGTCGAGTCGGGACCTCTCGACCCGCTCGGTGGCCTAACGGGGGGCAGGCTCACCGATCGGAGCAGTGTCTCCGGGGCCGGAGGTGTCCAGCTCGTGCTGTAGCCGCTCGCCCTCGATGTCCACGCTGGGCAGGGCCCGGTCGAGCCACTTCGGCAGCCACCAGGCGGCCTTGCCGAGCAGCGCCATCACCGCCGGCACGATGGTCATCCGCACCACCAGAGCGTCGAACGCCACCGCCGCGGCGAGGGCGAATCCGAACGACTTGGTCAGCGCCGCATCGGCCAGGATGAAGCCGCTGAACACACTGACCATGATGATCGCGGCTGCGGTCACCACCCGTGCGCTGTGCCCGAAGCCCTTGACCACGGCATCCTTGGGCTCGGCGCCGTGCGCGAACTCCTCACGCATCCGGCTGACGAGGAACACCTCGTAGTCCATCGCGAGGCCGAACACCAGACCGATCACGATGACCGGCAGCAGATTGACGATGATGCCGGTGGCGTCGATGCCGAGTTGGTCGTTGAGCCAGCCCCACTGCAGCACCGCGACGAGCGCGCCGAAGGTGGCGGCCAGGCTCAGCAGGAAGCCCAGCGTCGCCTTCAACGGCACCAGAATCGACCGGAACACCACCATGAGCAGGAGGAACGCCAGTCCGACCACGATCGCCAGGTACGGCACGATGGTCTCGGCGATCCGCTTGGAGATGTCGATGTTGATGGCCGTCTGACCGGTCACCGACACCTGCGCGTTGATCTCCGGCCGCAACTTCGCCGCCTCGTCGCGGATCGCGTCCACCAGATCTTCGGTCTCGGCGGTGGTCGGCCCGCTGGCCGGGATCACCTGCATCAGAGCGGTGTTGCCGCCGTTCTGGTTGACCATCGCAGGGCTGACCGCCACGACGTCGGGCAGGGCCGCGATGGCCTGGTTCACCCGGTCGGCCGCCTGCTGGGCGTTGCCACCACCGCTGCCGGTGTCGACGACGACCATCAGCGGCCCGTTGAAGCCCGGCCCGAACCCCTCGGTCAGCAGGTCGTACGCCTTGCGCTGGCTGGTCGTCTCGGGTGCCGTGCCGTCGTCGGGCAGACCGAGCCGGATGTCCAGCACCGGAATGGCGAGCGCACCGAGCCCGATCACCGAGATGGCGAGGAAGAGCACCGGGAACCGGGTGACGACCCGGGCCCACCGCTGACCCATCGTGGGCTTGGTGGCCACCGGCTCGCCCGCCGCCGCGGACGCCATCTCGGCACGCACCTTGCGGCTGAGGATGCGCTGCCCGACGAAGCCGAGCAGCGCCGGCAGCAGGGTGAGCGCGATCAGCACCGAGACCGCCACGGTGAAGGCTGCCGCCAAGCCGATCTGGGTGAGGATCGGGATGTTGACGACGGCCAGCCCGGCCAGCGCGATGATCACGGTCAGGCCGGCGAAGACGACCGCCGACCCGGCGGTGCCCACGGCACGCCCGGCCGCGACCTCGGGGGGATGGCCGTTGCGCAGTTCGTCGCGATAGCGGAAGCCGATGAACAGGGCGTAGTCGATCGACACCGCCAGGCCCAGCATCAGCGCCAGCGCGGGGGTGTCGGAGTTGAGTTCGGTGAACCGGCTGGTGATCGTGACAGCCAACAGGCTGACCCCGACGCCGACGATGGCGGTAAGCAGCGGGAGGCCACCGGCGAGCAGCGAGCCGAACGTGATGACCAGCACGATCGCGGCGACCATCACCCCGATCAGCTCGCCGGCGCCCTGCTCCGGCGGTGCCTGCGCGGCGTCGCCGCCGACCTCCACGGTCAGCCCGGCGGCCTTGCCGGGCTCAAGCGCATCGACCAGGGCCTCGCGGTCACTGTCGGTCAGATCATTGCGGGGTACGCGATAACCCACCTGCGCCAGTGCGACGCGACCGTCGGGCGACACCGCCTCGACCTGGAACGGATCGGCCACCTCGGAGACCTGAGGCGCACGGCTGAGGCGCGCCACCACCGCCTCGATGGCGGCCTTGTTGTCGGGCTGGGTGAGCTGCTCACCGGCCGGGGCGGCGAAGACGACCCGGGCCACCGCGCCGTCGGCCCCGGCCTCGGGGAACCGCTCGGTCAGCAGGTCGATCGCCCGCTGCGACTCGGTGCCCGGGATCGAGAAGGCCTCGGTCGTGGGCTTGGACAGGGTGGCCGCACCGACGCCGGTCACCACGAGCAGTGCCAGCCAGATCAAGAGCACGAGGCGGCGCCGGCGGAGCGACCAGCGCCCCAACCGGTACAGGTACAGCGCCATGGCATCTCACTCTCGTTTGATAGTTAGCTCTCATATAGCATCGTAGTGGCGGCATGACAGGATGGGAAGCCTGACCAGCAACGGCACGGTGTAGATTCCCCGAATGCACCTCAGGAGGTACCGGTGACGAACCTGGCCGAGCACAATCACGAGCAGTCAGGGGCACCCACCGGCCGCCGCAGCACCGGCCTCCGGGAGCGGAAGAAGGCGAAGACCCGCGCGGCCATCCAGGAGCACGCGTTGCGCCTGTTCGCCGCGCAGGGATACGAAGCCACGACGATCGAGCAGATCGCCGACGCGGCAGAGGTCTCGCCGAGCACGGTCTTCCGCTACTTCGCATCGAAAGAGGACCTGGTCGTCTCCGACGAGTACGATCCGCTGTTCCCGCAGGCCTTCCGTGCGCAGGACCCGAGCCTGAGCCCGATCGAGGCGCTACGGCAGGCCATCCGGGCCACCCTCAGCGACCTCACGCCCGACCAGCTCAGCGCCCAGCGTCACCGCGACTTCCTGATCGTGACGGTGCCCGAGCTGTGGGCGGCCAGCCTCGGCAACGTCACCCGCACCATCGGCACGATGGCCCAGTTGCTCGCCGAACGCGCCGGCCGCTCCCCCGACGACCCCGCCGTACGGGCGCTGAGCGCGGCCGTCTTCGGCGTGATGTTCGACGTGATGCTGCGCTGGGCCAAGGAACCCGAGCTCGACACCGTCGGCGAGCTCGATCGCCTGTTGTCGATGCTGGACGGCGGCGAGCTGGCCGCGGCGTTGGCCACCAAACCGTCGGAGTGATCCGACGCCCTCCGGTCAGGGCGCGCCGAGCTCCCGGTCCAGCAGTTCGAAGATCTCATCGTCGCTGACCTCGTCGAGGTCCAGCAGCTCGGGGCCTTGCGAGGTCTCGTCCCACCGGCCGAGCAGGCCACGCAGCCGTACGGTCACCTCGCGGCGGATCTCCTCGTCGCCCACCGCCGCCAGGGCGGTCTCCAGCCGGCGCAGTTCCTCAAGCGGATCCGTCGGCTCCGGCGCGGTCCCCGTCCGCAGTTGGTCCAGCAGGTGCAGGACCAACTCTCCGGGCGTCGGCTGGTCGAAGACCAGCGTGCTGGGCAGGTCGAGGCCGGTGACCGCGTTCAGCCGGTTCTTCAGCTCGACGCCGGCCAGCGAGTCGACTCCGAGGTCACGGAACGGCAGATCGGGGTCCACGCTCTGCGCCGACTGGTAGCCGAGCACGGCGGATAGGGTGGCCCCCACCTCGTCGGCCACGGCAGCCTGCCATCGCGCCTCCGGCAGGCCGGCGAGCCGCTTGCGCAGTGCCGGTTCCTCGTCCGGCGCGGCTTCGGGTTCACCGGGTGCGAGCGCGCTCAGCAGCGGACGGGTCCGGGCCGCGTTGAACGCCTCGGCGAGTCGAGCCCGATCGATGGCGGCCACGGTGATCGTGGTGTCGTCGTACTCGATGGCCTGCTGCAGCGCGGTGACGGCCCGTTCGGGCGACATCAGCCGCATCCCGCTGCGGTCCAGCCAGTCGGCGAAGGCCGGGTCGTCGGCCATGCCCGCACCCTCCCACGCCCCCCACGCCACCGACGTCGCGGTGCGGCCACGCGCCCGCCGGTGCGCGGCCAGGGCGTCCAGGTACGCGTTCGCGGCGGCGTAGCCGCCCTGCCCAGCACTGCCCCACACCGCAGCGGTCGACGAGAACAGCACGAACGCGTCGAGTTCCGCGCCGGCGAGCAGGTGCAGGTGCGACGCGCCCAGAACCTTCGAGCGGTACGCCTCGGCCAGATCAGCCGGGGTAAGGTCCGCCACCGGGCGGTCGACGGTGGCCACGCCGGCGGCGTGTACGACGGTACGTAGTGGCTGATCCACGGGGATGTCGGCGATCACCTCGCTCAGCGCCGCACGGTCGGCCACGTCGCAGGCCCGGATGGTGACCCGCGCGCCCAGTGCCTCCAGTTCGGCGGTCAACTCGGCCGCGCCCGGGGCGTAGGGGCCGCGGCGACTGAGCAGCAGCAGGTGGTCGATACCGGAGCGGGCCAACCAACGGGCCACATGACCGCCGAGCGCGCCGGTGCCGCCGGTGATCAGGGCCGTGCCGCGTGGGGTGAACGTGCGCACCGGCGTCCGGCTGGCCAGCGGGGCCGGGACCAGCCGGCGAACCCACACGCCATCGCCGCGGATCGCCAACTCGTCCTCGTCACCGGCGTTGGCGACGGCGGCCACCAGCCGGGCGGCGGTGTCGTGGTCGAACTCGGCGGGCAGATCGACCACGCGTGCCCCGGTCTGTGCGTCCTCCAGCCCGGCGACGCGGCTCAGTCCCCAGATCTGCGCCTGCGCCGGATGTGTCACGGTGTCGTCCTCATGGGCGGCCACCGCGCCGCGGGTGACCGACCAGCGCGTACCGCCGACCCGGGCGTCCCCCAGCGCCTGCAGGAGCAGCAGGGTCGCTTCAATGCCATCGTTCTCGGCGAGACTCAACAGGTTGAGCACGGTGGTGGGCGTGCCGTCCCCGACCGCGCGAGCGACGGCGTCGGCCATCTCGGCGCGGTCAGCCCGTTCAACGTCCACCTCGACCACACGCACGTCACCCCGGATGGCCTGCACGATCTGGGCCGCCGAGCCGTCCGCCGGGGCCACGACGAGCCAGCTTCCGAGGGGTGCCACGTCCGCTTGGCCGGCGTGTGACACCCACGTGCTGCGGTAGCGCCAGTCGTCCACGGCGACGCGATCCTTCCGGCCGCGCCGCCACGAGGCAATCGCCGGTAGCACCGTAGCCAGGGCAGCGTGCTCGTCGTCGTCCAGACCGAGCGTGCGGGCCACATCGGCCGAGTCGCCGCGCTCGGCAGCTGACCAGAAGCGGATCTCCTCGGCGGACCCTGCGGCAACGGCGGGTTCTCGGGTGAGCCAGTACCGCTGCCGGTCGAACGCGTAAGTAGGTAAATCCACGACCGGCCCGGCCGGCACCACCGCACCGACATCAACAGGCAGACCCGCGACCCAGGCCTCACCGAAACACGTCAACGCCGACCGCACCTCATCCCGGTCACGACGCAACACCGAAACAAACCGACCCGACGAACCCTCCGGCAA
>NZ_JBFBAY010000016.1:0-103318 GCF_040682415.1 Micromonospora sp. NPDC051196
ACGCGCGGGTTGAGCGGTGCGTGCGGCGTGGGGGGTGGGGGTGGGGGGGTGTTAGGGGCGGGGAGGGTCGGTTAGGCGGTCCAGGTGGGCGGCCAGTTCGTCGGTGAGGAGGAGGTCGGTGCGGATCTCACCGTGCGGGTAGCCGGCCCGACCGACCATGTGGGCGGCGACCGGTGCGGTGGCCAGCTGGAAGACCCCGATCAACACCAGCGTGGTGATGTCCACCCCGGTACGCAGCCGTAGACCGCACCCGACCAGCACCAGCAGCAGCCCGAGGACCTGTGGCTTGGCTGCGGCGTGCATGCGGGTGAGCAGGTCGGGAAAGCGCACCAGGGCCACCCCGGCGGCGAGACTGAGCAGGGCACCGCTGATCAGGCAAACGGCGGCGACGATGTCGAGTACGGCGTCGAGGCTCATTTGCTGTTTCTCCGTGCGGCGAAGCGGGCGACGCTGACCGACCCGACGAAGCCGAGGACGGCGAGCACCACCAGCACCGGCAGCGCGGTGGCGTCCCGGCTGTAGGCGGCCTCGGTGGCGATGGCGGCGACGATGATGGCCAGCAGCACGTCGGTGGCCACGGCCCGGTCCAGAATCGACGGGCCACGGATGATGCGGGTGAGGGTGAGCGCACCGGCCACGGCGAGCAGCGCGGTGACGGTCACGGCGACGATGGTCATGCCGCTGCCCCTTCCAGGTCTAGCGGTGGCGGTGGGGTCTCGCGGACGCGGCGTTGCTCGTCCGGTGAACCGATGGCGGCGACGATGCGCTCCTCCAACTCCAGCACCCCGCGCCGGAACTTCTCCACCTCGGCCAGGCTGTCGACGTTGATGACGTGGATGAACAGGGTGCCGGTGGCGCGGTCGGCCTCCAGGATCAGGCTGCCCGGCACCAGGGACAGCGCCTCCGCGGCGAGGGTCAGGTTGAGGTCGGTGTTCACCCGCAGGCGTACCGCGATGATGGCGCTGCGCGGCACGTGCCGGGGACGCAGCGCCATCCAGGCGATCTGGACGGAGGCGACGACGAGGTCACTCAGGAAGCGCACCAGGAACCGGGCCGCGCCGAGCGGGTGGATGCGCCCCGCGAAGGTGACCGGCGGCAGTGGGAAGACCGCCAGCAGGACGGCGGCCACCACCAGCCCACTGATCACGTTGGCCCAGGACAGCGTGCCCCAGAGCAGCACCCAGACGACCACCAGGAAGATCACTGCGGTGATCCGGTTCCGGCGTCGGGCGGTAGGGCTCAGTGGTGGGTTCGGCGGGTCGGTCGGGTCCGCCGGGGTCATCGAGTCGGGCCTCACGGCGCACCTCCCGGGAAGACTGCGTCGACGTACGGGGTGCGTTGCAGCAGGTCGTTCGCGGCGTCCGTGCTCAGGTCGAACAGCGGACCGGCCACCACCGTCAGCACCAGGCCGAAGACCACCAACGCCACCGTCGGCGCGATCATCAGACCGGGCAGCACGGCACCGGTCTGCGCGGCGGCGCCCGACTGCTGCGGTTGTATCGCTCCGTCGGTACGGGCCGCCTGCTCCGAGTCGTCGGCCGAGGGCATGTCCGGGTGCGGCGCCCGCCAGAAGGCCAGGTTCCACACCCGCGCCACCGCGTACAGGGTGAGCAGGCTGGTGAGCAGGCCACCGGCGACCAGGATCCAGGCCAGCACGCCACCGTCGTCGATGCCGGCCTGCACCAGGCCGAGCTTGCCGAGGAACCCGGAGAACGGTGGGATGCCGGCGAGATTCAACGCCGGTACGAAGAACAGCACGGCGAGGATCGGCGACAGCCGGGCCAGGCCGCCGAGGCGGTCCATGGCGGTGCTGCCACCTCTTCGTTCGACCAGGCCGGCGGCGAGGAACAGGGTGGTCTGGATGGTGATGTGGTGCACCACGTAGAAGATCGCCGCGGACAGCCCGAGTGACGAGGTGAGCCCGACGCCGAAGAGCATGTAGCCGATATGGCTGATCAGCGTGAAGGACAGCAACCGTTTGATGTCGGACTGGGCGACCGCGCCGAGGATGCCGACCACCATGGTCAGCACCGCTGTCACCAGCAGCAGGGTCGCGGTCCGGCCGCCGGGGAACAGCAGCGTCTCGGTACGGATGATGGCGTACACGCCGACCTTGGTCAGCAGGCCGGCGAAGACCGCGGTGACCGGGGCGGGTGCGGTGGGGTAGCTGTCCGGCAACCAGGCCGACAGCGGGAACACCGCGGCCTTGATGCCGAAGGCGAGCAGCAGCATGCCTTGCAGCAGCAGCCGGATGTCGTCGGGGAGGGCGTCGAGCCGGTCGACGAGCTGGGCCAGGTTGAGCGTGCCGGTCGAGGCGTACACCAGACCGATGGCGACCAGGAAGATCACCGACGAGAGCAGGCTGACCACGACGTAGGTGGTGCCCGCCCGGATCCGGGTCTCGGTGCTGCCCAGGGTGAGCAGCACATAGCTGGCGACCAGCAGGATCTCGAAGCCGACGTAGAGGTTGAACAGGTCGCCGGAGAGGAAGGCGTTGCACACGCCGGCGGTCAACACCAGGTAGGTGGGGTGGTAGACCGACAGCGGAGTCTCCTCGTCGCCGTCGGCCATACCCTGCCCGATGGAGTACACCAACACGCAGAGGGTCACCGCGGCGGAGACCACCAGCATCAACGCGGCGAGTTGGTCGGCCACCAGGACGATGCCCAGCGGGGCGGCCCAGCCACCGACCTCCACCACGAGCGGCCCGTTCAGGCTGGACTGGATCAACAGCGTCGCGGCCACCGCCACGGTGGCGGCGAGCACAGTGAGGCTCACCCACCGCTGGGCGCGGGGCCGGCCGAGCAGCAGCAGGGTCAGGGCCGCGCCGAGCAGTGGCATCACCACCGGCAGCGGAACGAGGAACGTCATCCGGCCCTCCCCCCGTTCGCCGTGGCGGACAGCCGCCGCTCGTCCTCTGTCGGTGGATCATCGTCATCGTCGCCGTCGACGTCGTCGTCCGGCACCTCGTCGCGGTCCGCGAGATCCATGATCCGGCGGTCCTCGACGTCGTCCTGGACCTCGTCGTGCCCGTTGAGATGCCAACTGCGGTACGCCAGGGCGAGCAGGAACGCGGTCATGCCAAGGGTGATCACGATGGCGGTGAGGATCATCGCCTGTGGCAGTGGATCGCTCATCTCCTCCTGCGGAGTGGTGCCGACGATCGGCGGGCCACCGGCGCGCCCACCGGTGAGCAGCAGCAGGTTCGCGCCGTTACCGAGCAGGATGACGCCCATCAGGACCCGGGTGAGGCTGCGTTCCAGCAGCAGCGTCACGCCGGCGGCGACGAGCACGCCGACCACGATGACGTAGGTGAGATTGGGGCTCACACCAGCTCCTTTTCCCGTACCTCGTCGTCCTCGGTCTCGTGCTGGCGGTCCATCTCGGCGCCGAGGCTGCGCAGGATGTCCAGCACCAGGCCGACGACGATCAGGTAGACACCGACGTCGAAGAAGGCCGACGTGACGAAGTGGATGTGACCCAGCACCGGTAGGTGGAAGTCGAGCAGGGCGCTCTGGAGGAACTCCCCGCCGAGCAGCATCGCGGCCACGCCGGTGCCGACGGCCACGAACAATCCGGCGCCGAGCACCACACCGGCGTCGACGGGTGCGGCGCCGTTGAGTTCGGTGCGACCGCCGGCCAGGTAACGCACGGCCAGGGCCAGGCCCGCGACCAGACCGGCGGCAAACCCGCCACCAGGGGCGTTGTGACCACTGAACAGCAGGTAGATGGAGAACAGCACGATGGCGTGGAACAGCAGCCGGGTGATCACCTGGAGGATGACCGACTGGGACCGTGCGGTGGCGCCGGTGGTCAACCAGCGGGGCCGGTTGTACTCCGTCCGGCCGCCGCCGGGGATGTCGCCACGCCGGTCGAGGTCGCGGGCATGGCGGAAGATCAAGCTGGCCACGCCGGTGGCGGCCACCACCAGCACCGCGATCTCACCCATCGTGTCCCAGGCCCGGATGTCGACCAGGGTCACGTTGACCACGTTCTTGCCGCCGCCGTAGGACACCGCCTCGTTGGGGAAGTCGACGGAGATCGGGATGGCCTGGCGGGCACCCGCCGCGACGTAGGCCATGCCGGCGGTGACGGCGCCGACGGCCACACCGATCGCGACTCTCCCGCGCCGGCTGGAGCGGATCGGGCGCTCTGAGAACTTCGCCGGCAGTCGACGCAGCACCAGCACGAACATCACGATCGTGACGGTCTCCACCAGGAACTGGGTCAATGCCAGGTCGGGTGCGCCGTGCAGGATGAACATCAGCGCGATGCCGTAACCGGCCACGCCGACCAGGATCATCGCGGTGAGCCGACGCAGGGCGCGGGCGGCCATGACGGCGGCGATCACCACCATTGCTGCGGCGACTCCCTGCAACGGGGTGTCCCACAGATGGAAGCGCTGTGGCCAAGGGCTGCCGGCCAGCAGCGCACCGCCCGGCAAGACGACCATCACCACCAGGATGACGCCGAGGTAGAACGGCAGCGAACCACGCTGGGTCCTACCGGTCAGCTCGACGGCGAGCCGGTCGATGGCGTTGATGCACTTCTTGTACGCCACGGCACCGTCGAACGGCAGCCGCATGGTGGCCCGGACCCGCTCGCGACGCATCAGGGCGAACAGCCCGGCACCGCCGGCCACGGCCAGCACGGAAAGGCCGAGCGCCGGGGTGAGGCCGTGCCACAACGCCAGGTGGTAGCCGGGCTCGGCGGACTGGTAGAGGTCGGCGTACGGGGCAAGCAGGCGATCCACCGCCGGGGCGAGTACGCCGACGGCGACCCCGGCGAGGGCCAGCACGGCGGCCGGGGTGAGGATCGCCCAGGACACCGGGCGGACCGTGGTGACCGCGACACCGGGCTTGTCGGCGAAGGCGCCCCACAGGTACCGCAGCGTGTACGCCACGGTCAGCACCGAGCCGAAGATCACACCGGCCAGCACCACCAGGTCGGCGGTGCCGCCGTGCAGCAGCGCCTCGACCGCGGCCTCTTTGGCGACGAATCCGGCCATCGGCGGCAGACCGGCCATGGAGGCCGCGGCGAGCCCCGCCACCACGGCCAGGGCGGGGGCGCGGCGCCCTACACCGCTGAGTTCACGCAGGTCACGGGTGCCGGTGGCGTGGTCGATGACGCCGACGGTGAGGAAGAGGGCGGCTTTGAACAGCGCGTGGGCGAGCACCATGGCCACGCCGGCCAGCGCGGTGTCCCGGGTCCCGGCGCCGAGGATCACCATGAGCAGGCCGAGCTGGCTTACCGTGCCGTAGGCCAACAGCAGTTTGAGATCGACCTGGCGCAGCGCGGACCAGCCGCCGAGGAACATCGTGATCAGGCCACCGACGAGCAGCACCGGCCGCCACGGGGCGACTTCCGCGACGGCGGGGCCCATCAGGGCGACCAGGAAGACGCCCGCTTTGACCATGGCTGCGGCGTGCAGGTACGCGCTGACCGGCGTGGGCGCCGCCATCGCGCCGGGCAACCAGAAGCTGAACGGGAAGATCGCCGACTTGCTCAACGCGCCCAGCAGGACCAGCACCAGGGCGGTCGCCAGATAGCCGCCGCTGGGCAGGTTCTCGGCGACGGAGGACCAGCGGTAGCTGCCGGCGTGCTGGCCGAGCATGATGAACCCGGCGAGCATCGCCAGGCCGCCCAGCGTGGTCACCAGCAACGCCTGCATGGCGGCCCGTCGACTGGCCCGCTTCGCCGGGTCGTAGCCGATCAGCAGGTAGGAGAAGACGGTGGTCAGCTCCCAGAACACGTACAGCAGCAGCAGGTCGTCGGAGACGACCAGGCCGAGCATCGCACCGGCGAAGGCCACGAACACCGCGGCGAAGCGGCCCAGGCCCGGGTCGTCGGAGCGGAAGTAACGGGCGCTGTAGGCCAGCACCAGTGCACCTACGCCACCGACCAGCACGACCATCAGCCAGGACAGCGTCCCCATCCGCAGCGCGAGCTCCAGGCCGAGCTGCGGCACCCAGGTCACCGTCTCGACAACTGGCTCGCCGGAACGGACTCCGCCGGTGTGTGTCAGCGCCCACGCCAGCGTCGCTCCAGGGACCAACGCGACCACGTAGAGGGCGTGCCGTCCCCAGAGTCGCACCAGCGCCGGGGCGATCACGGCTGTCAGCGCATGGACCGCCACCAGAACCAGCACACACCCTCCTCGGGAGATCATCAGTCGGTGCAACGACCCTATCCGGTAAGGACCGCTGTCTGCATCTGCCGTGATTTGGATCAAAGGTGTGTCCGGCGACAGAGCACTCAGAACGTCGTTCGAGTTCACCGGTGTTTCACAGTTGGAATCACGGCCGAAACCCGCCGTCGATCGGCGAGTCCGCTTCGGTCAAAAACGTTCGTTCAGTCCTTTAACACCCGGCGTCCCCGCCCGTCGTCGCGATCGATCCGCAGCTCCCGCTCAAGCTCGACGATGAGGGTGCGCAGATCGTCGAGGCGCTGGCTGATCGCGATGCGGTCCAGCTCGTCGGGGACCCCGTCGCCATCCTCGTCGTAGCCGGGGGCGAGCCCTTCGGTCATCTCCAACCGGCGCGCCTCCTCCATGGAGTTGACGAAGACGGCGATCAGAATGTTGAGCAGCAGGTTGACCGTGATCACCACGAAGCTGCCGTAGTAGAGCACCGTCCACGGCGACACCGCCATGCCCTGCTCGATGAGGTCGGGCAGGGTCTCCAGGGACAGCAGCACGAACAGGGTCAGCAGGGACCGTCCGATGTCCCCGTACTGCTCCGGGTAGACCTTGCCGAAGATCAGCCATCCGGCCATGCCGTAGACGTAGAGGGTCACCACGGCCAGGGCGAAGAAGCCACCGATGCCCGGCAGACTGCGCCACAGCGCCGCGACGATCGTGCGCAGGCCGGGTGAGAACCGCACCAACCGCACCATTCGCAGCACCCGTACGACGCGCAGCAGCGCCGAGTCGCCGTGCAGGCCCGGGATGAATATCGCCGCGATCACCATGAAATCGAAGACGTTCCAGCCCTGCCGGAAGAAGTCCTGCGGTCGGCGTCCGTAGGCCAGCAGCCGGATGGCGATCTCGATGACGAAGATCACCCGGAAGCCCCACTCGACGGCGTGCAGGGCGGTGCCCGCCGCACCCAGGTCGGGGTAGGTCTCCAGCCCGAGGACCACGCCGTTGGCCAGGATCACCGCGACGATGGCGAGCTCGAACGGACGGGAGGCGGCGATCCGCGCGCACGCGTCGACCAGCCCGGACCGTTGTGAGTCGACCGGCCCGCGTCGCTGGGCCGGTACAGGCGCACCATGACTCACCGGACAGCTGACCTCGGCACGAGCGCTGGGGCCGGCTGCGCCAGCCACCGTGCGTCACTTAGGCATCGACGTACGGCAGTCATGGCCGACAGCCTACGGGGCGACTCCGGCCAACATCACCCGCCCAGCCGACGAACCAGGTTCATGATATTTCGCACACCGCTTCGGAAGTCGCGGTTGCACCTGCCGGCGGCGCCTGCGCAGGTGAGTGGAGCGTCCGGGGTCGGGGGCGTCAGCCGGCCGAGGAGCGGGCGACCGGCAGGTCGAAGTAGGTGTCCGGCCAGGGTTCGTCGCGGTAGCGGAAGTGCCACCACTCCCGGTCGTAGCCGACGAACCCGCCGTCGGTCATCAACTGCCGTAGCAGCTGTCGGTTCGCTCGGGCGGTCGCGCCGACCCCGGTGGCGTCGGTGTGCGCGAGCGGGTCGAAGCAGTCGTAGCCGGTACCCATGTCGACGCTGTTGTCGCCGAACCGCTCCGACTGCCCGGCGGTGCAGGCCACCAGGGGCTGGCCGGGAACGTATTCAGCCTGCCGGGGCGCGGGTAGGTCGACCAGCGTGACGTCGACCGTGCTGCCCCGGCTGTGGGCGGTGGGGGCGCCGAGATAGCCCCGGTCGAACAGGTCCGACTTGGCCACCCTGGGGTAGAACTCGCCCTTCATCTGCTGGTCGTCGAGGCGGCGCGCCCAGGTCAGGAACTCGTCCGCGGCTGACTGGGGGCGGTAGCAGTCGTACACCTTGAGGGTGTGGCCGGTGGCGAGCGCGGCGTCCTGCACCCGACGCAGCGCCTCGGCGGCCCGGGCGGTGAGCAGGCACACCGGCTCGGCGTAGCCGGTGACCGGCCGGCCGACGAAGTTGTGCGGACCGGCGTACCGGATGTCGGTCAGGATGCGGGAGTCCACATCGGACAGCACGACGAAACCCGGCCCCGTCGGTGCCGGCGACGGTTGTGGTGCGGACGGTTGCGGTGCGCTCTGCGGCCGGCTGCACCCGGTCACCGTCACCAGGCCCACCACCAGCGCCGCAACCACCTTCGACCAGCCCAGCTGGCGGCCGACGGGCGGTGCCGGCCGCCGCCGTCTGCCGGTCAACCGCGCGAGGTGGGTACGCGACCCGCGGCACGCAGCCGGCGACGACGCCCGATCAGAGCGCCGACCAGTACGGTGAGGCCGACAGCGAGGAGCAGGTACGAGACCGACCGGAGCTGGTCGGCCAGCGCCTGCCGGCCGGTCGTCTCGCCACCGGACGCGCCACCGGGCAGCGCCTGTGGTGGCATCGTGGTGGGCGGTGCGGAGGCGGTGGTGGCGCCGGGGCGCACCAGCACACCGACCGAGGCGTCGCGGGGCAGGGCGAAGCCCCAGTCGAGCAGCGCGGCGCCCTGTTGCCAACCACGCTGGTCGATCACGTCAGCGCCGAGCAGGGTGACCACGAGCCGACGTCCGTTGCGCTCGGCCGCACCGACGTAGGTGTGCCGGGCGAGGTCGGTGTAGCCGGTCTTGCCGCCCAGCGCACCCGGGTAGCGGTAGAGCAGCTGGTTGTCGTTGTCGATAGTGAAACCCTTGGCGCGCTGCTTCGGCTGGGCCGGGATGTCCGCCTCCTGAGCGGCCACGTACCGCCGGAAGTGGTCGTCAGCGAAGCAGGCCCGGGCGATCAGGGCCAGGTCGTACGCGCTGGTGAACTGCCCCGGACCGTCCAGCCCGGAGGGGGTCGCGGCATGGGTCTGGTACGCGCCGAGCAGCCGGGCCTGCTCGTTCATCGCACGTAGGCCACCGGCCATCCCGTCCGCGCCGCCGCCGAGGCGGGCCAGTGCGTTGGCCACCTCGTTGCCCGAGCGCAGCAGCAGTCCCAGCCAGAGCGTCTCGATCCGGTACCGGCCACCCTCCACCAGTCCCACCGCCGAACTGCCCGGCTCGATGTCGAGGTCGCCTGCGGTGATGGTGACGACCTCGGCCGGGTCCAGCCGGGGCAGCATGGTCGCGGCCAGCAGCAGCTTCTGCACGCTGGCCGGGGTGGCGTACTCGTGTGGACCGCAACCACCCAGCACCTCCCCGGTGTCCAGATCGGCCACCAACCACGAGGTCGCGGCCACCTTCGGCGGCGCCGGCACCTGCGGCGGTACGGCGAGACCGGCGGTCGCCAGTTGGGCACCGCCGACCGCCCGCGCAACCGGGTCCGGAGACGGTGTCGCCGACGGTGTCGGACCGGGTGCGGGAGGCGCTGGGCGCGGGCAGGGCACGGGTGCCGCCGCGGCGGCACCCGTGACGGGCACCAGCGGTGATGTCAGAAGCGCCGCGGTCACCGCCACGGCCAGGCCGGAGACTCTCACAGCCATTGACACTATCGGGTGAATTCCGACGGGTCCGGCGAATCGACCAGCACGGAGGTCTCCCGAACTGTCAGCGCGAGGGCGAGGTACGTCGCGGGGCACCTTCCGACCGGTGAGTCACCGCCGTCGGCGATCGGCGGCGCGACTGCGTCGTGCGGCGAGCACGGCCAGTGCGATCGCGGCCGCACCCACGGCCAACGCCACATACATGCCCGCGCCCGGAGCGTCACCGAGGGCGGCCGAGGTGGTCACGTTCACCGGCGGCACCCGGTCGACCTCCGGCGTCGGCGACGCCGGTCCGGCAGCCAACTCCCCCGGCTCGACCAGGCGGCCCACCGTGGCGTCGCGCGGCAGACCGAATCCCCAGTCGAGCAACGCGGCACCCTGTTCCCAGCCACGCAGCGGCCGGGGCTCGGCACCGAGCAGCGTGACGACCAGGCGGCGGCCGTCACGCTCGGCGGCCCCGACGTAGGTGTGCCGGGCATAGTCGGTGAAGCCGGTCTTCCCGCCGAGCGCGCCGGCATAACGGTAGATCAGCTGGTTGTTGTTCTGGATCTGGAAGCCCTTGGCGTCCAGCGCCTTCTGGGCCGGGATCCGGGTCCGCTCGGTGCGCACGTACTTGCGGAAGGTGGGGTCGGCGAAGCAGGCCCGAGCGATCAGGGCGAGGTCGTACGCGCTGGTGAACTGCCCCGGGGCGTCCAGCCCGGACGCGGTGACCGCGTGGGTCTGGAGAGCGCCGAGTAGGCGGGCCTGCTCGTTCATGGCCCGCACTCCGCCGGCCAGACCGTCCGGCCCGCCGCCGAGGCGGGCCAGCGCGTTGGCCGCCTCGTTGCCCGATTGCAGCAGCAGCCCCAGCCAGAGCTTCTCCACCCGGTACCGACCGCCGGGAAGCAACCCGACCGCTGAACTCCCCGGCGCGATGTCCAGGTCCGCCCGGGTCACCTCGACGACCTCGGTCGGGTCGAGTCGCGGCAGCATGGTCGCGGCCAGCAGCAGCTTCTGCACGCTGGCCGGGGTGGCGTACTCGTGCGGACCGCAACCACCCAGCACCTCCCCGGTGTCCAGATCGGCCACCAACCACGAGGTCGCGGTCACCTTCGGCGGCGCGGGCGCCTGCGGTGGCACGACGAGACCCGGGGTGGCGAGGGCTTCCCCGCCGACGACCCGGTGCTCCGGTACCGCCGCCGGCGGAGTCGGGCGCGGCGACCGTTGCACCTTCGGCGCCTTCGCCTTCGGGCAGGGTGTCGCGGTGGGCACGGGTGCGACACCCTGCGTTGTCGCCGCCGCACCAGGAGTCACGGGAACGAGCACCATCGCGAGGACGGCGAAGACGGTGGCCAGCGCCCGGAGATCCATGAACACGCAGACTAACGGCAAGATCCCGGACGTCCCACCCCGCCGGTGCGGTCCCGACGCCGGCCTTGCGCGGCGAACTGATTGAACCGATCGCTCACGCACCCCGTATCCACGAGCGAACCACACCCAACGCCCGGACCTGCGGCGGGAGCGCTCCCGAAGCACGTCCGGCCATACCCGGAAGCACGACGCGCAGGCGGAGTCATCGCCGTCGTCGGGCTGCCCTCCGGGCAACCACGGCACATCAGCCGGGCGGGTGGCCGACCTCGTCGACCCGTCCGGCCGGTCAATCATGAGGAGAGATGCATGGTCAGGCGTACGCTACGACACCGGAAGCACGCGGCCTTGAAGGTCGGCGGGGTCGGCCTCCTCGCGGTGGCGCTGCTCGGGGCCGGCCTGACGCTGGCTTCGGCCGACGACGGTGCCCGCACCGGCGCGCAGACGGCGAACTGCCCGACGGTACGGGACAAGCTCAGCAACGTACCCGCCGCCGCCATCGCCGGTGTCGAACAGGAACTGGCCAACCTCGACAAGCAGATCGAGGAGGCCAACGCCCGGCTCGCCCAGCAGGCCGCCAACCCACAGGGTGGCGCCAACTTCATCCGCAACGCCATCCTCGGCCCGTTGGCCAGCAAGCGCGTCGCCGCACTCGACCGCATCGGCATCAACATCAACCGTGTCGGAGGGCAGCGGCCCGACCTCAACAGCCTGGCCACCTGTGACCTCAACCCCCCGGGCACTCCCAGCGCCCTCAACCGCGACGCCGGCAACGGCAACGGCAACGGCAACAACGCGGGGAACGGCAACGCGGGCAACAACAACGCCGGGAACGGCAACGCGGGCAACAACGCCGGGAACGGCAACGCGGGCAACAACGCCGGGAACGGCAACGCGGGCAACGGCAACGGCGGGGTCGGCGTCGCACAGACGGTGAGCTGCCCGAGCGTCGCAGACCGGCTGCCGGCCGTACCCGCACGGGCCGCCGCCGAGGTCCAACGCGAACTGGCCAACCTGGACAAGCAGATCGCGGACGCCGACGCCCGCCTGGCCCAGCTGGCGATCCGGCCCGAGGGCGGCCCGAACTTCGTCCGGAACGCCGTGATCGGCCCGCTGGAGGACCGGCGTGTCGCCGCCATCAACCGGATCGCCACCGCGATCGGTCGGGTCAACGGCGACCGGCCGGGCAACCTGGTCAATCTGGCCCGCCCCTGCTCGGCGCGCTGAGCCCGATCGGCCCGGGGTGGGCGGGGTTGCGACCCCCGCACCCCGGGCCGTGCCACGTTCGGCGGCGGGGTCACGGCAGGTCGCGCTCGCGCAGGTAGTCGTGCAGCTGCGGCGGAGGCCGCTCGGCCTCGCCCGTCAGGCCGTGCCGGGCAGGCGGCGCAGCCAGCGACGCTGCCACGGGGTTTCCACCGCACGGGGGCGATAGGCGGCACGGACCCAGTCCACCGCCTGCCCGGCGGGCAGCCCGTCGAGGATCGCCAACGCCGCCAGGGCGGTGCCGGTACGCCCGGTGCCGCCCTTGCAGGCCACCTCCACCCGCTGGCCGGCGTAGCCGCGCCGCAGCGCCTCCCGCAGCGCGTCCAGCGCGTCGGCCCGGTCCGTCGGCACCCAGAAGTCCGGCCACCGTACCCGCCGGTGCGCCCAGGCCGGTGCCGGCCCGGGCGCGAGCAGCAGACTGAAGTCGGCCGGCGAGGCGGCATCGGCGATCCGCCGCCCGCGCACCCGCACCCCGCCGGGTAACTCGACCACCCCGGTGCCGTCGTCCCAACCGGACCCACCAACCATCACCACAGTCTGTCATCGCCGACGAACGGGATCGATGCGGGACCGGGCGGGCGGTGACAGGACCCGCCGTCGCGATCAGCGCGGTGGTTCGCGGTCGGGTCGGTGGCCCTCCGCCCAGGCGCTGCGGTAGATGGTGCCGCGTCCGTGCGGATCGGGGATGCTGGCCGGTTCCGCGTCGGTCAGCCCGGCGCCGGTGTCGTTGGACCGCAGACCGCCGGCACGTCGGGAACGGCGCAGTCGGGTCACCACGAACCAGACCAGCCCGATCACGCAGGCGACGATGACCAGGTTCTGCAGGATGCCCGCGTACGACTCGACCAGATGCCAGTTGTCCCCGAGCAGGTATCCGGCCAGGACGAAGGTGGTGTTCCAGATCAGGCTGCCCAGCGTGGTGTAGACCGCGAAGGTGAGCAGCGGCATGCGTTCCACCCCGGCCGGTATGGAGATCATGCTCCGGAAGATCGGGATCATCCGGCCGAAGAAGACGGCCTTCACCCCGTGCCGGAGGAACCACTCCTCGGTCCGGTCGATGTCGCTGAGCTTCACCAGCGGCAGCTTGGCGGCGATCGCGCGTACCCGCTCCCGCCCCAACGTGGCGCCGATCCAGTAGAGCGCCAGGGCGCCCAGCAGCGACCCGAGCGTGGTCCAGAAGATCGCGCCGACCACGCTCATCCGGCCCTGGGCCGCGACGAACCCGGCCAGCGGCAGGATCACCTCGCTGGGAATGGGTGGGAACAGGTTCTCCAACGCGACGGCGAGGCCCGCGCCCGGTCCACCGAGACGCTCCACCAGGTCGGTGACGAAGCCGACCAGCCCGTCCTCGGGTGGCGCGGACTGACTGAGCACGTCGGCAGCGGAAGGGGTTCGCGGGAAGTGAATCACCCGTACCACCCTACGAACCTCGTCGGGAGCGCGCTGCGCGGGTATCGACTCGGGACTGCATGAGATCGTAGGCTCGCGCACAGTGGAGACTGCATTCGCTGCCCGGGGTCCGCTGCGGATCGCCGTGGCCCAGCCGGCGTGCCGCGCGTACGACGTCGGCGCGAACGTGGCGGCGCACGCGGCGCTGGTCGGTACGGCGGCGGCCCGGGTGGTGGTCTTCCCGGAACTCTCCCTGACCGGCTACGAGCTAGACGCCGCACCGGTCGACCCGGCCGACCCGTTGCTGGCGCCGCTGATCGACGCCTGCGCGGCGGCGGGATCGCTGGCCCTGGTCGGCGCGCCGGTTGCCGGCGAGCACATCGCCACCCTCGCGGTCGACGGTACCGGCGTCCGGGTGGTGTATCGCAAGATGTGGCTCGGCGGACCCGAGCCACGCCGGTTCGTGCCCGGTCCGGAGCCGGTCGTGCTCACCGTGGACGGCTGGCGGCTCGGGCTGGCGATCTGCAAGGACACCGGGATCCCGGAACACGCGGCCCGTACCTGCGCCCTGGGCGTCGACGTCTATCTCGCCTCCGTGGTGGAGTCGGCGACCGACGCGGCGGTACCCGACGAGCGGGCCCTGCGGATAGCCAGCACGCACCGCGTCCACGTAGCGGTGGCCAGCTTCGCCGGCCCGACCGGCGGCGGCTACCGGGAGACGGCGGGCCGCTCGGCGGTCTGGGCGCCGGACGGCTCGGTGCTGGCTCGGGCGGGCAGCGACCCCGGCGAGTACGCGCGGGTGTCGCTGACCTGAGGCCGGTCAGTCCTCCTCGGGCAGGGCCGCCTCGATCCGGTCGAGCAGGTCGTCCAGACGGACGGCGAAGTCGGCGGTGATCCGGCCGTGCTCCGCCTCGTCCTCGATGCGTTCGCGCAGGTCCTCGATCCGCTTCTCGCGGTCCTTGGGCTTGCCGGCAGCGAGCTTGGCGAGGTCCTTACGCAGCCGGTCGGCCACCTTGCGGTCGATGCCGTCGGTGAACTGCGCCTCGGTGAGCATCGCGATGAACTCGGTGGCGAACCCACGCAGGTTCACCGGATCGGCGGCCTGCGACGGGGTGGGGCTGGGCCGGGGTGCCGCAGGCGTGGCCGAGGTCGGCGGGGCCGCCGGAGAGCTGGCGGGCGCGGCCGTGGGCTGCTCGTCGTCCTTGTCGCCGGGGGCCAGCACCACACCGAGCCCCACCAGCAGAACCAGGGCGGCGGCGACCAGTGCGCCAGCCCGAGGACGTAGGCGCCCCGACCGGCCCGCCGCCCGGGCAGCCCGGACCGCGCCGGGTGGCGGGTCGCCGGGACGGAACGCGTCAGGGAATGTGCCCCCGAACCCTGGGGGACGTGGCGGCGGTCCAGGGGTCGAACGGGCGAACCGGGAAACGTCGGCGGATCGGGTGTCGGTGTGGTCCACGAGGGTCGGCGGATGCGCCGGGGTCGGTCCGGTGCCGGACGTGGTGGCCGCGTCGTGATCGGCGCCGGCCGGGGTGGCGACGATCGGCAGCACGGCGGTGGCCGGACCGGCCGGGTCGGTGGCAGCGGCGCGGAACCGGGCGGCGAGTTGGCCGGCCGTGGGTCGCCGCCCCGGGTCAGGGTCCAGGCAGGCCAGCACCAGAGCGGCGATGTCGGCGGGTAGCCCGGTCACCCGCAGTGGCGGCACCGGCCGGCGGTTGGCGTGCACCACCAGGGCGTCTTCCCAGCTGTCGACGGGCAGCGGCACGTCACCGGTGAGCGCGCGGTAGAGCAGCACGCCGAGTGCGTACACGTCGCTGGCCGGGTCCGGTGCCGCGGCCTGCAACCGCTCGGGAGCGGTGTACGCGGGCGTACCCATCATGGGTTCGACGGCGGCCCGTCCGGTGCCGGCGGGCAGCGGCCCGGCGAGCGCGGCGATACCGAAGTCCAGCACCTTGGCGCCGGTCTCGGTGAGCATCACGTTGCCGGGTTTGATGTCGCGGTGCACCACGCCGATCCGGTGTGCGGCGGCCAGCGCGGCGGCCACCTGGGCGGCCATCCGTAGCGCCGACGGCCACGGCAGCGGCCCGTCCGCCAGCCGGTCGGCGAGATTCCGCCCGTCGACCAGTTCCATCACCAGGTACGGCACGACCGTCCCGTCGAGGCTGGCCTCACCGTAGTCGTACACCTGGGTCACGTGCGGGTGGGCGAGCCGGGCCGCGGCGCGGGCTTCGCGGCGGATGGTGGCCCGCAGATCCGGGTCGGCGGCGAAGGTGGCGGCGAGCACCTTCACCGCGACGGGTCGGCCGAGGACCTCGTCGTCGGCGCGCCACACCTCGGACATGCCGCCGAGGCCGATGCGGTCCCGCACCGCATAGCGGTCGTGCAGGCGGAGGTTGGGGGTGAACGGCGACATCAGCGCCCAGTCTGCCTGGTCACCGAACCGACGCACCACCCGGCGGTGCGGGTGGTGCGTCGGTTCGGTGCGTGCGGTGCGCAGTTCCTCACGGTTGTCGCGTTCGCCGCTACCGGGTGCAGTGGGGCGTGACGGGCCGTGAGACGGGCTGGATCTGGTCGGCCAGCCGGCGCAGGGCCACGGCGGCGAGTTGGCGGGCCCCCGTCAGGCGCGGGGTACGCGGCGGCTCGGGACGCACGGGTGCGTCCGGTCGAGCGGAGTTGACGTGCCGGGTGACCGCGTCGATGGCGAAGATGAAGCCGGTGGGCTGTTCCATGGTCAACTCCTCGGGGCTGGTCCGGTGCTGGTCCGGACGACGAGCGTGGTGGGCAGCAGGATCTGCTGTGCGTCAGGGGCCACGGGCGGGTCGAGCAGGAGTTCGGCGGCGCGGCGCCCCTTTTCCACACCGGGCTGGAGAACGGTGGTCAGGCCGGCGGGAGCCGCCTCGGCGATGTCGTCGAAGCCGGTCACCGAGAGCCGCCGACCGGCGCCGCGCAGCGCGTCGAGCACGCCGAGGGCGAGCACGTCGGAGCAGGCCAGCACGGCGGTGGTCGGCTCGGGCAGGGCGTCCGGCGGGAGTACGGCTGCGGCGCCGGCGGCGCGGCTGTTGTCGGCCGCCGAGAGGACCGTCAGCTCGGACCAGGCGACCCCGACCGCCGCGAAGGCGTCGGCGAAGCCGGCAAGACGTTCCCGGGTGGTGGGGTGCGGCACGTCGGCCACGTCGGGGACCCGCACCCGCCCGGCTGCGGTGTCGGGCAGCACGCTGTCCGCGAGCAGGGCGACCCGCCGGTGACCGAGACCGGTCAGATGCTCGGCCGCCGACCGGGCGGCGGCCCGCTCGTCGATGCCCACCCACCGATCCTGCGCGCGGGGGCGCGACGAGGTGGTGACGAAGGGCAGCCCTCGGCCACGGATCGTGTCGATGATCTCCCCCTCCTCGTCGCCGCCGCAGTAGACGCAGAATCCGTCGACGGCGGCGTTCTCCACGGCCTTGCGGGCGCCGGCCGCGTCGGCCGGCAGTGGCACGAGCAGCAGGCTGCTGCCGTGAAGCTCGGCAGACTCCGCAACGCCGGTGAGGAACTGCACGGCGAAGGGGTCGGTGAAGGCGTAGGACAGGCGCGAGGTGAACAGCACCCCGATGGCGCCGACGAAGCCGCGTCGCAGTGACCGGGCGGTCGGGTTCGGGCCGGGATAGCCCATCTTCCGGGCGGTGTCGAGGATGCGTTGGCGCAGCTCGGTGGAGAGCTGGTCCGGACGGCCGTAGGCGTTGGAGACGGTACTGCGGGAGACACCGACGGCCTCGGCCACCGCGCGCAGGGTCGGTTTCATCGGCCCTCCCTTCTGGATCGATTCAGACTGGATCGATCCAGAGATTAGTCGCCGGACCGAAGGGTGTCAATCGAATGACCGAACGTGACGGTGTCCGCGCGGAAGTCGGGCACGCCGACGAGGCGCACCGCGCCTCGTCGGCAGGCTGACTGTCGGGTCAGGCGGCGGCGAGCTCGGCGATGAGCCGTTCGAGGATCTCCGGCGTACGCTCCGGCGGCTCGGCCTCGACGCAGAGCCGCTCCATGGCCACCGCGTAGAAGTCGAGGTCTTCCCGCTTGTCGAGGTAGAGCGCGCTGGTCAACTGCTCGATGTAGACGATGTCGGGCAGATCCTGGTCGCCGAAACGGAGAATGGTGAAGGCGCCGCCTGCGGCGGCATGCCCACCGGCGGCGAACGGAATGACCTGCAACCGGACGTTCGGCGTGCGGGTGGCCTCGAGCATCGCCTCCAACTGGCCACGCATCACCTTCGGCCCGCCGATCGGTCGGCGCAGCGCCGCCTCGTCGACCACGGCCCAGAGGCGGGGCGGACGCGGTCGGCGCAACAACTCCTGGCGACGCATCCGCAGGTCCACCCGACGGTCGATCTCCGCAGGCCCGGCCTGACCGTGGCCGAGCAGCACCACGGCGCGGGCGTACTCCGGTGTCTGCAAAAGTCCCGGTACGAACTGGACCTCGTAGCTGCGGATGAGCGCCGCGGCCGCCTCCAGGCCGAGGTACGACTGGAACCACGACGGCAGGACGTCGCCGTACCGGTGCCACCATCCTGGATTGTTGGCGTCACGGGCCAGCTTGAGCATCGCGGCACGTTCCTGCTCGGCGGTGACACCGTAGAGGGTGAGCAGGTCGGCGACGTCGCGCTCCTTGAAGCCGACCCGACCGAGCTCCATCCGGCTGATCTTCGACTCAGACGAGCGAATCTCCCAGCCGGCACTCTCCCGGGTCACCCCACGCGACTCCCGCAGCCGCCGTAGCTGTGCGCCCAGCAGCATCCGCAACACGGTCGGGCCTGCCGCCGGGCCCTCCTCGGCGGAAACCATGGTCACCTGCCGTCCTCCGCATGCCGTCGTCGGTCGCGCCGGTGGACCGGTCCGACCGACGTGTAAGCATGCCATGAACCTGTAGTGAGGTGAACATCCATCCCGTGTGCGGCGAATCCCGCCGATGGGATGTCGGGTCAGCCGATCAGGTGATCGAAGTCGCCGTCACGGGCACCGAGCACGAATGCCGCGATCTCGTCGACGGTATAGATCAGCGCCGGCCCCTCGGGGTGCCGGGAGTTGCGCATCGCGATGCCCGCTCCCCCGGGCAACTCCGCCAGCTCGACGCAGTTCCCACTGGGATTGCTGCGCCGGCTCTTCTGCCAGGCGAGGGGAGGCAACTGGTCGGCGGGAACACCGTTGGGCGGCTGCTGCTGCATGGGGGTTCTGTTCTCTCCGATAGGCGCCGGCGCCGTGGGAGGAGCGGTAGCGGCACGAGGGTGTGGGTTTCTCGTTCATTTGCACGTGCATCTGCTATTGCATCTGCAATGGACAGCGAGCATGATAGCGCATGTGTGTGGTGCCCATCCGCTCACAATCTGTTACACAAACCTGGTCGTCACCAGGGGAAACGAGGTTGTCTGGCGACGCTCGTCGGCCAGGGGGTGGGCGCGTGTTGCGGCGAGGGGAGGATTTGGTGCCGGATCCGCTGACCGTCGCGTCCGGCATCTGTGCGGTGGGCGCCCTGCTCTCCTCCTGGCAGCTGGGCCGCCGAGCCGTACGTGCCGAGGCCGAGATCGGCCGTCTCCAGGCCGAACTCACCGCCGAGCGGCACGCCGCCAGCCATGACCCGTTGACCGGCCTGCCGAACCGACGCGCCTTCTACCGGCTCGCCGCGGCGCTGCTCACCGACTGCGCCGGCCGACCGCTGGTCGCCGTGGTGCTCGACCTGAACGACTTCAAACAGATCAACGACCGATACGGCCACGCTGCCGGAGACACCGTCCTGATCAGTGTCGCCGAGCGGCTGGCCACCTTCGCCGGCGACAACCTGGTGGCCCGGCTCGGCGGTGACGAGTTCGCGGGGCTGCTGGCCACCCCGACCGTCGACCGCCGATGGATCGAGCACGCCACCGACCGGCTGTACGACATGCTCGCCGCGCCGATTCCGCTGGGCGTGGCGACCGTCCGGGTGACCGCCTCCGTCGGGCTGGCACCGGTGCACGGGAACCAGCTCACCGAGGCGCTCAACCGCGCCGACGCGGCGATGTACGAAGCCAAGGGCATCGCCGCGGCCCGCTCCCGTCGAGCGTTGCACGACGCCCCGTATCTCGCCGAGTGCTGAGCCGCTCCCGGGCCGCCGCCCGGGAGCGCGACCGTCACCTGGGCCATCTCAAGGGCGGTACGCACGAGTCCAGCACCGGCCGGAGCCGGCACGCAGAAGCTCAATGCCGGGCCGGAGCCCGGCACACAGAAGCTCAGTGCCAGCCGTAGCCGGCGCGCAGGGCCGCGCCGACCCGGTCGAAGCGGGCCCGGTCCAGCACCGCGCCCTCGCGCCGGATGCCGTCCTCCCGCATGGTCAGCACCCGATCGAGCCGCACCCAGCTGGGCCGGTTGTCCCGGTCCCACTCGCCCGGCCCGAGGGCCAGCCAGTGCCGCTCCCCATCGCGGTCACGGCTGGAGAGCATCAGCCCGAACAGCGTCCGGCTGTGTCGGCCCACCACCAGCACCGGCCGGTCCTTGCCCTGGCGGGGGTCGTCCTCGTAGGACACCCAGGTCCAGACGATCTCCCCCGGGTCGGCCTGGCCGTCGGGCTCCGGGGCGTAAGACAGTTGCCGGCGCTGAAGCGCGGTGACCTGACGGGGCCGCGCGACCTTGGCCGGGCTCGGCCCCGGACGCCGGGGAACCGGGATCACGGCACCGACACGGGCCGCCATACTCCTCAACAGACCTGCCACGGCGGCAGCCTATCGGCTGTCGCCGACCGCCCCTGCGGCAGGGATGCCTGCCGGGCCTACCTTGCGCAGGTGACCGGCGGGCGTGGTGCCCGGGGTGCCCGCTCAGGGCCAGGTCTCGTCCGGCCCGGTGGTCGGGTCGATGATGCCGTCGCCGCCGGTGGGCAACCCGGCGACCAACGCCCGGAACTCGTCGACGGTGACCGCCTCGCGCAGCGTCGCGAAGACCGCAGCCGCACCGAGGCCCGCCGTCCGCTCGTCCACCCCGGCCCGCTCGCCGACGCGGCTGAGGAAGTCCCCCGGCCCGGCCGTGAACGGCTCACTCAGCTCGTCCGGCAGGTACCCGGTGGGATCGGTCGTCGGCTCGTCGGTCATCCGTTCCGCCAGGGTACGCAGCACCGCACGCGCCATGCTGGCGGAGAGGTCCGGCGACAGCCCGGACCGACGCGACACCGCGTCGACGAATAGGGGAAACCGCACGGCACCCTCCCGTCGTCAGGCGCCGCGCTGGTTACCCCCGCCCGTGCCGGATAAACGACGACCGTCCGGTGAGGCAGCGGCGGTCTCCGGCGGGGTTCCGGCCGTACGCGACAACCGAGCCGTACGCCAGTCGGCCGCCCGGTGCCGGTCCACGCTGTAGCACAGCTCGCGGGGCGCCTCCGGCCGCCCCGGTGTCCGATCGAACGGAAGGCCACGCCCTGCGTAGTCGTGGTGTGCCTTCAACAGCCGGGTCAGTCCCGCCATCGCCCCGATGATCTTCTGCCGGGGTCGACCGGTGGTCTGACTCAACTCCTGCACGGTGAACTGCCGGCCCGGCTCGGCGGCCAGCGCGTCGAGCATCGCCGCGACCGTCCGGTGGGTGGCGCTGGCGCCCAGGCTGAGCCGCCGCAGCTCATCGACCGTCCAGTCGCTGGCCGGTGCGTCCGGCACCGACGTGGACCGGCCTCGCGGCACCGGGGCGGTCCGCTGCCGGGCGTCGAGGTCGGCCAGCAGGCGGGCGACGTGCGGCATGTACGCCAGCGGCACCGCCACCAGCACCATGCCCGCCGGGGCACCTCCCGCCGTCGGGCCGGACGAATCCCGGTGCGGCGTGGTCACGAGGCCGACGGCGTGATCGTGGTGGGCACGAAGCGGTAACCGAGGCCGCGTACGGTCACGATCATCGGCGCCTGGTCACCGTTGAGGGCGAGCCGCCGACGTAGCCGCTTGATGTGCACCGTCAACGTGTTGGAGGTGTCGTCGGAGATCCCGCCCCACCCGGCGACGAGCAGTTGCTCGCGGGTGACGGTCCGCTCGGCGTGGCTCATGAAGAAGTACAACAGCCGGAACTCCTTCAGCGGCAGGGCCACCACCCGACCGTGTTGGCTCACCTCGAACGTCGCCGGGTCCACCCGCAACCCGCCGAGCTCGATCGGCGGGTCGAGGGCACCGGCGGTCTCCGGGCGGATCGCGCGCAGGATCGGCAGCACCTCCGCTGCCCGGTAGGGGCGCCGGACACCGGCCGTCGCGCCCGCCTTCAGCGCGGCGGCGGCCACCCCACCGTCGTCGTCGCCCACGCCCACCACGGTCGGGATGCCGGCCCGGCGGGCGAGCAGCCGCACCACCTCGGTGCTGCTCATGCTGGTCAGCCCAGCAGCGACGACGGCGGCGTCGGGTTGCAGGGCACCGGCGTCCAGCAGCGCCTCGGCGGCGTGCGGGTAGTGGTGTCCGCGTACCCGATGGTCGGCCAGTTCGGCGACCAGCGCGGCGCCGACGCTCTCGTCGTCGTCCACCACGAGCAGCACGAAACGCCCGTCGGATCGATGGTCACCTCTGGTGGCCTCGACGAGATTGTTCATCGCACCCCGGCTCCGGTTCAGGTTCAGGCAGACGGCCACCGCCGCTTTCGGACTCAGCCGAAGCGACCGGTGATGTAGTCCTCCGTACGCTTGTCGGCGGGGTTGGTGAACAGCTTGCCGGTCTGGCTGAACTCGACCAGCCGGCCGTGGCGCACCTGCTTGTCGTCCACCTCGGCGGTGAAGAAGGCGGTGTAGTGGCTGACCCGGGCCGCCTGCTGCATGTTGTGCGTGACGATCACGATCGTGTAGTCGCTGGTCAGCTCGAACATCAGGTCCTCGATCTTCGCCGTGGCGATCGGGTCGAGCGCCGAGCAGGGCTCGTCCATGAGGATGACCTCGGGCTTGACGGCGATCGTCCGGGCGATGCACAGCCGCTGCTGCTGGCCGCCGGAGAGCGCCAGGGCGCTCTTGCGGAGCTTGTCCTTGACCTCGTCCCAGAGTGCGGCCTTGGTCAGCGCCTCCTCGACGTGGTCGTCGAGCCGGCCCTTGATGCCGTTGATCCGCAGGCCGTACGCGACGTTGTCGAAGATGGACTTCGGGAACGGGTTCGGCTTCTGGAACACCATGCCGATGCGACGGCGGACCTGGATCGGGTCCACGTCCTTGGCGTACAGGTCCTGGCCGTGGAAGGAGACCTCGCCGCTGACCCGGGCGCCGGGGATCGGGTCGTTCATCCGGTTGAGCGCCCGCAGCACGGTGGACTTGCCGCAGCCCGACGGCCCGATCATCGCGGTGACCTGGTTCTGCTGGATAGGCATGGTGGTGCCCCGAACCGCCTCGTAGCTGCCGTAGTAGACGCTGACGTCACGCAGTTGCATCACCGGCGCGTCGGTGGGCTCGACCCTGGAGGCGGTGCTGCCGGGGGCGTGCACCGCGACGGAGGGGCGGGTGGTGAGATCGTTGCTGGCCATGTCAGCGCTCCTTGATGGCGAACCGGCTGGAGATGAAGCGGGCGATGATCGTGAAACCGAGCACGATCACGATGAGCGTCAGTGCCGCACCCCAGGCCCGGTCCTGGGCGGCCGGGAACGAGGTGCTGGCGTTGCGGAAGATCTGTGCCGGCAGGGCGGTGTTGGAGCCGTCGAAGAGGTTCCAGTTCGGCGTGAAGACGATGCCGGTGACGATGATGATCGGCGCGGTCTCGCCGGCCGCGCGGGCCACGGCCAGCAGTGAGCCGCTGGTGATGCCGGAGATCGCCGCCGGCAGCACCACGGTGAGGGTGGTCTTCCACTTGCGGGCACCCAGCGCCATGCTCGCCTGGCGCAACTCCTCCGGGACGAGCCGGAGCATCTCCTCGCTGCTGCGGATGACCACCGGCAGCATCAGGCAGGCCAGCGCCAGCGCGCCGGCGAAGCCGGTCTGCTGGCCGACGAGCAGCACCCAGCTGATGTAGACGAACAGACCCATCACGATCGACGGCACGCCGGTCATCACGTCGGCCATCAGCCGGATCACCCGGGCCAGCGGCTTCTGCTTGCCGTACTCGTTGAGGTAGATCGCACCGAAGACGCCCAGCGGGATGGCCATCAGGGCGGCAGCACCGGTGATGACCAGCGTGCCGATGATGGCCGGCGCCATGCCGCCGCCTTCCCGGCGGTACGAGTTCGGGATGTCCTCGGTCAGGAAGGACAGGCTCATCACCCCGCCGCCCTTGCCGATGACCGTGTAGGTCACCAGGGCCAGCGGGATGACGGCGAGCAGCACGGCCCCCCAGATGGCGGCCGTGGCGAGGTGGTTGGTGAACCGGCGACGGCCCGACAGGGCAGCCCGGGTCAGGTCGGGTCCGCCGGCGGCCGGGCGGGTGGCGGGTGGTGCGGTGACGCTCACGCGACGCTTCCCTTCATCCGGGCCTCGGCCCGACGGACGACCGTCTGGGCGAGCACGTTGATCAGCACCGTCATCGCGAAGAGCACGACGCCGAGGCCGATCAGGGCCGCGGTGAAGGTGCCGGTGGACTCGCCGAACTGCTGCACGATCACGGCGGCCATCGAGTTGCCGGGGGCGAACAGGTTGGCCGTGATGTTGGTGGCACCGCCGATCACCAGGGCCACCGCGATCGTCTCGCCCATCGCCCGGCCGAGGCCGAGCATCACCGCGCCGACGACGCCACCGAAGCTGTGCGGGAACACCGCGCCCCGGATCATCTCCCAGCGGGTGGCGCCGAGCGCGAGCGCGGCGTCCTTGTCGGCGCGCGGCACGGTGCTGAACACCTCGCGGGTGATCGAGGTGATGATCGGCGTGACCATGATCGCCAGGATGAGACCGGCGGTCATGAAGTTGCGGCCGCTGCTGACCGGGCCGAAGATGCTGCCCAGCACCGGAATGCCGCCGAAGACGTCGTGCAGCCACTGGTAGACCGGAACCATGGCGGGCGCGACGACCAGGATGCCCCAGAGGCCGAACACCACCGACGGCACGGCAGCCAGCAGGTCGATCACGGTCACCGCCGGCCCGCGCAGTCGGCGCGGCGCCAACTCGGTGAGGAACAACGCGATGCCGACCGAGACCGGCACCGCGAACAACAGGGCGATCAGCGAGGAGATCGCCGTGCCGAACGCGAACGACAGCGCGCCGAAGATCGCGTCACCGGCGGCCGGGTTCGGATCCCAGGTCCGTTCGGTGAGGAACCGCAGGCCCATCGCGTCGAACGCCGGCCAGGCCTCGCGGACGGTGGTGATCAGGATCAGCCCGAGAATCGCCAGCACCAGCAGGCCGGTGCCGAGCGTCCACCAGGAGAAGACGCGGTCGCCGAGGGCGCTGCTGCCGCGTTGGGACAGCGTCGACCGGGCGGTGGGGGTCTTGTTCGTCAAGGTCATCTTCACTCCAGCTCAGGTACCCGGCTGGGGACGGGATCGAAGCGATCCCGTCCCCAGCTGGCGATCTTGATCCTGATCAGCCCTGGATCTTGTCGACCTGGGCCAGCGCCTTCTCCTTGAGGGAGGCGGGCAGCGGCGCGAAGTCGATCTCCTTGGCCAGATCCTGGCCGTCGTTGAGCAGGTACGTGAGGAAGCCCTTGACCAGCTCCGCCTTGGCGGCGTCGCCGTACGAGGTCTTCACGATGATGAAGGTCGGAGCGGTGATCGGGTACGAGGTGGCACCGGCGGCGTTGAGCGGGTTGTAGCTCAGGTCCGCGGCGATCTCGGCGCCCTCCAGGCCGGCGGTGGTGCCCTCGATCGTCGGCTCGACGAACTGGCCGTCCTTGTTCTTGATGGCGGCGAACTTCAGGCCGGTGGCCTTGGCGTCGCTGAGGTCCACGTAGCCGACGGCGCCGTTGGTCTGCTGCACGATCTGGGCGACACCGGTGTTCTTCTCGCCGCCCTGGGTGCTGGCCGGCCAGTTCACGGTGTCACCGCTGCCGAGCTTCCAGGTGCCCGCCGCGGCGGCGTCGAGGTATTTGGTGAAGTTGCTGGTGGTGCCCGAGCCGTCCGAGCGGTGCGCGACGACGATCGGGGTGCTGGGCAGCGTCACGCCCGGGTTGTCCGCCTTGATCGCGGCGTCGTCCCAGGTCTTGATGTCGGTCTGGAAGATCTTGGCGAGCGTCTCCGGGCTGAGCTGGAGCTTGTCCACGCCCTGCAGGTTGTAGGAGACCGTGATCGGGGCCGCCACCGTCGGGACGTAGAGGAACGAGCCGGCGGCCACGCCGTCGGTGTCCTTGACCAGGCTGTCGGTGCCGGCGAAGTCGACCAGACCCTCACCGAACTGCTTCTTGCCGGTGCCCGAACCGGTCGCGTTGTAGGTGACCGTCACCTTGCCGGCCTCACCCTTGAAGGCCTCGATGACCTCTTGGTAGTACGCGTCGGGGAAGCTCGCGCCGGACGCCTTCAACTCGCCGGACAGGTTCGCGTAAGCGCCGTCGCCGCCGCTGTTGCTGCCGGGCTCCGTGCTGTTGTCGTTGCTTGCGCAGCCGGTAAGCGCGAGCGCGGCAAGCGCGACGCCGGCGAGGACGCGCCGCGAAAGCACGTTGCGGTTCACCAGGTAAGCCTCTCTATCGGGGTGCATCAGCCCGTCCGGGCCGTACGGGAGTCAAGCTGCCAGGCCCAGGTAGCCGGACTCCCGGCGCCAGGTGAACGAAAAATGAACTTGGCGGCTCCGGTGATGGCCGACCGGCAACGGGATGTGACGTTCTCCGCATCGACGCGTCAGATGCCCGCAATGGGCACCGGGTTCAGAGCCGGATCGTCCCGGTCACCAGGTAGACGACCTGCCGGGCGACGTTCACCGCCTGGTCGGCGTACCGCTCGTAGTAGCGGCCGACCAGTGCCAGGTCGATCGCCGACTCCACCCCGTACGGCCAACCGGCGACCAGCATCGACAGCAGGCGTTCCTGTGCGGCGTCGACCTCGTCGTCGTCGAGCCCGAGCTGCATCGCGTCCAGCGGGTCGCGGGTGGCCAGCACGACCGTCGTCTTGTCGGCGATGCGGGCGGCGGCGTCCGCCATCGCGGTCAGCACCGGCACCGCCGACTCCGGGACGACACCCACCGGGTGCCGCATCAGGACGACCTTCGCCACGTGTACGGCGAGGTCACCCATCCGTTCCAGGGCGCCGGCGATCCGCAGCGCGCACACCACCAGACGCAGGTCGGAGGCGACCGGCTGATGCCGGACCAGCACCTCGGGAATCATCGCCTCGGCCTCGGCACGGCACCGGTCGAGTACGACGTCACCGGCGATCACCGCCTCCGCCGCCGGCCGGTCGACGTCGAGCAGGGCGGCGCTGGCTCCCCGGATCGCCGCACCCGCGTCGCGGCTCATCGTCGCCAGCACGCCGGTGAGCCGGTCGAGCTGCTCGTCGTAGCTGCCCCGACCCATCGTCCCTCCGTCCGACAGGGCCATGGTCCGTCCTGCCGCCACACCGGCAACGGTGCCGTCACGCGGACCCGGTCCCGGCCAGCAACCTACCCGCCGGACTCATCCCGCGCCCGCGGCCCGACACGGAGGACGGCTTTTGTTAAGAGGGGGCCCCTGCTATACACGAGGCGTTAACAAGGGGCCCTTCCTTACCCCTCGGCGAGGATGTCGAGCAGGAGGGCGGCGGTCCAGCTGAAGGCCGGGGAGCCGAGGCCGACGCCGGTGTCCGGATGGAAGTACTCGTGACATCCGGCCGTCGCCGCCAGTGCGATCATCGACCTGCCCAGACCGGCGGCCAGCCCAGGGTGCCCGTGGATGCGCAGTCCGTACCGGACCAACCAGTTGATGTTCATCCAACTGGGGCCGCGCCAGTAGCGCAGCGGTTCGAAGTCGGCGGCGGTGCGGTCGTGGCTGGGCAGCGGCCGGGTCATCCGGGTGGCGAGCCCGAAGCGCGGCGAGCCGGCCTCGACGAGGATCGCCCCGGCCTGCTCCGCCGGCAGGTCGGGCAGGATCAGCGGAGTCAGCCCGAGCACCGTCCGGGCCGGGGTGAGCCGGCCGGTACACAGGTCGCGTGGGTGGAAGGTGCCGGTCACCGGGTCGTACAACCGGTCCACCAACGCCGTGGTGATCCGGGCCGCGCGCTGCCGGTGCGGGCCGGGATCCGCGCCGATCTCCTGCGCGATGTGCGCGAGCGCCGACTCGGCCGCGCCCAGCGCCGCGTTGAACAGCGGACACTCCACCAGGAACGGGTGCCGGTCGGCCAGGTCGGCGTCCCGGTAGCCCGCCGCACGGTAGGCGGTGACGATCGCGACGTACCGCGCGTAGTCCAGGTCGGTGGGGCGGTGCGCGGCCGCGGCGTGCACGATGTCGCGCCGACGGTACGCACCCGGCACCGCCGCCTCGGTCGGCACGGCGGCCATCGGTTCGTCCCACGCCGGACTGTTGTCCAGGCCGGACTCCCACGGGTGCACGATGCTGGCCAGCCCGGCACCGCCGACGTCCCGGTGGGTGCTCAGGTAACGCTGCTGGGCCACCAGGCGTGGATAGAGCCGGCCCAACGCGGCGCGTGCCTGCTCCGACGGTGCGAGGCGGTAGGCCTGCCAGGCGGCCAGGGCGTGCACCGGCGGCTGGACCAGGCCCGAGGTGGCCCTCGACGGTGCCCCCTCGACGGTCGCCGAGGCCCAGAACCGCGGCCCCGGGAAGTACGCGTCGTCGGACACCGTGGGGTTGAAGACGATGTGCGGCACCCGGCCGTCGTGCCACTGTGCGTCGAACAGACTGGTCAGTTCCGACCAGGCGCGGTCGGGGCGCAGGTGGGCCCAGCCGATCGCGATGAACGCCGAATCCCAGCTCCACTGGTGCGGATACAGGGAGCGCGACGGGACAGTGTGGTCGTGCTCCCAGTTGCCGTCGAGAGTGGCGCGGGCCGACGCGAGGAGCGCGGCGCGCTCCTCGGGCGCGGTGTCACCGGCCGGCGTCACGCCCGACCCGGCCGACGTCGCGGCCCAATTCACCATGTGTCACATCCCGGTAGCGCGGGGCTCCAGGATAGGCCGCGACCGGGACGGCGCCCGGCGGGCCACCCTGCCCGTCGGGGTAAGGTGTCGCCTCCCGATGGCGCCGGATCCCGGGATAGGCTGGGCACCGACGCATATCGGTAGAAGATGTTCGATTGCTGACGGCCAAGTTGCTGACGGCCAAGGAGCCCCGGATGAAGCAGTCGCGGCAGGGTCCCACCGGCACCCAGGGTGCCGACTACACCGAACGCTTGCAGCAGCTCAGTGGTGCCCGCTGGAAGCGGATCCTGGACGTGCAGGCACCCTACCGATGGAACCTGCGACGGCTGCGCCTGGGCCGAACCCTCGACGTCGGGTCGGGGCTGGGCCGCAACCTGATCAATCTCGGCGAGGGCGCGGTCGGGGTGGACCACAATCCGACGTCGGTGGCGCACAGCCGGGCGCTCGGTCTCAAGGCGTACACCACCGAGGAGTTCTTCGCCTCCGAGCATGCCCGGCCGGGCGCCTTCGACTCCCTGCTCGCCGCGCATCTGCTGGAGCACATGCCGGCCGAGCAGGCCCGCGAGGTGGTCGCCTCGTACCTGCCGTTCGTCCGCTCCGGCGGCCGGGCGGTCTTCATCACCCCGCAGGAGCGCGGCTACCACAGCGACTCGTCGCACGTCCGGTTCGTCGGCTTCGCCGAGGCGGCCGAGGACTGCCGGGCACTCGGCCTGAGCGTGCAGCGGCAGTACTCCTTCCCGTTCCCGCGTGCCGCCGGTCGGGTGTTCACCTACAACGAGTTCGTGACGGTGGCCCGACTGCCCTGACCACCGCTGGATACGGTGGTCCGATGAGCAAGCGCAGCGCCGCCCCGGGCAACCCGACCCGCTGGGCCACCGACACCGGACCGGAACACTCGCAGTGGTACGTCGACCGGTTCCGGCAACTGGCCGCCGAGGGTGCCGACCTGGCCGGTGAGGCCCGGCTGGTCGACGCGCTGGTGCCGCCGCGCTCGCGGATCCTCGACGCCGGCTGCGGCACCGGCCGGGTCGGCGCCGAACTGGCCGCCCGGGGCCACACGGTGCTCGGCGTGGACGCCGACCCGGTGCTGGTCGAGGCGGCCCGCGCCGACCATCCGGGCCCCCGCTGGCTGGTCGCCGACCTGGCGGAGTTGGATCTCGCGGCGGCCGGCGAGTCGGCGCCGTTCGACGCGGCGGTGCTGGCCGGTAACGTGATGACCTTCGTGGCCGCCGGCACCGAGGTGGCGGTGCTGCGTCGGGTGGCCGCGCACGTACGCCCCGACGGGGTGATCGCCATCGGCTTCGGCACCGACCGGGGCTATCCGCTGCGCGACTTCGACGAGCATGTGGCCGCCGCCGGGCTGCTGCCCGAGCACCGCTTCGCCACCTGGGACCTGCGCCCGTGGCGCGACGACGCGGACTTCGCGGTGAGCGTGCTACGCCGCCCGGCCTGACCCGCAGCGTCACGAGTCGCTGACATCGGCCTGGGACGCGGCCCGGGGACTGGTTCCACGGGGGCAGCCGACCCGGCAGCGGCCCGACGCCGACACGGCGCCGAGAGCCACGACCGGGTCGGCTGGGCGTCAGCGGTCAGTCCGCCGAGTCGAGCCGAGCCAGGTGTTCCTCGTCGAGGGCGAGGGTGACGCCGTCCAGGGCGGCGTCGAGTTGGTGGAGTTTGCTGCCGCCGAGGATGGGCCGGATGCCCTGACTGATCAGCCAGGCCAGGACCACCTGACCGCGCGTCGCGCCGGTGTCGCGGGCCACCGCGTCCAACGCCGCCAGCCGTCGGGTGTTGCCCGGGTGGTCGTACACCTCCGGAATCGACTTCGCGGGATTGTCGTACGCGCCGCTGAGCAGCGGCGTGTAGGCCCAGACCTCGAACCGGTGCTCGCGGGCGAAGTCGATCTGCTCGTCGCTGAGCACACCGTGCGGATGGACTACGCCGTCCGGGCGGGTGCCGGGGCGCACCCGCAGATAGGTCGCGTTCAACTGGAAGGCGTCGATCGGCGTGGTGCCCCGGGCGGTCGCGTACGCGCGGGCACGTTCGATCCGCCAGGCCGGGTGGTTGGACGCCCCCACCCGACGTACGGTGCCGGCGGCGACCTGCTCGGCGATCGCGTCCACGCTCTCCTCGATGGGTGTGGCGCGATCCTCCTGGTGCAGCCAGAGCAGGTCGACGTGGTCGACACCCAGCCGTTGCAGGCTGCCGGCGAAGGCATCGCTGATCGCCCGACGACTCAGCCCCGCCCGGTGCTCGGGCCAGGAGCCCTTCCACAGCGGTTCCGCGCCGACCTTGGTCGAGATGCGGACCCGCTCACGCACGCCGGGACGGGCGGCGAGCCAACGGCCGAGGACCCGTTCGCTGGCGCCGCCCCGCCCGTCGGCGCTGAGCCAGAACGCGTAGCAGTCGGCGGTGTCGATCCACTCGCCGCCACGTTCCACGAACCGGTCGAGCAGTTCGAACGACGTCTTCTCGTCGACCAGGGTGCCGAACGTCATCGCGCCGAGTACCAGAGGGGACACCGCCGGGCGCTCCGCCTCATCGAGGTAGTCCGAAGTCATGCCACCACGATTCAACCTGGAGTGCGCTCCAGGTCAACCGGTACGGTCAGCTGGGTGAGGACGTACACACCCGCCGAGGCCGCGCAGCGCAGCGGCTTTTCCATCGACACGTTGCGATACTACGAGCGGGAGGGAATACTCGCGCCGGTCGCGCGTACGTCCGGTGGCCGCCGGGTCTACAGCGACAGCGACCTGTGCACCCTGGACTTCCTGCGGTGCCTACGCGACGCGGGCATGCCCATCGAACGGTTGCGCCGCTACGGCGAACTGTGCCGCGACCCCGACACCATCGCCGAACGCGTCGAACTGCTGCGGGAGCACGCCGTCGCGGTCCAGGAGCAGATCGACCAGCTCCGACGCTGGCAGGCCCGCGTCGGCGAGAAGCTCTCCTGGTACGAGAGGCACCTCGACCAGACGTGACGGGTGTTGCCCACCGGCGACCACGTCGACGAGCGTGAACAGACCGAAGCGTCATCGCCTGCTTGTCACCGGGCCCGTCGGGTAGTTGGCTGGTCGGCATGGCACGCATCGCATACAACAACGTCGACGCGGCGGCGTTCGAGGCCAACCGACACCTCACCGACGACGCCCTCGCCGCCTGGCGGGCCGCCACGATCCGGCACCTCGGCCCGCACCCGGGGATCCGGCTGCTCGACCTGGGCTCCGGCACCGGAACCTGGGCGCGGGCCTTCACCGACTGGTTGCCCGACGCCGAGGTCGTCGCCGTCGAACCGTCGGCGGCGATGCGGGCCCGCAGCGTGTTCGAGCCCGTGCTTGCCGGCGACGCGGAGCACATCCCGCTGCCCACTGGCAGCGTCGATGCCGCCTGGATCTCCACCGTCATCCATCACGTTCCCGACCTGACCGCCGCCGCACACGAACTCCGCCGGGTGCTACGTCCCGACGCACCGGTGCTCATCCGGTCGGCGTTCGCCGGACGGCACGAGGGGATCACCCTGTTCCGTTATTTCCCGGAGGCCGTCCAGGTACTCGACACCTATCCGAGCATCGCCGACGTCGAAGCCGCCTTCGCCGACGCGGGCTTCGCCACCGTGGCCGTCGAGCAGGTCCCCGAACTCACCGCCGCATCGCTACGGCAGGCCGCCGCCGGCCTGCGCCGGGAGGCGCACACCCTCCTGCAACTGATCGACGACGACGCGTACGCCGCAGGGGTGACGCGTCTGCACCAGGCCGCACAGCTGGACAGTGCGCCGGTGATCGACGCGCTGGACCTGCTCGTCCTGCGCTGACCCGAGGATCAACCGCAGCGCCGGTCACGAATCCGGTCCGGTGTGTCCGGCAACCGATGACGGGCGTCTGCACTACCGTCATCGACGGCCAGCGGTAAGTCGTCATCGTCGGGAGCGCGTGGTGCCGGGTCGGTTCGTGTACTGGATGAATGTCTCCGTCGATCTGCGGATCGAGCACCACCCGGGCGAGGCGGGCGGCGGCAAGTGGATGCGCATCGGTGAGCCGCTGCACCGCGTGTTCAACGAGCGGGCGCGGGCGATGTCCCTCATGGTCCAGGGACGCACGTTCTACGAGACGATGGAGTCCTTCTGGCCGGCTGCCCGCCACGACGAGTCGCTGCCGGGCTTCCTCCGCGAGTACGGCGAGATCTGGACCTCGACACCCAAGGTGCTGGTGTCGCGCACCCGCGACAGCGCCGACCACAACACCCGGATCATCGGCGGGGCCGACGCGATCGAGCAACTGGCGGAGCTGCGTGCGGAGGGCGACGGTGACATCGGTGTCGGCGGCGCCACCCTCGCCACCGGGCTGCTGCGGGCCGGACTGCTCGACGAACTGCTGCTGTTCACCCATCCGGTCGTCCTCGGCACCGGCCGACCGCTGTTCGACACGTACGATGAGCCACTCGAACTGCACCTGCTCGAACAGGCGTCATTCGACGAGGGTGTGACGATGCACCGGTACGCCGTCTGGGGCGCCCGCGCCACGGCGTGAGAGCCGACCGAGCGAGAGGACCGGCGAGTTCCTCGGCTTCGCCGCGCTCGACGGCGACGTGCTGGCGCACCTTCCTGACCCGGCCGCTGCCGTTCAGGTCACGTCGGGCAGGTTGGCGGCGGCGCCGCGAAGGGCGGCTACGCTCGCCAGCACCGCAGGATGATCGGCGGAACCCTGCCGGTACGCGACGCGGGTACGTCGCCGGATGGCCAGCGGAACCAGCCGAGTGCCGGCGGGTGGCCCGTCGGCGGCGAGTTGCGGCACCAGCCCGACGCCCTGACCGGCGGCGACCAGGGCGAGCACGGCGGTGAAGTCGTCGGCGTGGTGACGTACGGTGGGGCGGTACCCGGCCAGCTCGCAGGCGTGCAGGGTCACCGCGTGACACAGCGTGCCCGGGCTGCCGATGATCCAGTCGGCGTCGCGTACCGATCGCATCGGGTCGTTCCGCGCCCGGTGTGCCATCGCGGCAGGCAGCGCGAGGAACACCGTCTCGTCCAGCAGCGGCGTCGAGTCCAGCGCCGGATCGGGCTCCACCGGCACGATATCGTAGTCGTGTACGAGGGCGACGTCGAGACGACGCTCGCGCAAGGCAGCGGGCACCGCGACCGGGTCCAGTTCGGTGACCATCAGGTCCAGCGCTGGGTGGTCGCGGGCCAGTTCGACCAGGGCGGGTAGCAGCAGGGGACGCACCGCGCTGGGGTACGCCCCGATCCGTACCGTGCCGAGCAGCCCGCCACGGGCGGCGGCCAGGGTGGCCTCGGCGGCCTCCAGCGCGGCGAGGACGACCTCGGTGTGCCGTACCAGTGCCGTCGCGGTGGCGGTGAGGTGGACCCCTCGGCCGACATGTTCCAGGAGCACGACGCCGGTTTCCCGTTGCAGCGCGGCCAGTTGCTGGGAGACGGCGGACGGCGAGTAGGTGTGCGCGTCGGCGACGGCGGCGATGGTGCCGAGTCGGGCCAGGTCACGCAGCAGACGCAGGCGACGGACGTCAAGCATCAGCTCAGCTTACGGTTTCGTTGAGCGATCGGAACTGGTGCTTCAGTGTCGACCGCCGCAGGCTGGGGGCATGACACCGACCGGACTGTACGTACCGCTGATCACGCCGTTCGACGAGCGCGGCGAGGTCGACCACGACGCACTGACCAGCCTCGCCGACGAGGTACTGGCCGGTGGCGCCGACGGCCTGGTTGCCCTGGGCACCACCGCCGAGCCGCACGCGCTGCGCACCACCGAGCGACAAACGGTGATCGACATCGTCGGCGCGGCTTGTCGGCGGCATCGCGCCGGTTTCATGGTCGGCGCGCACACCGCCGACGACCTGCAGGCCCTGACCGGGCAGAACGACCTGCAGGCCCTGACCGGGCAGAACGAGGCCCTGACCGGGCAGAACGAGGTCACGGCGGCGCTGTGCCTGGTGCCTCCGTTCCTGCGACCCGGCGAGGAGGCGGTGCTCGCGCACTACGCCCGGCTGGCGGAGGCCTCCCCGGTGCCGCTGGTCGCCTACCACGTGCCGTACCGCACCGGGCAGCCGCTCTCCGGCGAGACGCTGCGCCGCCTCGCCGGACTGCCCGCAGTGGTGGGCGTCAAGCACGCGGTCGGCGGCATCGACGCGGACACCATCGCCCTGCTCGCCGACCTGCCAGCGAACTTCTCGGTGCTCGGCGGCGAGGACGCGTACATCTCGCCGCTGCTCGCGCTCGGTGCACACGGCGGCATCCTCGCCTCCGCACACCTGGCCACCGCCGACTTCGCCACCCTGGTCGCGGCCTGGCGCAGCGGGGACGTCGCCCGCGCCCGGCCACTCGGGCACCGACTCGCCGCCCTCTCGACGGCGCTGTTCGCCGAACCCAACCCGTCCGTGATCAAAGCGGTGCTGCACGCCCAGGGACGCATCCCGACACCGGCGCTGCGTCCACCACTACTGCCCGCCACGGCGGAGGCGACGGCCCGAGCGCTGGCGTGTGCCGAGCAGTTGATCGGCACGCCAGGCGTCAACGGCCGGCCAGCGCCCGCCGGGCCGCCTGCGGGTCCAGGCTCGCCCCGGCGGGAACCAGGCTGACCAGACCGGCCGGCAACCGGACGGGGCGGGTCTGCCCGTAACCGAGCATGGCGGAGACCTCGGCGTCGGCGAGGACGTATCGCCGGCCCAGATCGGTGACCACACTGAGCGCACCACCGGTCGCGCCCGCAGCGGCCACGGACTCGACCAGGGCGCCACGTCCCGGCTGCACCAGGACGTGATCGGCCACCGTCCGGCCGTCCGCGCCAACCGCGGGCGTGGCGGCGCTCAGGTCGGGCAGGGTCGCGTCGAGACGCAGGTCGACGGTTGCCGTGTCGTCACCGACGATGGCGCAGAGCACCGGCGAGCTGGCGGTGGCCAGCCGGGGTGGCCCGCTCGGTGGCGCGTCCGGGCCGGTGGGCGCGAGGTCGGGCAGCTGGGGCAGTGCGGCGAACCGGCCGAGACTGATCTGCTCGGGTTCGCGCTGGCCGGTGCGGGCGAGTTGCAGACCGGCCTGCAACTCGGTGATGCCGGCGAGACCGTCGCGCAGCACGACAGCGTACTGCCGTCCGCCGCCGGTGTTGCTGACCACCAGCACGTCCCCGATCCGTGCGTCGGCGACCCGCTCGGAGGGTGTACCGAGGCCGGGCAGGTCCAGTGGTGCGAGGTCGAGCCCGGCGGGCACGGTGTTGAGCACGGCCGCGGCGACCGGAACGGCCCGGGCGCGGGTGGTCGCCAGCGCGGCCAGCACCCGGTCGGCGTCGCGGATCAGGTGCCGCCGCTGCTGCCGCACCAGGTGCAGCCGACCGTCGGGGTCACGCAGGATCAACGCCTCGTCACGCAGGGGTCGGCCGCCGATGTCGCCGGTGCCGATCAACAACACCGACCGGGGTGCCCGCCGGGTACTCGGCGGGCTGGTCGAGCAGACCGTCCAGGGCGCGGCGGAGAGCCGGTCGGCCGCCGGCAACGAGTCGGGTGCGTCGGCGATGCCCAGCGGCAGACCACGGGGTACGCCGTCGATCGAGCGCCGCGACACGAGCACGGTCTTCGGCTGTTCGGCGCCGATGACCAGTAGCGCCGAGGTGTAGTTGGGCACCGGATGCAGCCGCTCCTCGCGGTAGACGAACCGCGCGCCCGACTCCTTCTCCACGATGACCGCCGCGGTGTCGCGCCACTTCGCACCGCCGCCGGTGAACAGACCGTAGAGGGCGAAACCACCCAGCCCGATGAGCGCCACCAGGACGCTGGCCATCCCCGCACCCGCGAGCCGGCGGAACGGTGACTGCGCCGGATCGGTCTCGCGCATCACCAGCGCGGCGACCACCCGCTGGAGGGTGAACTGGTACGAGTGCAGCTGGTCCTGCCGCGACGGCATGGGTTCCCTCCCGGCGAGCGGATCGGCGCACAGAATATGCGTTGCGTC
Organism: Micromonospora sp. NPDC051196; assembly: GCF_040682415.1. Taxonomy (NCBI): domain Bacteria; kingdom Bacillati; phylum Actinomycetota; class Actinomycetes; order Micromonosporales; family Micromonosporaceae; genus Micromonospora; species Micromonospora sp. NPDC051196. Next base: position 36,473 of record NZ_JBFBAY010000016.1, read on the forward strand.
GATGTCTCGCCGACCGCCGGGACGACGACGATCCGGGCCCACCGGAGGTCGACCGGCATGAGCTGGGCCTTACCGGGTAGCTGACCCGGCAAGCCGTCCGGATCGACCAGGCGGCCGGTTCGGGAGGTGGCAGATGCGCGCGCTGCTCTGGGTCGTCGGGGTGGTCGGGGGAATAGTCGTCCTGCTCGGACTACTCCTCGAAGCGGTCCGCTGGCTGGTGATCATCGGGCTGATCGCGCTCGCCGTGGTGATCATCCTGGCCTTCGTCCGGGGTCGCCAGTCGGCCCACAACTACCCCAACCGCCGCTGAGCACTGCGGCGGCTGCGCGCCCAGGCGGGTCGAGCCCGTCCGAGCGCCGTGCCACCGCAGGCCGTACGCGGGATCAGGTGCCGGCCGGGACGAGGGCCGGGGTCGGATTCTCCTCGATGACGCCGCGCCGACGACGGTTCGGCAGGGAGAGCCGGAAGATCTTCTTCCAGGCGGAGAAGACCTGGCGGGGCAGCGAGCCGGTGACGTACTTGAGCCCGTACCGGTCGAACAGCGCCCGCACCTCGGGGGCGATCTCCTGGTAGCGGTTGCTGGGCAGGTCCGGGAAGAGGTGGTGCTCGATCTGGTACGACAGGTTGCCGGTCATGATGTGCATCAGCCGGCTGCCGCTGATGTTGGCCGAGCCGAGCATCTGCCGCAGGTACCACTCGCCGCGGGTCTCGCCCTCGATCGAGGTCTTCTCGAAGGTCTCCACCCCTTCCGGGAAGTGCCCGCACATGATCACCGCGTGGCTCCACAGGTTGCGGATCAGGTTCGCGGTGAAGTTGGCGGCCATGGTGTGGAAGAACGACGGACCGGACAGCACCGGGAAGAGCACGTAGTCCTTGAGCACCTGGCGGCGCAGCTTGCGGCCGGTAGCCTTCAGGTTGGCACGGAACTCCGGGTTGTTCTTGTAGCTGCCGTCCTTCAGCTTCGTGCCCAGATCCAGGTCGTACGCGGCGATGCCGTACTCGAAGAAGCAGGCGTTGACGAAGTTGTAGAACGGCTGGCCCAGGTGGGCCGGGTGCCACGGCTGGTCCTCGTCCACGCGCATGATGCCGTAGCCGAGGTCGTTGTCCTTGCCGACGACGTTGGTGTAGCGGTGGTGCAGTTCGTTGTGCGACTGCTTCCACTGCTCGGCGGGGCTGACGTGGTCCCATTCCCAGGTCGTCGAGTGGATCTTCGGATCGCGCATCCAGTCCCACTGACCGTGCAGGATGTTGTGCCCGATCTCCATGTTCTCCAGGATCTTCGCCAGCGACAGCCCGGCGGTGCCGACGACCCAGGCCGGCGGGAACAGCGAGAACAGCAGCACGACCCGGCTGCCGACCTCCAGCTTGCGCTGGGTCGAGATGACCTTGCGGATGTAGGCGGCGTCCCGCTCACCCCGGTCGGCGATCACCCGTTCCCGGATGGCGTCGAGTTCCTTGCCGAGGGTTTCGATGTCCTCGGCGCTGAGGTGCGCGATCGGGTTGACGGCTTTCTTCTGGATTACGGTCACGTCGACGTTCTCCGATCAAATTTCGAGTTCACAGGCGCCGGCCGCGGCCGACACGCAGGTCTGCACGCGTACGCCGTCGCCCGGCAGGGCGGTGGTGAGCTGGCCGTTGCGCAGGTCACGGACGGCGCCTTGGCGCATCGGCAGCACACAGCCGAAACAGATACCCATCCGGCAACCCGAGGGCATCAGGACACCGGCGTTTTCTCCGGCGTCGAGCAGTGGCGTCGCACCGTCGGCCTCGACGGTGACCGACGAGCGGGTGAAGGTGACCGTGCCGCCGTCACCGGCGGTGATGATGGTCGGCCGGAATCGTTCGGTGTGCAGCCGGTCGGTGGCGCCCCGCGCGGCCCAGTGCTGCTCGACGGCGTCCAGCAGACCGACCGGGCCACACGCCCAGGTCTCGCGCTCGGCGTGGTCGGGCACCAGGGTGTCGAGTTCGGCCACGTCCAGCAGACCGTCGACGGCGGTGTGCCGCTCCACCAGCCGGATGACCCCGCGCGCGGCGAGGTCGCGCAGTTCCGCGCCGAACACCACGTCGGCCGAGGTCGGCGCGGAATGGATCAGCACCACGTCGCTGCCGGTGAGCAGGCCGCTGCGCAGCATCCCGGCGACCGGGGTGATGCCGCTGCCGGCGGTGAGGAACAACACCCGCGACGGCGCCGGCTGGGGCAGGACGAAGTCACCGATCGCCTGGTCGAGCTGCACGATGGTGCCGGGGCGTACCCGTCGCACCAGGTAGTTGCTGACCACCCCGTCGGGGATCGCCTTGACCGTCACCGAGATCGGCTCGGTCCGCCCGCCCGGCGCGGACGTCACCGAATAGGCCCGCCACAGACGTACGCCGTCGACGTCGACGCCGAGCCGGATGTACTGTCCCGGCACATGGCCACGCCAACTGCGGCCGGGCTGGATCACCACGGTCGCCGCGTCCGGGGTTTCCGGGTGCACGGCGACGATGCGCCCGCGCAGGTCGGCGCCGGCCCGCAGCGGGGCGACCAGGTCGAGGTAGTCCCCGGGCAGGACCGGCGTGGTCACGGTCTCGGCGAGCCGCCACAGGCGGCGCCGGAGGGACCCTTTCGTGCTCGCTGGCGGAACGGTGGCGGCCATACAACGATCGTCCCGGCGCGCTGGCATAAAATCTTGGCCAGCGAAGGTAAAGCGATCCATCCCTTTTGTGCGGGGAGAACAACGTGGCGGAAAACTCCGGAACAACTGATCGGGTGGCCCGCCTCGAGCTTGAGCGGCGGGTGGCCCGCGAACTGGTTGACCGGCTACCGCTGGTCGCCGCGCGGACGGTCAGCGCGATCACGGCCGAGGTGCCCAGCTACTCCGGCACCCTGACCGGACAGATGCGGGACAAGATAGAGAACGCGGTGCAGATCGCGTTGGGCACGTTCCTGCAACTGCTCGAACGTCCGCACGCCAGCACCGCCAGCACCCCGCTGGTGCCGGCGTTGGAGGCTGCGTACGCCCTCGGCAGCGGTGAGGCCCGGTCCGGTCGCAGCGTGGACGCGTTGCTGGCCGCCTACCGGATCGGCGCCCGGGTCTCCTGGCGGGAGATGGCCGCGGCCACCGTGGCGCTCGGGCTGCCCGCAGCCACCGTCGCGGAGTTCGCCGAACTGATGTTCGCCTACATCGACGAGCTCTCCGCGGCCAGCGTGGCGGGGCACGCCGACGAGTTGGCCAGCGCCGGCCGGGCCCAGCGACGCAACCTGGAACGGCTCACCCAGCAACTGCTCGCCGGTGAGCCGGAGGAGGTGCTGCTGCGCAGCGCCGAGCGGGCGGACTGGCCGGTCCCGGAGACGCTCACCGTCGCGTTGCTGCCGCAGGCGAAGCTGCGCGGCGCGCTCGCGCTGCTCGACGAGCACACCCTGGAAAGCAGCGAGGAGCTGCCCGCCGGTGAGCCCGGCGAGGAGACGGTCGTGCTGCTGGTGCCGGACATGCACGGTGACCGGCGACGCCAACTCGCCCGGGTGCTGCACGGCCGCCGCGCGGTGCTCGGCCCGGCCCGACCGTGGGCGCAGGTCTGCTCGTCGTACCGGCGGGTGGTGCGGGTGGTCGGCCTGGGCATCGCCCAACCCGCCGACGGTGAGCCGCTGGACACCGACCGGCACCTGGCCGAACTGCTGCTCAGCGCCGACATGGAGGCCCTGTCGGATCTGCGCGCCCGGGTCCTGCAACCGCTTGCCGAGTTGCCCGCGGCCACCGCGGAACGGCTCACCGAGACATTGCGCTCCTGGCTGCTGCACCAGGGACGGCGCGACGACGTCGCCGCCGACCTGTTCGTACACCCGCAGACGGTGCGCTACCGGATGGGGCAACTGCGCCAGCTCTACGGCGAACGGCTCACCGATCCACGCAACCTGCTCGATCTCACGGTCGCGCTGGCGCTGCCGGCCGGGACAGCCCCGGCGAGCTGACCGGACCGAGGTCACTCCAGGGTCCGGGGCCCGAGCAGGCGGATCTCCTCGACGTCCAGCCGGGCCTCCAACTCACGCTGGACGGCAGCGTCGATCTGCCGGCGGTCCCGCAGCCGGGTGATCTCGCGCCGCTTGTGGTCGAGCACCGCCAGGCGCAGCTGACGCTCGGCCTCCCGGGCAGCCGCCGTCTCGTCCTGCGGCTCGGACCGGAGCACGTCGAGGTGGCTCTCGTACTCGTCCTGGATCCGCCGTACCGTGTCCGGGTCGGCGCCGACCCGGTCGGCGATGTCCGGCAGGGCGTGCAGGGTCTGCCGGATGGCGTGGGTCTGTGCCTGCCGCTTCTCGTCGGCACGTTCCGGGTCTCCGGACAGCTTGGCCCAACTCATCAGCAGCGGCAGGGTGGTGCCCTGCACGAGCATGGTCACCAGGATCACCGCGGCGACACAGAAGATGATCAGGTCCCGGTCCGGAACCGGGTCACCGTTGACGGTCAGTGGGACCGCGAGCACCGCCGCGAGGGAGACCGCGCCACGGAACCCGGCCCAGCCGGCGACCGTACGGACCCGCCAGTTGACCCGCCGCTCCCGACCGATCTTGCGTCGGTCCACCAGCCGGGCGACCAAGGCCGTCAGGTGCAGGCAGAGCATCCGGACCACCACCAGAACCACGGCCACCACCAGCGCGATGACGATCGCGCGGGTCAACGCCAGACTGGTGACCCCGCGCGTCACCCGGGGAATCTGCATTCCCACCAGCACGAAGAGTCCGCCGTTGATGAGGAAGGTGGTCAGGTCCCAGAAGGACAGGGCCAGCACGCGGGAGCGGGCCCGGATCACCCGAGGACTGGCGTAGGCGAGAAGCAGCCCGGAGACCACCACCGCGAGGACCCCGCTCTCGTGGATGGCGTCGGCGAGGAAGAAGGCGGCGAACGGGGTGAGCACGCTGACCGCGCCCTCCCGCAGGGGATCGTCCAGGCGCTTGCGGATTGCGATCACCACGATGCCGACCAGCAGGCCCGCCGCGATGCCACCGAGGAAGGACAGCCCGATCCGCTCGACCAACTCGAAGGCATTCGGTGCCGCACCGCCGCCGAGCAGGCCGAGCGCCACGGCGAACAGCACCAGAGCCGTACCGTCGTTGATCAGGCTCTCGGTGTGCAGGGTGGTGAGCAGCCGCCGGGGCATCCGCTTGGCCAGCCCGGCCACCGCCGCCGCGTCGGTCGGGGCGAGCACGGCGCCAAGCACCCAGGCCACCGCCGGGTCGATGCCGAACCGCTGCACGACCAGGGACACCGCCACCATCGTGATGCCGACCAACCCGATCGCCAACAGGGCGATGACCACGATGTTCGCCCGAACCTCCCGCAGGCTGGTGGTCAGGCTCTCCCGGTAGAGGATGGCCGGCAGGAACAGCAGCAGCACCACCTCCGGGGCGAGCACCACGTGGGAGAACGGCGGTAGCAACGCCAGCAGGGCACCGAGACAGATCAGCAGCACCGGCGGCGCGACCCGGTACCGGCCGCCGAGGGTCGTACCGATCAGTACGGTGACACCAAGAGTGATGACCAGCAGCAGTTCGCGCACGTCGCCCCCCGTTCGTCGCCCACCACATGGTGGTACGCCGAACGCCCGCCCCGGGTCGATTCACCCGATGGTCGCGGTCCCCGCAGACCGGCTATCGGCCAGCGGTCAGGTCCTCCTCGATCCGCCGGGCGGTGGCCAGCAACGGTGGCAGCAACTCCCGGCGGATCGCCTCGAAGGTGCCGCGGCTGGCGTGGGCGGAGACGTTGACCGCGGCGATCACCGTGCCGTCGTCGGCGTGGATCGGGGCGGCCAGCGAGCGCAGCCCCTCCTCCAACTCCTGGTCGACGATCGCGTATCCCTGGTTGGCGATCCGGTTCAGGGTGGTACGCAGCTTCGCCGGGTCGGTGATGGTGCGCCGGGTCAGCGGTCGAAACTGCGCCGTGGCGAGGTAGTCGTCCAGCCAGTCGGCCGGCTGGGCGGCGAGCAGCACCCGCCCCATCGAGGTGGCGTACGCGGGGAACCGGGTGCCGACACTGATCCCGACCGTCATGATCCGCTTGGTGGGCACCCGGGCGACGTAGACCACCTCGTCACCGTCGAGGACGGACACCGAGCAGGACTCGTGCACCTGCGCGACCAGCGCCTCCATGTGCGGCTGGGCCACCTCCGGCAGGCTCAGGCTGGACAGGTAGGCGTAGCCGAGGTCGAGGATGCGTGGGCGCAGGGCGAACAGTCGCCCGTCGGTGTGCACGTAGCCCAACTCGACCAGGGTGAGCAGGAAGCGGCGGGCGGCGGCCCGGGTCAGCCCGGTGGCCCGGGCCACCTCGCTGAGGGTGAGTTGGGGATGCTCGGCGTCGAACGCGCGGATCACGGCCAGGCCACGCTCCAGTGACTGGACGAACTCCCCCGATCGCGCCGCGTCGGTCACTGGGCCTCCTGCCGCAGGGTCTCCTGAGCCACCTTGAACGCCCGGTTCGCGGCCGGTACGCCAGCGTAGACGGCGACCTGGAGCAGCACCTCGCCGACCTCCTGCGGGGTCACTCCGTTGCGCAGCGCGGCCCGTACGTGCATCGCCAGTTCCTCGTCATGGTGCAGGGTGGCCAGCACGGCGAGAGTGATGCAGCTGCGGGTACGCCGGTCCAGGCCGTCCCGGGTCCAGATCTCGCCCCAGGCGTACCGGGTGATCAGATCCTGGAAGTCGGCGGTGAACTCGTCGGTGTTGGCCACGGCCCGGTCGACGTGCGCGTCGCCGAGCACCTGCCGCCGGACCGCCATGCCGGCGGCGTGTCGCTGCTGGTCGGTCACGGGTTCGTCCCGCCTTCCGGTTCGAAGTGGGCGCGCAGCAGCCGGGCCACGGCGGCGGGCTGTTCGACGTTGGCCAGGTGTGCGGCGTCGTCGACGATGGCCAGCCGCGCGGACGGGATCCGTTCGGCGATGTCGGCGGCGTGCGCGGGCGGGGTGGCCGGGTCGTCGGCGGCGCCGATCACCAGGGTCGGTGCGCGTACGGCCGCCAGGTCGGCGCGCAGGTCCATGGCGGCGATCGCCTCGCAGCAGGCGGCGTAGCCGGCCGGCGGGGTGGCGGTCAGCATGTCCCGGTAGCCGGCGACCGTGTCGGGGCGGGCGGCGGCGAAGCCCGGGGTGAACCAGCGGGTCACCACGGTGTCGGCGATGGCATCCAACTGGCCGGCGCGGACGCTGGCCGCCCGGGCCCGCCAACCGTCGGCCGGGCCCAGGTAGGCCGAGGTGCACAGCAGGGCGAGCCGGTCGATCCGCTCGGGGGCGTGCGCGGCCAGCCACATGCCGACCATGCCGCCGAGGGAGAGCCCGGCATAGTGCGCGGACCCGACCGCCAGGTCGTCGAGCAGCCGCAGCACCTCCCGGCCGAGCAGGTCGATGCGGTACGGCCCGGCCGGCACCGGCGAGCCACCGTGACCGAGATGGTCGTAGCGGACCACCCGGAACCGGGTGGCCAGGGCGGCCACCTGTGGCTGCCACATGGCGCCGGTGGTGCCCAGGGAGCTGCCCAGCACCAGCACTGGCGCATCGGGCGGCCCGTCGACGGTGGCGTGCAACCTCACCCGGTCCCCCGATCGTGTACGTCCAGGGCGCGGTCGACGAGGGCGGTCGCGCTGCCGAGCCACCCGGCCGGATCCAGCGCCGCGTCGATGTCGGCCTCCGACAGGTGCGCCCGGATCTCGGAATCGGCCAGCAGGGCGTCGCGGAAGCAGGCGCCGGTGGCGGCCCGGGCGACCAGGTCGTGGGCGGCGGCGCGACCCAACGCCGGGGCCAGCCGGGCGGCAACGGCCTCGGCGAGCAGCAGGCCACCGCTGGCGTCGAGGTTGGCCCGCATCCGCTGCGGGTGTACGCGCAGGTCGGTCAGCATCCGGGCGGTACGGGCGGCGGCTCCGCCGGCCAGGTGTACCAGTTCGAGCAGGGGTTCCCATTCGGCGTGCCAGCCGCCGGTGGCCCGTTCGTGTTCCTGCCCGGCTGCGGCGAACAGGGTGCCGACGAGTCCGGGGCTACGCCGGGCGGCGGCGGTGACCAGGACCGAGTCGACCGGGTTGCGTTTGTGTGGCATGGCCGACGAGCCGCCGCGTCCCGTACCGCCCTCGCCGACCTCGCCGACCTCGGTCTGGGCGAGCAGGCCGACGTCGAGGGCGACCTTGCCGGTGGCGGCGAGCAGCCCGCCGAGCGCCGCGGCCAGATCGAGCACCGGCTGGCGGCGGGTGTGCCAGGGCAGTGGGCTGGTCGCCAGGCCCAGGTGGGCGGCGAACCGTTGCGCCACCGCCAGGCCGGCCGGCCCGTACCCGGCGAGGGTGCCCACCGCACCGCCGAGCTGCGCGGGCAGCGCGTCGCACGCCCGCGCCAGCCTGGTCCGTGCCTCGTGCAGGCCGAGCAGCCAGCCGGCCGCCTTGAGCCCGAAGGTGGTGGGAGCGGCCTGCTGGCCGAGGGTGCGGGCCACCATGACGGTGTCGCGGTGGGCGCGGGCGAGCCCGGCGGCGGCGTCGGCGGCGACCTCGACGTGGCGCAGCAGCGGCACGGCGGCCCGGGTGACCACCAGGGCCAGGGCGCTGTCGAGGACGTCCTGGCTGGTGGCGCCGTGGTGCACCCAGGCGCGGGCCGGTTGCGCGACGGCGGCGGTCAGCTCGCGCACCAGCGGGACGACCGGGTTGCCGGCGGCTTCGGCGGCTGCGCCGAGCGCCGCCGGATCGTACCGGTCGGCGTGGCAGTGCCGGGCGATCTCGTCGGCGACCGTCGCGGGCAGCAGGCCGGCGTCGGCGGTGGCCCGGGCGAGCGCGGCCTCGGTGTCCAGCATCGCCTGCAACAGGCGACGGTCGTCGAGTTCGACGTCGACGTCGGCCGCGCCGGACAGCCCGCGCAGCAACGCCTCAGACGGCGAAGAAGACGGTTTCATGCTCTCCCTGCAGACGGATGTCGAACTGGTAGCCGTCCGCGGACGGCCGGGCCAGGAGCGTGTCGCGGCGGCTGGGGTCGACGGTACGCAGCACCGGGTCGGCGGGGTTGGCCGGCTCGTCCGGGAAGTAGATCCGGGTCACCAGGCGGTGCAGCAGCCCACGGCCGAACACCGACAGGTTCAGGTGCGGCGCCTCGGTCTCGCCCTCGGAGGTGGGCAGTGGTCCTGGCCGGACGGTGTGCAGCGCGTACCAGCCCTCGGCGTCGGTGTCGACGCGGCCGAAACCACGGAAGCCGGGCACGGTGGTGGGGTGGGCGCCGCGCGGGTCGTCGGGGTGGTCGAAGCGCCCGTCCGGATCGGCCTGCCAGCTCTCCACCATCGCGTCGGCCACCGGGCTGCCGGTGCCGTCGAAGATCCGGCCACGGATCCAGAACGCGCCCGGGGTGCCCTCGGGCACCACGTACGGGCCGTCGGGCCAGTGCAGGCCGATGTGCAGGTACGGCCCGACGGTCTGGGCGGGCGTGACGCCCAGGCGCTCACTCATCGTCCTCGTCCTCGTCCTCGAAGGGGGTGGCCTCCCGGCCCCGCAGCACGATGTCGAACCGGTAGGCCAGCGCCCATTCCGGTCGGGTGGCGGCGTGGTCGTAGCGGGCCACCATCCGCTCACGGGCCTGCGGGTCGCGGACCGAGTTGAAGATCGGGTCCTGGGAGAACAGCGGGTCGCCGGGGAAGTACATCTGGGTCACCAGACGCTGCGTGAACGCCCGGCCGAACAGCGAGAAGTGGATGTGTGCGGGCCGCCAGGCGTTGTCGTGGTTGCGCCACGGGTAGGCGCCGGGCTGCACGGTGACGAACTCGTAGCGTCCCTGGTCGTCGGTGAGGGCACGGCCGACGCCGGTGAAGTTGGGGTCCAGCGGTGCCGGCCAGTTGTCGATGGCGTGCCGGTAGCGGCCGGCGGCGTTGGCCTGCCAGATCTCCACCAGGGTGTGCGGCACGGCCCGGCCGTCGCCGTCGACCACCCGGCCGTGCACGATGATCCGCTGCCCGAGGGGCTCGCCGTCGTGCTGCCGGGTCAGGTCGTGGTCGAGTTCACCGAGACGTCCCTCGCCGAGCAGCGGGCCGGTGATCTCGGTGAGCCGCTGCGGCAGATAGCTGAGCGGCTGCTGCGGGGCGCGCGTGACGGTGGAGCCGTAGCCGGGGCTGAGCAGCGGCGGGTGGGCCTCGACGTCGTCGCGCCGGTAACCGGGCAGCACCAGCTTCCGGGTGGTCTCGCTCATTGGTTCCCCTTCAGGCTTGCCGTACGACAGCTCATCAGTGCGCGGCCTGCTTGGTGGCTTCCAGGGCGCGCAGCACGGTGAGTTCGTCGGTGGTGGGTGGTTCGCCGGTGGTCAGGTCGTCGGCGACGGCCAACGGCCAGCCGGTGGCGGCGCGGACCTGTTCCACGGTGACGCCGGGATGCAGCCGGGTGAGGGTGAGTTCGCAGGTCACCGGGTCGGCCGCCAGCACACCCAGGTCGGTGATGACGGTCTTCGGGCCGCCGCCGCGCAACCCGAGCCGGGCCCGGTCGCCCGGACCGGCGCCGTAGCCGACCGAGGTGACGAAGTCGACCCGGTCGATGAACGTACGCAGGCTCTGCCGGACGACGACCACCACCTCGCCGCAGGAGGCGGCGATCTCCGGCGCGCCGCCGGCACCGGGCAGGCGTACCTTCGGGTCGGTGTAGTCGCCGCCGATGACCGTGGTGTTGATGTTGCCGTACCGGTCGAGTTGCGCGGCGCCGAGGAACCCGACGTCGATGCGGCCGGGTTGCAGCCAGTAGTTGAAGACCTCGGGAACGGAGACCACCGCGTCGGCGGTGTCGGCGAGCACCCCGTCGCCGATGGACAGCGGCAGCCGGTCGGGCTTGGCACCGAGGCAGCCCGACTCGTAGATGAGCACGAGGTTCGGGGCGTGGGTGACCCGGGCCAGATTCGCCGCCGTGCTGGGCAGCCCGATGCCGACGAAGCAGGCGGTGCCGTCGCGCAACTGTCGGGCGGCGGCGACGGTCATCATCTCGTCGGCGCTGTAGTCGGCGCTCACGCCGGTACCTCCGTGTCGAGCACGTGCCGGGCGATCCAGTCCTCGAAGCTGCCCCGCTCCCGGCTGATCGCGTCCCAGGCCAGGTAGAAGTCGTTGTCCCGCACCGAGTAGCCCTGGGTGTACGACGGGTGCGCGCCGTCGGGTACGTGCGCGACGGCGGTGACGGCCCAGCCCGGCAGGAGCACCTGGCCGGGTACCGGCGTCAACTCGTCGACGATCTCCTCGACGGTGACCAGCGACCGCTGCGCGGCCAGCACCGCCTCCTTCTGCACGCCGGTGATGCCCCACATCTGCACGTTGCCGGCGCGGTCGGCGCGTTGGGCGTGCACCACGGTCACGTCGGGTCGCAACGCCGCCACAGCGGTCAGGGTCTCCCCGGTGAACGGACACTCGACGGGGCGGATGTTGGTGGTGTGCCTGGGCAGGTCGGTGCCGGTGTAGCCGCGCAGCACGGCGAACGGTAGGCCGCTGGCACCGGCGACGTACCGGTTGGCCATTCCCGCGTGGCTGTGTTCCTCCAGTTGCAGCGGGACCGGCCAGGAGTTCTGCACGGCGTCACGGAAGCGGTGCAGGGAACCGACACCGGGGTTGCCGCCCCAGGAGAAGACCAGCCGACGGGCGCAGCCGGCGCCGATCAGCTGGTCGTAGATGACGTCGGGGGTCATCCGGACCAGGGTCAGGTCGCGCCGTCGCTGTCGGATGATCTCGTGGCCGGCGGCGAACGGGATGAGGTGGGTGAATCCCTCCAACGCCACCGTGTCCCCGTCACGGACCAGTTCCGCGACGCCGTCGGCCAGCGAGACGAGCTTCGCCATCAGCTTCCGCCCTCCGGGGTCCAGGACCGCCGCCGATGTTCGGCATGCGGACTCGCGTACACATCTCGAACGTAGTGGCCCGGGCCGAGGTCCGTCAACGCGTCGGATTCCGGTGCGCGGAATGTCCAGGGCATCCGTTGACGGGCCCGACGAGCCCGTGCCATGTTCTGAACGAGAACGATTGTTCGGCTTCCGAACAGCCTGTGGAGCGCTCCTCTCGGACCAGCCCACCCCCGGCAAGGAGGATGACCATGTCCCTGCTCGACACCGGCATCTGGCACGGCACGCTCTACAGCGACGGCTGGGTGGAGGCGTTCACCGAGACGCAGTGGCTGACCGTGCAGGGTGACATCACCCGCTACCCGTTCTGAGCCGGGCGCAGCGATGGCGGGTGGCAGCCGCTCCCCCGGCGCCTCGGTGACCTCACGGGTGCTGGCCGTGCTCGGCGCGTTCGACGCGGCCCATCCGGCGTTGACGCTCAGCGACATCGCCCGGCGCAGTGGGCTGCCGCTGGCCACCACGCACCGGCTGGTCACCGAGTTGGTGAGCGGCCGGGCGTTGTCGCGCGCCGTCGACGGGACCTACCGCATCGGCGTACGGCTGTGGGAGATCGGGCTGCTCTCGCCGCTGCACGGCCAACTGCGTGAGGTGGCGCTGCCCTACCTCCAGGAGTTGCACACCACGGTCCAGGAGAACGCGCACCTGGCGGTCCGGGACGGCGACGAGGCGCTCTACGTGGAGAAGGTCACCGGTCACCGCTCGGTGCCGACCGTCTCCCGGGCCGGGGGTCGCCTGCCGCTGCACGCCACCGGGGTCGGCAAGGCGCTGCTGGCGTACGCCCCACCTGAGGTGATCGCCGCGCACCTGCGAGGGCCGTTGCGCCGCTGCACCCCGTACACCATCACCGAGCCGGGCCGGCTGGCCCGTGAGCTGGCCACGATCCGCGAGCGCGGTTGGGCGCGTACCCATGAGGAGATGTCCCTCGGCTCCTGCTCGATCGCCGTCGCGGTCCGTGGGCCCGACGGCGCGGCACTGGCCGCGATCGGCGTCGTCGGGCACAGCCTGGGCACCGCACCGCAGCGGCTGGTCCCGGCGCTGCGGGCGGCGGCCGACCAGGTGGCGGCCCGGCTGGCCGACGCGCAGCAGCCGTACCCCGCGCACCGGACGAGCGCCTGACACGACGGGCGGACTCCTGAAGCGGCAGGTGGGCTTGACGGGACGAGCGGCCGGCGGGTGAAGCAGCGGCGGGCGCGTCGGCGGCGTGACGTCTGGACGGCGGAGGTCGGCTTTCCACTGAGTGGAAACCGACAGCGGCGCCCCGGGTCGGCAGCGGGCAGGCTGAGGACGGGCGACGGGGTTGCCGGCGCACGGATCGAGGAGGCACGGATGCGTACCCAGGTCGGCATCGTCGGAGCGGGACCGGCCGGTCTCATGCTGTCGCACCTGCTGCACCGGCACGGCATCTCCTCGGTGGTGCTGGAGAGCCGCAGCCGGGAGTACGTGGAACACCGGGTGCGCGCCGGAGTGCTCGAACAAGGCTCGGTCGACCTGCTGCGCGACACCGGCCTGGGGGCCCGGCTGGACCGCGAGGGCCTGCGGCACGAGGGCATCGAGCTGCGCTTCGACGGCGAGTCCCACCGGGTGGCGATGACCGAGCTGACCGGCCGGGCGATCACCGTGTACGGGCAGCAGGAGGTGGTCAAGGACCTGATCGCCGCGCGGCTGGCCGCCGGTGGCACGATCCTGTTCTCCGCCGAGGCCACGCGCCTGTCCGGCCTGGAGTCGCCGTCGCCGGTGGTGCACTACCGGCACGAGGGACGCGACGAGGAACTGCACTGCGACTTCGTGGTCGGCTGCGACGGCTTCCACGGGGTGAGCCGCTCGGCGGTCCCCGACGGGGTGCTGCACACCTACGAACGCACCTACCCGTTCGCCTGGCTGGGCGTCCTGGCCGCCGCCGCACCGGCGGTCGAGGAACTCATCTACGCCCACCACGAACGGGGCTTCGCCCTCTACAGCATGCGCTCGCCGGAGATCTCCCGGCTGTATCTCCAGGTCCCCGCCGACGAGGACATCGCCGACTGGCCCGACGAGCGGATCTGGGCCGAGCTGCGGACCCGGTTGGAGACCGTGCCAGGCTGGACCCTCAACGAGGGACCGATCCTGGAGAAGGCGATCACCCCGCTGCGCAGCTTCGTGGTGGAGCCGATGCAGTGGCAGCGGCTCTACCTGGCCGGCGACGCCGTGCACATCGTGCCGCCCACCGGCGCGAAGGGCATGAACCTGGCACTGGCCGACGTGGCGCTGCTCGGGGACGCCTTCGCCGCCTGGTACGCCGACGGTCGCACCGACCTGCTCGACGACTACTCGCGTACCGCCCTGCGTCGGGTCTGGCGGGCTCAGCAGTTCTCCTGGTGGATGACCTCGATGCTGCACCGCCTCGACGCCGACGACCCGTACGAGGCGAAACTCCAGTCGGCGACGTTGCGCTACCTGACCACCTCCCCCGCGTACGCCACCAGCCTCGCCGAGAACTACGTCGGGCTGCCGCTGGTGTGAAGGAAGGGCACCTTATTAACGCCTCGGGTAGAGGAAGGGCCCCTTTTTAACGGCAGTCGGGCTGGCCGGGTGAGCGGCGGCGTGCCGGACACAGGTGGCGGGAACCGGAGTCTCCTGCTGTCCGACTAGGTACGCGAAGCGGCGGGCATCCGGGCGAGGCGCAGCATCACTGACCCGAAGGGCACGGGCCAGGTCCGCAAAAAGGCCCCTACTCCGATCGGAAAAGTGTATGTCTCTGACCGACGTTTCCGGCCCACCGACGCCGGAGCCCTCCCCCGCACCGTCCACTGTCGAGCCGCTGCCGGGTCGGCCGCAGCGGCGCCCGTCCCCGCTGGCGGCGCTGCTGGTCCGGCTGCACTTCTACGCCGGCATCCTGGTCGCCCCGTTCCTGGTGGTCGCCGCGCTGACCGGCCTGGCGTACACCGTCACGCCGCAGGTGGATCGGGCGCTCTACGGCGACCGGCTGACCGTGACCGTGCGCGGCGAGCAGCCGCGACCGCTGGCCGAGCAGGTCACCGCGGCGCGGGCCGCCCACCCGGACGGCAGCCTCGTCGCCGTGTCGCCCGGCACCGGGGACCGTACGACGCGGGTGGTCTTCGCGCTGCCGGAGTTGGGCGACAAGCAGCACACCGTCTACGTCGACCCGTACACCGGCGCGGTGACCGGGCAGCTGACCACCTGGTTCGGCTCCACCCCCGTCACCACCTGGCTGGACGACCTGCACCGCAACCTGCACCTCGGCGACCTCGGCCGGCACTACTCGGAGATCGCCGCGAGTTGGCTGTGGGTGCTGACGCTCGGCGGCCTCGTCCTGTGGTGGCGCCGCCGCAACGCCGGACGGGGTCGGGTCAAGCACCTGCTGGTACCGGACCTGGCGACCGGGCGGGGAGTACGACGGACCCGGGGCTGGCACGCCACCCTCGGTGTCTGGCTCACCGTGGGGTTGCTCGTGCTCTCGGCGACCGGGCTGACCTGGTCCCGGTTCGCCGGGGGGAACTTCTCCGCCGGCCTGACCGCGCTCGACGCCGCTCGCCCGGCCCTGTCGACCAGCCTGACCGTGACACCCGCCGACGGTGGCGGGGAGCATCACCACGGCGGGGCACCCTCGGCGGCGGCCGATCCGGCGACCTTCGACCGGGTTCTAGCGGTGGCCCGGGACGCCGGTTTGGACGGGCCGGTCGAGATCAGCCCGGGCGAGGCCGGGAACGCCTGGACGGTCGCCCAGACCGACAACACCTGGCCGGTCGGACTGGACCGGGCCGCGGTGGATCCTGAGGCCGGTACGGTGACCGCGCGTAGCGACTTCGCCGACTGGCCACTGTTGGCCAAGCTCAGCGCGCTCGGCGTACAGGCGCACATGGGTGTGCTCTTCGGCCTGGTCAACCAGATCCTGCTCGCCGCCCTCGCCGTCGGCCTGTGCTGCGTGATCGTCTGGGGCTATCGGATGTGGTGGCAACGCCGCCCCACCCGGGCCGACCGGCGGGCCCTCGTCGGCGCCCCACCTGCCCGGGGTGCCCTGGGCGGGCTGCCCCGGTGGGCCCTGCTGCTCGGCGTACCGGTGGTCGGCGCGGTCGGCTGGGCCCTGCCGTGGTTCGGTGTGACGCTGCTCGGCTTCCTGGCCGTCGACATGGTCCTGGGCCTGGTGGCCCGACGACGCGCCGACCGGCCCGCGCCCGTCGGCAGGTAAGGCGGGTGATCGACTCCGTTTCGGCGCAGTGGCGGTAACTGGGTTCCCCTGACCCCGCCATCGCGCCGGAACGGAGCCGATCACCACGGTCGATTCGGCGCGGGGCATGGCGCGCGACGGCGTCAGCGGGTAGAAAGACCTTCATCCATCGACCTGCACACCGCGACACCGTTCCGCTCGGCGGGAGAGCGCTCTCACACCGAGATCCACCAGGTCGTCGGGCGCGGTACGCACCCGACGGGAAGGACACGTTCATGCCGACCCACGCACACCGTCCACGGCTCCGGCGGGCACTGGCCTTCGGGCTCGTGCTGGCCACCGCCGCCGTGGCCACCAACACCCCGGTCAGCGCCGGTCCACCCCGACCGGTCACCCCCGACTTCGGGCCTAACGTCACGATCTTCGACCCGGCCATGCCGGTCAGCCGGATCCAGGCCATCCTGGACGCCGCCCACGCGGCTCAGGTCGACAACGAGATGGGCACCGCCCGGCACGCGTACCTGTTCCGGCCCGGCAGGTACGGCACCGCCGAGCAGCCGTTGCAGATCAAGGTCGGCTACTACACGGAGATCTCCGGGCTGGGCGCCTCCCCCACCGACGTGGTGATCAACGGCAAGATCGAGGCGTACAACCGGTGCCTGACCGAGGGCGGCACCGGCAACTGCATCGCGCTGGTCAACTTCTGGCGTACGCTGTCCAACCTGTCGCTGCACGTCAACGCCGCCGGTCAGGACGACTGCCGTGCCTCGGCCAACTTCTGGGCGGTGTCCCAGGCGGTGTCGATGCGCCGGCTCGACATCAGCGGCGGCGGCCTGTCGCTGATGGACTACTGCACCAACGGGCCGCAGTACGCCAGCGGCGGCTTCATCGCCGACTCCCGGCTGCCGGCCACCACCAACGGTTCCCAGCAGCAGTGGCTGACCCGCAACAGCGAGGTCGAGAGCTGGTCGAACGGTGTGTGGAACCAGGTGTTCGCCGGGGTCGTGGGCGCGCCCGACGACGCCGGTTTCCCCGACCCGCCGTACACCACCCTCGACACCACCCCGGTCAGCCGGGAGAAGCCGTACCTGTTCGTCGACGCCAAGGGGAAGTACCAGGTCCGGGTACCCGCCGCCCGGCGCGACACCCGGGGTATCACCTGGGCCGAGGGTCTGACGCTGGGGCGGACGATCCCGATCGGCGACTTCTTCGTCGCGAAGCCGTCCGACCCGGTGCACGTGATCAACTCGCAGCTCGCCCGGGGCAAGCACCTGCTGCTCACCCCCGGGGTGTACGACGTGGCCCGCAGCATCGAGGTCCGTCGACCGGACACGGTCGTGCTCGGCATCGGTCACGCGACCCTCACCGCCGTCAACGGGGCGGTGCCGCTGGACGTAGCCGGCGTGCCCGGCGTGGTGATCGCCGGAATCACCGTCGACGCCGGCCTGAAGGAGTCACCGGTGCTGCTGCGGGTCGGCCGCAAGCACGGCCGTGACCACAGCACGCCGAAGAACCCGACCACGCTGTCCGACGTGTACTTCCGCATCGGCGGCCCGCACATCGGCAAGACCGACACCGCGTTGGAGGTCAACAGCGATCACGTCCTGATCGACCACACCTGGGTGTGGCGGGGTGACCACGGCGTCGAAGGATTCACCGAGGGCGTCAACGGCGACACCGACCGCTGGCGCACCAACACCGGACGCTACGGCGTGATCGTCAACGGCGACCACGTCACCGCCACCGGCCTGTTCGTCGAGCACTTCCAGCGGTACAACACCGTCTGGAACGGCGAGCACGGCACCACGATCCTCTACCAGAACGAGCTGCCGTACGACCCGCCGACCCAGGCCGACTGGCGCAACGGCAAGGTCAACGGGTGGGCCGGCTACAAGGTCGGCGACCGGGTCCGCCACCACAGCCTGCACGGCGGCGGGGTGTACGTGTTCAACCAGAACAACCCGTCGATCCGGACCGAGAACGGCTTCGAGGTGCCGGTACGTCCCGGTGTCCGGCTGCGGCACATCATGACGGTCAACCTCAGTGCCGGCACCATCGACCACGTGGTCAACGGCGTCGGTGAAGCCGCCGACATGACCCGCGTCGGCGCACCCGTGTACATCAAGCAGTACCCGTTAGGGCGGTAAGGAAGGGCCCCTTCTTAACGCCTCCGGTAGAGGAAGGGGCCCCTCTTAACACGTCTCAGTTGACGACGGGGCTGCGCCGTTCCAGCAGCACGACGTCGCGCCAGCGGCCGTGATGACGGGCCACCCGCTCGCGGACGCCGACCACCCGGAACCCCGTCCGGCGGTGCAGCGCCAGGCTGGCGGCGTTCTCCGGGAAGACAGCGGACTGGATGGTCCAGATGCCCGCCGCCTCGGTCGAGGCGATCAGGCCGTCGAGCAGCAGCCGGGCCACACCCCGACCCTGCGCCGCCGGGTCGACGTAGACGGAGTGCTCCACCACACCGGCGTACACCGGCCGGGTCGAGGTCGGCGACACGGCGATCCAACCGAGCAGCGTCCCCGTGTCGTCGACCGCGACCAGGCGGTGCGCCGGCAACCGTCCGGCGTCGAAGGACGCCCAACTGGGTGCGACGGTCTCGAAGCTGGCCTGTCCACCGTCCAACCCTGCCTGGTACACAGCCAGCACCCGGTCGGCGTCGGCGGCCGTCATCGGCCGCAGCAGCACGTCGGCCATCGACCCCACTCCGTTCGACGCGTCCCTGGTCAGGGACGGTTTGGGCACCTCGCCACTGACAACCGGGCGCCGGGCCTCACCGTACTCCGGCACGTCGCCGGCTTGATCGTCGGCACCCGGTCGGACCAGCACGAGCCGTCGACGCCGCGCCGATGGAGGTCGGCCCGTGCCGGCCCGCCGCCGAGGGCTGCATCGTCGGGGCCGGGTCGGCCCGCCGCCGAGGACTCCTCGGAAGCGGGCCGACCCGGGATCCCGGCGCGGGCCTCGGGCGTCCGGTGGCCCGTCGCGTCAGGGTCAGCGTTCGGTGAGGAAGCTCTGCACCGCGTCCGCCGCCTTGGTCGTGCCGCCGTTGGCCCGGACCTCGGACCGGGTCCCGGCCAGCCGGTCGCGCAGCGGCGCATCGTCGGCGACCGCGTCGACCGCCGCCCGCAACGTCTCGGCGGTCACCTCCTCGGCGGGCAGCAGCCGGCCGACACCGGCGTCGACCAGTTGCTGCGCGTTGCCGAACTGGTCTACCGCCTGCGGGATAGCGACCGTGGGCACACCGAACCAGAGCGCCTCGGTGCAGCCACCCATGCCGGCGTGGGTGACGAAGGCCGAGGCGTGGGCCAGCACCACCAACTGCGGCACCCGGCGATGCACCTCGACGTTGCCCGGCAGCTGCCCCAGCTCAGCCGAATCCACCTTGTCGCCGATGGCGATCACCACGTGCCACCGCGAGTCGGCGAACCCTTCCAGGCAGGCCCGGTAGACCGGCAGTTGGTCGTTGTACGCCGTACCGAAGGAGACCAGCAGGACCGGCCGTCCGTCGGTGGGTGGCGTCCAACCCGGCTCGGTGAGCCGGGCCGGATCCAGACACGGGCCGACGAACCGGACCGTGTCCGGCACCCGGTCGGCGTTCGGCTGCATCACCCGTGGAATGAGCGACAGCACCCGCTTCGGGAACGTCACGAAGGTACGCGAGTCCTCGTGGATGCCGTGCTCGGCCAGCCAGGTGTCGAAGGTGGCGTAGTAGTCCTGCCCGGAGGGCGAGGACGTCAACGCGGTGAAGAAGTCGACCATGTCCTGCTCGTAGCCGGTCCAGGCGACCATCGTCGGGGACAGTTGCACCGCCGGCACTCCGTAGCGTGCGCCCAGCAGCGGGCCCGGCAGCCCGCCGATGTCGTAGAGCACGAGGTCCGGCCGGTCCGCATCGTAGTGTGCGGTCAGTTGCGGCAGCACCGCGATGCCCTCGTCGAGGAAGACCCGCATCGCCGTGGCCGGGTCCTCCGGCCACGGCGTGTCGCCCTGCGGCAGGATCGTCGGGTGGGCGATCGGCTCGGCGCCGGTCGGTGCGACCAGGCCGGTGAGCGGTTCGCCGACCACGTAGGTCACCCGGTGACCCCGGTCGACCAGTTCGCGGATCAGCGCCAACGAGGGGTAGATGTGGCTGGGTGCGGTGCAGCCGACCATGGCGATATGAGCTGGTTTACGCATTCGAGATAGGTCCCGTCGAGTCGGAGAGACGTGTGTCATCCGAGGGTCGAGGCGACGCGGACCGGGCCCGGGCCACTCACCGAGGCGAGGGCGTCATCGGGCCGAGGAGGGCACCGGTCGGCAGCCGACCGGTGCCTAGCGCGCCGCCTCAGGCGGAACGCAGGCGCATGAAAGCGATGATCATGCGTACGACCCTAGTGCGGCAGATCAGACCCGTCAAACCGGAAACACCGGCACGTCTTGTCGGCCGCGAGCATCAGCCGGTACTGTCCCGACAATAGCCACCGATCAACCCGCCGCCACCCCGACCGGCCGGCACCTGCTCTGGTATCGGCGGCCCGCCGTGGACTGGCAGTCCCAGGCCCTGCCGATCGGCAACGGCCGCCTCGGTGCCATGCTGTTCGGCCAGCCCGACCACGAGCGGATCCAGTTCAACGAGCAGAGCCTGTGGGGCGGGGTCGACGGCTACGACAACGCCCTGGCCGGGCAGCCTGACGACGTGTTCGACCCGAGCATGACCGGCTTCGGCTGTTACCTGGCCTTCGGCGACCTGCACCTGCGCTTCCACACCCACCGCCAGCCGGACGCCGATTACCGCCGGGCGCTGGACCTGGAATCCGGTATCCACACCACCCGCTTCGGTGCGCCCGGTCGGGGCGTCCGGCGGGAGGCGTTCGCCAGTCGTACCGCCGATCTGCTCGTCTTCCACTACGCGGCCGAGCGGGCCGACGCGCTCGACTGCGACATCACCCTGACCAGCGCGCAGGACGCGACCGCGACCGCCGACGCCGGGACCATCGCCTTTCGCGGCGTGCTGGGCAACGGGCTGTGGTACGCCGCCGCCGTCCGCGTGGCGGCCACCGACGGGCAGGTCACCGCCGACGGCCACCAGTTGCGGGTACGGTCGGCGACCCGGCTGACGCTGCTGCTGGACGCGCGTACCGACTACCGGCTCGACGCCACCGCGCGGTGGCGGGGGCCGGACCCGGAGCCGGTCGTGCGGGCAGCACTCGGCACGGCGGCCCGGCAGCCCTACGCCGCGCTGCGTGCGGCGCACCTGGCCCAGAGCGGTGCGGTGGCCAGCCGGGTGCGGGTGAGCTGGGGTGCCAGCGCCGACGAGGTCGTGGCGTTGCCGACCGACGAGCGGCTGGCGCGGTATCGCGCGGGCGGTGCCGACCCCGAACTTGAGCAGACCATGTTCGTGCTCGGCCGGTACCTGCTGCACAGTTCCTCCCGGCCCGGTGGTCTGCCCGCCAACCTGCAAGGGCTGTGGAACGACAGCAACCAGCCGCCCTGGGCGGCGGATTACCACACGAACATCAACGTCCAGATGAACTACTGGTGCGCCGAGACCACCGACCTGGGCGACAGCCATCGGGCGCTGGTCGAGTTCATCCGGCAGGTGGCGGTGCCGAGCCGGGTCGCCACCCGCAACGCCTTCGGCGCCGGCACCCGCGGCTGGACGGCCCGCACCAGCCAGAGCATCTTCGGCGGCAACTCGTGGGAGTGGAACACCGTCGCCAGCGCCTGGTACGCCCAGCACCTTTACGAGCACTGGGCCTTCACCCAGGACACCGGCTACCTGCGGGACACCGCCTATCCGATGATCAAGGAGATCTGCGAGTTCTGGACCGACCGGCTGATCGACGACGGCTGCGGCCACCTCGTCGCGCCGCAGGGCTGGTCGCCGGAGCACGGTCCACGTGAGGACGGTGTGCCGTACGACCACCAGATCATCTGGGATCTGTTCCAGAACTACCTGGACTGTGCCGGCGCGCTCGACGTCGATGTCGACTATCAGGTCACCGTCGCCGACCTGCAATCCCGGCTCGCGCCGAACCGGATCGGGCGGTGGGGTCAACTTCAGGAGTGGCGAGCCGACCGCGACGACCCGGACGACCGGCACCGGCACACCTCGCACCTGTTCGCGGTCTATCCGGGTCGCCAGATCACCCCGACCGGCACACCGGAACTCGCGGCCGCCGCGCTGGTGTCACTCAAGGCACGCTGCGGCGAGCGCGACGGCAGCCCCGTCAGCGACACCACCGTCACCGGCGACAGCCGCCGGTCGTGGACCTGGCCCTGGCGGGCGGCGATCTTCGCCCGGCTGGGCGAGGCGCAGCCGGCGTGGCACATGTTCCGGGGCCTGCTGCGGCACAACACCCTGGACAACCTGCTGTGCAACCACCCACCGATGCAGTTGGACGGCAACTTCGGCATCACCGCGGCGATCGCCGAGATGCTGCTGCAGAGCCACGACGGGACCATCCACCTGCTGCCGGCACTGCCACCACACTGGGCCGACGGCAGCTTCGAGGGGCTGCGGGCCCGGGGCGGCTACCGGGTCGACTGTGCCTGGCGGGCGGGCCGGGTCACCGACTTCACGGTCACCGCCGACCGCGCTCCCCACCGTGACCCGGTGGCCGTCCGGGTCGACGGGCAGGATCTGCTGGTCGAGCCGGCACCCGGCTGACCGTCTCAGGACGCCAGCAGGCCGTCGGCCGCCAGGTCGTCCCAGAGCACGTCGGGCACCGGCTTGGCGAGCAGTTCGGCGTTACGCACCACCTGCTCGACGCTCTTGACCCCGACGACCACGGTCGCCACCGCCGGGTGCCGGGCCGCGAAGGCCAGGGCCGCCTGCGGCAGGGTCACCCCGTGCCGCCGGCAGATGGCGGCGATGCGTACCGCCCGGTCGTGCACCGGCTGCGGCACCGGGCGGTAGTCGTACATCCGGCCTGGTTCCTCGGTGGCCAGTACGCCGCTGTTGAAGACCCCGGCGGCGAGCACCGACACCCCGCGTTCCTGGCAGGCGGGCAGCAGGCGCTCCTGCGCCGACTGGTCGAGCAGGGTGTACCGGCCGGCGAGCATCACGGTGTCGATGTCCGTCTCCACCACGAACCGGTGCAACATCTGCCACTGGTTCATGCCGACGCCGATGGCACCCACCACGCCTTGCGTACGCAGGTCGTGCAACGCCGGGTACGCCTGCTCGACCGCCTGCCGCCAGTGGTCGTCGGGGTCGTGCAGCAGCACCACGTCGATGCGGTCGAGGCCGAGTCGGTCGAGGCTGGACTCCAGCGACCGGCGGACCCCGTCGGCGCTGAAGTCCCACTCGCGGACGTGGTCGGCCGGCACGTCGAACCCGCCCTCGTCGTCGCGCAGGTGCGCGGTCTGCGGCGAGGGCACCAGCAGCCGACCGACCTTGGTGGACACGGTGTACTCGGCGCGAGGCCGGTCGGCCAGTGCGGCGCCCAGCCGGCGTTCGGACAGGCCGAGGCCGTAGTGCGGGGCGGTGTCGAAGTAGCGGATGCCCGCCTCCCACGCCGCGTCGAGGGCGTCGTGTGCCGTCTGCTCGTCGACCGTCCGGTACAGGTTGCCGATCCCGGCCGCGCCGAAGCCGAGCGGACTGACGGTTACCGTCGAGCTGCCGAGCCGTCTCATGGGTGCTGCCTCGATTCTGCGGTGGGGATGGTCGTCGGTGGGCGCAGCCGCAGGCCGTGCATCCCGCCGTCGACGGCGAGCACGGTCCCGGTGGTGGCAGCGGCCAGTGGGCTGGCCAGGTAGGCGACCGCCGCCGCGACCTCGGCGGGGGTGACCAGCCGGCCGATGGGCTGGCGGGCGCGCAGGGCCGCGTACTCGGCGGTGGGGTTGTCGGCCGCGTCGACGAGTCGGCGTACCCACGGGGTGTCGACGGTGCCGGGGTTGACGCAGTTGACCCGGATGCCCTCACCGACGTGGTCGGCGGCCATGGCGAGGGTCAACGCCTGCACCGCACCCTTCGTGGCACTGTAGAGGGCCCGGCCGGGCAGGCCGGCGGTCGCCGCGATCGAGCAGGTGTTGACGACGGCGGCGGACGCGGAGACCCGCAGGTACGGCAGGGCTGCCCGGGTGACCCGGACGATGCCAACCACGTTGACGTCGTACACCCGGTGCCACTCGTCGTCCGGCTGCGCCTCGATGGTGCCCTGTGCACCGGCGCCGGCATTGTTGACCAGCACGTCCAGCCCGCCGAGCCGCTCCACCGCGGCGGGCACCGCCACGTTCACCGAGTCGGCGTCGCTGACGTCGCACTCGATGGCGTGCAGCGGTGCGGGCACGCCGGACGGGTCGAGGTCGAGACAGGCCACGGCGGCACCGCGCGCGGCGAGCAGCCCGGCCACTGCCAGACCGATGCCCGATCCTCCACCGGTCACCACGGCGGCCAGCCCGGCGAATTCCCCGCTCACGCGGTGCCGACCGGCTGGCGTTGCCGACCGAGCCCGTCGATCTCCAACTCGATCACGTCACCGCCGCGCAGGTACGGCTTCGGCTCGGGCATCCCGAGCGCCACCCCGGCCGGGGTGCCGGTGTTGATGACGTCACCCGGCTCCAACACCATGAACTGGCTGACGTAGTGGACGATCTCGGCCACCCCGAAGATCATGTTCTTGGTGTTGCCGTCCTGGCGCAGCATGCCGTTGACACTGCACCGCAGACCCAGCTGCTGCGGGTCGGGCACCTCGTCGGCGGTGACCAGCCAGGGGCCGAGGGGATTGAACGTCTCGCAGGACTTGCCCTTGTCCCACTGGCCGCCGCGTTCCAGCTGGAACTCGCGTTCCGAGACGTCGTTGGAGATCGTGTACCCGGCGACGCAGTCGAGCGCCTCGTTCGTACTCGTCAGATAGCGGGCGGTACGGCCGATGACGACGGCAAGCTCGACCTCCCAGTCGGTCTTGCCGCTGCCCCGTGGAATGAGGACCTGGTCGTTCGGGCCGACCACGGTGTTCGACGCCTTCATGAACAGGACCGGCTCGGCGGGTGGCTTCGCGCCGGTCTCGGCGGCATGGTCGGAGTAGTTCAACCCGACGCAGACGATCTTTCCCGGTCGGGCGATCGGGGCGCCGATCCGGGCCGTGGGATCGGCCTCGGGAAGGGTGCCGCTGTGCACCGCCGCGCGTACCTCGTCGATGCCGTCCCCGTCGAGGAACGCACCGTCGATCTCGGAGACCAGGCCGGAGAGGTCGACCAGTCGGCCGGCCCGGTCCAGTGCGGCGGGCCGCTCGTGCCCGACCGCTCCCACTCGCAGTAGCTTCACCGTGCACCCTTCGGCCAGACATCGGATCTATCGCCCTGGTTCTATCCGGATCATCGAGCACCGGCAAGCCCCGACCGGAAACTCAGGTGGCGGTGCGTTCGGCGGCCTCGATGGCGGCGTCGGTGACCCAGAACATGCCGACCAGCAGGATCAGGGCCAGCACGCCCATGATGACGAAGACCGCTTGGAGGCCGAACACCTCGGCGAGCCCGCCACCGACCAACGCCCCCAGCGGCATGCTCCCGAAGGCCAGCAGCCGGTATCCGCTGTTGACCCGCCCGAGCAGGCGGTCCGGGGTGATCTGCTGGCGCAGCGAAACCGTGATGACGCTCCAGGAGGTGAGCAGGATCCCGCCGACGAAGAAGATTCCGCCGAGGATGAACGGGTTGGTGCTCACCGCCGGAGCGCCCACGACGACCGCGATCGCGACCATCGCGACGCCGAGCGCGCGGGCCCGACCGAGCAGCCGCTCGATCCTCGCGGCGACGAGCGACCCGAGCACGATGCCCGCCGCCAGGGTGGTCAGCAGGAGGCCGTAGCCCGGCTCGCTGAGCCCGATGGCCGAGTTCGGCCCGACCGCGTACAGCACCAGCACCGCGAAGGTGGCCGTGGTGGTGAGGTTGCTGACCCCGACCATCAGTGCCAGGGTCCGCAGCAGTCGGTGTCGCCAGAGGAACCGTACGCCTTCGGCGATGTCGGCGCGCAGTGTGCTGGTGCCCTGCCGCGCCACCCGGAACCGGCCGCCGACCAGCAGCAGGGCCACCACCGCGGCCGCCCAGAGCCCGGCCGGCCCGAGCATCGCGTACGCGACTCCGCCGGCGACGAGGAAGCCGGCCAGCGGCGGGCCGACGAACTGGTTGGCGGCCAGTTCGACGGCGTACAGCCGTCCGTTGGCGCGGGGCAGCATCGCGCGCGGGACGAGTTGCGGCAGGATCGACTGGGCCGAGGTGTCGTACAGGGTCTCGGCGGTGCCCGCGCCGAAGGCCACCAGGTAGAGCAACCAGATCGAGCCGGCGTCGAGGGCCACGGCCAATGCCAGCGCGCCGAGCAGGGAGGCCCGGAGGCTGTTGGCGGCCAGCATCACCTGTCGCCGGTCGAGCCGGTCGACGAGCGCGCCGGCCGGCAAGGCGAACAGCAGCCACGGCAGGCTGAACGCGGCGGCCACCCCGGCGACGAGCACCGGCGAGGTCGTGTAGCTGACGGCGGTCAGCGGCAGGGCGATCTTGACGATCCCGTCGGCGAGGTTGGACACCGCCGACGCCGACCACAACCGCCAGTACCGGCCACCCAGACCGCCCGAGCCCGTGCCCGTCGACTCCGCAGCGGTCGGCTCGAGACCGGCCGGCACCGCGCCTGTCGACTCTGAGCCGGCCGGTTGCGTGGTCGCTACTGACTCATCCACCCCCGTCACCGGCAGATCATCGCAGACCCCGCGCCCCTTCTCGGTCCCCACCCGAGGCCGCCGGTACGCGGCGGTCGACCGGCCGGAAACCGACCGTGGAGAACCGCGATCATGGATGACCGAAATTATCGATATTCACAAGCATCTTGCTCCGACCCATGGTGCACGCCCATACTTTGGCTACACGCGAAGCTGCGGATTGGCACGAATTGCACCGTTGGCACGGCGAGGTGGACGGACACCATGCTCCGTAGGGCAGCACCTCCCGCATCGCGACGCCGGTCCTCGTCCTCGGTCCACGCCTTCCTGCCGTGGCCCGGTCCGGCGGCGCTGTCGTAGTCCATGGAGGTGGACGTGAACCGAACCGTAGCGGCGCTGGGATCCCTGGCTGCCGCACTCCTTCTCGCCGTGACGGGCGTGCTTTTCGCCCCGTCACCGGCCTCCGCCGCGTCCCTGGTCGAGGTGACCAACTTCGGCACCAACCCGGGCAACATGCGAATGCACATCTACGTACCGGACGTCCGGCCGGCGAATCCCGCCGTCGTGGTGGCCATGCACGGCTGTGGCGGCAACGGCCCCGGGTTCTACTCCGGCAGCGAGTTCGGCCGGCTCGCCGACCAGTACGGCTTCGTGGTCATCTACCCCACCGCCACCCAGCAGGCCGGCTTCGGCAACTGCTTCGACGTGTGGTCCGCCGCCTCGAAGGTGCGCAACGGTGGCAGTGACCCCGTGTCGATCATGTCGATGGTCAGCTACGCCCAGCGCCAGTACGGCGGCGACCCCCAGCGGGTGTACGCCACCGGCAGCTCGTCGGGCGGCATGATGACCCAGGCCCTGATGGCGCTCTACCCGGACGTCTACAAGGCCGGCGCGGCGTTCATGGGCGTGCCCTTCAACTGCTTCGCCAACGCCGCGGACTTCCCGCCCACCAACAGCCAGTGCGTCAACGGTCGGATGGACCGGACCCCGCAGCAGTGGGGTGACGCGGTCCGGCAGGCCTACCCCGGCTACACCGGTCCTCGCCCCCGGGTGCAGCTGTGGCACGGCACCAACGACAACCTGATCCCCTTCCAGCTCCTTCAGGAGTCGGTCGAGCAGTGGACCAACGTGGCCGGGCTGAGCCAGACCCCGACCCGCACGGACACCCCACAGGCGAACTGGAACCGGCGTCAGTTCGCCGACTCCACCGGCACGGTGCGGGTGGAGGCGTACGCCATCCAGGGTGCCGGGCACAGTCTGCCGTCGACCGGCATGGCCCGGGCCGCCATCGACTTCTTCGGCCTGACCAGCAGCACCCCGCCGCCCACCACCCCGCCGCCGACGACCCCGCCGCCCACCACCCCGCCGCCGACCACGCCGCCGCCCACCACTCCGCCGCCGACGACCCCGCCGCCGGGCGCCACCTCCTGCCGGGTGCAGTGGACGGCCGACACCTGGAACAACGGCCTGGTCGCCAACCTCACCGTCACCAACACCAGCCCGGTCGCGGTCAACGGCTGGACGGTGCAGTGGACCTGGGCCAACAGCCAGCAGGTGACCAACGCCTGGAACGCCACGATCACGCAGACCGGCAACCAGGTGACCGCCCGCAACGTCGGTTACAACGCCACCATCGGGGCCAACCAGAGCGTCACCTTCGGTTTCCAGGCCACCCACAACGGCACCAGCACCCCGCCTGACCGCTTCACCCTGAACGGGGCAGCCTGCAGCTGACCCCTCGACCAGATCGGTGCCCCGGCCGTCATCGGCCGGGGCACCGGCGCGACCGGTTCACGCGGGCACGCGCCTCCCCGACGACCCAGCACAGGGCGGGCGTACCGTTCAGCATGTCGCGTCGACCGGCGGCAGGTCGATCGGTACCCCGGTCAGGCGTTCGCTCTGCGCCCACAGCTGCTGTGCCACCCCGACGTCGAGGGCCCGGGCGCTGCGGCTCGCGGGCACCGGCGGGCCGAAGTTCTCCGCCCGGTACGCCGGGCCCCAGTAGCTGCCGCCGTCGGCGGCCGGGTCGGTGGCGGCGCGCAGGATCGGCAGCGCCCCCTCGGCCAGCGGCATCGCGAGGTACCGGCCGATGCCGTTGACGATCGTGACGAGACGGTCGCGACCCTGGCTCGGCCCGGTGTACGTCCACCCAGGATGGGCGGCGGTGACCCGCAACGACGATCCGGCCCCGGTCAGCCGCCGATGCAGTTCCAGGGTGAACAGCAGCATCGCCAGCTTGCTCTGCCCATAGGCGGCGAACCGGGCGTAGCGTCGTCGCTGCCAGTTCAGGTCGTCGAGGTCGATCCGCCCGGTGCGGTGCGCGTTGCTGGCCACGTTGACGATCCGGGCCCGCTCGGTGGCGAGCAGCAGCGGCAGCAGCCGGCCGGTGAGCGCGAAATGGCCGAGGTAGTTGGTGCCGAGCTGAAGCTCGAAGCCCTGCCGGGTACGCCGCAACGGCGGATACATCACCCCGGCGTTGTTGACCAGCAGGTCGAGCCGGTCGTGCTCGGCTCGGTAGGCGGTGGCGAAGGCGGTCACCGAGTCGAGGTCGGCCAGATCAAGTGGACGGCAGTGCACCTCGCCGTGCGGGTGCCGGGCGCGGATCACCTCGGCCGCAGCCTCACCCTTGCCGCTGTCCCGGCAGGCGAGCACCACCCGCGCACCCTTGCCGGCCAACGCTCGCGCCGTCTCCAGGCCGAGCCCGCTGTTGGCCCCGGTGACGATCACCGTGCGCCCCCGCTGGTCGGGAATGTCGTCGTACGTCCAGTGGGGCATCTGTCGCTCCTCGGTCCGCGCGGGGCCCGGCCGGCGCGACCAGGTTGGCCGGGCGCGATCGGCTCGTCAAGGCGACCGGTGTGGTCCGCCGGCGGGATGGCCCCGCCGGCGGACCGCACGGGGTCAGCCGATGGTGCAGAGGGTGCCGTTGAGCCGGAACGCCGTCGGTACGACGTTCGGGCCGCTGTACTCGCCGACGAAGCCGACAGTGGTGGAGCCACCGGCGGGGATCCGGCGGTTGTCGTCGGTGTTGGTCACCCGTACGGTGCTGCCGACCTGTTCCCAGTTCGCGCTCCACCCGCTGCCCACCTGCTGCCAGGACGTGGGCCAGGTCCAGGTCAGGGTCCAGCCGTCGACGGCGTGCGCGGAGTCGTTGACGATGTCGACGTTTGCCACGTAGCCGTTGCCCCAGTCCGTGGTGCTGGTGAAGCGGACGGTGCAACTGCTGTCTGTCGGGCTGCCGGTGGTGAAGGTCAGCGGCGGCGAGGCCCAGGAGACCCGCCCGGCGGTGTCGCGGGTCAGCACGTTGACCGTGTACCTGCGGCCCGGGACGAGGTTGCCGACGGTCAACGTGGTCCCCGACGTCTCGCCGAGCTGCTCACTGACCGTGCCGTTCTGCCGGTGGACCTCGTACTTGGCGATCGGGCTGGCCCCGGCGGTGGCCGCCGGCCAGTTGATCGTCACGTCCCGGTCGGTGACGCCGGTCGCGGTGGGTTGACCGGGAGCGCCGGGTGCGCCGGTCGCCGCAGCCGCCGGACGCACCACCAGGGTGGTCAACGAGTACGGCGGCAGCGTACGGCTGGTCGCGTCGCCGTTGCGGTCGGTGGTGACGGAGGTGGCGCCGTTGGTGTGGGTGTGGACGGTCGGCGCCCCGGCCGCCGGGGTGAAGCCGGCGTAGTCGATGGTGACCGGGTGGGCGTTGTCCGGGTCCTTGTTGATCAGCAGGACCGCCACCTCCCCGTTGGCCCGCCGCACCGCGTGCGCACTGACCAGCGGCTGGTCGGAGCCGGCGCGGATGAACTGGTCGCCGCTGCGGGCGAACAAGCTCATCATGGACAACCCGTGGTACGCGGCGAACGGCGTGTTCACCGGGGGTTCGCAGACCGAGCCGTCTGCGGTGCAGGTGCCGCTGGAGAGCAGCCCGAAGTCGCCGTAATCAGTCTGCCCCGCCACGGTGCTCACCCGGCCGATGCCGTTGTGCACGTTCCACCAGTGCACGGTGAAGACCCCGTTGGCCAGCAGCCCACTGTAGGCGTCGGCCAGGAACAGGGCGGCCGGCTGGCTGGTCATGCCCTCGGAGGTGACGTTGACCTCGGTGAGGCTGATCCCGATGCGGGCGGCGTCCGGGCCGGCGTACCGGGTGATCTGCTGCCGCAGCAGGTGCACCGCGTCGGTGATGTGACTGGTCCGGGGCAGCGACTCGGTGGCGCTACCGCCCGGATACCAGTGCACGTCCACGAAGTCGATCGACGGCCCGGCGATGGACAGTACGGTCTGGTTCCAGGGGCCCGGGTCGTTGCCGGCGGTCAGGCCGTCGGGCCAGTTGGCCGGCATGGTCAGCACCGCGCCGACCTTGATGGTCGGGTCGACGGCCTTCATCGCCTCGGCGTAGTCGACCACCAGGTTCGCGTAGTAGGTGGCGCTCTTGTCGGGGTGGTGGTCGGCCTCCCAGGCGGACCCGTAGTGACCGTTGCCGTAGTTCTCGTTGCCGACGGTCCAGTACCGCGCGCCGTAGCCCTTGGTCACGTTGGCGTACCGCACCCAGTCGGCCGCCTCCTGCGGGGTGCCGGTGCCGTAGTTCGCGATGATCATCGGCTCGGCGCCGACCCGCCGCGCCGCACCCATGAAGGTGTCGAAGTCGGTGCCGGGAGCGACGTAGCCGCCGGGCGCGGTGTGGTCGCGCCAGTGGTAGATGTCGGCGTACGAGCCGCCGGGGTAGCGCAACATCTGTACGCCGGCAGCACGCAGCAGGTCCGACGTCTCGGGGGCGGCCAGATACTGGTCCCAGATGGCGTGGTTGACGCCGAGTGCGGTGTCGGACATCTTGGCCAGCCCGGCCCGCGCATTCACGGTCACCGTCACCGGTGCCGTCGCCGCGTCGGCGCTCGGGGCGTTCACCCCGGTCACCATGCCGGTGGCGAGCAGCAGGCCCGCCACGAGCAGCGCACCACGCCGGGGCAGTCGCCACAGTCGGGCAGAGGATCGAACACCGTGCCTGTTCGGAATTCTCATGGTTGTCCTTTTTCGATCACGAGCGAGATCCGCCCGGCCGACAGCCCTCGACCGGCAGCGGAGAAGAAAGAACGACCAGCTCACCTGCCGTCACCCGCCGCAGGCCCGGACGGGCCCCGGCTGCCCATCGGGCGACGGTCACTCGCGCGACAACACATCGACAGATCAGAAT
The DNA here is from genome assembly GCF_040682415.1 of Micromonospora sp. NPDC051196. Lineage (NCBI taxonomy): Bacteria > Bacillati > Actinomycetota > Actinomycetes > Micromonosporales > Micromonosporaceae > Micromonospora > Micromonospora sp. NPDC051196. The sequence goes on from NZ_JBFBAY010000016.1 coordinate 68,289, forward strand.
TGCACAGCGTACGGCGATCACTCAACGCCTCGTGCCCACAAGGCCGATGCGAGGCGGATGAGAAAAGCGCCCGTCCCGACTTGGGAACGGGCGCTTTCGCGCATCCGGGTCAGGCTCGCTCGGCCACCTGGGCGACGAACGCCTTCCAGGCCGTCGGCCCGAAGGCCAGCATCCCGCCGTCACGGTCCTTGGAGTCCCGAACGAGAACGACCCCGGAGAGATTGTCCGCGACCTCGACGCAGTCACCGCCGTTCGCACTGCTGCGGCTGCTCTTGCGCCAGGTGGCACCGATCAGGTCCATGTCTCTGCCACTTCCCTCAGGAGCTCGATTGACTGCCGGTGGGACAGGGCCTCACCTCGCACATTCTCCCACGCTGCCATAAGGGCAACCAGCTCTGCCGGATCAGACACCACCTTGCCGTGCAGCTGCGTGTCCAGGTAGCCGGCGGTGCGGTTGTCGGCGCTACTGGCGATCACGAACGGCCCGGACAGACCAGCGTATGCCCCCGCAGACAGCGGCACCACGTGCACACGAACGTGCGGCAAATCTGCCGTCGCGGCCAGCGATTCCACCTGCTGCCGCATCACCTCGGGCCCACCCACGCTGCGCCGCAGCGCCCCCTCGTCGATGACCGCGGTCAACCATGGGGGACCATCACCGGAGAGCACCGATTGACGTGACATCCGCGCCGCCACCAGCCGCTCGATGTCATCCGGTGTGTACTGTCCGGCCGACCCGAACAGCGCCCGCGCATATCTCTCTGTCTGCAACAGTCCCGGCAGGACCAGCGGCTGATATGAGCGCAGCGAGCGCGCCTCGCGTTCGATTGCCTCCCACGGACGGAACCACACGAGATCCCGATGCCGTCGATTTGTGTCTGGCCATATGTCCGACACATTCTGTCCGAGTGCGGCTGCTGCCGCGCTGCGGTGTGCCGGGTGCGGAATGCGTCCCTCGCGAAGCCAGCGGTCTGTTGTCTTGGGGTCCACACCGATCTGGCCGGCAAGGGATTCCGTTGTGTGGCCGGCCCGTTGAAGCGCCACTCGTAGTGCGTCATTCATTGCGACACCTCTCGACACAAGGGATTCCTCGACACCATATCTCTACGCGGTGTCACTGTCTCCACACTGACGGCAAGGTGGCGGTAGGCGGTGTTCACGGGCTGGACCAGTAGCCCCCGTGGGCACTGCCGGGGGCCGACCCGTCCGTACACCTTCGAGGGTCGGCCCCCTTCCACGACGCGCACCGACGGAGGGGCCGCCCATGCCCGCGCAGAAACCAGCGAGCGCCGCCGCATCCGGCGGGACCGCCCCGAGGCGAGCCGCGAGCCCGACGGGTACGCGACCGGACGGCACGCCACGGGTCGTCCCCGGCGCGTACCTGCTGACCCGGGCGGCGTCACCGCAGTTCAGCCAGCCGATCGTGGTCCGCGTCATCCGCGAGTTGGTCGAACGGCAGCCGTACGACGGTTGGGCCTGGGTGGATTGTTACGTGCTCGACCGCCACGGCGACGCGACGCAGAAGCGGCAACTCTTCGTCCGCCCGGACGGCATGCGGCCGGTGCAGATCCGACCGGTCCCGTACGCCGAGCGTCACCGCGCAAAGGTCGGTCGGTGAGCCCGCCACACGCCCGGGATCACGTCGCCTCGCGCCCGACGTGGCGCTGTCGGGCGTGCGGGATCGCGTGGCCGTGCAGTGCGGCGAAGGTACGCCTGCTCGCCGAGTACCGGGGCAACACACCCGGGCTGATGGTCTACCTGGTGATGCTCCGTGAGGAGGCCACCGCCCAACTCGCCGAACTGAACCCCAGCGCCCCACCGCCGGACCTGCACCGGCAGTTCACCGACTGGGTTCCTGTGCGGTCGGGGTAGTCACCTCGGCTCTGGGTGCAGTTGTTGCTGCCCTGGCGACAACAACTGCACCCAGAGCCGGTGCCGAACCGAGTCGATCATGCCCGCCGCCCACCGTCTGACGGCCGCTGCCCGCTGCCCGCTGCCTGGCGCCTGGCGCCTGGCGCCTGGCGCAGCCTGATCGCGCCAGCGGGTCAGCTCAGTTTCAGGGTGGCACGGTCGAGGATGGCGGCGAAGTCGACGGTGGCGGGCAGGGTGCCGTAGGCGTGGCCGTGGTCTCCGGCGAGCCGGGAGGCACAGAAGGCGTCGGCGATCACCGGGTGACCGTGGCGCACCAGCAACGCGCCCTGCAACACCAGGGCCAACTGCTCGACCAGCCGCCGGGCGCGTACCTCACGGTCGGCCGGATCGGCGAGGGCCGCCTCGACCTGGCGTACGGCCGCGTCCAGGCGCGCATCGGCCCCGGCGGCGGCGTCCAACTCGGCGCGGAAGGCCGCCAGCACCTCGGGCTGGGCGGCGAGTGCCCGCAGTACGTCAAGCGCGGCCACGTTGCCCGAACCCTCCCAGATGGAGTTCAGCGGCGACTCGCGGAACAGTCTGGGCATGCCGGACTCCTCGACGTAACCGTTGCCGCCCAGGCACTCCAGGGCCTCGGCGGCATGCCCCGGCCACCGCTTGCAGACCCAGTACTTGCCGACGGCCAACGCGATCCGCTTGAACGCCGCCTCGGTGGCATCACCCCGGGCCGCCCGGTCGGTGGCCCCGGCCAGCCGCATCATCAGCAGAGTGGCGGCCTCGGACTCCACCGCCAGGTCGGCCAGGACGTTACGCATCAGTGGCTGGTCGACCAGGGCCCGGCCGAAGGCACGCCGGTACGTGGCGTGGTGCACGGCGGTGATCACGCCCTGGCGCATGCCGGCCGCCGCACCGATCACACAGTCGAGGCGGGTGAGGTTGACCATGTCGATGATGGTGCGTACGCCTCGACCCTCGTCGCCGACTCGCCAGGCCGTCGCGTCTTCGTACTCGACCTCGGCGGAGGCGTTGGAACGGTTGCCGAGCTTGTCTTTCAGGCGCATCAGCCGCATCGGGTTACGGGTGCCGTCGGGCAGCACCCGTGGCACCAGGAAGCAGGTGAGCCCGCCGGGCGCCTGGGCGAGGGTGAGGAACAAGTCGCACATCGGCGCCGAGGTGAACCACTTGTGCCCGACCAACCGGTAGCTGCCGTCGGGCTGCGGCTGGGCGACGGTGGTGTTGGCGCGTACGTCCGAGCCGCCCTGCTTCTCCGTCATCGACATCCCCGCCAGCAGCCCTCGCTTGGCCAGCGGCGGACGCAGCCCGAAGTCGTACGCCCCGGCGGTCAGCAGCGGTTCGAAGTCGGCGGCCAGGTCCGGAGCGTGTCGCAGCGCGGGCACCACCGCGTAGGTCATCGAGATCGGGCAGCCGTGCCCGGCGTCGGGACGCCAGGTGTAGAACTTCGCGGCCCGCGCGACGTGCGCGCCGACCCGGTCGTCTGCCCAGGGCGCCGCGTGCAGGCCATGCTCGACGGCGGTACGCATCAACTCGTGCCAGGACGGATGGAACTCCACCTCGTCGATGCGGTGGCCGTAACGATCGTGGGTGCGCAGCACCGGCGGGTGCTCGTTGGCCAACCGGCCGTGCTCGATGGCCGGTTCACTGCCGCCGAGCCGGCCGAGTTCGCGAACCTCGCCGGCGGCCCAGCCGGCGCCTTCGCGGATGAGGCCGTCCAGCAGCGCCGGGTCCTCGGCGGCGTCGTAGCCGACCAGCGGGGGAACCTGATTGGACACCTCGTGTGTGGTCACGGCGACACCCCCGGCTCGCGGTGCAGTTGCTTGGCAAACCAGTGATCAGGGTACGGGTTCGTGTTGTATCGCGGGATCTCCTCGTATCCGGCGCTGCGGTAGAGCCGGATCGCCTCGGTGAGGGCGCGGTTGCTGTCCAGGCGTACGCAGTGCGCACCGGCCGCTGCGGCGTGCCGTTCCAACTCGGTGAGCAGCCGCCGGCCGACGCCGAGCCCGCGTACCGACCCGGACACCCACAGGCGCTTGATCTCGGCGGTCCCGTCGGCGTCGAACCGTACCGACCCGCAGCCCACCGCCTCCGAGGCGAGGGTGGCGACCAGGAACACCCCGGCAGGTGGGACGAACTGGTGGTCGTCGTCGGTGGCGAGGGTGAACCCGGCCTCGAAACGTTGCGCCAACTCCCCCGCGTACGCCCGCAGGCAGGCACGGGCACGCGGGTCGGCGGGCGGGCAGGCCTCGACGGTGACCATCGAGGCCATCAGCAGCCGTTGCACCTCGTTCATCGCGGTGGTGAGCCGGTCACGCTGGCCGGTGGTCAGCGGCGCGAGCATCGACCAGGCCAGTTCGTCGGATCTGCGATCGAGCAGCGCCCACTCGGCGCGGCCGGCTTCGGTTAGCCGGGCCATGCGTACCCGTCCGTCGCCCTCGGCCGGTGTCACCGTCACCAGTCCCGCGCCCTCCAGGGTGCGCAGCAGCCGGCTGAGGTAGCCCGCGTCGAGATCCAGCCGGTTACGCAGCGCCGCCACCTCGGCCCCGGCCGGGCCGATCTCCCAGAGCAGCCGCGACTGGGCCAGCGGCCGGTCGCGGGCCAGGAACTTGTCGTCCAGCGCTCCGACGCGCTGGGTCACCGTGCGGTTGAAGCCCCGCACCACATCCACCAGTTCACGCTCCATGATGACTGACTTTAGTCAACTATTCTGCCCATCGGTAGGGCTGGTCCGCACTCGACACCGGAGCACCCCATCGGGCAGCCGAAAGTCCGACGCCAGTCACCACCGGTCCACGTCGGTCAGCACCGACAACCGCGCAGGGAGGGCGAGGTCAGTGCCGTCACCGCCGCCACGGCCAGCACACCGGCGCAGCCGTACAGCAGCGCCGCCACCGGCACGACCTCGGCGAGGGAGCCGAGGACGTTGACGGTGAGCAGCAATGGCAGGCTCTGCACGAGCACCAGCACCGACTGCACCCGGGACACGTGTGTGTCCGGGGCGACGGCCAGGATCATCGGGCCGATGTGGGTGGCGAAGCCACCCGATCCGACACCGATCACCATCCCGGCGACGACCGAGACCGGCAACGAACCGGCCGCCGCCAAAGTGACCACGCCGACGGCGGCAACCAGCAGCGCGGCACCGCTGGCACGACCGGGGTCGGGCAGGGCGCCACGCACCAGCACGAGGATCGCGACGGTCGCGGTGCCGAGCGCCAACGCCGCGACGATCGCACCGGTGGCCGGCGACGACCAGGTGCGCTCCCGCCCGAGCAACGGTACGAGCAGGCTGGACACCGGCAGCAGGAAGCCTGCGGCCACCCCGACCAGCAGCAGTGCGGGCCGCAGTACGGCATGCGAGGCGGCGATCCGCAGGCCGTCGACCGCGGCCCGCCACAGTGGTTGCGACGGCGGCTGCCCGGTCGGCGGTTCCGGCGATCCGCTCGGCCGTCCGTCCATGGCCGCTCGGAGCACCACCAGGACCGCCAGCATCAGGGCGAAACTGGAGGCGTTGGCCAGCGCCACTGCGGCCAGCCCGAGGGCGGCCAGCAGCAGGCTGCCCGCCGCCGGCCCGACGAACAGGGCGAGTTGACCGGCCAACTGCCGGGCCGACATCGCCCGCGCCAGCCCGGCCGGCGGCACCAGTCGCCGGGGCATCGAGCCCGTGCTGGGCAGATAGAAGGCGTCCACGACCCCGATGGCCAGGGCGGCCAGCAGCAGTGGCAGCCACGGATCCGCCGCCGACCACACGGCGGCGGCCAGCGCCACGGTGACGACGACCATCGCCGCGTCCGAGACCACCATGACGGTCCAGGCGCCCAGCCGGTCGGCCACCGCGCCGCCGACCAGCAGGAGCAGGGCCCGGGGCAGGTTGACGGCGGTGAGCACCAGCGCGGCGAAGCCGCCACCTTCTCCGGCCGCCACCCAGGCCATCGCGAACGCCATGGCTTGAACGCCGATCAGGGACAGCGTCGTCCCGCCCAGCCACGCCCAGTACGTGCCCGGCACCGCCGTCGCGCTGCCGCTCGATGGCGCCCTACCGGTGGATGTCGCCGCCACGGATCCTCCCGATCACCGAATCGCGCCGACCGGTGTCGAGGGTCTGGCCGGTCACTGTGTCGCGTCCGGCACTGTCCGGCCTCGACCCGGTCGAGGGTCAAGCCGGCACGGGAGCGACCCCGACGGGCGACCGTCAGTCGACCGGCGCGGTGCGCGGGAGCATCTCGGGCGACCAGGTGAAGCGGTAGCGCGGATCGGACACGGCCTGGGCGAAGGCCGCCGAGACGGCCGGGGAGCTGACGATCCGCCAGTCCCGTTCCTTGTTCACCTCGAACCAGATGAGCCCGATGATGCCCTCGTGCTCGGGTAGCGACCGGAACGTCTCGGTGATCCACTCTGCTTTGCGGCCGGCGATGTCGGAGGCCGCGGTCTCGGTGATGACCAGCGGTTTGGCGCTGAAGGCACGGATCTCCCCGATGGTCTCCTTGAAGATCGCGTCGAAGGAGCGGTACTTCGAGAAGGCGCCCATGCCGTAGTAGCCCGAGATGCCGATCCAGTCGACGTAGTCGTCTCCCGGGTAGAGCTCGGAAAGCTTCGGCGTCGAGCCGTCCCACCTGGCGTTCGGGCTCCACACCCAGATCACGTTGGTCGCGCCGGCAGCCTTGAACAGATCGTGCAGGTGGCGCCAGGCCTTGACGTAGTCGCCCGGCTGATTGCCGTTGGCGGTCTCGCACCACGGGTACCAGTTGCCGTTCATCTCGTGGGCGAACCGGATGGCCACCGGGTAGTCGAGTGCCTTGATCCCCTCGGCCCAGGAGCGCAGGTAGTCGTCGAAGTCGCCGCGCGTGATGTGGGACAACCGGTAGTCGGGCTGACGGGAGCGGAGCCGGTCGATCGTGCCGCGGGAGGCCCCCTTCTTGCGGGCCTCCTCGTCCACCCGGTAGTCCCACGGTTCCCAGGCCAGCATCGGCAGCATGCCCCGGTCGCGGACCGCGTCGAACAGCGCCCGGTCGAAGGTGTCGGTCGCCCAGCCGGAACCGAAGAGCATGACCTGCGGATGGTGCTTCGCCGTCGCGGTGAAGGTGTCCACGGGCGTGAAGTCGTGCGGTCCCTCCTTGGTCGCGATGCCGATGAACACCTTCTCCGTCGGCGGGAAGACCTCCGACGGGGATGGCGAGGGGCTCGGTTCGCGTACCGCCGCCTGGTCCGACGGGGCGGGTTCCCGTCCCCTGGGCCCGGCACCCGGTGCGATGGCGAAGGCGTACGCCAGCAGCAGCGCGCCGACCAGCGACATGGTGACCCGCGGCAACGTCAGCCGTGCCATGACACCTCCCGGGAAGCGACCACCGGTGCCGTCGCCCGGGCCCGGCGGCCACGGACGGCATGACGCCCGGTCGTACCGGCGCGGACGTCGGCGCGGGGACCACCCAGAGTTGGTGCGTGCGAGCGCCGGGCCAGAAGAGCCGACCCGCACGCGATCAGCGGTGGGCCGAGGCCGGTCAGGAGGGTCAGGACCGGCCATACCCGCAGCGGTGTGCGGCCGTGTTCCAGCACGAAGCTCACGGCGAGCAGGCCGGCGGCGAAGGCCGCCCAGCCCAGGTGCAGCCGGAACGTGCCGAGCGATTCGGTGGTGCGCAGCCTGCCCTTGGCGGTCACCACGAATCCGAGCTTGCGGCGCAGTAGCGCACCGGCGGCAGCCGCCACGTAGATCGGGCCGGCGAACAGCGCCAACGCCATGCCGACCAGGCCGATCTCCTCCCGCTCGTGCGGCGCGATGTTGAATCGACGCAGCCAGAGCCAGAGCACGAACCAGGTGCAGATGGTGGCGCCCCACAGCACCGACCACACGGCGATGTCGACCCGGGCCGCGCTCACCCCGGTGAGCAGGTACGCGGCGGTGGCGAAATTGCCCAGCAACAGACTGACCGCGACGCTCGGGTAGTAGAACTGGAGCAGCCGGTAGTGCCAGCGCCGTCGGGACCGCAGTTCGCGCGGCGCCCGCAACTCGGGGCGGACCAGGATCTCGCAGATCCCCGCCGCCCACCGCTTCTGCTGGTTGAAGTAGTCCGCCCACGATGTCGGGCCTTCCCCGATGGCCACCACGTCGGGGGTGTAGACGCCCTTCCACTGGTTGCCGGTCTGCGGGTTCACCGCAGCGTGGATCCGGATGCTGGTCAGGTGATCCTCGATGATCGAATCCTGGTAGCCGCCGATGCTGCGCCAGGCGGACGGCCGGTACAGGTGGCCGGTGCCGGTGAGCAGTGGGGCGTCCAGTCCGTTGCCACCGCGGGCGATCAGTCCGTTGTAGAGGTACTGCTGGACCGACGCGCCGTGGGCGACCATGTTCTGGTGCATGTTGCCGTAGACCTGTGGCGTCACCACGAAGGCGACGTCCGGGTCGCGGAAGTAGCCGAGCGTGCGCTCCAGGAAATTGGCCAGCGGCACGTGGTCCGGATCGACGTTGGCGACCACGTCGTAGTGGTGCTCGTGCTCGGCCCGCCAGGCGTTGTGGTTGCCGGACTTCGTCCTGGTGCGGAACTCACCGTCGGGTTGGTTGTACTCCGGTCGTCCCTTGCGGCTGAAGTGGCGTACGCCGAGCCGCGCGGCCATCTCCTTCACCGCCGGATCGTCGCCCTCGTCGAGGATCCAGACGTCGACCTGCCCGCAGTAGACGATCTGCCGCAGGCGCCGCAGGGTCCGCTCGACGACGTCGATCGGCTCCTTGCTCGGCACGATCGTGGTGAGCAGCGCCACCCGCAGGCCAACCGGAGGATCGACCGGGATCGGGTCCTTGGCGTGGTACGCGAACACCCAGACGACCATGTTCTGCGCGAGGCGGATCAGTTCGACGCCGACGATCACGCAGAAGCCGAGCCGGGCCACAGCGGTCTGCCAGTCGCCGAGCCCGATTCCGCCGGAGCCGGGTACGTGCTGGGGAAGCAGCAGCCAACCGACGAGCAGCAGTCCGGCCGCACTGTTGACGAGGACCAGCAGGGTCAGTACGAGCCGCGCCGCGGGTGACAGGACGGATCGGAACTCGACCGCCGCCTGCGGATGTCGTGGCGCGACGAGAGTTCCGGCGCTCGCCCCGCAACTCGCGTACGCGATACGAGCACTGATGTTGAGTTGACGACGATCGGGGCCTCGGGCGGGTGACGGCCGGACCGCGGTGCTCTCTACGGGCCCGCCTCCGGGCGGCCTCTCCGCCACGTCCTGAGACAGGCGTGTATCGGTCACGACGCCCACGTTGCCCCCCAAGGGTCGGAGTTCCCTGGCCTTCATGAACACGGCCATGCTGATCGTATGGACAGATACCGGCAAACTTCTCAGATAGCTTCGTTCAGCCCCAAAGGGCTACATATCTGCTCTTTCATCTACCAGCAGGGCCGGCGTGAGTCCCGAGTCGCGGACCGGTGCCCGGCTATCGCCGCCAGTACACCCGCCGACCGGCGGACGCGCATCGCGCGAGCGCGGCCGCGCCGAGCGTCGCCCAGGCCGGAAGCGTGAAGAGAATGAACTCCGGCCGCCAGATCGGCGTTGCCTGCGCAGCGAGCAGCAGGGCCAGCGGCGGCACGGCCGCCCAGGCGGTGAACACGGCGGCGGGGTAGCGCAGCGGAAGGCTGAACAGCACCAGCACCAGCAGCGCCGCACCCAGCGCGGTGACGCCGAACAGTTCTCCCGGCGTCGCGGCCAGTTCGGTCAGACTCGGGCTCGACGTTTGCGCGACCCGTACTCCCTGCCGCGTGGCGGGCCAGAGCAGGCCGACCGCGGGTAGCGCGCTCACCACCGCAGCGGCCAGCCATCGCAGCGCCACCTCGCGCCTGAAGGCGAGCACGGTCCAGCCGTGTCCGACGAGGAGCAGGAGCGCGGTCACCTGACACAGACCCATCAGGCCCACCACGGCGGCGTAGAGCGCGAAGCGCCAGAGTCTCGGCCGATCCACGGCCGCCTGGAGCAGCCATGTGGCGAGGACTGCGGCGAGCAGGGTGAGCGCGTACGGCTGAGCCTCCTGCGCGTACCGCGCGGACGTCGGCAGCAGGGCGAAGATGACGCCGGCCAGGACACCGGTGCCCGGTGCGAACATCCGGGCGGCCAGGGCTCCGACGAGCGCTGCCGCTGTGACCATGGCGAGGACGGAGAGCCCTCGCAGCGCCAGCTCCGAGGTGCCGAAGTACTCCGCCCAGGCCCGCACCAGCAGGTGGTAGAGCATGCTGTCGCCCGAGCGGAGCATCGACCAGGTGTCCCGCCAGGACGACGTGGCCCCGGCCCAGGTCGCGAGTTCCGCCAGCCGCGGCCCGGGTGTGTCGGCCCGTACGGCGCCGAGTGCGCCCATCAGCAGTGCCGGCACCAGCCAAGCGGCCAGCCGCATTCGGCGGGTACCGTTCACCGGCTCGCCCGGTGCCTCGCCGCGACCCTCCCCCCATGGGTCCTCGGCGGCCTCCGGCAACCCGAGTCGGGGCAGGACGATGGTGTCGGCGTCCTTCATCTGTCCCTCACGCATCTCCGTGGGTTCCGTAGATCCAGGAGCGTATTGAGCGGATCTCACCACCGAGGGCTTTATGCCTACAAAAGCCGCCAAACCGGTACGTCATAGCTTCAAAGCGACAAACAACTAGGGTCATCTGAGCGGACCGCCGTACGATGCCCGCCGCTCGACGTGACCGACAGGCGTGTTGCGGGAAGATTTCGACCCTGCGGTCGGCCGGAAACCCGAGGCTTGCGCACCCGTTACCGGAACCATTATGTTAGCGATAACATCGATGCCGGCGCATAAAGTTCGGAACTCGATCCGTGGAGACGGGCGAGGGCACCCCGCCGCCACGGCCGCATAATACCCGGCCGGACGGTCGTGGGTCGCCTGCGGTGCCGCCGTCTCCGACGCTCCGCCGTGCCCACCACCTACCGCAGCGACACCTCCTGCCCGCCGGCCGTTCCCTGGGCTTCGTCCCCCGGGGCTCACGGCCCGCCCAGCCGGCGTCACATCCCCGTCCCACCACCAGAAAGGTCCACCCCATGGCTTTGAGTCGACGAGCATTCACCCTGGGCGCGATAGCCAGCGCCGGACTCACCGCGACCGGCCTGGCGATCAGTCCACGACCCGCCTCGGCGGCCACCTACACCGCGTACCTGAACACCTACTTCACCGAGTCGCCGAACCAGTCGGCGGCCAACTACGGCCTGCATCTCGCGGTCAGCCGGGACGGTCTGAACTGGTCGCCGCTGAACCAGAACAACCCGGTGGTCACCCCGACTGCCGGTGACCTGGGCCTGCGGGACCCGTACATCTTCCGCAAGCAGGACGGCACGTTCGTGGTCATCGCCACCGACCTGTACGGGCTCAACTTCGGCCGCAACAGCCAGTACCTACACGTCTACGACTCGACGGACCTGACCAGCTTCACCGGATACCGCCGGGTCCAGATGCACACCTACAGCAATGTGCACACCTGGGCGCCGACAGTGTTCTGGGACGCCGCCCGTGGCCAGTACGGCATCGTCTACTCGGCCAACACCACCACGGACCTGTTCCTGGTCAACTACACCAGCGACTTCCGCACCGTCAGCGCCCCGCAGACCTACTTCAGTCCCGGCTTCCCGGTGCTCGACGCCGACATCCGGGTCAGCGGCGGCGTGACGTACATGTTCTACAAGAACCTCGCCAACGGGAACATCTACGGTGCCCGATCCAGCACCGGCGCGCCGAACAGCTTCACCACCTACACCAGCGGCCTGCGGCAGGGCACCGCCATCGAGGGCGCACACCTGGTTCCACGCAACGACGGCACCGGGTGGTGGCTGTGGGGCGACTCGTTCGGTCCGATCAACAACGACATGTATCTCTGGTCGACAAGCAACGTCGGCGGCAACTCGTGGGCGGTGGCGAATCAGCGCGACTACACCCCACCGCTGAACTCCAAGCACGGGTCGATCGTCGGGATCACCGAGGCCGAGTACAACGCGGTGGTCACCCGCTGGGGTCTGCCGAACTGGGTCCGGCTCAAGTCGTCCAACTTCCCCGACTACTTCGTCCGGCATCTCAACGGCGCGATCCGCATCGACCCGTACCCCTTCGACCCGCACCGCGACCAGATGTGGCGGATGGTGCCCGGCCTCGCCGACCCGGCCGGGGTCTCGTTCGAGTCGGTGAACGTGCCCGGCAGCTTCCTGCGGCACAGCGGCTACGTGGCGCGGCTGGCCGCCAACGACAACAGCGCGACCTTCCGCGCCGACGCCACCTTCTACCGCACCGCCGGGCTGGCTGACAGTTCCTGGTCGTCGTTCCGCTCGTACAACTTCCCCACCTACTACCTGCGGCACGCCGGCTACGTGCTGCGCATCGACCCGCTCAGCTCCTCCTCCAGCGCCAACGACCGGCAGGACGCCACCTTCCGGGTCACCTCGTAACGGTCCACCGGCCCGGGGTGACGCCGCGTCCCCGGCCCACCCCGGCCACGTACGTACCGCCACCCCCTCACCCGCGACCTGGGAGGCCGTGATGCCTTACCCGTCCCTCAACCGTCGACATGTGCTCCAGGCCGCCGGTGCGGCCGCCCTCGCCACCGCGGTCGGCCCCGCCCTGCGTGGCGGCACCGCCAGCGCAGCCATTCCACCGGCCCGGCCCGACCTCGGCGTCTCGGCGTACGCCTTCGACATGGGCCAGGTCCGGCTGACCGCCAGCCGCTGGCTGGACAACCAGAACCGCACCCTGAACTACCTGCGCTTCGTCGACGTGAACCGGCTGCTCTACAACTTCCGCACCAACCACCGCCTGTCCACCGGTGGCGCCGCCGCCCTCGGCGGCTGGGAGGCGCCCAGCTTCCCGTTCCGCACCCACTCCCAGGGGCACTTCCTGACCGCCTGGTCGCACATGTGGGCCGTGCTCGGTGACACCACCTGCCGGGACAAGGCCAACCACATGGTGGCCGAGCTGGCGAAGTGCCAGGCCAACAATCCCGCCGCCGGATTCAACACCGGGTATCTCTGCGGTTACCCGGAGTCCGACTTCACCGCCGTGGAGGCCCGCACCCTCAACAACGGCAACGTGCCGTACTACACCATCCACAAGACGCTGGTCGGGCTGCTCGACGTGTGGCGGCACATCGGCAACACGCAGGCCCGGGACGTGCTGCTGGCGTTGGCCGGTTGGGTCGACTGGCGTACCGGCCGGCTCAGCTCGGCGCAGATGCAGGCCATGCTGGGCACCGAGTTCGGCGGCATGAACGCGGTGCTGACCGACCTGTACCAGCAGACCGGCGACGCCCGTTGGCTGACCGTCGCGCAACGCTTCGACCATGCCGCCGTGTTCAACCCGCTCGCGGCCAACCAGGATCAACTCAACGGCCTGCACGCCAACACCCAGATCCCGAAGTGGATCGGCGCGGCGCGCGAGTTCAAGGCCACCGGCACCACCCGCTACCGCGACATCGCCAGCAACGCCTGGAATCTGACCGTCAACACCCGCACCTACGCCATCGGCGGCAACAGCCAGGCCGAGCACTTCCGCGCCCCGAACGCCATCTCCGGGTACCTGCGTAACGACACCTGCGAGCACTGCAACACGTACAACATGCTCAAGCTGACCCGGGAGCTGTGGCTGCTCGACCCGAACCGGGTCGCGTACTTCGACTTCTACGAGCGCGCCCTGCTCAACCATCTTGTCGGCGCGCAGAACCCGGCCGACAACCACGGCCACATCACCTACTTCACTCCGCTGCAACCGGGCGGCCGGCGCGGCGTCGGACCGGCCTGGGGCGGCGGCACCTGGAGTACGGACTACAACTCCTTCTGGTGCTGCCAGGGCACCGGCCTGGAGAACAACACCACCCTGATGGACTCGATCTACTTCCACAACGGCAGCACGCTGACGGTGAACCTGTTCATGCCGTCGGTGCTCGACTGGTCGCAGCGCGGCATCACGGTCACCCAGTCGACCAGCTACCCGGCCAGCGACACCAGTACGCTGACCGTCACCGGCAACGTCGGCGGGTCATGGACGATGCGCATCCGCATCCCGGCCTGGACGCAGGGCGCCACGGTCAGCGTCAACGGCACGGTGCAGAACATCGCCACCACGCCCGGCACGTACGCCACCCTGACCCGCTCGTGGACCTCCGGCGACACGGTGACCGTACGGCTGCCGATGCGGGTCGTCGTGGAGCCGACGAACGACAACCCGAGCGTCGTGGCGCTCGCCTACGGCCCGGCGGTGCTCTCCGGCAACTACGGCAACACCGCGCTGTCGGCGCTGCCCGCGATGGCCACCGCCTCGGTCACCCGCACCAGCACCACGGCGCTGACCTTCACCGCCACCGCCAACGGCGCGCAGGTCAACCTGCTGCCGTTCTACGACGCGCACGGGCACAACTACACCGTCTACTGGAGCAGTGGCGGCTCCCCCAACCCGGCGGGGGCCACGTTCCGGCTGGTCAACGCCGCCAGCGGACTGGTGCTGGGAATCGAGAACATGTCCACCGCCGACGGCGCACCGGCGTTGCAGTGGGCCGACAACGGCACCGCCGACCACGACTGGCAGTTGGTGGTCGACGGCAGTGTGATCCGGTTCCGCAACGCCAACAGCGGCAAGGTGCTCGGCGTACAGAACATGTCCACCGCCGACAACGCGCAGGTCCTGCAATGGTCGGACACCGGCACGGCCGACCACCGCTGGACCATCGTCGACGCCGGCGACGGCTCACACAAGATCCGCAACGGCAACAGCGGCAAGCTGCTGGCGGTCCTGGGCGGCTCCACCGCGCAGGGCGCCCGAGTGGTGCAGGACCCGGACAACGGTACGCCGGACAACCAGTGGCGGTTCGTCCCCAACGGGGCCCGCCGGATCCAGAACCTGGCCACCGGCCTGGTGCTCGGCGTGCAGAACATGTCCACCGCCGACGGTGGCCTGGTGATCCAGTGGGGTGACACCGGCACCGCCGACCATCTCTGGACCGCGATCGTGGACAGCGGCGGTTACCTGCGGCTACGCAACTCGCACAGCGGCAAGGTGCTGGGGGTGGAGAACGGCGGCAGCGCCAACGGCGCCCGGGTGGTGCAGTGGGCCGACAACGGCTCGACGGCACACCGGTGGCGGCTGCGCTACGGCGCAGGCGGCTACTTCCGGATCCAGTCCGCGAACGGTGGGCGGGTCCTCGGCGTGCTGAACGCCTCGTCGAGCCAGGGCACCCAGATCGTCATCTGGGACGACAACGGTGCCAGTGACCATCGCTGGCGCTTCATCTGATCGTCGACGGACGTGCGGCCCGGGCCTCGGCTCGGGCCGCACGTCCGTCCGGGCGTTCCGAGGCATCGAATTCATCGACGTCTCTTGAGAATGTTATCGATAACATGCTAATTTCTGGCCAGGAGTAAGGGCACACTCCTTTTCGAGGTCGCCGTCCGTTCGGCCGGCGCGGGACGTCAACCGATCCCGCCACCGCCGACCGGTGACCTGTCCGGGTCGGCAAACCCCGCGAGGCGCCGCACGCCACCACGTCGGTGACGGCCACCGCCCCGACGGCAGGCAGCACTGGGTCAACTTGTGGCAGCCGGCTGCCACGAGCGGCTCGAAGCATCCACCACACACCACACCGCACCCCCGGCACCGGCGTGCCCGCACCGACGCCGGGCATGGTTCCGCCCTGCCCGGACCAGTTCCTCCGTGGCCGCCGTGTGGCCCACCACCACCGACAGAAAGGGCCGATCATGCACCGCAGATCCGAACGCACCCCGAGGCCACGGCCTCGTACCGTGCTGTTGTCCGTCGCGGCGGGGGTGGCGCTGCTCGCCCCGACCGTGCTGGTCGCTCCCGCCGCCAACGCCGCAGCCAGCACGCTGGGCGCGGCGGCTGCCCAGAGTGGCCGCTACTTCGGCGCCGCCACCAGCTCGTTCATGTTCTCCAACACACAGCACACCACGATCCTCAACCGCGAGTTCAACTCCATCGTGGCTGAGAACGAGATGAAGTGGGACGCCACCGAGCCCCAACAGAACGTCTTCAACTTCACCGGCTCCGACCGGCTCGTGGCCCACGCCCGCGCCAACGGAATGTCCGTACGCGGACACGCCCTGGTCTGGCACGCCCAGCAGCCTGGCTGGGCACAGAATCTCACCGGCACCGCCCTGCGCAACGCCATGATCAACCACATCAACCGGGTGGCCGGCCACTTCCGGGGACAGATCCACTCCTGGGACGTGGTGAACGAGGCGTTCGCCGACGGCGGCAGCGGCGGGCGCCGGGACTCGAACCTGCAACGCACCGGCAACGACTGGATCGAGGTGGCGTTCCGCACCGCCCGCACCGCCGACCCGAACGCCAAGCTCTGCTACAACGACTACAACACCGACGGCATCAACGCGAAGTCCACCGGCATCTACAACATGGTGCGCGACTTCAAGTCCCGCGGCGTGCCGATCGACTGCGTCGGCTTCCAGTCCCACCTGGGCACCACGCTCTCCAGCGACTACCAGGCCAACCTGCAACGCTTCGCCGACCTGGGGGTGGACGTGCAGATCACTGAACTCGACGTCGCCCAGGGCAGCAACCAGGCGAGCATCTACGAGCGGGTCACCCGCGCCTGCCTCGCCGTGGCCCGCTGCAACGGCATCACCGTCTGGGGCGTACGCGACAACGACTCCTGGCGACGCGGGGAGAACCCCCTGCTGTTCGACGCCAACGGAAACAAGAAGCCGGCGTACCAATCGGTGCTCAACGCGCTGAACAGCGTCACCCCCAACCCGACCACCCCACCGCCGACCACCACCCCACCACCGCCCGGTAACGCGGGCTGCACCGCCTCGGCCTCGCTGAACTCCTGGAACGGCGGCTTCGTGGCCACCGTCCGGGTCACCGCCGGCAACGCCGCGATCCGGGGCTGGACGGTACGCATCACCCTGCCCGGTGGGACCGCGGTGACCGGCACCTGGAACGCCCAGGCCAGCGGCAGCACCGGAACGGTGAACTTCGGCAACGTCAGCTACAACGGCCAACTCGGCGCCGGCGGCAGCACCGAGTTCGGCTTCCAGGGCACCGGCGTCGGCCCCTCCGCCGCACCCACCTGCACCCCCAACTAACCACCACCCCGGCCCACCCAAGACCGGTGATCAAGAGGTTTTGGTCGGAATCCGAGTCAAGCCCGACCAAAACTTCTTGATCACCGACATAGGTCGAGGCCGGCCGGCTCGGGCCGGGGCTGCGGTGGGTGACAGCGTCAGCGGCGGGGTGGGGTGGAGACGCTCTGGCGGGACACCAGGGACGGGGCGATGGTTTCGCGTAGCGCGCCGCCGCTGTCGGATTCGATCTGCGCCAGCAGCATCTCCAGGCTGGCCCGCGCCACCGCACCGAAGTCCGGCCGGACGGTGGTCAGCGGCGGGATGAAGTAGGCAGCTTCGGGCACGTCGTCGAAGCCGACCACGCTGATGTCGTCCGGCACCCGGCGGCCGTGCTCATGCAGGGCCCGCAGCACCCCGAGGGCGAGGTGGTCGTTGGCGGTGAAGACCGCGGTGACGTCGGGCATCCGGGCGAGCATCTGCCCGCACCGGTAGCCGGCCGCCGCCGACCAGTCCGCCGGCACCAACGGCGGGATCTCGACACCCGCCGCGAGCAGGGCAGCCCGCCAGCCCTCGATACGCCCCGCGCTGTCGAACCAGTCGGACGGCCCGGACACGTGCCACACCGTACGGTGGCCGGCGTCGAGCAGATGCTGGGTCGCGGCCCGGGCACCGGCGGCCTGGTCCACCGTCACCAGCGGCATCGGCCGGCGCGGATCCCCGTCGACGGTGACCAGCGGAACGTCGTTGGGCAGGCGTTCCAGCGCCTCGCCGGCCGACTCCACCGGTGCGATCACCACGATGCCGGCAACCCGGTGGGCCAGGTGCCGTTCGACGACCGCGGAGATGGAGCGATGATCGAGGTCGCGGACGCTGCCCACGCTGACCGCGAAGCCGGACTCCGCGGCTGTCTGCTCCAAGGCGGCCAGCAGTGACGCCGGCCCGTAGAGGGTGGTGTTCTGCGCGACCACGCCGATCACCTGAGAGCGACCGGTGACCAGCGCACGCGCCGCCCGGTTCGGCCGGTAGCCCAGCTCGGCTATTGCCGCCTGGACCCGCAGCCGGGTCTGTTCCCGCACGTTCGGGTGGCCATTGAGCACTCGCGAAACCGTCTGGTGGGAGACGCCAGCGAGGCGAGCCACGTCCGTCATCGCAGGATCGCGTACGGCCATCTCACACTCCCGCATGCCCGTGGGTCGCCGCGGCCCGTCGACACTGACCGGAGCGGCTTTGATTCACGATCCCTCTCGCGACGCCCACGCCGGCCCGTGCCCGCCGGGGTGGCTTTGCGCTAGATCACGCACAGTCTACGACAGCGACGACGTCAATCGCCGACAGGTCAGTCGCAGATGACGGATGTCCGTCTTCCGATCAGCGCCGATCGACAAAAGGGGGATTCGAATGCGCTGATCATCGGCTTGCCGGCAGGATCGCCGCGCGCGAATCCGGGCCGCGATTCCGCTGGATTGCGGCTCGGACTCGCGCGGAAAGGGGCCGGTAACGCGCAGCGGGCGCCGCCCGGACCGCGCAGAGTGCGGGTGGCGCCCGCTGTCGGACGCCACCCGCCGGTCACCGGTGCCCGGTGACTCAGGTCCCGGTGGTCGGCGCTGCCGGAGGAAAGCGCCGTACCCAACCCGAGGGCCGCCTCATCATCACGGTCAGGGCGTGGCCAACTCGAAGCGTCGCACCGTCACCGCGCCACCCAGTGCCTGGGTCGCGTGGTTGAAGATGGCGAACCGGTACCCCATGAAGAACGTCCAGTTGTTGTTGAGCGTCAGGGCGTTGCCCAACGAGACGAAGTTGACCCCGTCGGTGCTGTACGAGAAGCGGGCCTGCCGACCGGAGCCGGGCCTGATGTCGGCGTTGGCCCGCAGCCAGATCCGCCCGCCGGACACCGCCGCGCTGGCGATCTCGCTGCCGGTGCTGGTGGTGTCCCAGTTGCTGTTCATGTTCAGCCCGTTGGTCATGACCACCCGGGTCTGCCCGTTGTCACGCCGGACCCCGATCCAGGCCGAGACGTCGCGCAGCATGGCCAGCCCGGTCCGGTCGCCGTCGCGCATCGTGGAGTAGTCGAGCTCGATGGTCGCCGTGGAGGTCGGCCCCTGGATGCGGTGGGTGACCGTGTTACGGGCCTGGTAGAGGTCGTTGGTGACCGAGGCGGTCTGCAGACGCAGGCCGTTGTTCACCGACCACCGACTGTTGTCCGGGTTGTGGTTCCACTCCCACTGCGGGCCCAGCGTGGTGCCGGCGAAGGTGTCCACGCCGGTGAGCGGCTTGACCGGACGCAGCGGCAGCGGGTTGGGGTAGTTCACCCCCCAGGCGCCGTTGACCGTCTGCACCTGCGGCCAGCCGTCGGCGGTCCAGGTGATCGGGGCCAGCGTCGGCACCCGCCCGCCCGGGTACGCGTCGGTGAAGGCCATGTAGTACCAGGCGCCGTTCGGGGTCTGCACCAGCCCGCCCTGGTGGGGCACGCCGCCACCGGAGATCGGGCCCTGCATGTTGAGCAGCACCTGCCGCTGCTCGTACGGGCCGAAGGGTCCGTTCGTGGACTTCAGCACGTACTGGCCGTTGGCGGGTCGGGTCAGCCAGATGTAGTAGGCGCCGTTGCGCTTGTAGAAGCGCGCCCCCTCCAGGGTGCCGATGCTCGACGGCGTCTGGTAGACCTGCTGGGCCCGTACCTGGCTACGCCCGTCGGCGGAGAGCTGGGCGACGCTGATCGTGCCGTTGCCGTACGCGACGTACATCGTGTCGTTATCGTCGATCAGCATGCCGGCGTCGTAGTAGCAGGGCAGGGTGGCGTGCCGGGTCCAGGTGCCGTCGACGGCCTTCGCGGTGTAGATGTGCGTCTGGGCGAAGTTGATGCACCCGGCCCAGTAGTACGTCTGGTTGCTCGGCCGGTAGTTCAGCGTCGAGGCCCAGATGCCCTCCACGTACGCCTGTTGCCCGGCGGGCAGGTCGTACTTGGTGCCGAAGTCCAGCCGGGGCACCGAGTGCCCGGCGAACTCCCAGTTGACCAGGTCCCAGGAGCGCAGGATCGGCGCGCCGGGCGAGTAGTGCATGGTGGAGGCGGTCATGTAGTAGACGTCGCCGACCCGGATCACCTCGACGTCCGCGAAGTCCTGCCAGACCACCGGGTTGGTGAAGTTGCCACCCGTGGGCGGCGGCGTCGTCGGCCCGGGGGTGGGCCCGTCGCCGACCCGGACCAGCTGCCACTGCTGGTTGGCGCCGTTCCAGTCGTCGTACTGGACGATGTTGCCGCCGTCGGCGGTCGAGGCGTTCTGCACCTCCATCACCCGGTTGGAGTTCCGGTTGATCAGCCGTACGTAGCCACCGGCCGAGTCGGCCAGCCGGAACTGCTGGTTGGTCCCGTTGTGGTCGGACCACTGCACGATCGAGGCACCGTTGGCGGTGGAGAAGTTGTAGACGTCGAGCACCTTGCCGGAGTGCCGCGACTTGAGCCGGTAGTAACCACCACCGGAGTCGACGAACTGCCACTGCTGCTGGTTTCCGTCGTTACGCGCCCACTGGGTGATCCGCGCCCCGTCGTTGGTGGCCAGGTTGTAGACGTCCAGCGCCTTGCCGCTGTTGCGGTTGACCAGCACGTACCACGCGTTGGTGTCCACCGTCGCGGCCGACGCCGGGGTGGCGGCAACCGCCACCAACGTGCCGCCGACCATCACCGCCGCCGCCACCGCGGCCCACATCCGCGACCACCACCCACGCCTGCGCGGCGCGGGTCCTGAGACCTCGCCAATGGCAACCATGATCCTCCTTCAGGAATGACGAGCCGTCTGACCGGGACGGTCTCCACTGCGGCGAGCGTCGTGGTGATCTCAGGCCAGCCATGTGATCGCTAACATGCCATCCGGTGCCCAAGGGATGACAAGAGATCGTTTGCTGGGAAGAGATGCGAAGCGGCCCGGACAGCCACAGATATCGTCCGTCTTCACTATCGACTGTGAGCGATAACACGGCGTTAGTCAAGACGTAACATCCGCCGCGCGATCAGGCGGCGGAGGGGAAGGCGAGGACACGCCACCGGCGCGGCGGTGCCCCGGCCGGTGGGTGGCGGGCCGGCCGGGGCGAGGCAGCCGCGAGAGTGCGCGCGGCCGCCTCGGCGTGACGGGCGTGCCGCCCGTCACGCCGGCAGGGTCGTACTCAGAAGCCCCGGGCGAGCCGGTAGTACGCCTGGTTCCAGCGCAGTTCGTTGGCGAAGCGGCGCGGGTCGGTGTCCCCGTCGATGACGACCAATTCGGTACGGGCCATCTCGGCCAGGTCGTGCAACGCCTCCACCCCGATGCCCTGGGACAGTACGGTGTGGTGCGGCGCGCCCGCGGTGATCCATGCCTCGGCCGAGCCGGCCAGGCTCGGGCGGGGCCGCCAGACGGCCCGGGCCACCGGGAGCCGGGGCAGCGGCTGCGGCGGCGCCACCACGTCGACCTCGTTGGCGACCAGCCGGAACCGCTCCCCCATGTCCGCCAGGCCGAGCACCACCGCCGGACCGGGTTCGGCGTCGAAGACCAGCCGGACCGGGTCCTCCCGGCCACCGATACTCAGCGGGTGGATCTCGACGTTCGGCACTCCCGCGGCGATCGTCGGGCACACCTCCAGCATGTGCGCGCCGAGGATCAGCTCCTGGCCCGGCGTGAGGTCGTAGGTGTAGTCCTCCATGAAGGAGGTGCCGCCCTCGGCGCCGACCGCCATCGCCTTGACGGTGCGCACCAGCACGGAGGTCTTCCAGTCCCCCTCGCCGCCGAAGCCGTACCCGTCGGCCATCAGCCGCTGCACCGCGATGCCGGGCAGTTGCCGCAGTCCGCCGAGGTCCTCGAAGTTTGTGGTGAAGGCGCGGAAGCCGCCGGCGTCCAGGAAGGTACGCAGTCCGAGTTCGATGCGGGCGGCGTAGCGCAGCGAGTCGTGCCGATCGCCGCCGGGCCGCAACTCGCCGGCGACACGGAAGGTGTCGTCGTACTCCTTGACCAGGTCGTCGATCTGCGCCTCGGCGACCTCGTCGACGGCGGTGACCAGGTCGTTGACCCCGTAGGTGTTGACCGAGACGCCGAAGCGCAGCTCCGCCTCCACCTTGTCGCCCTCGGTGACCGCGACGTCGCGCATGTTGTCGCCGAACCGGGCCAGGCGCAGCGAACGCATCGCCGACCAGCCGATCGCCGCCCGGGTCCAGGCGCCGACTCGGGAGACCACCCGCGGGTCGGTGACGTGCCCGGCGACCGTCTTGCGGGCCACCCCGAGCCGGGTCTGGATGAACCCGAACTCCCGGTCGCCGTGGGCGGCCTGGTTCAGGTTCATGAAGTCCATGTCGATCTCGTGCCATGGCAGCTGGACGTTGGCCTGCGTGTGCAGATGCAGCAGCGGCGTACGCAGCGCGTCCAAGCCGGTGATCCACATTTTCGCCGGCGAGAAGGTGTGCATCCAGGCGATGACCCCGACCGCCCCCTGCACGCTGGCATCCTGGCAGACCTTCAGGATGTCGGCGCTTGTGGTCAGGACCGGCTTCCAGACCACCCGGGCGGGAATGTGCGGCGAATCGTCGAGCAGGGCGGCGATCTGACGGGACTGCTCGGCCACCTGCCGGAGGGTGTCCTCGCCGTACATCGCCTGGCTTCCGGTGAGGAACCAGACCTCGGGTTCAGGTTGTGCTGCCATGGGAGTTGCCTTCCGCGAGAGGGGCGGTCACTTGTAGCGGATGCCGATGAGGCGCTGGAACAGGATGAACGCGAAGAGCAGGCCTCCGATCACGATCTTGGTCCACCAGGAGTTGAGGCTGCCGTCGAAGGTGATCAGGGTCTGGATCACACCGAGCACCAGCACTCCGAGCACCGTGCCGAAGATGTAGCCCGCTCCGCCGGTCAGCACGGTGCCGCCGATCACCACCGCCGCGATCACGTCGAGTTCCATGCCGACCGCGATCAGTGGTGCTCCGGAAAGGGTGTAGAAGGACAACAGGATCCCGCCGATCGCCGAGCAGAGCCCGCTGATGGTGTAGACCGCGATCCGGGTACGCGCCACCGGCAGGCCCATCAACAACGCCGACTGCGGGTTGCCACCGATCGCGTACACGTTGCGCCCCAACCGGGTGTACGCCAGCACGTACGCGGCGATCAGGACCACCGCGAAGGCGATCAGCACGCTCACCGAGACGAAGTTGCCTCGGGGATCCCCGATGCGGTGCTGCGCCATGGTGGTCCAGAAACCGTCGGTGATGCGGATCGAGGAGTCACTGATGAACGTGCACATGCCCCGGGCGAAGAACATTCCGGCGAGTGTCACGATGAACGGCTGGATGTCGAAGAAATGGATCGCACAACCCATCAGGAACCCGAGGGTGGGCCCGATGAGCAGCGCGATGACCAGCACCAGCAACGCCGGCAGGCCGGACTGGAGCAACCAGGCCGAGACCATCGCCGTCATCGCGACCACCGAACCGACCGACAGGTCGATGCCGCCGGTCAGGATCACGAAGGTCATCCCGACCGCGACCACGAGCAGGAAGCCGTTGTCGATGAAGACGTTGAAGATGACCTGGATGTTGGAGAAGGCGCGGTACTGGGACACGCCGATGCCGTACATGACCAGCAGCAGGGCGAGGGTGACCAGCACCGGTACGTGCCGACGCGGCAACCGGGCCCAGCTCGGGCCGGTGGTCAGCGAGGTCGTGGTCACGCCGTCACCTCTTCCTTCTGCCGCTGCTGCGTCGAGGCCGGCGGAGGCGGGGTACCGCGCCTGCGCCGACTGAGCTTGGCGCGGAAGGCCGGTGCCTGGATGAGGCAGACCGCGATGACGACCACCGCCTTGAACAGCAGTGCCGTCTGCGGGGAGATGTTCATGGCGTACACCGTCGTGGTGAGGGTCTGGATGATCAGCGCGCCGAGGATGGTGCCGCTGAGGTAGAACCGGCCGCCGGCCAGCGACGTACCGCCGATCACGACCGCCAGGATCGCGTCGAGCTCCACCCAGAGACCGGCGTTGTTGCCGTCGGCACTGGAGACGTTGGCGGTCATCATGAAGCCGGCGACGGCCGCGCACGCGGCGCTGACCACGTAGACGAGGAAGACCATCCGGGCCGACCGGATACCGGCCAGCCGGCTGGCCTCGCGGTTACCACCCACCGATTCGATGATCATGCCAAGGGCGCTGCGGCGGGTGAGCGCCGCGACGAGCAGGGCCGCGCCCAGCGCGATGAAGATCGCGAGCGGCAGGGTCAGCAGGTGCCCCAGTCCGATCGCCCGGTACGGCCCCGAGTTGATGGTGATGATCTGCCCCTCGGTGACCAGTTGGGCCAGACCCCGCCCGGCCACCATGAGGATGAGCGTGGCGATGATCGGCTGGATGCCGATCACGGACACCAGCACACCGTTCCAGGCGCCGAGCACGAGCGCGGCACCGAGTGCCATGGCGAGCGCGGTGAACACGGTGGCCAGGTTGTTCTGGTCCGGCGCCTGACTGATGTGCAGGCAGGCGATGGCGCCGCTGATGGCACAGATCGAGCCGACCGACAGGTCGATGCCGCCGGTGGAGATGACCAGGGTCATGCCGAGCCCGACCAGGATCAGCGGGGCGCTCAACCGGAGGATGTCGATCGGGGTGCCGTAGAGGTGCCCGTTGTTGACCTCGACGGCCAGGAAGCCGGGACGGTAGATCGTGTTCGCCGCCAGCATCACCACGAGGACGGCCACCGGCCAGAACAGCCGGTGACTCAACATCGACTTGAGACGTTCGTTCATTGGTTCGCCTCCTCCCGCGGTGATCCGCTGGCGATGGTCTGCATGACGCGGTCGGCATCCACAGTGTCGTCGTTGTCGAGCTGCGCGACCATCTCCCGGTCCCGCATCACCGCGACCTTGTGGCTCAGCCGCAGCACCTCCTCCAACTCGGCGGAGATGAACAACACGGCCATGCCGCCGTCGGAGAGCTGCACGACGAGTTTCTGGATCTCGGTCTTGGCACCGATGTCGATGCCACGGGTGGGTTCGTCCAGGATCAGCAGGCGAGGCTCGGTGATCAGCCAGCGCGCCAGCAGGACCTTCTGCTGGTTGCCGCCGGACAGGTTACGAACCGGCAGCTCAGGGTTGGCGGGACGGATGCTCAACGCCTTGATGTACTGCTCGACCAGTTCGTCCTGACGGCGACGCGGAATCGGGCGCAGCCAGCCCCGGGCCGCCTGCATCGCCAGGATCATGTTCTCCCGGACAGTCAGGTCGGGGATGATCCCCTCCGCGCGGCGGTTCTCCGAACAGAACCCGATGCCCTGCTCGATGGCCTGGACCGGGTTACGCAGGCTGGTCGCCCTGCCGTTCACCGCGACCTCACCCCGGTCGGCCCGGTCCGCGCCGAAGAACAGTCGCGCCGCCTCGGTACGACCGGAGCCGAGCAGGCCGGCCAGGCCGACCACCTCACCGGCGTGAATGGTCAGGCTGAACGGGGCGACCGCGCCCTTACGGCCCAACTGCGAGACCGCCACGAACGGGGTACCGCCCTCCAGCGCCGCGAGTTCCCGGCGGGGCTGCTCCTCGATCCGTTCCAGTACGTCGAGCTCCTTGCCGATCATCTTCTCGACCAGGGCGAGCTGCGGCAGCTCCGCGATCGGGTACTCGCCGACCAGGGTGCCGTTGCGCAGCACCGTGATCCGGTCGGCGATGCCGTACACCTGGTCGAGGAAGTGGGTCACGAAGAGGATCGCGATTCCCTCCTCGCGCAACTGGCGCATGACGCGGAACAGCTGCGCCACCTCACCGGCGTCCAGGCTGGAGGTCGGCTCGTCGAGGATCAGCACCCGGGCCTGTACGTCGATCGCGCGGGCGATGGCGACCATCTGCTGCACGGCCAGCGAGTAGCTGGCCACCGGCGCAGTGACGTCGATGTCGAGGTCGAGGCGGGCCAACAGTTGTCGGGCGCGCCGTCGCACCTCGCCCCAGCGGACGGCACCGAGGCGGCGGGGCTCCCGGCCGATGAAGATGTTCTCCGCCACGGAGAGATTCGGGCAGAGGTTGACTTCCTGGTAGACCGTACTGACTCCGGCGGCGGACGCCTGCATCGGTCCGGAGAAGGCCACCTGCTCGTCGCCCAGAGTGATGGTGCCCTCATCGATGTCGTAGACCCCGGTCAACACCTTGATCAGAGTCGACTTGCCGGCACCGTTCTCGCCCATCAGGGCGTGCACCTCGCCGGGAAAGAGCCGGAAGTCGACATTGTGGAGTGCACGTACTCCAGGAAAGGACTTGCTGATCCCGGTCATCGTCAGGACCGGACGGCTATCCGTCATCCCATCAGGCCTTCTTCTGGGTTGTGTCTTTTCGGGGGGCTACGGCCTTGTCGTGACGTCCGCCCGATCGACCCTCGGGGTCGACCGGGCGGACGTGGCACCGGAGGTGTCGGGCCGCGCGGTCCGTCGGGAAGTGGCGACGCGGCGGGGCCGCCACGATCAGTGTGGCGACCCCGGGCGTCGATCAGTACTTGCGGTTGGGCAGGGCCTCCTTGGCCTGCTCCTGGGTGAAGGTGGTCTCCTCGGTCTCGATCCGCGGCGGCACCTCTTCGCCCGCGTGCACCTTCTTGGCCAGGTCCATCAGCTGTGGGCCGAGCAGCGGGCTGCACTCCGCGATGAAGTTGAACTTGCCGTCGGCCAGGGCCTGCATGCCGTCCTTGACCGCGTCGATGGTGATGATGGTGATGTCCTTGCCGGGCTCCTTGCCCGCCGCGGTGATCGCCTCGAGAGCACCCAGACCCATGTCGTCGTTGTGCGCGAAGAGCACGTCGATCTTCGGGTGGGCCTTGAGGAACTGCTCCATGACCTGCTTGCCACCGGCACGGGTGAAGTCACCCGACTGGGAGGCGATGACCTTCAGCTTGGGGTCGGCGGCGATCGCCTCGGCGAAGCCCTTCTTCCGGTCGTTGGCCGGAGCCGAGCCGGTGGTGCCCTGAAGCTCGACGATGTTCACATCGCCGGTCGCGTCCTTGGAGTTCTCGACCAGCCACTCCCCCGACAGCCGGCCTTCCTTGACGAAGTCCGAGCCGAGGAAGGTCTTGTACAGCGACTTGTCGGCCGAGTCCACGGCGCGGTCGGTCAGGATGACCGGGATCCCGGCGTCCTTGGCCTCCTTGAGCACCGTGTCCCAACCCGACTCCACGACCGGCGAGAAGGCGATCACGTCGACCTTCTGCTGGATGTAGTTGCGGATGGCCTTGATCTGGTTCTCCTGCTTCTGCTGGGCATCGTCGAACTTCAGCTCGATGCCCGCCTCGGCAGCCGCCTCCTTGATGGAGTTGGTGTTGGCCGTCCGCCAGCCGCTCTCCGCGCCGACCTGGGAGAAGCCCATGACGAGCTTGCCGTCGTCGCCTCCTCCGCCGGTTCCGGTGTCGCTGTTGCCGCAGGCTGCCATGCCGCCGGCCAGGAGCACGGCGGCAAGCGCCGCGACGGCGCGCCGAGGCGCGAGGGACATTCGCATGTTTCTCATCGGATCTCCTCGGGTGGGGTGCGGGTTCCACGCCGCCGGCCGAGGCGGGCGGCGTGGCGTACTGGTGGTGTGGATCCTGTGCGCGGGTGCGCGCGTTCGGCCGAGACCCGGGTGGGCCGCGACCTGGCTAGCTGTTCGTCGCCGGCGTGGGACGTTGGCCGTAGACGTTCTGGTAGCGGTCGTAGAGGGCGTCGATGTCGGCCTGCGCCATCGGCACCGGTTGCCCGAGCGCCCGTGCCAGGTGCGCGGTCCGCGCGACGTCCTCGCACATCACCGCGGCCTTGACCGCGGCCCGGGCAGAGCGTCCGATGGTGAAGACGCCGTGGTTACGCATCAGCACCGCGGGTGAGCGGTGGCCGGTGAGGGTGCTGACGATCCCCTTGCCGATGTCGTCGCCGCCGATCAGCGCGAACGGGCCCACCGGGATCTCACCGCCGAACTCGTCGGCCTGGGCGGTCAGCCAGCAGGGGATCGACTCGCCGCGAGCCGCCCAGGCGGTGGCGTACGTGCTGTGGGTGTGGACCACCCCGCCCACCTCGGGCATCGCGCGGTAGACGTAGGCGTGCGCGGCGGTGTCACTCGACGGCGACAGCTCGCCCTCGACGGGTACGCCGTCGAGGTCGCAGAGCACCATGTTGTCGGCGCAGAGGTCGTCGTAGTCGACGCCGCTGGGCTTGATGATCATCAGGTCCCGGCCGGGTACCCGCGCGGACACGTTGCCGGCCGTCCACGCCACCAGCCCGTAGCGGGTCAGCTCGCCGTGCAGCCGAGCGACGGTTTCGCGCAACTCACGCTCGATCATGGAACCACCTCCAGCGCGGTGTCGTTCGTCGACGCGACCGATTCGGCGGCCGCATTGCGGATCGCCCGCAGGCGCAGCATCACGTCGTTGGCGCCTCGACCGAAGTGGTCGTGCAGCTCTCGGTATTCGGCGTAGAGGGCGTCGTACGCGCGTACCCGGTCCGGGTCGGGGCGGTAGACCGCCTCGCTCACCCGGCCCATCGCCTGCGACGCCTCGTGGATCGACGGGTACGCACCGGCCGCCACCGCGGCGTGGATGGCCGAGCCGAGCGCCGGCCCCTGCGCGGAGCCGATGATGCCCAGCGGCCGGTTCGTGACATCGGCGTAGATCTGCATCAACAGCTTGTTCGAGGTGAGTCCCCCGGCGATCACCAGGTCGTCGACGGTCACCCCGGCCTCGACGAACGCCTCGATGATCATGCGCGTGCCGTACGCCGTCGCCTCCAGCAGCGCCCGGTAGACGTCCTCCGGGCGGGTGGCCAGCGTCAGGCCGACGATCAATCCGCTGAGATCGTGATTGACCAGCAACGACCGGTTGCCGTTCCACCAGTCCAACGCGACCAGGCCGTGCGCGCCGACCGGCTGCGCGGCGGCCAGTTCGGTGAGCCGCTCGTGCGAGGAGACCTCCGCCGGGGCGGCGTGCTTGACGAACCAGCCGAAGATGTCGCCGACCCCGCTCTGACCGGCCTCGTAGCCCCAGGCTCCGGCGCTGATGCCACCCTCGACGACGCCGCACATGCCGGCCACTTCCGCCGGGTTGGCGCCGTTGACCACGTGGCAGGTGGAGGTGCCCATGATCGCGACCAGTCGGCCCGGTGCGAGGGCCTGCGCGGAGGCCGCGGTGACGTGCGCGTCGACGTTGCCGACGGCCACCGCGATCCCCGGCGGCAGGCCGGTCCAGGCGGCAGCCTGCGCGGTCAACTCGCCGGCCTTGTCACCCAACGGCATCAGCGGGCCGTCCAGTTTGGCCACAAAGTCGCCGAACTCGGGATTCAGAGCGGTCAGGTAGTCCGTCGAGGGGTACTTCCCGTCCTGCATGATGCCCTTGTAACCGGCCGTGCAGACGTTGCGGGTCTCGACGCCGCACAACTGCCAGACGATCCAGTCGGCAGCCTCGATGAAGCGCTCGGCCCGCCGGTAGACCTCCGGATCCTCCTCCAGCAGTTGCAGGCCCTTGGCGAACTGCCACTCGGCGGAGATCTTGCCGCCGTAGCGGCCGATCCACGGCTCACCACGTTCGTGGGCCAGCGTGTTGATCCGGTCGGCGTGCGGCTGGGCCGCGTGGTGCTTCCACAGCTTCACCCAGGAGTGCGGGCGCTGGCGCAGTTCCGGCACCTCACACAGCGGGGTCCCGTCGGCGAGGGTCGGCAGGACCGTACAGGCGGTGAAGTCGATGCCGATGCCGACCACGTCGCTCGGATCCACTCCCGCGGCGGCGACGGCCGCCGGTACGGCGTGGCGCAGCACGTCGCGGTAGTCCTGCGGGTCCTGCAACGCCCAGTCGGGTGGCAGGGACGGGCCACCGTCGGGCAGGGTGGACTCGATGACGGCGTTGCGGTACTCGTGCACCGCCGTCCCCAGTTCGGCACCGTCGCGTACGCGGACCACCAGGGCCCGCCCGGACAGGGTCCCGTAGTCGACTCCGACGACATACCGGTCGCCGACTTCGTCCACACCGCTCATGCTCACCTCCGGCCGATGACGGAACTCAGTGTTAACGCTCACATCCGGCGCCGTCAAGACACCTTCCGGCAACAGCTCCGTAACGGAGTGCGGCGACCCGTCCGGCGCTCCACGACCGGGGCGGGGCCAGTCGGCCCGGCAGCCCCGCCACCGGCCCGGATCGCCCCATCTCTGCGACACCTGCCGGATGCCGGAGACCCCTCCGCCGGTCTGCTCACCGACGGCCGGGGCGACCGCCCGCACCGGCTGCCCGCGACCGCTGCGGCACCTCCCGTCGAGAAGGCCGCGCCCCGGCCCGAACCGGCTCAGTCCCATCGGCCCGCCACTGAAGCGCCGGCCGCCGAGCCGACCGCCCGACCGGCCCGACCGGCAAGCCACCGAGACCATCGCCGAGGCGGCCCGGCAGCCCCCGAAATGGACTCACCCACCGCCACATGAGCGTTAACAACTGTCGATCGGCGGGAACTGCTTCGGCTGACTCTGTCGGCGGGTTCGACGCCTGCGGCGCCGGGCCGTCATCAACCCCACCTGAATCGTTTCCACATGCGACTTCAGCAGCATCAGCGTGATCCGACAACCGCTGCGCAGGCCGAGAACGCCACCTGGAAGACATCGACGATGATTTACAGAACTAGATGTCAGCGATAACATCCCTGACATCGGAGCGCCCGTCCGAAAGAACCGCCACCGTCACACCGCCCGCGTCACGGCGCGACCACAAAGCCGGCCGACGCGATCGCGGGCGGGCCGTGCGCGACGGCGTCCCCGCCACGGCCGGCGGCACTGGGTCCAGCTGACTGCGAGCAGACGACGCCTGCCCGCGCCCGCTCGACGAACCACCTGGGCTACCCGACAACTCACGGTCGGTCATCGATGACTGGCACCTGCCCGTCCCTGTCCCGAGGAGGATCGAATGCGCGCACGACCACGATGGTTGGCCGTCCTGAGCGTCCTGGTGCTGACGCTCACCACGGTCGTCGTCGACGGACTCCACTCGCCGAAACCCGCACAGGCCCTCAACAACGGCGTGGCCCGCACCCCGCCGATGGGGTGGAACACCTGGAACACCTTCGGCTGCAACATCAACGAGACGCTGATCCGGCAGATGGCCGACGCGATCGTCAACACCGGCATGCGCGATCTCGGCTACAAGTACGTCGTCGTCGACGACTGCTGGTTCGATCCGAACCGCGACGCCCAGGGCAACCTCCAGGCGCATGCGGGCCGATTCCCCAGCGGCATGAAGGCGCTCGGCGACTACCTGCACTCCCGTGGCCTGCTGTTCGGCCTCTACCAGGTGCCCCGGGAGAAGACCTGCGCGCAGTACTTCGGCGCCTGGCCCGGTTCCACCGGCAGCCTCGGACACGAGTACCAGGACGCCCGGCAGTTCGCCGCCTGGGGAGTGGACTTCCTCAAGTACGACTGGTGCTCACCGTGGGGCACCATCAACGACCAGATCGCCGGGTTCTCGCTGATGCGCGACGCCCTGGCGGCCACCGGTCGGCCCATCGTCTACAGCATCAACCCGAACAGCATCCACGAGAAGACCGGCCCCCAGCGCAACTGGGGCGA
The DNA here is from genome assembly GCF_040682415.1 of Micromonospora sp. NPDC051196. Classification (NCBI taxonomy): domain Bacteria; kingdom Bacillati; phylum Actinomycetota; class Actinomycetes; order Micromonosporales; family Micromonosporaceae; genus Micromonospora; species Micromonospora sp. NPDC051196. Next base: position 99,737 of record NZ_JBFBAY010000016.1, read on the forward strand.
CATCGCCAACATGTGGCGGACCACCGAGGACATCACCAACGCGTGGAACACCGGCCAGACCAACGGCTACCCGATGGGCATCCAGAACATCGTCAACGTCAACGTGCCGATCGCCTCGTACGCCTCGCCAGGTTCGTTCAACGACCCGGACATGCTCGTGGTGGGCAACGGTGGCATGACCGACACCGAGATGCGCAGCCACTTCGCCCTCTGGGCGATCATGGCGGCCCCCTTGATCGCGGGTAACGACATCCGCAACGCCAACGCGGCGACGCTGGACATCCTGCGTAACCAGAACCTCGTCACCATCAACCAGGACCCGCTGGCGCTACAGGCCGTGCAGGTCTCCAACGACGGCACCCGCCGGGTGCTGGCCAAGCGGCTGGCCAACGGAGATGTCGCGGTCGCCCTGTTCAACCAGGGCAACTCCACCACCACCGTGTCCACCACGGCGGCGGCGATCGGCAAGTCGGGCAACTCGTTCACCCTGCGCGACGCCTGGACCAACACCACCTCGACGAGCACCGGGACGATCTCGGCCAGCGTGCCGGCGCACGGCACGGTGGTCTACCGGGTCAGCGGTGGCGGTACGACCACTCCCCCGCCCCCGCCGACCACCTTCCGGCTGCGCAGCGAATCGTCCGGCCGCTGCCTCGACGTCAACAACAGCGGCACCGCCAACGGCACCGCGACCCTGATCTGGGACTGCCACACCGCCAGCAACCAGAGCTTCACCCAGAACGGTCAGGCGCTTCAGGTGCTCGGCAAGTGCCTGGACATCTCCCCGACGGCCACCACCGGTACCCCGGTGCAGATCTGGGACTGCAACGGCGGCACCAACCAACAGTGGACGTTCAACAGCAACGGCACCATCAGCAACGTCCGCTCCCCCAACCTCTGCCTGGACGTCAACAACAACGGCACCGCCAACGGCACCCCAGTCATCGTCTGGACCTGCCACACCGCCCCCAACCAACGCTGGACCCGCACCTAAAACCCACCCACCCCCCACCCTCCCCACCCTCCCCGCCCGCCCCCGCCCCGTCGATCTTGCACTTCTGGTCGCCGAAATGACCGCTTAGCGGCTTTCGTCGAGGCAGAAAGTGCAAGATCGACGGGCGCAGGGGGCGGGGCGACGGGGGTGGGGTGGGGTGGGGTGGGTCAGGTGGGGTGGGTCAGGTGGGGGTGGGGAGGGGGTTGGTCAGGAGGGGGGTGAAGGCTAAGGCGTGTTTCAGAAGTCGTGGGCGGGTGAAGGTCCTGGCGTGGTGGTGATCGACATCTGAAGAGGTCTCCGGTATCTGGTTCTGCGACCAAGCAAGAACGTCATACCGGAGACCTCGTGGCCACCTTAGCGGTGACGAGGCGGCACGACCTCACCGACGCTCAGTGGCAGCGGCTCGCTGCGCTGCTGCCTGCCGCGTCGGGGAAGGGTCGTCCGCCGAAGTGGGAGAAACGGCAGCTCATCGACGGGATCAGGTGGCGGATTCGGATTGGGTCGCCCTGGCGTGACGTCCCGGTCGAGTACGGGCCCTGGCAGACGATCTACGGCCTGTTCCGTCGCTGGCAACGCGACGGCACCTGGGACAGGATCCTGGCCGTGTCACAGGCCGCCGGCGATGCGGACGGCCGCATCGGCTGGACGGTCAGCGTGGACTCGATGACCAGCCGCGCCCATCAACACGCCGCCGGTGCCCGCACAGATGGCCACCTGCAGAAAGAGCCACCGGGCGGCGTGCACGACGAACCCGCCGATCACGCCCTCGGACGATCTCGCGGCGGTCTGACCACCAAGACGCACCTGGCCTGTGAGCAGGGGCAGAAGGTCCTGTCGATGGTCGTGACCGCCGGGCATCGTGGTGACAGTCCGCAATTCATCCCGGTCCTGCGCCGTATCAGGGTGAGCCGTCTCGGGGTGGGCCGTCCCCGCACCTGCCCTGACCTGGTCCTGGCGGACAAGGCGTACACCAGCCGCGGTAACCGCGCCTACCTGCGCAAGCGTGGGATCAAGACCTGCATCCCGAGCAAGAAAGACCAGGACGCCCACCGCAAGGCCAAGGGCAGCCGCGGCGGACGCCCGCCGAAGTTCGACCGAAACCTCTACCGGATGCGACATGCCGTCGAGAACGGCATCGCCCGACTCAAACGCCACCGCGGCGTGGCCACCCGCTACGACAAGTTGGCCGTCCGGTTCCAGGCCGTCCTGACCATCGTCATCATCTGCGAGTGGCTCTGACCGGGCTTATGAAACACGCCTTAGTTCGGCGGCGCCGGTGAGCGTGGCGTCGTCGCGCAGTGCGGCGGTGCGCAGGCGTACGTGTTCCCGGGCGACCGGCAGGACGTTGCGGGAGATGCGGGCGCGGACCTGGTCCGCCGCGCCCGGATACAGATCGCACAGCATCCCGCCGAACACCACGATCCCGGGGTTGAACAGGTTGATCAGGTTCGCTACCCCGATGCCGAGCCAGTCGCCGACGCGGCGCAGCGCCTCGCGGGCGGCGGGATCTCCCCGGTCGGCGTCGTCGGTCACCGCCCGGATGGCGTCGCGGCCGAACAGTTCGGCGGGCCGTCCGGCCGCGTCGAGCAGGGCCCGCTCGCCGACCTCGGCCTCCAGACAGCCGGACGAGCCGCACCCGCAGGGACGCCCGTCGTACGGGTTGACCACCATGTGCCCCAGTTCGCAGCCGTAACCGCCGTCACCGCCCAGCAACTGGCCGCCGACGATGATCCCGCCGCCGACCCCGACGTCCCCGTGCAGGTAGATGAGGTTCTGGAAACCGACGCCGGCGCCACGCTGGTGCTCGGCCTGCGCGCCCAGGTGCGCCTCGTTGCCCACCGCGACCGGCAGGCCGAGCCCGAGACGGCGACCCAGTTCGGCGCCGAACGCCTGATCGACCCAGCCAAGGTCGGGGCCGAAACGCACCATCCCGTCGCCCGGGCGGATCATCCCGCAGTACGACGCTCCCACACCCACGCAGGTGGCCGACGGTGGTGCGGCGCGATGCAACTGACGACCGAACCGGGCCAGGACCTCCACCACCCGCGGCAGGTCGGGCCCGGCGCGTGGGCGTACCGCCTCGCGGCGGTCCAGGATGACGCCACCCAACCCGACCCGGGCGGCGACCAACCGGTCCACCGCGACGTCGAAGGCCAGCACGTAGAACCGGTCGGATGCGGGCCGGACCAGCAGCGACGGCCGGCCGGCGCGGCCGGTGTCCGAAGGCGTCTCCTCCTCGACCAGGCCGACCCGGGTCAGCTCGGTGGTCAGCGCCCGGATGGTGCTGCGGTTGAGCCCCATCCGGGCGGCCAACTCGGCACGGGAGACCACACCGCCCAGATGCACGTGACGCAGCAGTGTGCCGGCGTTGCGCCGACGGATCTCCTCCTGGACCAAACCGATCCTCCGGCATCAGCGTTGATGCGGGACTCCCCAACGCGAGGCAGTCTGGTCAAGACCCGCCGCGACGTCAAGGCGTGGGGGGGGGGGGTTGGTGGTCCCCCCCCGCTGGGGGGGGCGCTCGGGCCCGGCCCGCGCGGGGTGTTTTTAGAGGAGGGGGACCCGCCCAGCGCGCCCCCCCCCCCCGC
>NZ_JBFBAY010000017.1:0-93682 GCF_040682415.1 Micromonospora sp. NPDC051196
TCGGGTCAGCTGTTCCAGTGTTCGGTGACCAGGTCGGCGGCCTGCTGTTCCCACTGGGCGTAGTGGAAGGGGTAGGCGGAGACCTGGACGGTCTGCGCGGCTTCGGTCAGCGGCATGTCCTGCCAGCCGTCGACCTGCTTGAGGCCCTTCAGGAACGCGGTGGTGGAGTATTCGGGGTCGGTGATCTGCTCGACCGTGCCCCAGCCGCTGGACGGACGCTGCTGGAACAGGCCCTGCGAGTCGTGGTCGTTGCGGTCGCCGAGGTGGCCGAGGTTCTCCAGCTTCGACTCCTGTAGTGCGGTGGCGATGGAGACGACGGCGGCACGCTCGTCCATGCCGGCCTTCTTCGTTGCCGCGATGATCGCCTTGGTGTTGTCGACCTGCTCGTCGTTCAGGTCGATGCGGGACTGGCTGCCCTGCACACCGTGCGGGATCAGCTTGGCGGTGTCCGGCTTGTCGGCCTGGACGGCAGCGGCGATGGGGTTGACCGGAGTCGAATCGGTGGTGGCGTGGTTCAGCGGGCCGGCGGCGAGACCACCGGCGACGGTGAGACCGGCGATGGCGAGGACGCTCTTACGCAGCATGGTGTTCATGAGCAGGCTCCAATCGGGGGTTGGGCGTCGCCGACGCAAAGGGGGATCGGCGGGGCGACACCAGCGCCGTCACGGCGCACAGAGCATGCAGAGAAAGACTGGTTTCCGGCGGCGGACCGGGGTCTTCGCGGCACCGGGACCAGGTATAACGACCCGTGGGGGTGGGACATTCCCACGGGGTCTGCCGGCCGGGGTACCCGCGAGGTCCGCCGGTCGATGGCGGCGCGAACCGTACGCCGCTGCCGTACGCGGCCCTGCTTGGTCGGCCACCGATTACAACGCCCGGCATCCGCTCGACATTCCGCACGGGACAACATGGCGAACCCGGCATGCCGGACAAATGGTCCGCATGGCGCCGGACGCATCCTCGCAGCCAGGCCGACAGGTGCCAGACCGGCACTGGCCGGGACGGACGGTACGCGAACGGCGTCCGGCGCCGCGACGGTCTGCCGACCACCGATGGGCGCCGGCGGCCTAGGGTGGGGTACGTGGCGACACTTCTGCTCCTGCGGCACGGACGTACCACCGCCAACGCCGACGGCGGCCTGGCCGGTCGGCAGCCGGTCGACCTCGACGAGACCGGCCGAGCCCAGGCCACGGCGGTGGGTGAGCGACTCCGCGGGGTGCCCTTGGCCGCCGTGGTGAGCAGCCCGCTGGTCCGCTGCCGACGGACCCTCGAACTGGCGCTGCCGCAGGCCTCGCCGGTGCCCGACGACGGGCTCATCGAGTGCGGGTACGGCAGTTGGGAGGGGCAGCCGCTGAAGAAGCTGGCGAAGGAGCCGCTCTGGCCGGTGGTGCAGCAGCATCCCAGCGCCGCGGTCTTCCCGGAAGGGGAGGCGATGGCGCAGATGGCGGCTCGCGCCGTCGCCACGGTACGCGCCTGGGACGCCCGGCTGACCGCCGAGCACGGTCCCGAGGCGATCTGGTTGGCGTGCAGCCACGGCGATGTGATCAAGGCGATCGTGGCGGACGCACTCGGCGTACACCTTGATCTTTTTCAGCGGATCGTGGTGGATCCGGCGTCGGTGACCGCGATCCGCTACACCCCGCTCCGCCCCTTCCTGCTGCGCCTCAACGATGTCGGCGGCGACCTGGCCGGGCTGGTCCCGCCGCCGCGCAAGCGGCGTCGGCGGGTAACCCGGCCCACCGACTCGGACGCCCCGGTGGGCGGTGGGGCCGGAGGCGCCCGGTGAGTCGTCCGGCCCGGGGCGGCGGTGGAGCCGTGCAGCGGACGACCGGACGGGCCGCGAGGCGGGCCGGAGAGCGTACCGGAAATCGGGTCGGTGGGGTGCGCGGCGCCGGGGGCCGCCGGATAGGGTCGTGGGTATGACGCACCAGGTGCACGCCTTCGAGCCGCCGGAGCGGTTCGTCGCCGGGACCGTCGGGCCGCCGGGGGAGCGCACGTTCTTCCTCCAGGCGCGCGGCGGAGGTCGGCTGGTCAGCGTCGCGTTGGAAAAGGTCCAGGTCTCGCTGCTCGCCGAGAAACTGGAGGAGTTGCTCACCGAGGCGCAGCGTCGGTTCGGGGTGGAACTGCCCGAGGCGCCGGCCTCGATCGGCGACAACGAGCCGCTGGAAACGCCGGTCGACGAGGAGTTTCGGGTCGGCACACTGGGCCTTGCCTTCGACGCGGACACCGCGACCGTGGTGATCGAGGCGATCGCGGTCGGTGAAGCCGAGGCCGAGATGGAGTTGGGCGAGTCCGAGGAGGACGAGGCCGATGACGTCGAGCCCGACGAGGACCTCGACCGGCTCCGGGTGCGGCTGACCCCGGAGGCGACCCGTGAGTTCATCGAACGGGCCCGTCGGGTGGTCAACGCCGGCCGTCCGCCCTGCCCGCTCTGCGGCCAGCCGCTCGACCCGGCCGGTCATCTCTGCCCACGGCACAACGGCTATCACCGGTGACCTCGTCCGGCGTGACCCCCCGACAGGACGGTGGCGCCGCGTTGCGCCTGCTGCGTGACGGCGAGCTGACCGTCGAGGGGCGGCTGGTCGACGCGTCGAACACCACCCTGCGCGGGATTCTCACCCTCGACGGCATGACCGCCCGCTGCGTGTACAAGCCGGTGCGTGGTGAGCGTCCGTTGTGGGACTTCCCGGACGGGACGCTGGCCGACCGGGAGGTCGCCGCCTATCTGGTGTCCGCGGCCACCGGCTGGGATCTGGTGCCGCCGACGGTGCTGCGCGACGGGCCGTTCGGTCCGGGCTCGTGTCAGTTGTGGATCGACGAACCGGACGATGCTGAGCCGCTGGTCGGGTTCGTGCCGGCCGACGCCGTACCACCCCGGTGGTTCCCGATCGCCGCGGCCCGCGACGACGACGGCACGGCGTACGCCCTGGCCCACGCCGACGATCCCCGGCTGGCCCGGCTCGCGGTGCTCGACGCGGTGATCAACAACGCGGACCGTAAGGGTGGCCACGTCCTGGTCGGTCCGGACGACCGGATCCACGGCGTCGACCACGGCGTCAGCTTCCACGTGGAGGAGAAGCTGCGTACGGTGCTCTGGGGCTGGGCCGGGCGGCCGTTGCCCGCCGACGCCGTCGAGGCTCTTGATCATCTCGCCGGTCAGGTCCGTGGCCCGCTCGGCGCCGAGCTTGCCGAGCACCTCACCCTCAGCGAAATCACCGAGCTGGCGGCACGGATCGACCGACTGTGCCGACGCGGTCGTTTTCCCCAGCCGTCCCGGGACTGGCCGGCAGTGCCGTGGCCGCCGTTGTGAGCTGAGGTGTTGATCACGCCTGGCTGGCCGTGGCCATGACCCCGGTCTGGTTAGGCTGACGGTCATGGAGTCTTGGTTGGGGCACGAGGTGCCACGTTTGCCGGGCAGGAGCGGGGCGCTGAGGTTGTTCGACTCGGCACGGCAGGCAGTGCACCCGAGCGACCCGCTCGGCCCGGCGACCATGTACGTCTGCGGTATCACCCCGTACGACGCCACCCATCTGGGGCACGCCGCCACCATGATCACATTTGATCTGGTGCAGCGGATGTGGCGCGACGCCGGCCACGAGGTGCGGTACGTGCAGAACGTCACCGACATCGACGACCCGCTGCTGGAACGCGCCGCCCGCGACGGCGAGGACTGGAAGGTCCTGGCCATGCGGGAGACGGCGCTGTTCCGGGAGGACATGGAGGCGCTGCGGATCATCCCGCCGGCCCACTACGTCGGTGCGGTCGAGTCGATCCCGGACATCGCCGAGAAGGTGCTGGTACTGCTCAAGGACGATGCCGCGTACCGGCTGGACGACGGCACCGGTGACGTCTACTTCGACATCTCGGCCGCGCCCCGCTTCGGTTACGAGTCCAACCTGTCCCGTGCCGAGATGCTGGAACTCTTCCCCGAACGAGGTGGCGACCCGGACCGGGCCGGCAAGCGTGACCCGCTCGACCCGCTGCTGTGGCGTGGTGCCCGGGAAGGCGAACCCTCCTGGCCCGGTGGTGAGCTGGGCCAGGGCCGGCCGGGCTGGCACATCGAGTGCACCGTGATCGCCCTGGCGCTGCTCGGGTCCACCATCGACGTGCAGGGCGGCGGCAACGACCTGATCTTCCCGCACCACGAGTGTTCCGCCGCGCACGCCGAGCGGCTGACGGGTGCGGCACCGTTCGCCGGGCACTACGTACACGCCGGAATGATCGGCCTCGACGGCGAGAAGATGTCCAAGTCGCTGGGCAACCTGGTCTTCGTCTCCCGGCTACGCGCCGACAAGGTGGACCCGATGGCGGTACGCCTGGCGCTGCTCTCCGGTCACTACCGCGCCGACCGGTCGTGGACCGATGACCTGCTGGCCACCGCGCACCAGCGCCTGGACCGCTGGCGTCGGGCCGCCGCCGCGCCCGCCGGCCCGTCCGGGGAGGCCTTCCTGGCCGCCGTACGCGACCGTCTCACCGACGACCTCGACTCGCCGGGTGCCATCCGGCTCGCCGACGAGTGGGCCGACCAGACCCTGGCCGCCTCGGCGGGCGTTTCCGCCGACCCCGCTGCCCCAGCCCTCTTCACCGCAACCCTCGACGCCCTCCTCGGCATCCACCTCTAACTCCGTCCCACCCTGCCCCCTCCCCCTCCCCACTCCCCACTCCCCACTCCCCACTCCCCACTCACCCCACCCCGACCCTCGCTCACCCCGACCCCCGCGTGTCCTGGCGCCGCGTGGCGGTGATGTGGCGGGCCCGACCCCCGCGTGCCCTGGCGTCGCCGATCTTGCAGTTTCGGTCGCTGATGTGCGGCTTTTGTGGCGTATGCGGCGACAGAAAGTGCAAGATCGCCGGGGCCGGGGCCGGGGCCGGGGCCGGGGCCGGGGCCGGGGCCGGGGCCGGGGCCGGGGGGAGGAGGGAGGGAGGGAGGGAGGGGTCAGCCTAGGACGAGGCCGGGGTCGGGGTCGGGGTTTGGGGTGGGAGCGGGGATCTTGTACTCCTCGGTGAGGGTGGTGACCGGGCCGGGCCAGGTGGCCTGGGCGACCTCGATGGGCTTGCGGTGGGCGTCGTACGCCACGTGCAGCAGGTGCAGGACGGGGGTGTCGGGGCGGATCTGGAGGGTTTCCGCCTCCTCCCGGCTGGGCTGGCGGGCGGTGATCGTGTCGGTGGCGGTCGCGTACCGCCGACCGGTGGCCTCCTCGGCCTCCTGGTAGAGCGGGCGGCCGAACGCCTCGGCGCGCTCCAGGGTGGTGCCGGCGGTGTCGGTGGTCAGGAACCAGGAGGCGCCGACCTCGACCGGTGAGTCCTCGGTACGGACCAGGTGTCGACGGCAGAGCAGTTCGGTGCCGTCCGGTACGCCGAACGCGTCAGCGACCTCCGGCGGTGCGGGGGAGCGGCCGACGGAGACGAGTTGTTGGCGGTAACGGGCGGCCAGATCGGTGTGGTAGCCGCGGAAGCCGCCGTAGCGCCCCCGGGACAGTCGGTTGAGCCGCCGCCGGGTGCCGCGTACGTACGTACCGGAGCCGGGTTTGGTGATCAGGACACCCTCGACCCGCAGTTGGTCGACGGCCCGTTGCACGGTTTGTTTCGCCACGCCGAACATCTCGGCGATGGCCGGGATCGACGGCAGCCGCTCACCCGGACCCCAGTCGCCACGCCGAATCTGTGTCTTGAGCTGCGCGGCGATCTGTCGGTGCGGAAACTCCGCCGCCCCCGGGTTGATCTGCATCCCGACCCCCTATCAGCTAGGTTCCTAGGATGCCCTACGCAAGGTGATCTCGCCACCCGACACCCGGTGACAGGCACAGACGCAAGGCGACAGACCCAGGGGAGGCGCCCCCGGCACCGCAGGAAACAGGCCCCAGACGGCATCGCCTGGGGCCTGCGGAGTATCGATATATACGGAGGGGCTACCAGGAACCGGCGGTGGGGCCGGCGGAGCCGCCGCGGCGGCGCAGGTACTTCTCGAACTCCTGGGCGATCTCGTCGCCGGTCAACGGGGTGATGCCCGCGTCGCCGACGCGCTCTTCCAGCTCACGGACGTACTCGCCGAGTTCGGCGTCCTGCTCGGCGGCGCTGCGTACCCGCTGCTCCCACTCGGCGGACTCCTCGGCCAGGTCGGCCATCGGCACCGGCAGGTCGACCACCTCCTCGACCCGGTGCAGCAGGGCGAGGGTCGCCTTCGGGCAGGGCGGGTTGTTGGCGTAGTGCGGTACGTGCACCCAGAACGAGACCGCGTCGACCTCGGCGCGGGTGCAGGCGTCGTGCAGCACGCCGACGATGCCGGTCGGCCCGTCGTAGCGGGTGGGGGTGAGCTGGTAGCGCTTGGCGGCGTCGGCGTCGGAGGCGCTACCGCTGATCGGCAGCGGTCGGGTGTACGGAACGTCGGCCAGCAGCGCGCCGAGCAGCACCACCCGTTCGACCTCGAGACTGTGGCAGATCTCCAGCACCTGTTCGCAGAAGGTGCGCCAGCGCATGCTCGGCTCGATGCCCCGGATCAGCACCACGTCCCGCTCGGTGCCGGACGGGCTGGCCACGGTGAACCGGGTCGTCGGCCACTCCACCCGCCGGGTGGCCCCGTCGGACATCGCGATGGTGGGCCGGCTGACCTGGAAGTCGTAGAAGTCCTCCGGGTCGAGCTCGGTGATCGGTTTGGCCTGCCACACCTGTTCCAGGTGTTCGACTGCCGCGGTCGAGGCGTCGGCGGCGTCGTTCCACCCTTCGAAGGCGGCGATGGCCACCGGAGACCGCAGCACCGGCAGCCCGTCGAATTCGGTCACGCCGTCACCTCACCCCGTGCGTCACCGGCGCGACCGGGTCCAGCCCCGGTCGTCCGCCCGCTGTGCATGGTGGTGTCGCTGTAGTCCCTCACATCAGTCAGCCTACGTGCCGCGCCCGGATGGGGCCCGCCGGCCGCGCCGGATCGCGACCGACACTCGCCTGGATCGGCTCGACCGGCCGTGCTGCCGCCGCCGGGCCACCGGAGCCGGTCGATCCTGGTTCACCCCTGCCATCGACGGCACGATGTGGGATAGCACGGCGCGAGGGTTCAGTTCGTACCCGAGCGGACTAACCTGACAATGTGCGGACTTCGTTGCTTGACGCGCTGGCAGACCGGATCCTCATCGCCGACGGGGCGATGGGGACGATGCTCCAGGCCGCCGACCTGACCCTGGACGATTTCGACGGCCTCGAAGGCTGCAACGAGATCCTCAACGTCACCCGACCGGACGTGGTGCGCGAGGTGCACGAGGCGTACCTCGCGGTGGGCGCGGACTGTGTGGAGACGAACACATTCGGCGCGAACCTGGCCAACCTCGCCGAGTACGACATCCAGCACCGCATCCGCGAGTTGTCGGCGGCCGGTGCCCGGATCGCCCGGGAGGCGGCCGACGCGTACTCGACGGCTGAGCGGCCCCGGTTCGTGCTCGGGTCCATCGGTCCCGGCACGAAGCTGCCCACCCTCGGTCACGCCGCCTACGCCACGCTGCGCGACGCGTACCAGGAGAACGCCGCCGGCCTGATCGAGGGTGGCGCGGACGCTCTGATCGTCGAGACCTGCCAGGATCTGCTCCAGGTCAAGGCCGCGGTGGTCGGCTCGCAGCGGGCGATGGCCGAGTTGGGTCGCCGGATCCCGCTGATCTGCCACGTCACCGTGGAGACCACCGGCACCATGCTGCTCGGCAGCGAGATCGGCGCCGCGCTGACCGCGATCGAGCCGCTCGGGGTCGACCTGATCGGGCTGAACTGCGCCACCGGCCCGGCGGAGATGAGCGAGCACCTGCGCTACCTCGCCCAGCATGCCCGGGTGCCGCTGTCGGTGATGCCGAACGCCGGTCTGCCGCAGCTCACCGCAGATGGCGCGGTCTACCCGCTGACTCCGGTGGAGTTGGCCGACGCCATGGAACGCTTCGTCGCCGAGTACGGCGTCTCCCTGATCGGCGGCTGTTGCGGCACCACCCCGGAGCACATCCGACTGCTCGCCGAGCGGCTGGGCGGTAGCCGGCCGGGTCCGCGTGAGCCGCGTACGGATCCGGGTGTCTCCTCGATCTACCACCACGTACCGTTCGCGCAGGACGCCAGCGTGTTGATGGTGGGGGAGCGGACCAACGCCAACGGCTCGAAGGCGTTCCGGGAGGCGATGCTCGCCAGCGACTGGCAGGCGTGCGTGGAGATCGCCCGCAGCCAGGCCCGCGACGGCTCGCACCTGCTGGATCTCTGCGTCGACTACGTCGGTCGCGACGGCACGGTCGACATGCGGGAGCTGGCCGGCCGGTTCGCCACCGCCTCGACCCTGCCGATCATGCTCGACTCGACCGAGCCGGCGGTGATCGAGGCGGGCCTGGAGATGCTCGGTGGCCGGTGCGTGGTCAACTCGGTCAACTTCGAGGACGGCGACGGCCCGGAGTCCCGGTACGCGCGGGTGATGCCGGTGGTCGCCGAGCACGGCGCCGCCGTGGTCGCGCTGCTCATCGACGAGGAGGGCCAGGCGCGTACGGCGGAGTGGAAGGTACGCGTCGCCGGACGGCTGATCGGTGACCTCACCGACCGGTGGGGGCTGCGTCGCGCCGACATCCTCATCGACGCGCTGACCTTCCCGATCGCCACCGGGCAGGAGGAGACCCGGCGCGACGGCATCGAGACCATCGAGGCGATCCGGGAGATCGCCCGTCGCTGGCCGGGGGTCAACTTCACCCTGGGCATCTCGAACGTCTCGTTCGGCCTCAACCCGGCCGCCCGGCAGGTGCTCAACTCGGTCTTCCTGCACGAGTGCGTGCAGGCCGGGCTCACCTCGGCGATCGTGCACGCCAGCAAGATCCTGCCGATGTCGAAGATCCCGGAGCAGCAGCGCGAGATCGCCCTCGACCTGATCTACGACCGGCGCCGTGAGGGTTACGACCCGGTGCAGCGGTTCATCGAGATCTTCGAGGGTGTCGACGCGGCCTCCGCGCGGGCGACGCGGGCCGAGGAGTTGGCCGCCCTACCGCTCAACGAGCGGCTCAAGCGGCGGATCATCGACGGTGAACGCAACGGCCTGGAGGCCGACCTGGATACTGCGATGGCCGCCGGCACCGCGCCGCTGGTCATCATCAACGACATTCTGCTCGATGGCATGAAGGTCGTCGGTGAGCTGTTCGGCTCCGGGCAGATGCAGTTGCCGTTCGTGCTGCAGTCCGCCGAGGTGATGAAGACCGCGGTGGCGTACCTCGAACCGCACATGGAGAAGGCCGACGACGGCGGTAAGGGTCGCATCGTCCTCGCCACGGTCAAGGGCGACGTGCACGACATCGGCAAGAACCTGGTCGACATCATCCTGTCCAACAACGGCTACGAGGTGGTGAACATCGGCATCAAGCAGCCGATCTCCGCCATCCTCGACGCCGCCGAGCAGCACCGCGCCGACGCCATCGGCATGTCCGGCCTGCTGGTCAAGAGCACGGTCATCATGAAGGAGAACCTGGCCGAGATGGCTTCGCGCGGGGTCGCGGAGCGCTGGCCGGTCCTGCTCGGTGGCGCGGCACTGACCCGGGCGTACGTCGAGGACGACCTGCGGTCGATGTTCCCCGGCCAGGTGCACTACGCCCGCGACGCCTTCGAGGGACTGTCCCTGATGGACCGGGTGATGACCGCCAAGCGTGGTGGCGCGCCGGTAATCGACGCCGAGCGGGAGGCGGCGCTGGCCGCCCGCCGGGCCCGCCGCGAACGGCAGCGTGCCGTGGTCGCCGAGTCGCTGCCGGAGTTGACGGACGCCTCGGTCCGCTCCGATGTGGCCGCCGACGTGCCGGTGCCGACCGCGCCGTTCTACGGCACCCGGGTGATCAAGGGGGTGCCGCTGGCCGACTACGCGGCGCTGCTCGACGAGCGGGCCACCTTCATGGGCCAGTGGGGGCTGCGCGGTGCGCGCGGCGGCAAGGGCCCGTCGTACGAGGAGTTGGTGGAGACCGAGGGGCGGCCTCGGCTGCGCTACTGGCTGGACCGCCTGATCGCCGACCAGGTGCTGGAGGCGGCTGTGGTGTACGGCTACTTCCCGGCGTACTCCGAGGGCAACGACCTGGTGGTGCTGGACGAGAACGGGCACGCCGAGCGGGCCCGGTTCACCTTCCCCCGGCAGCGGCAGGAGCGGCGGCTGTGCCTGGCCGACTTCTTCCGCCCCCGCGGCGAGGACTTGGACGTGGTCGCGCTGCAACTGGTCACCGTGGGTCAGCCGGTCAGCGAGTACGCGGCCAAGCTGTTCGCCCGCAACGAGTACCGCGACTATCTGGAGGTGCACGGGCTGTCCGTGCAGCTCACCGAGGCCCTCGCCGAGTACTGGCACAAGCGGGTCCGGGCCGAGCTGACCCTGCCCGACGGCCGTACCGTCGCCGACGACGACCCGACCGACCTGGCCGGCCTGCTGCGCACCGACTATCGGGGCTGTCGGTACGCGTTCGGTTACCCGGCCTGCCCCGACCTGGAGGACCGGGCGAAGATCGTGGAGTTGCTCGGCGCGGAGCGGATCGGGGTGCAGCTGTCGGAGGAGTTCCAGCTCATGCCGGAACAGGCCACCGACGCCATCGTCGTCCACCACCCCGAAGCCAGCTACTTCAACGCCAAGTGACGCCGTCACCCGCCTGAGCTGCCGGAGAGCTGGTCGAAGCGGCGATCCTGGCGGCGGTGTAGCGCTCGCCGGTTTCGTGGGTGCCGGAGCAGATCGCGCGTTCCGCACCTATCTCGAAGGATGTCGTGCGCGCGGTGCGTTCGCAGATGATCGACTCCGTTTCGGCGTAACGGTGGTATCGGGCGGGGGCGGTAGGCGCCGTTTCGGCGTAACGGTGGGCGCCGACTGGGCCGGTGGCCGGGCTGGGCATGGCGGCCCGCGCGGACGGGGGACTGTGGGGAGGCTTCGCCGTTGATGATCATCATGGCTGGCAGGATGTAGATCATGCTCGCGTTGCGCCGCACCCTGACCACCTGGACTGTGTCCGTACCGATCGCTGCCCTTGTGGTGCTCGCGCTGACCTGGAATCAGAAGCTCGACGGCATCATGGTCGTGATCGTGGGCCTGTTCCTGGCCGGCGCGGTGCTGGCGGCGGTGCACCACGCCGAGGTGGTCGCGCACAAGGTCGGCGAGCCGTACGGGTCGCTGGTGCTCGCGGTGGCGGTCACGGTGATCGAGGTGGCCCTGATCGTCACGCTGATGATCAGTGGTGGGGAGAAGACGCAGTCGCTGGCGCGGGACACGGTCTTCGCGGCCGTGATGATCACCTGCAACGGCATCCTCGGCTTGTCGTTGCTGATCGGTGCGCTGCGCCGCCGGTTGGCCGTGTTCAATCCGGAGGGTACGGGTGGCGCGTTGGCGACCGTGGCGACTCTCGCCACGCTCAGTCTGGTGGTGCCGACGTTCACCATAGGCCGCGCCGGTCCGCAGTTCAGCCCGGCTCAGTTGGCCTTCGCGGCGGTGGTGTCGCTGGCCCTGTACGCCCTGTTCGTGATGGTGCAGACCGGCCGGCACCGGGACTACTTCCTGCCGGTGGGCAGCGAAGGGGAGACGCTGCCGGAGGAGGTGCACGCCGATCCGCCGTCGACCCGGCAGGCGCTGATCAGCCTCGGGCTGCTGCTGGTCGCGTTGGTGGCAGTGGTCGGTGATGCGAAGTCGGTGTCCCCGGCGATCGAGGCGGGTGTCGCGGCGGTGAACCTGCCGCCGGCGTTCGTCGGGGTGATAATCGCGCTGCTGGTGCTGCTGCCGGAGACCCTCGCGGCTGCCCGCGCCGCCCGCCGTGACCGGGTGCAGATCAGCCTCAACCTTTCGCTCGGTTCGGCGATGGCCAGCATCGGCCTGACCATCCCGGCGATCGCGATCGCCTCGATCTGGCTGGAAGGGCCGCTGCTGCTCGGTCTCGGTGGCACCCAGGTCACCCTGCTCGCGTTGACCGTGATCACCGGCGTGCTGACCGTGGTGCCGGGGCGGGCCACCCTGTTGCAGGGCGGGGTGCATCTGGTGTTGTTCGCCGCCTTCATCTTCCTCGCCGCCAGTCCGTGACGACCCACCCGAACCGGTGACCATCGCCCGCCGGTGAACCGGTGAGGGTGGTAAGGCGTACCAGACGGTGACGGGCATGCCGGTCGTACCGTGGGGGTACTGGAGATCCGGCATCGCCGAGGCGGGAGGATGCGGTGGCGGCAGGTGGGCGGCAGCGGCGTCGGGGCAGGTTCGTCGGTCTGGCGGTGGCACTGGTGGCGGCGACCGCGTGCATGGTGGAGCCGGTCGGTCGGCCGGGCGAGCCGACCGGGCAGCGGGAACCGGCGGCGCCGAGCGCCGAGGTGACCCGGGCCGATGGCACCGACACGGTCGAGGAGTTCCAGGAGGACGTGGAGGTCGCCCGACGCACCGCCGAACGCTACTGGGCGGCGCAGTTCGAGGCGTCCGGCACGACGTTGCGGCCGATCCGGCAGGTGATCGCCTACCAGCGCGACGGCGAGGTGTCCTGCGGTGGGCAGGAGGTACCCCGCAACAACGCCGTCTACTGCACGGTCAGCGACTTCATCGCGTACGACATCAACTGGTCGTTCGGCGCGTTCCGGCAGGTGGGCGACGCGTTCGTGTACTACCTGATCGGCCACGAGTACGCCCACGGGATCCAGACCCGCCTCGGCGTGCAGTACAACTTCACCATCCAGCAGGAGTTGCAGGCCGACTGCATGGCCGGGGCGTACCTGGGCGGCGCGGTGGAGGCCGGCTGGCTCACCCTCGACGAGGGTGACCTGGACGAGTTCCGCGAGGGTCTGCTCGCCGTCGGCGACGACCCGGGTCAGCCGTGGTTCGCCGAGGGCTCGCACGGCACCCCGGAACAGCGCGCCGAGGCGTTCTTCCGGGGCTACGAGCGGTCGTTGTCGGCCTGCGGGCTCGGTTGATAAAGGTCACCGTGTCGGGCGTACGGCGGTGACGGGCTGACAGGATTCACCGGTACCCGATGCGAGGAGGATCCGGTGACGAGTCACCCCGCCGCCGTGCTGTTCGACATGGACGGCACCCTGGTCGACAGCGAACGGCTCTGGGACGTCGCGTTGGCCGAACTCGCCGAGACGTACGGCGGCAGCCTCTCCGTTCAGGCCCGGCGGGCGATGGTCGGCACCGGGATGGCCGACTCCATGCGGATCCTGCACGACGACCTGGGCCAGCCGCACCGGGATCCGGAGACCAGTGCGGCCTGGATCAACGTACGCATCCTCGAACTGTTCCGCTCGGGGTTGCAGTGGCGACCGGGTGCGGTGGCGTTGCTCGGGGCGGTGCGGGCGGCGCGGATCCCGACCGCCCTGGTCACCTCCAGTGGCCGGGCGCTGGTCGAGATCGCCCTGGACACCCTCGGCCGGGACAGCTTCGACGTGGTGGTCTGCGGCGACGAGGTCGAGGCCACCAAGCCGCACCCGGAGCCGTATCTGACGGCCGCGCGGCTGCTCGACGTACCGATCGGAAGGTGTGTGGCGATCGAGGACTCGGCCATCGGGGTGGCCAGCGCGGTCGCCGCCGGAGCGGCGGTGCTGGCCGTGCCGGCGGAGGTGCCGCTCGCTCCTCGCGACGGCGTACACCTGTTGGAGAGCCTGCTCGCGGCGGACCTGGAGTTGCTGGCCGCCCTGCTCGCCCGCCCCGGCACCTGACGCCGTCGCTGGGTGTTAACAAGGGCCCCCTGTACCGCGCTAGGCGTTAACAGGGGGCCCTTCCTTACACCTCAGTCGTGGGCGATGGCGCCCAGGACGTTGATGCGGGCGGCGCGGACCGCGGGCAGAACTGCGGCGATCACGCCGATCAGTGCGGCCAGGCCGAGGAAGACCCCCATCTGACCCCAGGGCAGTACCAGCTTGGTGATGCCCTCGTCGCGCAGGGCCTCCACCACGGCGGCGCCCAGGCCGGTGCCGACGACCACGCCGAGCAGTGCGCCGAACACCGAGATCACCACCGCCTCCACCGTGATCATGCCCATGGTCTGCGACCGCTTCAGGCCGATGGCGCGCAGCAGGCCCAGCTCGCGGGTCCGCTCCAGCACCGACAGGGCCAGGGTGTTGATGATGCCGAGTACGGCGATCACGATGGCCAGCGCCAGCAGGATGCGGATCATCGTGAGCAGGCTGTCGAGCTGACCGGCCTGCTGCTCGATGTACGCGTCGAGGCTGACCACCGACACCTCGGGGCTGTTGGCCAGCAACGCCTCGATGCGCGGCTGCACCTCGTCGACCGCGGTGCCGGGCTCCAGCTGGACGAAGCCCTGGATGGGCTGCGGGACGCTGAAGTTGCGGGCCGCCTCGGTCGGTACCACCATCTGCACGCGGGTGAACAGCGGCGAGTCCTCGAAGATGCCGCTGACGGTGAAGGTCTGGGCCTCACCCCGGGCGAACTGGATCGGCACGGTCGAACCGATCGACAGGCCACGGTCGGTTGCGGTGTCCACGCTGACCAGCAGCTGCCCCGGCCCCAACTGGTCGAGGCTTCCGGCGGTCGCGGTCAGGCTGTAGACCTGGCCCAGCGCGGCCGGTTCGGTCACCGCTCCGGTGTAGGTGCGCTGGCCGTCGACCAACGACATGTCGCCGTAGAGGCCGTCGACCAGCCGTACCCCCGGGATCGCCTTCGCCTCGTCCACCACTGCGGGATCGAAGGTCGGCGGGCGGGGCCCGGACTGCGCACCGGCGATCACCAGTTCCGCCTTGACGGTGTCCTGGGCCAGGCCGCTGATGCTGCTCTTGGCCGAGTCGAGGATCACCGTGATGCCGGTGACCAGGGCGATGCCGACCATCAGCGCGGCGGCGGTGATCGCGGTGCGGCGCGGGTTGCGGCCGGAGTTGAGCCGGCCCAGCTTGCCCGGCACCCAGCCGGAGAAGACCGCGCCGAGGGCCGCCACCACCGGCTTGCTGATCAGCGGCGTCAGCAGGGCCACCCCGATGAACGTGAACAGCACGCCACCGAGGATGGTGGCCAGCGTGTTGCTGTCGGCGTAGCCGCCCAGGCCGAGGAAGAGCAGGATGGCGCCGATCGCGGTGACCACCGCCCCGGCGATGGTGATCTTCGTCAGGGGCCGGTCCGGCGTGGCGACGTCCTGCATCGCCGCGATCGGGGGGATCCGCGCGGCCCGCAGCGCCGGCAGCAACGCCGCCAGCACGGTGATCACCAGGCCGACACCGAAGGCACCGATCACCGCCGACGCGGGCACCGCGATCCCGGCCAGGGCCATCCCACCGGCAAGGTTGCTGAACAGGTACGCCAGCAGCGCGCCGATACCGATGCCGGCAGCCAGGCCGAACACCGCGGCGATCAGACCGATGGCGATGGCTTCCAGCACCACCGAGCCGATGATCTGCTTGCCGCTGGCACCGACGGCCCGCAGCAACGCCAGTTCCCGGGTGCGCTGCGCCACGATGATCGAGAACGTGTTGAGGATCAGGAAGGTGCCGACCAGCAGCGCCACCGCGGCGAAGCCGAGCAGGATCCGGTTGAAGAAGGACAGGCCTTCCTTCAGCCCGGCGGAGGCGTCGGCGGAGAGCTGCTCGCCGGTCTTCACGTCGTAGGCGTCGCCGACCGCGGCGGCCACCGAGTCGCGCAACTGCTCGTCGGAGACGCCGTCGGCGGCGGTGGCCACGATGTTGGTGTAGACGTCCGGCTCACCGAGCATCAGTTGCTGTGCCGCCGGCGTGGTGAACATGATCTCGTTGGCGCCGCCCATGGAGTCCCGGTCGCCGCTGTAGCCGAAGATGCCGACGACGGTGAAGTCCTTGCGCGGCTGGAGGGTGAGCACACCCACCCGGTCGCCGACCGCCACCTTGGCCGTGGTCGCCAGACCCTTGTTGATCACGATCTCGTCGTCGGCCTTCGGCTCCCGACCCTCGCGTAGCTGCACCAGGTCGCCCTCGCCGACCCAGTTGCCACCGAGCTGCGGCGGGCCGAACGAGGCGACCACCTTGCCGTTGCTGCCGATCAGTCGGGCACCCTCGGCGACCACCGTGCCGGTCACCTCGGCCGCTCCGTCCACGCCCTGCACCTTCTGGAGGAGGGCAGCCGGCACCGGCCCGGCCAACTGCGGGCCGTTCATCTCGTTGCCTTGCACCTTCGGCTTGGCGGCCACGCTGACGTCGACCTCTTCGTAGGCGTCAGCGAAGATCTGGTCGAAGGTGCGGCCGAGGGTGTCGGTGAGGACGAACGCACCGGAGACGAACATCACGCCCAGCACCACGGCCAGGCCGGACAACATCAGCCGGACCTTGCGGGCCAGCAGGCTCTTCAGTGTCGCCCGGAACATCAGCGAGCCACCTCGGTCAGGGTGTCCAGCTTCTTCATCGTGTCCAGCACCGTGTCGGCGGTCGGCTCGATCAGCTCGGAGACGATCTGCCCGTCGGCGAGGAAGACCACCCGGTCGGCGTACGCGGCGGCGGTCGGGTCGTGGGTGACCATGACGATGGTCTGACCGTGCTCGCGTACCGAGTTGCGCAGGAAGTTCAGCACCTCGGCGCCGGCCCGCGAGTCCAGGTTGCCGGTCGGCTCGTCGGCGAAGATCACCTCAGGGCGGGCCACCAGGGCCCGGGCGCACGCCACCCGCTGCTGCTGGCCGCCGGAGAGCTGCGCCGGCCGGTGGTCCAGCCGGTCCCGCAGGCCGACCGTGTCGATGACGATGTCGTACCAGGCCTGGTCGGGCTTGCGGCCGGCGATGGAGAGCGGCAGCAGGATGTTTTCCTTGGCGGTCAGCGTCGGCAGCAGGTTGAACTGCTGGAAGATGAAGCCGATCTTGTCCCGGCGAAGCTTCGTCAGGCCGGCGTCACCGAGGCCGGTGACCGTGGTGTCGCCGACGTGCACCGTGCCCCGGGTCACCGTGTCCAGCCCGGCCAGGCAGTGCATCAGCGTTGACTTGCCGGACCCCGACGGGCCCATGATCGCGGTGAACCGGCCACGCTCGAACTCGGCGGTGACCCCCCGCAGCGCGATGACCTGAGCCTCACCGCTGCCGTAAACCTTCCACACGTCGCTCGCCCGGGCTGCGGCCTCTGCCGACCGGCCTGTCGTAGCGGTCACGTTTGTACCTCTCCGTCGCTGTTCAGATCGTGCCGCCCCCCGTGGGCTCGGCACGAGTTCCATCATCTGCGCCGGGTGCCGGCGATCCCTACTACTCCGGGCGGAGAGGGAGCGGATTTCCGGCTGCGGGTAGCCCCCCAGCCGGGGTCAGGGTTATCCCCGATCAGCGCGATGAGCAGCGACGAAGCTCGTCACCACACCATAGTCCGCGACCTTACCCCCGTGTAAGGCAACCGTTGTCGGTGCAGACCGTCACAGTAGGTGACGGATGCAACGGCCACGTTACGCCCCCGGTCGGACCAGACCCGACTCGTACGCCAACACCACGGCCTGCACCCGGTCGCGCAACCCGAGCTTGGTCAACACGTGTCCGACGTGGGTCTTGATGGTGGTCTCGCTGACCGACAGGGCGCGGGCGATCTCGGCGTTGGACAGCCCTCGGGCCACCTGCACCAGCACCTCCCGTTCCCGGTCGGTGAGCGTGCTCAGCGACGCCGGTGGTGACGCTGCGGGATCGGGCAGCACGTCGGCGAAGCGGTCCAGCAGCCGCCGCAGGATCCGGGGGGCCACCACCGCGTCGCCGGCGGCCACCGTACGGATCGCGGTGACCAGATCCTCGGCCGGCACGTCCTTGGACAGGAAACCACTCGCCCCGGCCCGCAACCCACCCACCACGTACTCGTCGAGCTCGAAGGTGGTCAGGATGAGCACCCGGACCGGCAGCCGGGCGTCGACGATCGCCCGGGTGGCGCTCACCCCGTCCAACCGGGGCATCCGGATGTCCATCAGCACCACGTCGGGCAGCAGCCGGCGGGACAACTCCACCGCCTCCACGCCGTCGCCGGCCTCGGCCACGATGTCCAGGTCCGGCTCGGCGCCGAGCACCATCCGGAATCCGGTACGCAGCAACGGCTGGTCGTCGGCGAGCAGAACGCGCACCGGTCGGGTCGTCGGCGTCATCGCATCGGCCATCATGTCCTCCGGGGTCGGGGTGCCGCTCACCGGCCGTCGGTCAGTGCTTCGACCGGGATTCGCGCATACACCCGGTATCCGCCGCCGGCGCGTGCCCCGGTGCGCAGGACACCACCGTAGAGGGCGACCCGCTCGCGCATCCCCACCAGGCCGTGCCCGACCCGCTGGCGGTCGGGCGACGGCCCCCGGCCGGTGTCGGTGACCTCCACCTCGACGGCGTCACCGCAGAAGCCGACCCGCACCTGCGCGGTGGCCCGGCCCGCGTGTTTGAGAGCGTTGGTCAACGCCTCCTGCACGATCCGGTACACGGTCAGCGCCACCCCCTGCTCCACCGGCCCCGGCGTGCCGGCCACGGTGAGGGTCACCGGCAACCCGGCGTCGCGGACCTGCTCGACGAGCGTCTCGATGCCGGCCAGCCCCGGCTGCGGGGCCAGGTCGGCGGCTGGCTCCGCCTCGGTGCGCAGCACGTCCAGCAGCCGCCGCAACTCCCGCAGGGTGGCCCGGCTGGTCTCCTCGATGGTGGCGACCGCCTCGTCGGCGGCGTCGGGGTCGCGGCGCAGCACCCGCCGGACCCCGGTGGCCAGCACACCCATCACGCTGACGTGGTGGGCCACCACGTCGTGCAGTTCCCGGGCGATGCGTCGCCGCTCGTCGGCGACCGCCTGCTCGGCCAGGGCACGTTGGTTCGCCTCGGCGACCCGGGCCCGTTCCCGCAGCGCTGCGGTCGTGGACCGGCGTGCGTGCACCGTACGACCCACCGAGAACGACACGATCCCGACCAGCAGGTTGTTCGCCACCAGGTAGGCCGCGCCGATCTCCGGCAGGATCTCGGACGGCAGCACGGCGGCCACCACCGCCACCGGCACCCAGAGCACCACCGCGGTCACCAGCGCCGGACGCACCGGCCGGTACGCGGCCATGGTGTAGGTGAGCACGACCAGGGTGAGGCTCTGCGTCGTCGGCACCACCTCGACCACCAGCGGCAGGACCAGTGTCGCCAGCGCGGCCAGCACGGCGGGCCACGGCGCGACCCGGCGCAACAGCACCGGTGCGGCACAGAGCAGGCTCCAGCCCAGCGCCTCCGGCAGCGAGTGGGGCCAGAACTCCCGTGGGGTGAGCAGGGTCAACAGCACCTCACCCAGCACCAGCCCGACGGTCAACAGCGCGTCACCGGCCAGCGGGCGTGCGCGTAGCCACCTCCTCAGCTGCGTACCCACGCCATGACGCTAGCCGCCCGTGTCGGCGGAAGATCGTCTCGGGTGGTGGCCTGCCGGTCCTGCCGGGCTACTCGTCCGCGCCCGGCGCCGCCGGGCGGGTACGCGCGTCGCGCAGCGGATCCGCGCCCGGCAGATGCTCGGGGAACGGCGGCGGGGTGCCGCCGTAGCTCGGACAGAGTGCCTGGTGGCTGCACCAGTCGCAGAGTCGGCTCGGTCGGGGCCGGAAGTCGCGGGCGGCGGTGGCCTGCTCGATGGCCCGCCACAGCGCCACCACCGTGCGTTCGAAACGCACCAACTCCTCGGCGTCCGGAGCGTAGTCGCACACCTCGGCGTCACGCAGGTAGAGCAGCCGCAGCACGCGGGGCACCACCCCCCGGGTGCGCCACAGCACCAGCGCGTAGAACTTGAGTTGGAACAAGGCCCGAGCCTCGAACGCCTCACGCGGGGCGCCGCCGGTCTTGTAGTCCACCACCCGCAGCGCGCCGTCGGGTGCGACGTCGAGCCGGTCGAGGTAGCCACGGATCAGCAACTCGTCGTCGATCACGGCGGAGATGAGGCTCTCCCGTTCGGCCGGCTCCAACCGTTGCGGATCCTCCACCGCGAAGTAGCCCTCCAGCAGGGCCGCTGCCGAACGCAGGAACTCGACCGCGTCGACCTGGTTGTCGTCGGTGAACAGCCCGGCCAGCTCCGGTTGCTCGGTGACCAGCCGGTCCCACTGGGGAGCGACGAGGTCACCGGCCGCCTGCGGGGTCCGCCCGGGTGCCGGCAGGTCGAACAGCCGCTCCAGCACCGCGTGCACCAGCGTGCCGCGGGCCTGCTCGACGGTGGGCCGCTCGGGCAGCCGGTCGATGCTGCGGAACCGGTAGAGCAACGGGCAGGTCTTGAAGTCCGCGGCCCGCGACGGTGACAGCGAGGCCCGCACCGTCGGCGGCAACGGGGCCGGAGTCGGAACCTGCTGGGTGATCACCGGATCCGCGGTCATGCCGTGGAAGACTAGGGCACCGGTGTGACAGGAAGGCCGCCGCCGCACCGAATAGGTGATCTCCGGCCGCGTAGCATCGGCTCGGTGGAGCAGAGCAGGCAGCCGCGGCCAGGACGGCGTCCCGGCCTACGGGTCGGCCGGGTCTTCGGGGTGCCGCTGTACCTGAACGCCTCGATCCTGTTGCTGGCGTTGTTGATCACCGTGCTCTACGGCGAGCTGGCCGGCCAACGACTCGCGCTCTCGCCCGCCGCCGGCTATCTGGTCGGCGCCGGTTTCGTCGTCTCACTGCTCGGCTCGGTGCTGGCTCACGAACTCGGCCACGCGCTGACCGCACGACACTTCGACATCGGTGTGCGGGGGATCACCCTGGAACTGCTCGGCGGGTACACCGAGATGGACCGGGACGCCCCTTCGCCCCGGGTGGACCTGCTGGTGTCGCTGGCCGGCCCGGCGGTCTCCGCGCTGCTCGGCGTGGCCGCGGTCGCCGCGACCATGGCCCTGCCCGAGGGCACCGTGGCCCACCAACTCGCCTTTCAGTTGGCGGTGAGCAACGTCATCGTCGCCCTGTTCAACATCCTGCCCGGGCTGCCGCTGGACGGTGGGCGGGCGTTGCGGGCGGTGGTGTGGGCGCTCACCCGGGACCGGCACCGGGCCACCGAGGTGGCCGGGTGGGTCGGTCGGGCCCTCGCCGTGGGCACTGTCTCGCTGGTCGGCCTGCTCTACGCCGCCGACGTGCTGAGTCTGCTGGCGTTGCCGCTGACCGCGCTGGTCGCGCTCACCATTTGGCACGGTGCCGGACAGTCGATCAGGATGGCCCGGATCGGCCGGCGGCTGCCCCTGGTCGATCTGGCCCGACTGGCCCGGCCGGTGCTCGCCGTACCCACCGCCACCCCGTTGGCCGAGGCCCAGCGCCGCGCCGGCGAGTTGACCCCGCAGCGGCCGGTCGCGCTGCTGGTGACCGACGCCGCAGGCCGACCGGTGGCGGTGGTCGACCCGGCTGCGGCGGCGGCCGTACCGGAGCATCGTCGGCCCTGGCTGGCCGTGGACGCGGTCGCCCGCGCGGTGGCCGACCTGCCGAGGATGCCGGTCGCCACCGACGGGGAGCGGGTGCTGGAGACGGTGCAGACCCACCCGGGCGCGCAGTACCTCGTGACCGCAGGCGAAGATGTCGTCGGCATTCTGCACATCGCGGATCTGGCGCAACTGCTCGAACCTCACCGGAAGATGAACACGTGACCGTGACCCACTCGAACCCGGCCACCCCGGGCGACGCCGTGCCCGCCGAGACACCGGAGCCGACCCCCGTGCACCGTGGGCCGTTCCGGCCCGGTGACCGGGTGCAGCTGACCGATCCCAAGGGCCGGATGCACACGGTCACCCTGGAGCCCGGCAAGCAGTTCCACACCCACCGGGGCATCCTGGCGCACGATGCCCTGATCGGGCTGCCCGACGGCAGCGTGGTCACCACCTCCGGCGGCGGCACGGCGTTCCTGGCGCTGCGTCCGCTGCTGTCGGACTACGTGTTGTCCATGCCGCGCGGCGCCCAGGTGATCTATCCCAAGGACTCGGCGCAGATCGTCGCCATGGGCGACATCTTCCCCGGCGCCAAGGTGCTGGAGGCCGGTGCCGGGTCCGGGGCGTTGAGTTGCTCGCTGCTGCGTGCGGTCGGCAGCGGCGGCGAACTGCACTCCTACGAGCTGCGCGACGACTTCGCCCAGATCGCCCGGCGCAACGTCGAGGCGTTCTTCAACGGGCCGCACCCGGCCTGGCACCTGCACGTCGGTGACGTCGCCGAGTGCACCGAGACGGGTTTCGACCGCATCATCCTGGACATGCTGGCCCCGTGGGAGAACCTTGACATGGTCGAGCGGGCGCTGCTGCCCGGCGGCGTCTTCATCGGCTACGTGGCCACCACTCCGCAGCTGTCCGAGCTGGTCGAGGCGCTGCGGGAGCGGGGCGGCTGGACCGAGCCGCGGGCCTGGGAGTCGCTGGTGCGTGACTGGCACGCCGAAGGGCTCGCGGTGCGCCCCGACCACCGGATGATCGCGCACACCGCGTTCCTCGTGTCCGCGCGTAAGCTCGCCCCCGGAGTCACCGCACCGCCGCGTCGGCGCAAGCCCAGCAAGGGCACCGAGGCGTACGCACAGCGCCGGCAGGCGCTGCGCGAGGCGGAGGCGGCCCGACAGGCGAGCACGGCGTCGCAGACGCAACCGGACACGACGCAGGAGACGGGCAGGCCGTGACGGCGGAATGGGGCGGCTGGCAGTGAACGGGCTGATCCTGGATGCGGGTTGGCGGTGGCCGGAGGTGACCGCATGAGTCGTCCCGGTTTCGGCGGCGGTGACCTGCCTGCGGTCTTCCCCGACTGGTCGCCCTACACCGATCTTGAGTCGGCGGCGCGCGCCTATCTGCGCGACCCGGATGTCGCGCTGGAGGCACTCGGCGGTGTGCTGCGTGGGGCGTCGGTGCTCGGCTTCACGCTGGAACGCTTCGTCAACGAGGTCAACGGGGTGTGGCAGGAGGTCGTCGTCTGCGACGGCAGCCGGCTGGTGCTCTGGCACGGCGAGGACGTGCCGCCGGGGGAGGGACCGCCCGGGTCGATGACCTCGTCGCTGCGGGTGGTGCCGGTCTCCTCGGTCACCGAGGTCGGCTGCCGCCGCCGGCTGTTCCGGCACGACAACGGCGAGATCCGGGTCGACAGCATCGACGTGTACCTGCTGCTGACCTCGCTCGACGAGACCCCGCCCAGCGAGGAGACGGCCGGCGGGCCACGCCACGACGCGCTGCGCTTCGGCAAGACCGTCGACGACGGCGGGGCCGGGCAGATCGCCCGGCTGGAGGAGTTCGCCCGGCTGGTCGCCTCGGTGGTCGGTCGCCCGCTGCTGTAGGGCGCCGGACGGGTCGGGTGGCTCAGTCCTCCGCGTCCGGGCCGGCCACCTCGACGCCGTCGCTGCCGCGGACCACGTGGATGCACTCGCCCGGGCACTCCCGCGCCGAGTCGATCACCTCAAGACGCAGGTGTTCCGGTACGCCGACGCGGGCGCCCGGGGCCTGCTGGAGCTCACCGTCGGGGCCCTTGACGTACGCCAGGCCGTCGACGTCGAACTCGAAGACCTCGGGCGCGTACTGCACGCACAGCCCGTCGCCCGTGCACAGGTCCTGGTCCACCCAGACCTGCAACTCGTCGGTCGCGACCTCGGCCACCGGTGCACCCCCCATGTTCTCCCGTCCCACCCCCCGACGGTACCCGAATGCCCGTACCCGCCCGCCAACCCACCCTTGGCGATCAAGCTTCGGTGACGGGCGCGTTGCGGAGGACCGAATCGGGCTCATAGCGGCTAGTGTTAGGTCAGAACGTTCAAGCCCCCCGGGGAGGTGGGACGTGGCACGCAGCGACGACGCGGACTCGCGCGCCGCACGGTGGGAGAAGGAGGCCCACGATCTCTCCACGCAGGTCGCGTTCCTTCAAGAGGAACTCGCACTGGTGCGGCGCAAGTTGACCGAAAGCCCCCGACACGTGCGGCAGCTCGAAGAGCGGCTGGCAGCCACCCAGGCGCAGTTGGCGCGGCTGACCGAGAACAACGAACGGCTCGTGAGCACCCTCAAGGAGGCTCGCGCGCAGATCGTGACGCTCAAGGAGGAGATCGACCGGCTGGCCCAGCCACCGAGTGGCTACGGCGTGTTCTTGGCCCGACATGACGACGGCACGGTGGACGTCTTCACCGGTGGGCGCAAACTGCGCGTGGCCGTCTCGCCCTCGCTCGACGTGGGCGAACTCCGGCGCGGCCAGGAGGTCCTGCTCAACGACGCGCTCAACATCGTGGACGCGTTCGGTTACGAGCGGGTCGGCGAGGTGGTCATGCTCAAGGAGATCCTGGCGGGCCCCGACGGCGCGCCGGGTGACCGGGCGTTGGTCGTGTCGCATTCCGACGAGGAACGGATCGTGCACCTGGCCGAGACACTGATCGGCAGTGCGATCCGGGCCGGCGACTCGCTCATGATCGAACCGCGCTCGGCATACGCCTACGAGCGGATTCCCAAGAGCGAGGTCGAGGAGCTGGTCCTGGAGGAGGTGCCCGATGTCGACTACGGCGACATCGGCGGCCTGCACTCCCAGATCGAGCAGATCCGTGACGCGGTGGAACTTCCGTTCCTGCACGCGGAGCTGTTCCGGGAGCACCAGCTGCGCCCGCCGAAGGGCATCCTGCTCTACGGCCCGCCCGGCTGCGGCAAGACGCTGATCGCCAAGGCGGTGGCCAACTCGCTGGCGAAGAAGATCGCCGAGCGGCGGGGCGAGGAGAAGCACACCAGCTTCTTCCTCAACATCAAGGGCCCGGAGCTGCTCAACAAGTACGTCGGCGAGACCGAGCGGCACATCCGGCTGATCTTCCAGCGGGCCCGGGAGAAGGCCGGTGAGGGTACGCCGGTCATCGTCTTCTTCGACGAGATGGATTCGGTCTTCCGGACCCGTGGCTCCGGTGTCTCCTCCGATGTGGAGAACACCATCGTGCCGCAGTTGCTCAGTGAGATCGACGGTGTGGAGGGCCTGGAGAACGTCATCGTCATCGGCGCCTCCAACCGGGAAGACATGATCGACCCGGCGATCCTGCGTCCGGGGCGACTCGACGTCAAGATCAAGATTGAGCGTCCGGACGCCGAGGCGGCCAAGGACATCTTCTCCAAGTACATCCTCTCCGGCCTGCCGCTGCACGCCGACGACCTGGCCGAACACGGCGGAGACCCCCAGGCCACCGTCGCCGCCATGATCGACGCGGTGGTCCTGCGGATGTACTCCGAAACGGAGGAGAACCGCTTCCTGGAAGTCACCTACGCCAACGGTGACAAGGAGGTCCTGTACTTCAAGGACTTCAACTCCGGCGCGATGATCCAGAACATCGTCGACCGGGGCAAGAAGATGGCCATCAAGGAGTTCCTCACCTCCGGCCGCAAGGGGTTGCGTCTGCAACACCTGCTCGACGCCTGCGTCGACGAGTTCCGCGAGAACGAGGACCTGCCCAACACCACCAACCCGGATGACTGGGCCCGCATCTCCGGCAAGAAGGGCGAGCGGATCGTCTACATCCGGACGCTGGTCTCCGGCGGCAAGGGCACCGAGGCGGGCCGCTCCATCGAGACCGCCAGCAACACCGGTCAGTACCTCTGACCGCAGGCGCAGGGCCCGTGACGACACTGTCACGGGCCCTGCGCCTGCGCGTGGCTCCGCGCCACGCCCAGCACAGACCGGGCGGCACGGTTAGACTCCGGACATCCCTCCTCGTATCCAAGGATTTCGCGTGCCCGCCGAGCAGAGCACCATGGCCCCGCCGGTCGCCCCGCCCACGATCGCCGGCCCCGGCAAGCCGTACCGTCGACGCAACCTCGCCGTGCTGGCCGCTCTGCCGGCGGCCTGGCTGCTGCCGCTCGCCGCAGTCGCCCTCGACGCCCGCTGGGTGTTGCCCCCGCTGGTGCTGCTCGCCACCGCCAGCCTGCTGCGCGGCGGCCGTACGATGCTCGACCGGCTGTTGCTGGCCACCGTCCTGCTGATCTGCCTCACCACCGCGGCCGGTCTGCTCTTCGCGGTCTGGCCCTGGGGCATGGATCCGGTCGCCGTCAGCGGCACTGCCCTCACCGCCCTCGTGTTGACCGCCCTGGCGACCGGTCGGCGTCCCACCCTGCCGCGCCCGGCCTGGCCCGACCTGCTTGCCGTCCTCGGCACCACCGGGCTGCTCTGGTACCTCGCCCAACCCCTGCTGCGCGCTGGCGACTTCGGCGGCCGGCTCAGCATCCTCCACCGCGGTGAGGACTACCTGCGGCACCTGAGCCTGGTCGACGTCATCGGTAGGCACGGCGGCTACCTCTTCGTCGACCCCGCCGCCGTCCGCGACGACCTGTTCTCCGCACTCGTCCACTACCCGCAGGGCTGGCACCTGCTCGTCGCCCTGCTCGACGGTCACCGCACCCCGCCCGGCGGTGGACCGGCCGGGGTGGCCGCCGTGGAGCCGTTCCTCTGGTGGAACCTCGCCAGCTTCGGTCTGCTGGTCCTTGCCCTGCTCTGGGCCGCACAGCGGTTGCCCGGCCCACTGCACCCGCTGAGCCGCCTCGTGCTCACCGTCGTGGTCGGCGCCCTCGTCCTCGGCAGCCAGCTGCCCCGGATGCTGCTGTCCGGGTATCCCACCGAGACGCTCGGACTGACCCTCACCGTCGTGCTCGCCGTGCTCGTGGCCCGGCCGGTCGGCGCACCCCGGGAACATCTTCTGCTGCTCGGTGCCCTGCTCGTCGGCATCGGCTACACCTACTACCTGTTCCTGCCCGCCGCCGTCGTCCTCGTCCTCGGGGCGCTGCTGCTGCGGCATCGCGAGGTGCGCCGCCTACGCGGCACCGCACTCGTCGTCGGCCTGGCCACCGCGGTGCTCGCCCCGGTGCCGATCCTGCTCGGCGTGTTCCGCGCCAACCAGACCGAGTCGTTGGCCGCCACCGTCGGGCCGGACCTGACCGAGACCTGGCTCGCCCTCGGCGGCATCGGCGCGTTCGTGGTACCCGCCCTGCTGGTGCACGCCGTACGGATCGGCCGGGCCGATCCGGCCTGGCGGCGCTGGCTGTTCGTACTGCTGGTCAGCGTGGCGCTCACCCTGGCCATCGGCCAGGCCAGCATCAGTCTCGGCGGCCAGGCCGGCTACTACTTCAACAAGGCCGGTCACCTCACCACCGTGCTGCTCATCATCGGCACCGCCGCGGTGGTGCGGCTGCTGCCGGTGCCGACCCGGGGCCGCCCGGTGCGCACGGCCGTTGCCGGGCTCACCGCCGTCACGGTCGCCGTCGCCACCGTCTGGTTCGTCGGGGTCACCGGCTGGCACCGCAGTCTGCTCGTGGTCACGCCGCAGAGCTGGGCGCAGCGCTGGGTCCACCAGGACGTCGACCAGCCCGGCCGGGCCGCCGTGGTGTGCGAGCAGGCCCACCAGCGGTACCCGGCCGTCGACGGTGTCACCACGCTCATCCTCGACCGCCGGCCGTACCAGTCCTATCTGGCGAACATCTGCGTCTCCACCTTGCAGGGCACCACCGCCGGCACCGAGGACGGCATCTACGACATGGTCTTCATCGAACCGGGCCGGACCTGGCAGATGCTGCACCGGGTGCCCGGTGAGATCCGGCTGGTGGCGGTCACCGACGGGGCCCGGGTACGGGCCAACAGAATCCTGCGGGCCGTGCCTGAGCTGGCCGACCGGGTGACCGTCGAGACGATGATTATCGATGATCCGCCGAGTTGATTCGTCCGATCCGCGGCACACCGACCGTCACGGCACGCCCCCGTCGCCCCGCCTTCGGACTACGCTCGGAGGTGACGGGGATCGGTCGGGCAAGCGAAGCGGGTAGGTCGATGAGCGTAAGACGGATCATGGGCACCGAAGTCGAGTACGGCATCTCCGTGCCCGGTCAGGCCGGGGCCAACCCGATGGTCACCTCGTCCCAGGTGGTGAACGCCTACGGCGCCCGCCCGGAACTGAACCGGGGCGGTCGGGCGCGCTGGGACTACGAGGAGGAATCGCCGCTGCGCGATGCCCGGGGCTTCACCTACTCCGGCGCGGTCTACGACCCGGCCGAGGCACTCGCCGACGAGGACCTCGGGCTGGCCAACGTGATCCTCACCAACGGTGCGCGGCTCTACGTGGACCACGCGCACCCCGAATACTCCACACCGGAGGTCACCAACCCGCGTGATGTCGTCCGCTGGGACAAGGCGGGGGAGCGGGTGATGGCGGAGGCGGCGCGACGGGCCGCCACCATTCCCGGCACGGCGCCGATCCACCTCTACAAGAACAACACCGACAACAAGGGCGCCAGCTACGGAGCCCACGAGAACTACCTGATGCGACGGCAGACGCCGTTCGCCGACATCGTGGCGTACCTGACCCCGTTCTTCGTGACCCGTCAGATCGTCTGTGGCGCCGGCCGGGTCGGCATCGGCCAGGACGGTGGCAAGAGCGGCTTCCAGATTTCCCAGCGTGCCGACTTCTTCGAGGTCGAGGTGGGGCTGGAGACCACCCTCAAGCGGCCGATCATCAACACCCGGGACGAGCCGCACGCCGACGCCGACAAGTACCGCCGGCTGCACGTCATCATCGGTGACGCCAACCTCTCGGAGATCTCCACGTACCTCAAGATCGGCACCACCGCGCTGATCCTGACGATGATCGAGGAGAAGGCGCTCGGCTCGGACCTCGGCATCGCCGACCCGGTCGGTGAACTGCGTGCCGTCAGCCACGATCCGTCGCTGACCCACCGGATGCGGCTGCGAGACGGGCGCCGGCTGACCGCGCTGGACGTGCAGTGGGCGTACCTGGAGCGGGTGCGGGCGTTCGTCGAGGACCGTTACGGCAGTGACGTCGACGAGCAGACCGCCGACGTGCTGGACCGGTGGGAGTCCGTGCTGGACCGGCTCGGACGCGACGTGATGCTCTGCGCCGACGAACTCGACTGGGTGGCCAAGCTGCGGTTGCTGGAGGGCTACCGGGAGCGGGAGAAGCTCGGTTGGGGCGCGCACAAGCTCCAACTGGTCGACCTCCAGTACTCCGACGTCCGCCCGGAGAAGGGGCTCTACCACCGGCTGGTCTCCCGGGGCGCGATGAAGACGCTGCTCAGCGACGAGGAGAGCCGCTCGGCGATGACCGAGCCGCCGGAGGACACCCGTGCCTACTTCCGCGGCCGCTGCCTGGCGCAGTACGCCTCGGAGGTGGTCGCCGCCAGTTGGGATTCGGTCATCTTCGACGTCGGCCGGGAGTCGCTGGTGCGGGTACCGATGATGGAGCCGGAGCGCGGCACCAGAGCGCATGTCGGTGCGCTGTTCGACCGGTGCGCCAGCGCCAAGGACCTGCTGGAGAGCCTGACCGGCGGCTGAGTGCCCGCCCCGCCGGTGGGGATGTCGTGGCGTGCTGGGTTTTGCGTACCGGCGCGCGTGGGTGTTTCGTCGCTCCCGCGAGGTAAGTTCATCGCAGGGAGATCGTGGAGGAGGCAGTAGTGGCCACTCGTGACAGCGGCGGTCAGTCGCAGTCGGGCAAGTCCCGTCAGGGCGAAGAGGTCGAGGACGTCACCGTCGAGGCGAACCCAGAGGTCGCCGAGCGGCACGCCGAGATCACCGAGGACGTCGACGACCTGCTCGACGAGATCGACTCCGTCCTTGAGGAGAACGCCGAAGAATTCGTGAGGGGATACGTCCAGAAGGGCGGCCAGTAGGTTATATGTCCGTTTCGCTGGTTGGTGGCCGGCGGACGGAGACCCTGCCGCGCCCACCCCGTGCGGCGCGCCGCTACCGCACGCCCGCGTGGAGCCGATGGCCCTGAGCAGGAGTCTCGGCGGGTAAGCCTGACCTCGATCCGGAACATGTGGACCACGATCATGCCACCGGGTGGGTGCGCGGGATACTCTGCTTCAACTGTAACGGTGGTCTTGGCCAGTTCCGTGACAGTCCCACGAGGCTGGCCAGGGCCATCACGTACCTGAGAGGAACCACGTGGCAGCGGGTTTTGATCCATCCGGGCGTCTACCAGATGTGTTCACCAACGCGGGGACGTCCTCCTTCACGTCGTTTCTGAGCAAGGTTGCCCCCGAGATGCTGCCCGGCCGCCGGCCGCTGCCCCCGGGTATGGCCGCCGACCTGGCCCCACATGCCACCACGATCGTGGCCATCTCCGCGGCCGGTGGCGTCGTGATGGCCGGCGACCGGCGGGCCACCATGGGCAACCTGATCGCCCAGCGGGACATCGAGAAGGTGCACCCGGCCGACGCGTACTCGCTGGTGGGCATCGCCGGCACCGCCGGCATCGGCATCGAGCTGATGCGACTGTTCCAGGTGGAGTTGGAGCACTACGAGAAGATCGAGGGCGCCATGCTCTCGCTCGACGGCAAGGCCAACCGTCTCGCCTCGATGATCCGGGGCAACCTCGGTGCCGCGATGCAGGGGCTTGCGGTGATCCCGCTGTTCGCTGGGTTCGACCTGGCCGCCAAGGACCCGGTCCGAGCCGGTCGGATCTTCAGCTTCGACGTCACCGGCGGCCCGTACGAGGAGACCGGCTACGACGCGATCGGCTCGGGTTCGCTGTTCGCCCGGTCGGCGTTGAAGAAGCGGTTCCGGGCCGGCCTGTCGATCGACGACGCGGTGCGGTTGGCGGTGGAGGCACTCTACGACGCCGCCGACGACGACACCGCCACCGGTGGCCCGGACCTGACCCGGCGGATCTACCCGGTGGTGATGACCGCGACGGCGGAGGGGACGCACCGGCTGACCGACGCGGAGACGTCGGCGATCGCCGAGAGCGTCGTCGCCGGCCGGATGGAAAACCCGGGCGGTTGAGCCGATCCCGCATCCCACCTGATCGCAGTTGCCCAGCACAGCGCCTGAAGGAGAGCCGCCGCCGTGGCCATGCAGTTCTACGCCTCGCCCGAACAGATCATGCGCGACCGTTCCGAGCTGGCCCGCAAGGGCATCGCCCGGGGACGCAGCGCGGTGGTCCTGAGCTACGCCGGCGGGGTCCTCTTCGTTGCGGAGAATCTCTCCAGCACCCTGCACAAGGTCAGTGAGATCTACGACCGGATCGGGTTCGCCGCCGTCGGCAAGTACAACGAGTTCGAGAATCTGCGCCGCGCCGGGGTGCGGATGGCCGATCTCAACGGGCTCAGCTACGACCGGCGCGACGTCACCGGTCTGGCCCTGGCCAACGCGTACGCGCAGACCCTCGGCGCCATCTTCACCGAACAGTCCAAGCCGTTCGAGGTGGAGATCTGCGTGGCCGAGGTGGGGGCCACGCCGGAGGAGGACTCGCTGTACCGGCTCACCTACGACGGCTCGGTCAACGACGAGCCCGGCCGGATGGCGATGGGCGGCCAGTCCGAGGCGATCGCCGGGGTGCTGAAGTCGCACCACCAGCCGGGCATGTCGCTCGGCGATGCGGTGAAGGTGGCGGTGCAGGCGCTGAGCAGCGTCGGTGGTGAGGGTGGTGCCGCCCGGACGATCGCCGCCAACCAGCTGGAGGTGGCGGTCCTGGACCGCAGCCGGGTGGGGCGTACCTTCCGGCGGATCACCGGAGCGGCGCTGACCGCGCTGCTCGACGGCGGCGCGACGGGTGAGGCTGCCGACGAGGAGCGGGCGAAGACTCCGACCACGCCGACCGAGGAGGCCCACAAGCCGACCACCTCGGCGGGTTCGGCCGACCTGGAGGACAAGCCCGGCAACCCGTCGGAGGCCTGACCCCTCACCCGGTCCGGCCGGCCCGACTCGGCCTGGCCACGCTCTGCGCGGCGCTCGGCAGCTTTCTGCTGCCGGGCGCCGCATCCTTTGTCGGCGTACCTGCTCGGCGCAACGCCCACCGAAGCCCGCGCTGTACGCCCGGACTCGGCCTGCCGGGCCGGGCCGGGTCAGCGGCGGGCGAGCAGTGGGCGGACCAGGGCCCACCAGGCGGCGGCGATGGCGTTGAACACGCCCATCCCAGGTGGGGCGTCCACGTTCGACGGTGCCACCCGGGCGGTGATCAGGTCGGCGAGCGCCCGATCGCCGACGGTGCGTTCGGCCTGCAACTGTCGGCGGCGGGCGCGTACCCAGTTGCGGTGTTGCCACAGCCAGGACCAGCCGCGTACCTTCTGCCGGCCCCAACCCCCGGCCAGCGCGGCGGCGAGCATGGCGGCCTCGGTGAGCAGCAGCATCGGTGCCAGCAGCGCCAGCGTTCGTCCCTGGTACGTGGTGAGCAGGGTGATCAGCCGGTTCCGTTCGACCAGGTAGAGCTTGAGGGCGTTGCGGGAGAACTCGTAGTGGTGGCGGACCACCGCGTCGGGCACGTACTCCAGCCGTAGGCCACGTTGCCACAGCCGGAGGCTGAGTTCGGTGTCCTCGTGGTAGGCGAAGTACTCGGTGGCGAAGCCGCCCAACTCCTTCCAGCGCTCCCGGCTGATCACGAAGCAGCAGCCGCTGAGCGACGGTACGACGGTGCGGCGGGCGTGAGCGTCGGCCGGCTCGCCGTTGCCACCGGCCCAGGACAGGCCGGTGAAGTGCAGCGGGTTGCCCGAGGTGTTGATCAGATCGGGGTTGTCGGCGAGCCGGATGGAGGCCATCGCCGCACCCACGCCGGGCTCGGCGGCCACCGCGGTGACCTTGGCGAGCGCGTCGGGGGTGACCACCGCGTCGGAGTTGACGAAGGCCAGCCAGTCGCCGCCGGCCTCGGCGGCGCCGAGGTTGCAGCCGCCGGAGAACCCGGTGTTCTGCTCCGGGCGGATCACCCGTACGCCGGGCAGTCCCTTGACCACGTCGATGCCGTCGCCGGTGCAACCGTTGTCGACCACCACCAGTTCCACGTCGACGCCGGTGCTGGCCAGCACTGCCTGTGCGGCGTCGACCAGCCAGGGCTCGGCGCCGTAGGCGAGCATCACCACGGTCACGCGGGGCGGGCTCATCGGGTTCCTCCGGGGGTGGTCGCGGGCATGGCCACCGCGACAGGCGGATGCGGTGGGGATTCGCGGCGGCGCCGCAGCAGGGCGATCATGGCGGCGGTGACCACCACGGAGCCCACGGTGTAGCCGAGTTCGACCCGCAGCGCGACGGGCAGCGGGGCCAGGGTGGCGGCGACCAGTGCGGCGACGCCGAGGATCCAGGCCAGGGCCTGCGCGCGGTGCCGGTCGCGGGCCAGCAGCGCCTGGCCGAGCACCATCGCCCACAGGTACGCCAGGGTGGCCAGGGCGAGCCAGGCGAAGTCGCCGTGGCCGAGGATCTCCGGGGCGTCGAAGAGGGCCCGCACGAGCCACGGCCCGAGCAGCACGGTCAGCACACCGCCGCCGACTCCCAACGCGGTGACGACCGCCAGGGCGCGACGCAGCAGGCTGCCGAAGGCCGCCTCGTCGTCGGTGGCGGCGGCGGTGGACAGGCCGGGCAGCAGGGCGGCCTGCATCGAGCCGAAGACGAACAGTGGGATGCGGACCAGGACCAGCGCCGACAACAGCGCCCCGGCGGTGGCGACGTCGGCCGGGGCCAGCAGCCGTACGTTGATCACGCCGACGTTGACCACGACCTGCGACAGCAGGCTGGAGGCGGTGAGCAGGGCCAGGCCGCGCAGCAGCGGCGGCCAGGGCACCGGCGTCCCGCCGCCGACGGCCCGCACGACCGGCGGGGCGGTCAGTGCGACCGCCAGCAGTGGCGCGGCGACCAGCACCAGGGCGTACGCCACGGGTGAGTCGACGCCGGCCACGGCGAGCGCGGCGACGGCCCCGATGCGTAGCCCGCCGTCGAGTCCGAGTTGGGCGCCGTACCAGTTGAACTGCCCCAGCCCGGAGAGCACACCACGGGTGGTGTGCGCCAGAGCCAGGGCGACCAGGGCACCGGTCAACGCGGTCACCATGGCACGGTCGCCGGCGAAGAGGCGATCGGCGAGGGTGCCCGTGGCGGCGGTGACGGCCAGGACGAGCAGGGCGAGCACGGCGGCGGCGACGGTAGCGCCCCGCGCCAGCACCGGCCCCGGCGGCAGGCCACGGGTACGACGGGCGGCGACGAGCCGGGCGACCTCCTGCTCGACCGGCAGGAAAACGCCGATGCCGACGGTGAAGACGATCGACCACAGCACCGACAGTGACGAGTAGTCACCGGCGGTCAGGGTGTGCCCGGCGCCCGCGAGGTGGACGTACGAGGCCAGGCCCACCAGGGCCAGCCCGGCCCCGACGGGAAGGGTGCCGGGTGGGACGAGGCGGAGCAGTCGGCGGATCACCGGCGGATGAGCGCCAGGGTGAGTACGGCCAGCGCGCGCCCGAGGTAGATCATCGCCTTGGCGGGGGAGTGGCTGGGGGTGCCGGCCATCCGCCGCCGCATCGCCACCGGGACCTGCTGGATGCGGTAGCCCCGGCGGGCGGCGTGCACCAGCGTCTCGACCGTGTCGCCGAGGTACTCCGCTGGGTACCAGCGGGCGAACATCTCGATCATCCGACGGTTGGCGGCCCGGAAGCCGGAGGTGGTGTCGGTCAGTGTGGTGCCGGCCAGACCGGAGAGCACCACCGACAGCATGCCCATCGCCCAGCGGCGGGGCCCGCGTACGGCGTAGTCGCCCTCGCCGGCGAACCGTGCCCCGATCACCAGGTCGTAGTCGTCGAGCAGGTCGACCAGCTTCGGCACGTACCGGGGGTCGTGCTGCCCGTCGGCGTCGATCTGCACCGCGACGTCGTAGTCGTGGTCGTGTGCGTAGCGGTAGCCCAGCCGCATCGCCCCGCCGACGCCGAGGTTGTACGGCAGCCGGGCGACGCGGGCACCGGCGGCGGCGGCGACGGCGGCCGTCCGGTCGGCCGAGCCGTCGTCGACGACCAGCACGTCCACGCCGGGCAGTTCGCCCCGGATCTCGCGGACCACGTCGGCGATCGAGCCGGCTTCGTTGAGTGCCGGGATGATGACGAGTAGTCGTTTGCCGTTAACCATCGCGGCTCACCAGTTCCGCCCGGTCGGCGCGCTCCACCCGGTCGGCCTCGACCTCGGCGCGGAGCAGGGCGAACTCCTCGGCAAGTGTCCGGGTCTCCTCCTCCAGTGCACTGACCTCCCAGCTGAGGTGGATGCAGACCAGCAGGAGGAAGACGATGCCGAGGAAGAGCACCAGACTGACGCCGGAGGCCACGCCGAGCAGGTCGGCCACCCCGTCGAGCAGCCGGGGGAACAGCGACAGCGGGATCACCACGAACAGCAGCCCGAGCCAGAGCATGCCGTACTTCTCCCGCAGCTGCCGCCGTCGCAGCAGCTCGACGATCGTGGCCAGCAGGACGAGTCCGGTCAGGCCGGTGACCAGGGTGAGCTTCATGCGACCTTCCACGGGGAGGGTGAAGCGGCAGGGGTGAATGCCTCGACCAGCGTGGTGTGCCAGTCCGGCAGGGGTGCCAGGCCGGCCTCGGCCCAGCGACCGTGCCCTAGCACACTGTACGCCGGTCGCGGCGCGGGACGCGGAAACCGACTGCTGGTGGTGGGTCGGACCCGGTCGGGGTCGAGCCCACGCAGCGCGAACACCGCCCGGGCCAGGCCGTACCAGGTCGTCTCGCCGGAGCAGGTGCCGTGGTAGGTGCCGGGTCGGGCCCGGCCGGCCCGGGCCGCCTCGGCGAGCGCGACCAACTGCCCGGCCAGCGCGTACGACCAGGTGGGTTGGCCGCGCTGGTCGTCGACGACGTCGAGGAACTCGCGCTGCTCGGCCAGCGCGAGCATGGTGGTGACGAAGTTGCGGCCGTGCACGCCGTACAGCCAGGCGGTACGCACCACGTGGCCGGACTCGGGCAGCAGCCGGCGCACGGCCTGTTCCCCGGCGAGCTTGCTGCGACCGTACGCGTTGATCGGCGCGGTCGGCGCGTCCTCGGAGTAGGGGGTGTCGGCGTCGCCGGCGAAGACGTAGTCGGTGGAGACGTGCAGCAGGTGGGCGCCGTGGGTGGCGCAGGCGGTGGCGAGATGGGCCACCGCGGCACCGTTGACCGTGGTCGCCGCCGTCTCGTCCCGCTCGGCACCGTCGACGTCGGTCCACGCGGCGGTGTTGACCACCACGTCATGGCCGGCCACCACGGCGGAGACGGCGGCTGCGTCGGTGATGTCGAGCTGCGTCCGGGTGACAGCGGTCACCGTGTGTTCGGGATGACCGGCGAGCACGTCGACCACGTCCCGCCCGAGCATCCCACCGGCGCCGGTCACCAGGATTCTCATTCGGTCGGGGCCTCTCTCAGCGGTTCCCACCAGGAGCGGTTGTCCCGGTACCAGGCCACGGTCTCGGCGAGCCCGTCATCGAGGCTGATGGTGGGCGCGTACCCGAGTTCCTTGTTGATCTTGCTGATGTCCAGCGAGTAGCGGCGGTCGTGGCCCTTGCGGTCGGCCACCGGGGTGACCCGGTCCCAGTCGGCGCCACAGGCTTGCAGGAGCCGGCCGGTCAGCTCCTTGTTGGTCAGTTCGGTGCCGCCGCCGATGTGGTACACCTCACCGGCCCGCCCGCGCTGCTGGACCATCGCCACGCCCCGACAGTGGTCGTGCACGTGCAGCCAGTCGCGCACGTTGCCGCCGTCGCCGTACAACGGCACGGACCGGCCGTCGAGCAGGTTGGTGACGAACAGCGGGATGACCTTCTCCGGGTACTGGTACGGGCCGTAGTTGTTGGAGCAGCGGGTCACCACCACGTCCAGGCCGTGGGTGCGGTGGTAGGCCAGCGCCAGCAGGTCGGAACCGGCCTTCGACGCCGAGTACGGCGAGTTCGGCGCCAACGGCCAGTCCTCGGTCCACGAGCCCTGGTCGATGGAGCCGTACACCTCGTCGGTGGACACGTGCACGAACCGGCGTACCCCATGCCGCAGCGCGGCGTCGAGCAGCGTCTGCGTACCCAGCACGTTGGTGCTGACAAACGGCTCGGCGCCGGAGATCGAACGGTCGACGTGCGACTCGGCAGCGAAGTGCACGATGACGTCTTGCCCCGCGACGACCTCGTCGACCACCTCAGGGTGACGGATGTCACCCTGGACAAACCGCAATCGAGAATCATCCGCCACGGCCGCCAGGTTGGCGCGATTGCCCGAATAGGTCAGCGCGTCGAGCACGGTCACCCGCGACGGTTGCACCGCGGGCACCCCCTCGGCGCTGCCTGCGGGCGTGCCCAGCAGCATGCGGACGTACTCGGAACCGATGAAGCCGGCGCCGCCGGTGACCAGGA
Organism: Micromonospora sp. NPDC051196; assembly: GCF_040682415.1. Taxonomy (NCBI): domain Bacteria; kingdom Bacillati; phylum Actinomycetota; class Actinomycetes; order Micromonosporales; family Micromonosporaceae; genus Micromonospora; species Micromonospora sp. NPDC051196. Next base: position 36,883 of record NZ_JBFBAY010000017.1, read on the forward strand.
TCCTCACGGGTCCGAAAGTCTACGCGAAACACCCGGACCCGACCTCCGCCCGCGTGCTGCATCTGCGACCTACCGGTAGGCTCCCCGAGTGCGTGGAATTCTGCTTGCCGGTGGGACCGGGTCCCGGCTGTGGCCGATCACCCGGGCGGTGTCGAAGCAGCTGATGCCGGTGTTCGACAAGCCGATGATCTACTACCCGTTGTCCACTCTGGTGATGTCCGGGGTGCGCGAGATCCTGGTGATCACCACGCCGCAGGAGCAACAGCAGTTTCAGCGCCTACTCGGTGACGGCAGCCAGTTCGGGCTGCGGCTGGAGTACGTCGCCCAGCCCCGGCCGGAGGGCATCGCCCAGGCGTTCGTGCTGGGCGCCGACTTCATCGGCGACGAGGGGGTGGCGCTGATCCTGGGCGACAACATCTTCCACGGCGTCGGCCTGGGCCGGCAGCTCGCCAGCGCCGGTGACCCGGTCGGCGGACGGATCTTCGCCTATCCGGTGGCGAACCCGCAGGCGTACGGAGTGGTGCACTTCGACCCGGACGGTCAAGTGCTGTCGATCGAGGAGAAGCCGGAGAAGCCCAAGTCCCGGTACGCCGTACCCGGCCTGTACTTCTACGACAACCGAGTGGTGGAGATCGCTCGCGGCCTCACCCCCAGCGACCGGGGCGAGCTGGAGATCACCGCGGTGAACGAGGCGTACCGTCGGTGGGGTGAACTGTCGGTGACCGTCCTGGACCGGGGCACCGCCTGGCTGGACACCGGCACCTTCAGCTCGCTGATGCAGGCCGCCGAGTTCGTCCGGGTGATCGAGGAACGGCAGGGCATGAAGATCGGCTGTATCGAGGAGGTCGCCTGGCGGGCCGGGCTGATCGACGACGACCAACTGCGTGCCCTGGCCGAGCCGTTGACCAGCAGTGGCTACGGCGACTATCTGCTCGACCTGCTCATCGGCGAGCGTCATGAGCTGATCAACCCGGGGGAGGTGCGGTGAAGCTGCGTCCGCTTGGCATCGAGGGTGCGTGGGAGATCACGCCGCAGCAGCACGGTGACTCCCGGGGGCTGTTCCTGGAGTGGTACCGCTTCGACCGGCTCGCCGAGGCGGTCGGGCGTCCGTTGCGGCTGGCCCAGGGCAACCTGTCGGTCTCCGCCCGCCATGTGGTGCGCGGCATCCACTTCGCCGACGTGCCACCCGGGCAGGCGAAGTACGTGACGTGTGTACGCGGCGCGGTGCTGGACGTGGTGGTGGACATCCGGGTCGGCTCGCCCACCTTCGGCCAATGGGAGAGCGTGCGCCTCGACGACGTGGACCGGCGGGCGGTGTACCTGGAGGAAGGGCTCGGTCACGGCTTCTGCGCGTTGACCGACGACGCCACCCTGAGCTACTTCTGCTCGACCACCTACGACCCCGCGATCGAGCATGCGATCAACCCGCTGGACGAGGAGTTGGGCATCGAGTGGCCGACCAGCACGCCGCTGCTGTCCGGCCGCGACGCCGTCGCACCGAGTCTGGCGCAGGTACGCGCCGCAGGGCTGCTGCCGGAGCACGCGACGTGCCGGCGTCACGCCGCCGGTCGGGACACCGAGGCGCCCGGCGGGTGGTGAGAGGTTGCGGCGCGGCACAGCCTACGTGTCACGACAGTGACGAATCGGGGCTCCGTACGGCTAATGTCTCATCATGGAACGGCGAATCTTCGGTCTGGAGACCGAGTACGGCGTCACCTGCACCTACCGCGGACAGCGCAGGCTGTCCCCTGACGAGGTAGCCCGGTACCTCTTCCGCCGGGTCGTGTCCTGGGGCCGGTCGAGCAACGTCTTCCTGCGTAACGGCGCTCGGCTCTACCTGGACGTCGGCTCGCACCCGGAGTACGCCACTCCGGAATGCGACTCGGTGATCGACCTGGTGGCCCATGACCGGGCCGGTGAGCGCATCCTGGAAGGGCTGCTCGTCGACGCGGAGAAGCGGCTGCACGACGAGGGCATCGCGGGCGAGATCTACCTGTTCAAGAACAACACCGACTCGGCCGGCAACTCGTACGGCTGCCACGAGAACTACCTGGTCTCCCGGCACGGGGAGTTCGGCCGGCTGGCCGACGTGTTGATCCCGTTCCTGGTCACCCGGCAGTTGATCTGTGGCGCCGGCAAGGTGCTGCAAACCCCACGCGGCGCCGTGTACTGCCTGTCCCAGCGCGCCGAGCACATCTGGGAGGGGGTCTCCTCGGCCACCACCCGCAGCCGTCCGATCATCAACACCCGCGACGAGCCGCACGCCGACGCCGAGCGGTACCGCCGACTGCACGTCATCGTCGGCGACTCCAACATGAACGAGGTCACCACGCTGCTGAAGGTCGGCACCGCCGACATTGTGCTGCGGATGATCGAGGCCGGGGTGGTGATGCGCGACCTCACCCTGGAGAACCCGATCCGGGCCATCCGGGAGGTCTCGCACGACATCACCGGTCGACGCAAGGTGCGGCTGGCCTCGGGCAAGGAGATCAGCGCCCTGGAGATCCAGCAGGAATACCTCGCCAAGGCGACCGAGTTCGTCGAGCGTCGGGGTGGCGACCAGGCCGCCAAGCGGGTGGTCGAGCTGTGGGGCCGGGTGCTGCGGGCGGTGGAGACCGGCGACCTGGAGCCGGTCTCCCGGGAGATCGACTGGGTGACCAAGCTGCGGCTGATCGAGCGCTACCAGCGCAAGCACGACCTGCCGCTGTCGCATCCCCGGGTGGCACAGATGGACCTCGCCTACCACGACCTGCGTCGGGGCCGAGGGCTCTACGCCCTGCTGGAACGGCGCGGCGACGTGGACCGGGTGGCCACCGACCCGGAGATCTTCGAGGCGAAGGAGACGCCGCCGCAGACCACCAGGGCCCGACTGCGCGGGGAGTTCATCCGCCACGCCCAGGAGAAGCGGCGGGACTTCACCGTCGACTGGGTGCACCTGAAGCTCAACGACCAGGCGCAGCGCACCGTGCTCTGCAAGGACCCGTTCCGCGCGTACGACGAGCGGGTGGAGCGGCTGATCGCCAGCATGTGACCGGCTGCACCGGGCCCGTCCGTGTCGGGCGGGCCCGGGTAGGCTGGCCGGACCATGTTTCCTTCCGAACCTCCCACCACGGGCGCCCAGCGGCAGGGTTGGCTCGAACGCCGCCGCGACAAGGTCCGCGCCGAGATCGAACGCAATCGCCGAGGCGAGTACACCGTCCCGACCTGGGTGCTGGCGTTGGCGCTGGCGTTGATCGTCGGCGCCTGGCTCGCCTTGATCATCTTTGCCTGAGGTGTAAGGAAGGGCCCCTTATTAACGCCTGCGGTAGAGCAGGGGCCCCCTTTTAACGCGTACCCCCCGGTCGGCTCAGGCCGCAGCGGTGCCGAGCAGGCGGGCGGCGTGCCGGCCAGCGGCGGCGGCGGCCAGGAAGTAAGCGTGATCGGCGTCCAGCCCGCGGCCCATCGTCGACAACGGCACCGGGCTGTTGCGCAGGGCGGCGTCCAGCCCGGCGGTGTCCACCCGCAGCACGGTGTGCCGTTCGGCGAGCGGCGCCAGCGCGGCGTCGACCTCGGCGGCCAGCGCCGGGTCCAGGCCGTCGGGTACCACCAGCTCCGCGCGGGCCAACGCCACCCGGCCGTACGCGGTCAGGCTGTGATGCGACACGCCACGGTGCCGCGCTCGCGGGTCGGCATCGGAGATCCGCAACGAGCCGACCGGCCGGCCGCCCAGCGTGGCGACCGCGTTGACCGCCTCGCCCACCGCCACGCCGGAGAAGCCCCAACGGGTACCCGTGCCGAGGTTGCCCGGGCCCTGCGCGACCACCGCCACGTCGGCGTGCAGCACGTGCCGGGCGGCGAGTAGGCCGCTGTGCAGCGTGGACGCCTCCAGGTCCCCGCCGAACGCCTGCCCGACGCTGATCGTGCCGACCAACTCGTCGCGCAGGGCGGACAGCGTACGGGAGAACCAGGCCGGCAGCGCCCCACCGTCGGTGAGCAGGTACGCCACCCGGGCCTGCGGGGCGTCTACGCGGATGCCGGCGAGGATCGCCGGCAGCGCCGAGTGCAGGTCGGCGGTCACCACCGGCAGCCCGGCCAGGTCCTCGGCGGCGGCCAGCACCTCGTGGTGCGGTGACGCCTCCTCGTCGACGCCGAGCAGAATCGGTTGCAGCGGGGTGTAGCGGGCCTTCACCAGGTGACCGGCGTCGCGACTGTCGACCGCCTGCGGCGGATCCGGCGGCAGCCGGTCCGGCAGCGCCACGACCAGGGCGTACCCGCCGGTGCCCAACCCCATCAGCAGCGCCCCGGCGTTGAGCAGCACCCGGTCGCCCACCTCCGGCACGCCCACCAGCTCCGGGTACGCCAGCGCCCGCATCGCCGTCCCGTCAACGAGCGTGACATCCAACTCCACGGCCCCCACCCACCGCCGCCGTACCCCAGCCACCGTTCCCACCCGCCACCGCACCATGCCCCGCACGCTAACCCCCCACACCCCCTCCACCCACCCCCACCCCCACCCCCACCCCTCGCCCCGCCCCCCGCCCTCTCGCTCCGTCGATCTTGCACTTCCTGTCGAGGCATAACGGGCGAAGGGGGCAATTCGGCGACCGGAAGTGCAAGATCGGCGGGATTGGATGGCGGTGGGGGTCGGCACGTCGGCGCGGGTGCATGTGTGGGGCGGGTCGGCTGCTAGCGTCTACGGGGTGTCGCGCAGCCGCACCGAACGCCTGGTCAACCTGGTGATCTGTCTGCTGTCTACGCGGCGGTTCCTGACCGCCGCGCAGATCGCCGCGACCGTACCCGGTTATGAGCACGATCCGGACGATGCTCGTGAGCACGAGGCGTTCCAGCGCAAGTTCGAGCGGGACAAGGCCGAGCTGCGGGATCTGGGCGTACCGCTGGAGACCGGCACAGCGAGTGCCTTCGACACGGAGCCCGGGTATCGGATCGCCCGGCGGGAGTACGCGCTCCCCGAGATCCCGCTCAAGCCGGATGAGGCCGCCGCGGTGGGCATCGCCGCCCGGCTGTGGCAGCACGCGGGGCTGGCGGCGGCCGCGTCGTCCGGCCTGGCGAAGCTACGCGCCGCCGGCGTGGACGTCGACCCCCATGCCACGCTCGGGCTCGAACCGATGGTCAACGTCGACCCGGCGTTCGCGCCGTTGGCCGCCGCCGCTCGGGACCGGCGTGAGGTCCGCTTCGACTACCGGGTACCCGACCGGGACGCACCCGATCACCGGCGACTCCAGCCGTGGGGTGTGGTCTGCTGGCGTGGACGCTGGTACGTGGTCGGCCACGATCTCGATCGTGACGCCACCCGCTGTTTCCGGCTGTCCCGGGTGGTCGGCCCGGTGCGCGCCGCGGGTACGGCCGGCGCCTACCAACCGCCGGTCGGTGTCGACCTGATCAGCCACGTGGCCCGCTGGTCCGGCCCGACCGAGCACGCCGGACGGGCCACCGTACTGGTCACCCCCGGGCGGGCCGCCGGGCTGCGTCGGGTGGCTGTCGAGGTGACCTGCGGGCCGGAGGCCGACCGCCTGGTCCTGCCGTACACCGACGTGGATCTGCTCGCCAGCCACCTCGTCGGCTACGGACCCGAGGTGCGGGTGCTGGATCCACCCGAGGTGCGTGACGCGGTCATCCAGCGCCTCAAGGAGATCGCCGTCCGCCACGACTCCCTGGCGGTGGGGCAACTGAGCGCGAGGAGTGAGCTTGCGAGCCCTGCAGCCGCCGGACGGAGGGCCGGTTCGGTGAGTGCGAGGAGTGAGCTTGCGAGCCCCGCAGTCGCGAACGGAAGGTCGGCCCGGTGAGTGTGAGGAGTGAGCTTGCGAGCCCCGCAGTCGCGAACGGAGGAGTGGTCCGGTGAGTGCGAAGGCCGGCACCCGTACCTCCGCCGACCGGTTGGCGCGGCTGCTCAACCTGGTGCCCTACCTGCTTGCCCGGCCCGGCATCGAGATCGCCGAGGCGGCCGGTGACCTCGGGGTGACCGAGCGGCAGTTGCGTGAGGACCTGGAACTGCTGTGGGTCTGTGGTCTGCCCGGCTACGGTCCGGGTGACCTCATCGACATGGCCTTCGACGGCGACCGGGTGACCATCACCTACGACGCCGGCATCGACCGGCCGCTGCGGCTCACCCCGGACGAGGCCCTCGCCCTGGTCGTCGCCTTGCGGATGTTGGCCGAAACCCCGGGGGTGGCCAACCGGGAGGCCGTCGAGCGGGCCCTCGCGAAGATCGAGGACGCGGGCGGCGACCTGGTGGCGGCACCGGTGGAGGTTCGGCTGCCCGGTGACGCGCGGCGGGTCGAGCAGTTGCGCGCCGCGGTGGAGGGTGGGCGTGCGCTGCGCATCACCTACTACACGTGGGCGCGCGACGAGACCACCGAGCGGGTGATCGACCCGCTGCGGATGCTGATGTCCGATAGTCGGGCGTACGTCGAGGCGTGGTGTCGACGAGCCGAGGCGGTACGACTGTTCCGGGCCGACCGCATCGACGCGGTCACCGAGTTGGACGAGCCGGCCATGGTGCCGCCGCAGGCCCGTCCGCAGGATCTCAGCGAGGGCGTGTTCCGCCCCTCGCCGGACCTGCCGCTGATCACCCTGCGGATCGGCCGGGGTGAGCGCTGGATCACCGAGTACTACCCGTGTGAGCGGGTCGAGTCCGACGGCGAACAGTGGGTGGTCTGGCTGCGGGTCACCGACCTCGGCTGGGCCCGGCGGTTCGTGCTCGGCCTGGGCTCGGAGGTCACCGTGCTGGCCCCGGCTGAGTTGGCCGAGCAGGTCCGGGACTCGGCGGTGGCGGCCCTGGAGGCGTACGCGACGCCGGTGCTGCCCGGCGCGGACCCGGCGGCGGCCGTGCCCAGGCAGTAGGCTGGCGCCGTGCTGAAGTGGATCGTGCTCGCGCTGGTGCTGGTGCCGTTGGTCGTTTTCGCGCTGGCGGTCCGTCCCGTGCTGGCCCGATTGCCGCAGTTGCGCCGGGCTGCGGTGCGCCTGCAACGGCGGGCCGACGAGGCGGTGGCGTTGCAGGTGGCGGCGGAAAGCCTCCAGCAGCAGGCTGAGGGATTGCAGGGCCGACTGGAGACGACCCAGCAACGACTGACTCTGATCAGGGCCCGCCGCGGCGGCTGAGCAGATGTTGGGGTCTGCGCCGCCGGCCTGCTGGGCAGTCGACCCCGGCTTCGAGGACGAAGATCCAGTCGTCCGGTTGACGGGACACTTGCGGGTGGCTGAGACTTCACCCGCCGGAACGATCCACCACCGCCCGGTGGGTGGCAACAGCTCGCGTCGCACGTACGATGGGCTGCGGAACCACCCCCATTGACACAAGCGACTGGAGCTTCACATGGGTGCCCTCAGGCCCTGGCACATCGCCGTACTCGTGGTCGTGATGATCCTGCTCTTCGGTGCGAAGCGGCTGCCCGACGCGGCGCGCTCCCTGGGCCGTTCGCTGCGCATCATCAAGGCCGAGACCAAGAGCCTGGCTGACGACGACGACCGCGACCTGGCCGGCAAGGCCGACGCGCAGGCCGGCTACCAGCCGCTGACGCCGCAGCCCCCGCAGCAGCAGCCGTACCAGGGCACGGTGCAGCAGCCGGTCGTCGACCCGGTGCAGCGCGTCCGCGACAACTGAGCGAGGGGCCCGACCACCGTGGCCTTCGCCCTGCGTAAGCGTGGCCCGAGCAAGTTCGAACGGGCCGCCGACGGCTCGATGACTCTGGTCGAGCACTTCCGCGAGCTGCGTACCCGGCTGTTCCGGGCGTCGTTGGCGATCGTGGTCGGGCTGATCGCCGGCTTCGCGCTCGCCCAGCCTGCCTTCGACCTGCTGGCCCAGCCGTACTGCCGGCTGCCCGGCATGATGGTCGACGGCGAGTGTCAGCAGTTCCTGATGCTCGCCCCCGCCGACGGCTTCATCCTCAAGCTTAAACTGGCGCTCTGGATCGGGCTGATCATCGGCGCCCCGGTCTGGCTGTTCCAGCTGTGGGCGTTCATCGCGCCCGGCCTGCACCGGCACGAGCGCAAGTGGGCGTACGTCTTCGTCACGATCGCGGCGCCGCTGTTCGCCGCCGGTGCGGTGCTCGCCTACTTCGTGGTCGACAAGGGCCTGGCGTTCCTGCTGGAGGCCGGTGTCACCGGCACCGACTCGCAGCTGGAGGTGACCCGCTACATCAGCTTCGTCACCACCATGATCCTGCTGTTCGGAGTGGCCTTCGAGTTCCCGCTCACCCTGCTGATGCTCAACTTCACCGGGGTCGTCAGCGCCAAGCGGCTGTTGAGCTGGTGGCGAGTGGTGGTCTTCATCTGCTTCGCGTTTGCGGCGGTGGCCACGCCCGACCCGGGTCCGTTCGGCATGACGTTGTTGGCGCTCTGCCTGAGCCTGCTGTACTTCATCGCGGTCGGCGTGGCCTTCCTCAACGACAGGCGCAAGGGCCGCGGCAAGGAGGTCTACGCCGGTGTCGGCGACGACGAGGCCTCCCCGCTGGAGGTCGACCGGGAGCCGGTGGAGGTGGGACGGCCGGTGGACCAGGCCAGCCCGATCGACGCCCCGGAGCCGATCACGGCGCCCAAGCCGATCGAGCGGCGTTACGACGACGTGACCTGACGGGTTGCCCCACACGGTGGGGCAGCCCGTCAGCGGCGGTACGTGGTACGGACCGCAACGCCAACCGGCCCCCGTGTCGTTTGCCGGGGGTCTAGCGCACGGTTTGCCGTCTGTCAGCGATGCAGTCGGTAATCCGTCATCCGCTCTCCAGGGTGCAACATCTGGGTAATGGAATCTTTACGATGTGTTGTCGCACCCGATGAGGAAGGCTGTTGCCACGTGCGTCGCCTGACCCTGCGTTACCGTCCGTCGACTTGACCTGCATCTGCACGGCTGGCGCGGCGGCCTCGGCGGTGTGCGTCCGGGCCGGGTAGTCGTGGGTCCTGTGGGCGCGGCGGCAGGTCACCGTGGCTGCCCGCGCGTCCGCCGTTTCCGGCCTGCTGTCCCTGTGGCGCTCGTGTCATGCGAAAGATCCGGCCACCACCCCCGGCTGCCCGGAAGAGTCCTGTGAAAGGGACCTGCCGCGGCAGCGTACGTCCCGAGATCGGAGTCAGGCATTGATCCGCGTCGTCGTCGCAGAGGAGATGAGCCTGCTGCGCACCGCGCTGTGCGTCGCACTGTCGAGCGAGGATGGGATCGAGGTGGTCGCCGAGGTGGCCGCAGCCGGGAAACTGCCCGACGTGGTGCGGCAGCACCGCCCGGATGTCGTGCTGGTGGACCTGGCGTCGGACGTCTCACCGCCGGTCGAGGTGGTCGCCCAGATCGCGGGGGCGGCGCCCGGCACCGCGGTGCTGGGCATGGGGCGCCGGTGGAGCCCGGCGATGGTCGGGGACCTGCTGGCCGCCGGCGCGCACGGGCTGATCGGTATGGATGCTCCGGTGGAGGCGCTGGTCGAGGCGGTACGTGAGGTGGCAGCCGGTGGACGGGTGATCGATGCGGAGGTCGCGGTGACTGCGCTGCGTCCGCCGCGCAGCCCGCTTACCCGTCGGGAGATGGAGGTGCTCCGGGTGGCCGCCGAGGGTCTGCCGCTCAAGGAGATCGCCCGCCGGCTCTTCCTGGCGCACGGGACCGTGCGGAACCACCTGTCGGCGGTCATGCGCAAGACGGGTGCCCGCAACCGGATGGAGGCGGTGTGGCATGCCCGCCGGCACGGTTGGTTCTGATCCGAGCGGCCAGCGGGTCGCCCTCGGGTAGCCGACGCTGGGTCGTGGACGTCAACGAGCGGTACCGGCCGGTTCGTGTTTGAATTCTGACGGTTCGTGATCCGCCAGGCGATTCCCGGGAAGGTCCTCCGTGATCCGTACCCTGCTCGCACTCGACGGTGCTCTGGTCCGTGGCGCACTCTCCCTCGTTCTCGCCGCCGAGGCGGACATCAGCGTGGTGGCGGAGCTGGATCGGGGTGATGCCCTCCCTCAGGCGGTCCGGACCAAGCGCCCCGACGTGGCGGTCATCGACCTCGATCTGGTCGACGCGGCCAGCGTGGCGGGGCGGTGTCCGTTGCTGGTGCTCGTCGACCAGCGTCGTACCCGCCGTCTGCACCGGGTGATGGTGCCGGGACGCACCCTCGGCATTCTCGGCAGCGACGTTGCTCCGCGCCGGGTGTTGGACGGGGTCCGGCGGCTGTCGCGGGGTGAGTCGGTGATCGACGTCGATCTGGTGATGGCGGCGTTGACCCGCGAGAGCCCGCTGACCTCGCGGGAGACCCAGATCCTCGACCTGACCGCAGCGGGGGCGCCGGTCGTGGAGGTCGCCCGGGTGCTCGGTCTTGCCCCGGGTACAGTGCGCAACCACCTCGGACGGATCACCCGTAAGGTCGGCGCACGCACCAGGGTGGAGGCGGTGCGGGTGGCCCACGAGGCCGGCTGGATCTGACGGCCCGGGTGGGCGGCTGGCTCGCCGACCTGCTCCCACCCATCGCGGCGGCAGTGTCCACGGGCGGTACGGCCCGCCGGCCGTGGTCCGTCGTGCCGCGGCCTCGATGGTGAGAATTGTTTGCGGAAATAGACCTGCTGTCGAGCTATTTCGCATTCACTGTCGGGGCGGTAGCATCGGCTGTGTCGATTATCGTCGATCATAAAATCGTGAGGCCGTGGGCGCTTTTCAGGATCGGCCTGTGATTTCCGTGAAGATTGCCAACCGGTTTCTCCGCCGCCTCGCCAGGAGTGCCGTCGAGGTCATTTCCTTGCTTTCCCCAACCGTTCGACAAGCAGGTCGGGAGGTGCCTTACGTGACGCTTTACGGCTGGGACGCGAGCGACTACGACGTCGGCCGGGGGCTGACGGTCGACCGGGTCCGCGACGCCCGCGAGGCAGGAATATCCTTCATGACCTACAAAGGTACGGAGCAGTCCGCCGCCGGTGTCTTCCACAGTCAGTACTACGGGGTGATGCTCACCGCGGCGAAGGACGCCGGCATTCCCTTCCTCGGGATGTACGTCGTGGTGCACTCCCAGGTCATCGCCGAGGAACAGGCCACTACGGCCATCGCCTACGCCGACGAACACACCCCCTGGTGGCGCGAGTACGACCGGTTCTTCTGGCAGATCGACCTGGAACGCTGGCCGACCGACGACGTGCCGTCAACGGTCGGCGTCGCGGTCGCGCGGGAGTTGACGGCGCGTACCGGCCGAACCGCTGTCATGTACGCCTCGCGGGGCCAGTACGGCTCGAACGAGTTGGGCGACTACCCACGTTGGAACGCCAACTACCCCTATCAGATCGCGGAGGATTTCAAGGCCGCGTACGCGCGGGCCGGTGGCGACTCGGGGCCGGGCTGGGTCCGTTACGGGCGGCCGGAAATGATGCCGCGCATCTGGCAGTTCACCGATTCGGCGATCATCGGTCGACAGCACACCTGTGACGCTGACGCGTTTCGTGGCACCGAAACGGATTTCGCGGAACCCGGACACCGTCGGCGGCATCTTCGTCGTGAACACTCCCGACATCAACGTCGAGTTGCCGTCCGGTACTGAGATCCGGCTCTAGGTGGCCGTGCGGGCCGGCGACGGCGACACCACCCGGCGTGTCTCCTACGGCGACCTGACACGGGTGAGCATGGTGTTGTTCCGGCTGCCCGGCTGAGCCCAGGCGACCCGGTCCGCCGGGTGCTCACGTCCGGCTGAGCGGCCGGTGGGCCGGTGGCGCCGGATCCTGCCAGTGACCGACCAACTCCCGGTAGGTGGGGGAGCGGCGCAGCAGTTCCTCGTGGCTGCCGACCAGCGGCCGGTCGCCGTCGAACACCAGCACCCGCCGGGCGCGGATCGCCGAGCTGATCCGGTGCGCGATCACCACGAGGGTTCCCGAACGGCGGGCGAAGGCATGCTCGACCGTGGCCTCTGCGGTCGGGTCGAGGTGACACGTCGCCTCGTCGAGGATGACCAGCGGCGCCGGGGCGAGGTAGGCCCGGACCGCGGCGATGAGCTGGCGTTCCCCGGCGGAGAGGGTGCCGGGCTCGACCTCGGCCGCCAGGCCGCCGAGGCGGTCCACCAGCGGCCCGGCCCCGAGCGCGTCCAGGGCTGCCGCCACGGTCGCTTCGTCCACGTCCGGGCACAGGTACAGCAGGTTGTCGGCGAGAGTGCCGGTGCGGACGTACGCCTCCTGCGGCACCAGCACCCGCAGCCGGGCCAACGCCTCCGGCGCGACGGCGGCGACCGGCGTGTCGGCCAGGTGCACGGTGCCGCAGTCCGGCGACACCAGCCCGGCGATCAGAGCGGCCAGGGTGGACTTGCCGGCACCGCTGGGCCCGACCACGGCCAGATGTTCGCCGTCGGCCACGGTCAGGCTGAAGTCGGCCAGGACCGGCTTCGCGTGCGGGCCGTACCGGAAGGTCAGCCCGCAGACCCGGACCGCCGGCGGTACAGCGACGGCAGGGCACGGCAGTTCGGCGGGTGGACCTGGCGGTGCGATGGTTAAACCTCTGCTCGGGTCGACGACCGGTCCGGTCGGCGGGCAGCTGCGCAGGATCCGGTCCAGGGTGACGGCGTAGCGCAGGCCGCCGGCACCCACGCCCTGCACCAGGGCGTGCAGGGCGGGTTGCAGACCGGTGGTGACGTAGACCAGTGCACCCAGTACGGCGCCGGTGCTGAGCCCTCGCCCGACCAGCCACGGCGCGGCCAGTAGCAGGACCACCACGGGCAGCCAGCCGCCGAGCCCGAGGCTGAGGCTGCGCAGCGCCGCCATCCGGGCCAGCGTCCGCTCGGCCGCGGCCTGTACGCCGACCCGCCGGTCGACCGCGGCCACGATCCGGTCCTGCCCGCCGCAGGCGATCACGTCGCGGTGCCCGGTCAGCGCGGCAGCCGCCGACCGGCCGAGTTCCTCACCGGCCGCCACCTGCGCCCGCTGGGTGGTGACCATCGCCGGCAGTGCCGCCGCGAACACGGCCAGCCCGAGCAGCAGCGGCGCGGCCACCGCCGCGGCCAGCGGCGGCGACAGGGCGAGCAGGCCGAGCAGTGCCGCGCCGGCGGTGAACAGGAAACCGCGGACCACCAGCAGCAGCCCGCCGAAGGTGTCCCGGACCACCTCCACCTGCTGGGTCAGCCGGGCCACGGCCGCGCTGTCCGGCCGGCCACCGGCCCGAGTGGCCTCGCGCAGCGCGCCGTTGACCACCCGGGCGGCCAACTCGTCGCGGTACGGCTCCACCACGGCACCGAGGCTGCGGTACACCCGTCCGGTGGCGACCGCGCCGACCAGCACGGCGGCGGCGAGCCCGGCCAGCCAGGCCAGGCCGGTGGCGAACTGGCCGGCCAGGAAGCCCTGGTCGACCGCACGGGCGACGAGCAGGCCGCTGAGCAGCGCCGGCAGTGACTCGGCCACCGACCAGGCGGCCAGTCGGCCCAGCGGGCGACGGCGGGCACGCAGCGCCGCCCAGGTGGTGCGGCGTACGCCGGTCATCGGGGGTCACCGTCGGGCGTGAAGATGGCCCGGTAGTCCGGGTCGGTCCACAGCTGTCGGTGCGGGGCCACCGCCCGTACCCGGCCGCCGTCGAGCCAGGCGACCAGGTCGGCTGCGGCCGCCGTCGCCGCGCGGTGGGTCACCACCAGGCGGGTACGACCGTCGGCGCCCGCGGCCACCGCCCGGCTGATCCGGTGTTCGGTAGCGGTGTCCAGGCTGGACATGGCGTCGTCGAGGACCAGCAGTCGCTCGGCTGGGAACGCGCGGGCCAGCCCGAGGCGTTGGGCCTCGCCACCGGACAGCGGTGCGTCCGCCAGCCGGGTGCGGAACCCGTCGGGCAGCCGGGCGACGACGTCGGCCACCTGGGCGGCCCGCGCCACAGTCAGCACCGCCGTGGTCGCCGGAGCGTCACCGGTGGGCGGGCAGGCCGAATCCTCAGGCAGGGCGAGACCGATCGCGTCGTGCACCGTCTCGCCGACCAGGACCGGCCGGTCGAAGGCCTGCCCGACGCCCCGGCGCAGCGCCGCCGGACTCAACCGGCGTAGCGGCACCCCGTCCAGCAGCACCTCACCGGCATCCGGGTCGTGCAACCGACCGGCCACGGCGGCGAGGGTCGACTTGCCGACGCCGGAGCGCCCGACGACGGCCAGCGTGGCGCCGGCCGGGACGAGCAGATCGATGCCGTCCAGGACGGGACGCCCGTCCTCGCCGTTCACGCCGACGCCGCACAGCCGCAGCTCACCCCGGCCGGGTGGCAGTGGTTCGTCGCCGTACCGGCTGGCCGGGTGGGCCAGCGGCTCGGCGATCCGGCTGGCCGCGGCACGGGCGCGTACCAGCCGGTGGAGTGTGGCCAGCACCGCGCCCAACCCGGCGCCGAGGGCGGCGTACTGCACCGCGGCGACCAGTTGCCCGGGGGTGAGCCAGCCGACGGTGAGCGCGTACCCGCCGACGGCCACGACGGCCGCCTGCAACAGCGGCCCCACGGCGGCGGTGCGGGCGCTCGCCCGGGCCAGCAGCCGCCAGCCGAGCAGCCCGTACCCCCGCAGTTCCGGCAGCGCGGCCAGCACCCGGTCGCGTTCCCGGTCGACGGTTGCCGCGGCGGCGATGGTGCGGGCGCCGCCGAGCGCCTCCAACAGTCGGCCCGCGATGTTGCCGAGCACCCGCTGGTATCCGGCCACGGCGGCGGAGGCGTCGGTGACGAAGGCGCGCATGAGTACCGTGAGTAGCGCCAGCCCGGCGAGGAGGGTGATTCCCAACAGCGGCTCGATCAGGGTGAGCGCCACGACGCTGCCGACCGGCGGGAGCACGGCGATGACGCCGAACACCACGGCGGTCCCGGCCTGCCCGGCGTCGGCGGACTGACCGACGAGGCGGCCGACCAGGTCGCCCACCGGATACCGGCGGACGGTGCGTACGTCGCAGGCGAACAGGTGGCGCAGCAGTCGTCGCCGCAGCAGGGCGGTGGCCCGCGCCGCGCCGTAGCCGGCGGCGAGGTCACCGAGGATGTCGGTGACCAGGAGGCCGGCGACCAGCGCGCAGGCGACGGCGGGCCACCAGGAGGCCGTCCCGCCGACGGCGGCGTCGACGGCGAGCCCGAGGACCGCCGGAAGCGCCAGTTCGGCGGCGGCGCCGGTGAGCGCCACCACCACGAGCAGGACGGTCCAACCGCCACCGTCACGGACCACCCGGCGTAACAGCCGGTCGGAGCCGGTGAGTGTCGGCATCGGACCTCCCGCGAAAGACGTGCGGCCCTGGGCGGGTACGTAAACCCGCCCAGGGCCTCGCGTAGCGACCCGTCAGTTGCAGGTCGTGACGGACAGCGAGCTGTCGCCGCAGAGCAGCAGGCTCGCCCGGCTGCCGCCGCCGGTGCGGTCGGCGGGGGCCATCTCCAGGCCCTGGAGGTCCAGAAGCGCCATGTCTTGTCACCTCCTCCCGTGCTGGTCGGTCTGATCGGTTCCCCTCGCATCAGCGAGGGTGTCGGGGGCGCCCGTCAGGGGCGCGAGGAAGGGCAGCGTCACCGGCGCGTCGGGCCGGGCGGCGGCCAGCGCCAGCAGGACGCCGGCGGTGCCGGTGCCGAGGTCCATGGAGAGCCGCAACAGCTGCTCACCGGGGAACGCGGTCCCGTCGGCGTACGGCAGGGCGTGCCAGGCGAGACGTTCCACCTGCGTCGCCAGCTCTGCGGCCAGCACCGCATCGTCGGGGTACGCCGCGAGGTAGGCGACGATGCCCGCCCGTCCGGCGAACAGGCCGGACTGCGCGTAGAACGGGGACCGGGCGGCGCGACGTACTCCGGCGCTCGCCTCGGCGAACCGCTCGTCGGCGCGATGCCGCAGGTACTGGTCGAGCACCAGCCCGATACCGACGCTGCCCTGCCCCAGGTAGGGCATGGTGCGCCAGCCCTCGTTGACCTCCAGCGCGCCGTCCGGGCGGACGACACAGCGGTGCAGGTCCTGCCGCAGTGCGGTGGCGGCGTGCGTCAGCAACTCCACCTCACCGGTCAGTTCGTGCAGCCGTACCAGCAGCAGCGCCGGCCCGGTACGACCGCGCAGCAGTCCCGCGTACGGGTGCCGACCGCCGCTGATGTCCGACCCCGGGTCGTCGGCGAGCTGATCGACGACCCGCTCGGCGGCCCGCCAGGCGGCGTCGCGCAGAGCCGTCTCACCGGTGCGTCCGGCCAGCTCGGCGAGGTTGAGCGCGATGCCGGACAGGCCACCGGCCAGGCTGTGGTCCAACCCGTCCCAGGGTTGCCGCAGGCAGATGTCGAGCACGTCGAGGGCGTCCTGCCGCCGGCCCAGCAGTTCCAGGGCGTACGCGACGCCGTGCAGGCCGTCGTAGAAGCCGCAGCGGGTGCCGGAGGCCGGTGAGGTGGCCCGACGTACCAGCCACCGTTCGTGCTCCGGCCAACGTCCGGCGCCGCTGACGTGCAGTGCGTACAGGACTCCGGCGGCACCATGGGCGAGGTTGAGTCCGCCGCTGCGGAACTGCTCGATGTCGCCGGGGAAGAGTCGGTCGTCGCGCTCAGGTGTCGCGCTGGCCAGGATCGCCCGGGCCAGCCGGTCGCGGTGTGCGGGCCCGACGTCGACGCTGAGGTCGGCCGGGTGGTCGGCGGCCGAATGGCCACCGGTGATCTCCGCGACGGCGGCGTCCAGCAGCTCTCTCGGCACCGGGAACCGCTCCGCGATCACGTCCGCGAGGTGCGCGACCTTGGCCGGCGCCAGCCGGACCAGTTGGGTCAGCGGGAGGAACAGCGCCAATCGTAGGCAGGCCAGGGCGTAGTGGTCGACGGCGGGACCGCTGCGATCCCGGGGGGCGGCGAAGCCCTGGTTGCGCAGGCCGGGTCGGCGGTGTCCGTCGATCGGGGCGGCGACCTCGAAGTCGACCAGCGCGATCCGGTCGTCGGGGCGGACCATGATGTTGAACAGGTGCAGGTCGCCGTAGACGAGGCCGCGTTCGTGGATGGCCCGGACGACCTGCTCGACCTGCCGGTGGACGTCCAGCGCCCAGCGGGTGTAGTCGGCGCGGTCGGCGTCGGTGGCGTCGGCGTCGATCAGTGGGTACCGGTCGACCAGCACCTTGTTCAGCGCCCGGCCCTCGATGAACTCCAGCGCCAGGAACCGGTGCTCGCCGAGGGTGAATTCGTCGTGCACCCGGGGCACCTGCGGCAGGTCGGCGAGTCGACGCAGCGCCTCGGCCTCGCGGGTCAGGCGGGTCAGCGCGTCGGTGCCGTCGGCGTCCAGCCCGGCGTGTGGCCGCGCTTCCTTGAGCACCACCTGGGTGTCGGTGCGCAGGTCCCGGCCGATGTAGAGACCGCCGCCGTTGGAGAAGTGGATGACCTTCTCGATCCGGTACGGCACCTCATCGGTGCTGGTGGCGTTGCGCGCGGCCAGGTGCGGTTCGAGGAAGTCGGGGAGCGTCACCCAGGACGGTACGTGGAAGACCGGGTCACGCCGGTCGGGCACCAGGGTGCCGTTGTCGTCCTCGATCGCCGGGACGACCTGCCCGTCCGCCGAGTGACAGTAGCGGGCGGCGAAGCCGCCGTAGCGTACGTACACCGGGCCGGCGCCGTAGCGCAGGTCGCTGAGGATGTACGGGCCGGCTTCGCCGGCGAGCAGTTCGTCGAGCTCCTTGCAGACCAGCTCCAGCTCGGCGTGGTCGCGGGGGTAGACGGTGACGAACTTGCCGCTGGCCGCCCGGGAGGCGTACTTGGAGTTGCGCAGCAGCAGGGTGCGGGGGCCCCGGAGGAACTTGAACGACAGTCCGCGCGGGACGCAGTAGTCCCAGATGGTGTCCAGCACCCGCTCGGCGTTGTCCAGGGTCGCCGACACGTGGATCTTCCAGCCCTGCTGGGGCAGCGAGCCGCCGTCCGGGGCGTAGATCAGCCAGTCGTCCAGCGGCTCGGTACGCCAACCGTCGGGCAGGGGTCGCCGGGCCGCCGCGAAAGTGGGCTGTTCGGCGGCGTTGCCGAGCGAGTCGTAGAAGTGCCGGTCGGCGGCGCAGTAGCTGTCGTAACGATCGTCCACCGTGACCACTCCCTCCGCTGATCGGCTGAGCCCCTTGTCCTGCTGGCTGATATGAGTCTGTCTGTTCGGCCTATGGCGGATCCAGTGTGATCAGTCATGAGGTGGGATGCGTGCCGCACTATCGACCATGACAAATGTCAGGTGGGTCCCGGTGTGACGGCGTGCCGGGGCGGTCGGGTCGTGCGGTTCGGTGGCGCAGGTGTCGCCGGGCTGCGCCCGATGGCGGGTGTCCAGTGGCGCCCGAGCCGGGTACGGTGCACGCCGTGACGGCAGACGATCACCCTGCGCCGGCCGATCGGCCGGTCGCTGTCCTGGCCAATCCCACCGCCGGCCGGGGACGCCACCGGGGTTTGCTGCCCCAGGTGCTGGACCGCCTGGCGGCGGGCGGACGTCCGCTACGGGTGCTGGACGCCGGCACCCGCGGACAGGCCGAGGCCGCCTGCCACGAGGCGGTGGCAGGCGGTGCGGCCGCGCTGGTCGCGGTGGGCGGCGACGGCACCGTGCACCTGGCCCTGCAGGCGGTGGCGGGCACCCGGGTGCCGTTCGGCGCGGTGCCGGCGGGCACCGGCAACGATTTCGCCGTCGAAACCGGGTTTCCCGCCGACCCACTGACTGCCGCGGACGCGATCGCGGCGGCGCTGCGGGACGGCCGTTCCCGCCCGGTCGACCTGGCCCGGATGACCGGGGCGGATGGCGGGCACCGTTGGTACGGTGCGGTGCTCGCGGCCGGCTTCGACGCGATCGTCAACGAACGGGCCAACCGGATGCGCTGGCCGCGTGGCCCGCGCCGCTACGACCTGGCGATCCTGGTGGAGTTGGCCCGGCTGCGTCCGCGTCGCTACACGCTGCGCCTCGACGGAGTGACCCACGAGACGGACGCTGTGCTGGTGGCCGTCGGCAACTGCCGGTCCTACGGCGGTGGGATGCTCATCTGCCCCGACGCCGACCCGACCGACGGACTGCTCGACGTCGTGGTGGGCGGGCGGTTCAACCGCCGCATGCTGATCCGGGAGAAGCCGAACATCTACCGCGGCACCCACGTCCAGCACCCGCTCGCGCGCAGCTACCGAGCGCGCACGGTGGAGATCGCCGCCGCCGGCATCACCGGCTACGCCGACGGTGAACGCTGCCTACCCCTCCCGGTAACCATCACCGCCACCCCCGCCGCCCTCCACCTCCTCCTCCCCTAAACCACCCCCCTTGCCCCACCCCCACCCCCTGCGCGCGTCGATCTTGCACTTTCGGTCGGGAAATAAGGCGCGAATAGGGCATGTCAGCGACCAAAACTGCAAGATCGCGGGGCGGAGCAGGGCGGGGCACGCGTGGGGCGGGGCACGGGCGGGGCACGCGCGGGTGGAGCACGGGCGGGGTGGGGCGCGGGAGGGAGGGGCGCGGGGAGGGGTGGGTCAGGGGTGGGTTAGGGGGAGGATGGAGCCTAGGCCGTTGGGGTGGCCGACGTCGGCGGTCGGGAGCACCAGCGCCGCGCAGCCGGCCGTCACCGCTGCCGCGTCGGCCGGGGTGTCGCCGACCATCAGGGCGCGCTCGGGGTCGACGCCGAGCATGCCGCAGGCCCGCCAGAAGATCGCCGGGTCGGGCTTGCAACGCCCCACCTCGTACGACAGCACGAAGGCGTCGACGAGGTCGGCGAGGCCCCAGGTGGCGAAGTGCGGGCGGATGTCGAAGCCGATGTTGCTGACCACCGCCACCCGTACCCCGGCCGACCGCAGTGCGGCCAGGGTGGGGGCGGTGTCCGGGTACGGTACCCAGCCCTCCGGCACCAGCACCCGCTCGTAGAGGGCGTCGGCGAAACCGTCGATGCCGGCGTCGACCGTGGCGGCCAGTCCGGTGTACGCGCCCCGATGGGCGTGCTCGTAGAGATCCCGGTCGGCCCACAACTCGGCCAGGTGCGGTGGCACCCGGGCCGGTAGTGGCCCGCCGGCCCGGCCCGCGGTGAGCAGCCGATCGGCCAGCGAGGTGGCCCGGACCCGGTCGAGTTCCACGCCGCACGTCGCCGCGGCGGCCAGGACCCAATCGCGGGGCTCCTCCACCTGGGCGAGCGTGCCGTGGAAGTCGAGCAGTACCGCCTCCACCGGACGGCGGGACGGGGTCGGCTGGACATCGCGTACGGGGTCGGTCGGTTCGGCATGATCCGGCACGTGGTGCACCCTACCGACCCACTCCGACCCGGCTGCCGGTCGGCCTTGCCGGGTACCTGTCAGGCGTACGGACTAATCTTGAGGCATGTCGAGCCCCGCCGAGCGGTACGCCGCGGCGCGCCGCCGGGCCGCCCAGGCCTCACAGTTCCCGGCGCTGGAAGAGTTCACCTCCGATCTCGGGTTCGACCTGGACGACTTCCAGCGGGAGTCCTGTCAGGCGCTGGAGCGGGGCAGTGGCGTGCTGGTGTGCGCGCCCACCGGCGCCGGCAAGACGGTGGTGGGCGAGTTCGCCGTACACCTGGCGCTGCGGGGCACTCCCGGCCAGCCGGCGCCGACCGACGGCGCCCGGCGCAAGTGCTTCTACACCACGCCGATCAAGGCGCTGTCCAACCAGAAGTACCACGACCTGGTCGACCGCTACGGCGCCGAGCAGGTCGGGCTGCTCACCGGCGACAACGCCATCAACGGCGACGCGCCGGTGGTGGTGATGACCACCGAGGTGCTGCGCAACATGCTCTACGCCGGCTCGGCCACCCTGGAGGGCCTGGCGTACGTGGTGATGGACGAGGTGCACTACCTCGCCGACCGGTTCCGGGGCGGGGTGTGGGAGGAGGTCATCATCCACCTGCCCGCCTCGGTCACCCTGGTGTCGCTGTCGGCGACGGTGTCCAACGCCGAGGAGTTCGCCGACTGGCTGATCACCGTACGCGGGGAGACCACGGTGGTGGTCAGCGAGCACCGGCCGGTGCCGCTGTGGCAGCACATGCTGGTCGGCAAGCGGATGTTCGACCTGTTCCACGACGCGGCGGCCGCCCGTAAGCACGACGTGCACCCGGAGTTGCTGCGCTACACCCGGGAGACGGTGCGTCGCCTCGATCTGGGCGAGGGGCGCTCCGCCGGGCCGGGCGGCGGGCGCCGGGGACCGCGTTGGCGGGGGCCGCTGCGGCCGGACATCGTCGACCGGCTGGACCGCGAGGGCTTGCTGCCGGCGATCCTGTTCATCTTCAGCCGGGCCGGCTGCGACGCGGCCGTGCAGCAGTGCCTGGCGGCCGGCCTGCGGTTGACCTCGCCCGAGGAGCGGGCCGAGATCCGCCGGGTGGTGGAGTCCCGGGTGACGGCCATCCCCGGTGAAGACCTGTCGGTGCTGGGTTACTGGGAGTGGCTCGACGGTCTGGAGCGCGGGCTGGCCAGCCACCACGCCGGGATGTTGCCGGCGTTCAAGGAGGTCGTCGAGGAGTTGTTCGTCCGTGGGCTGGTCAAGGCGGTCTTCGCCACTGAGACCCTGGCCCTGGGCATCAACATGCCGGCCCGCTGCGTGGTGCTGGAACGCCTGGTCAAGTACAACGGCGAGGCGCACGTCGACCTGACGCCGGGGGAGTACACGCAGCTCACCGGGCGGGCCGGGCGCCGGGGCATCGACGTGGAGGGGCACGCCGTGGTGGTGTGGTCCCCGGAAACCGATCCCCGGCACGTGGCGGGGCTGGCCTCCACCCGCACGTACCCGCTGCGGTCCAGCTTCCGACCCTCGTACAACATGGCGGTCAACCTGGTCGGCAGCGTCGGCGCCGAGCCGGCCCGCGCGCTGCTGGAGTCCTCGTTCGCCCAGTTCCAGGCGGACCGGTCGGTGGTCGGCCTGGCCCGGCAGGTGCAGCGCAACACCGAGACCATCGAGGCGTACGGCGTGGAGGCGGAGTGCCACCACGGCGACTTCGACGAGTACTTCGCGCTGCGGGTGTCGATCGGCGACCGGGAGCGGGCGCTCGCCCGGCAGGGCCAGAGCCAGCGCCGGGCGGCGGCGGTGGCCGCGTTGGAGCGGCTGCGCGTCGGTGACGTGATCCGGGTGCCGTCGGGTCGGCGCGCCGGCCTGGCCGTGGTGCTCGACCCGGCCGCCGGTGGATTCAGCGAGCCGCGTCCGCTGGTGCTGACCCAGGACCGCTGGGCCGGGCGGATCAGCCCCGGCGACTTCACCACGCCGGCCGAGGTGCTGGCCCGCATCCGGGTGCCCAAGCACTTCAACCCGCGTAACCCGGCGGCCCGTCGTGACCTGGCGGCGCAGGTCAGCGGCACCGGCCTGGACCGGCACAGCCGCCGGGGCGCCCGGGGCCGGCAGTCGGGCGAGGACCATCAGCTCACCCAGTTGCGCGCCGAGTTGCGGCGGCACCCCTGTCACGCCTGCCCAGAGCGGGAGGAGCACGCCCGTTGGGCGGAGCGCCGTCGCCGGCTGGAGCGCGACACCGAGGAGTTGCGTGAGCGGGTGGCCGGTCGGACGGGATCGTTGGCGCGTACCTTCGACCGGATCGTCGCGCTGCTGACCGCCCGGGGCTATCTCACCGCCGAGGGCGAGGTGACCGACGCCGGGCGGATGCTGGGACGGATCTGGACCGAGGCCGACCTGCTGGTGGCGGAGTGCCTGCGGCGGGGGGTCTGGGACGGACTGTCGCCGGCCGAACTGGCTGCCGCAGTCTCCGTGGTGGTCTTCGAGGCCCGGCGTGACGTCGACGAACGGGCGTCCCTGCCGCGCGGTCCGGTCGCCGAGGCGGTCGACTCGACCTTGAAGCTGTGGAGCGAGATCGAGTCCGACGAGGCCGCCCGTGGCCTGGCCGTGACCCGCGAACCGGACCTGGGCTTCGCCTGGCCGATCTACCGGTGGGCCCGGGGGGAGGCGTTGGCCAAGGTGTTGGCCAGCGGTCACGAACTCGATGGCGAGATGCCGGCCGGTGACTTCGTCCGGTGGGCTCGTCAGGTGGTGGATCTGCTCGGTCAGATCGCCGACTCCGGTGGCGCCTCGGCCGACCTCCGGGCCACCGCCCGGCAGGCGATCGGTGTCGTCAACCGGGGAGTGCTCGCCTACCACGCGCCAGCCTGACCCGCTTCGTCACTCGACGTCACGTCAACACCGGCTGACGGATGGTGATGTCACCGAACGGCAACGGTTTGCACAGGACAACTGATCCTATTGTGCCTGGTGAACGCTTCCCCGATCATTCTACCGGCGCGTCAGCCGCGCGCCGGTAGATGCTCTGGGGGGAGCCGCCGTGGCGGATATCAATCACTTTGAGTACGGATGGATCACACCTGCGCTCAGTTACGCGCTGTCGGTGCTGGGTTCCATTCTCGGCCTGATCTGTGCGGGCCGGATCCGTACCGCGTCGAGTGCCGGCCAGCGGGCGTGGTGGGGGACGCTCGCGGCGTGGGCCCTCGGCGGCACCGCCATCTGGACCATGCACTTCATGGCGATGCTCGGCTTCGCCGTGAGCGGCTCCCGGATCAGGTACGACGTGCCGGTCACCGTCGTCAGCGCGTTGCTCGCGGTGGTGGCTGTCGGCATCGGGTTGGCCATCGTCGGCACCGGCCGGCTGTCGACCGTACGCGTGCTCGCCGGCGGTCTGTTCACCGGCGCCGGGGTGGCGGCGATGCACTACACCGGCATGGCCGCGATGCGACTGAACGGCGAACTGGGTTACGACCCGACCCGGGTCGCGCTCTCCGTGCTGATCGCCGTGGTCGCCGCCACCGTCGCGCTGTGGCTCGCGGTGACGGTCCGTCGAGGCGTGGCGATCTTCGCCTCGGCGCTGGTGATGGGTCTGGCGGTGAACGGCATGCACTTCACCGGGATGAGCGCCCTGTCGGTGCACCTGCACGAGCAGCGGGGGGAGGTCGCCGGAGCGGAGGTGGGCAGTCTGCTGGTTCCGATCGTGCTTCTCGTGATCTTCGGCGTGGTGGGGCTGGTCTACGCGTTGCTCGCGGCGCCCACCGACGAGGACCGCGCCGCGGCGGCCTACCTGGCCGCCCGGCGGGCCCCGGCACCCGCCCCGGCCGCCGTCGACACGCCGGACCCGGTGGGCTTGCGTGCACGCTCCACCCTGGCCCGCCCTGGTGCCCAGTTCCCGTCCCGGCGGGACCGCCCGCCGCGCTGATCCCGCTCGGACCGGCCGTGGTCCCGGCCAGCGTCGCTGGTCAGGGCCACGGCCGAGGGCGGTCAGGGAGGGCTTTCCGGTGCGGACGGGCGCTGCTGACCGCCGATCCCGCTACGGTCCCTGATGGACGGTTGCGGAAAGTGTCGTACCCGGTACTCATCATGTATTCATGGCTGTCCCCGCCCTCACCCCGCGCAACACCCCGCCGCGCTCGTTGCCGTTGCGCGAGGCGCGTACCCGACTGAGTCAGCTCGTCGCGATGGCGGAGCTGACCGACACCGTCACCGTGGTCACCCGCGACGGCGACTCCCGGCCGGTCGCCGCCATCGTGCCGGCCGACGCCGCCCGCAGTGCCGCCCAGGCTCGCGCTGACGCCGGCCGGCTCGCCGAGGTCACCGCGGGCTGGTCCCGGCGCCTCGAAGCGCAGCGCGAGCAGGCTGGTCGCCGTCACGCCGCCGAACTTCGTGCGATGCGAGCGGCGCTCGCCGCGGTGTGGGCCGAGTTGGAGCGCCGGGCCACGCCGGGTGATGCCGAGTTGGCCCGGCTGCGCGCGGCGCACGCTGACCTGCTCGCCGGCTGATCGGCCGCGAATCAGCGACCGATCGCCGACCATCAGTCGCCCGTCGAGCCTGTCCTGCATCTCGCTTGGGTAACCGCGGTCATCCCGATGGCACCGGTCGGCCACAATAGACCCTCACGATGGCTGTAGCCGGGGGTGACGATGAGCGAGTTCGAAGCACCGACCGGCGCGCCCCCACAGCGGCCCGCCAGCCCCGACCGGACGGCCCGCACGCGGTGGCTGCGTCTCGCCGCGTTGCTCGTCCTGCTGGTGGTGGCCGCGGTCACGGTGGTGCGGGTGGTCAGCGTGACCGGCCCACCCAGCCGTGATCAGTTGCGGGAACGCGCCGGGCTCACGGGTAAGCAGGAGTTGCTCGTCGGCGTGAAGGATGATCAGCCGGGAGTGTCGCAGCTGTTGGAGAACGGCGCGTTCGCGGGCTTCGACATCGAGATCGCTTACATGATCGCGGAGGATCTCGGCTTCGACGCGCCCCGGGTGCGGTTCCTGCCCATCGAGAGCGAGGACCGAGCCCGTCGGCAGGCGCGCACTCCCGACGGCCGTTACGTCACGGTAGATCTGGTCATCGCCTCGTACAGCATCACCGACGACCGCCGGCGGCAGGGTGTGGTCTTCTCCGCACCGTACCTACAGACCGAACAGTCGGTGGTCACCCGTGCCGACAGCGACCTGCGACCGACCACCTTCAACGACCTCGCCGGCCGGAAGGTCTGCACGCTGGCGACCTCGACGGCCGAGCGGAACCTGACCGCGGCCGGCGCGAAGGCCCATGGCCGCAACCGGATCAGCCAGTGCATCCAGGAGCTGTACGACGGCAAGATCGACGCGGTGACCACCGATGCGGCGATCCTGGCCGGATTCGTGGCCCCGCCCCCCGTCGAGCAGGCACCACCGGTGAACAAGCTGACGAATCCCAAACCGCTGCGTCATTTCGACATCGGCGCCGACGGTGATGAGCTGTGGGGCGTCAACACCGGCCCCGACCGGGCCATGCGTGACCTGGTCAATCTCTCGCTGGAGGAGGCGCGTACCGGTCGCAACGGCAAGCGGTGGCGGGCCGCCTTCGACCGCTACCTCGGCTACGCCCAGCAGTACAACGACGAGCAGCAGGTTGCGGTCGACCGGCAACCGCCGCCCGGCCCGGCGGACAAGGTGGAGGTGCGGCAGTGGCCCTGGGAGAGGTTCGCATGGCGGCACCCGAACCAACCACGGACGGGTCTGTCGCCCGCAGTCACTCGGGTGCGCGCCAGACGCAGCAGTGGCTGCTGACGCTGCTGCCCGCCTTTCCGCTACTGCTGCTGGTGCTGCGGTTGTGGCGGCTCAGTCGGCAGGACATGTCGACGATGCTGCTGCTCGTGCAGTACGTCAGCCCGCTCGGGCTGCTCAGCGCGCTGCTCATCGCGCTGGTCTGGGCGGTGCCGCTGGTGGTGCTGGTACCGGTCGTACTCGGCCGGTTGTTGCAGGTCAGCGCGCCCGAGCGGTTCGACCCGGAGCGGTCGCTGCTCGCCTACGCCGCCGCGCGTACGCCAGGCTGGGTGCTGGTGGTGACGGGCGCACTCGCCACCCTCACCTGGCAGCTGCGGTTCCTGCCGGGCCTGGTGATGCTGCTGGTGTGGCTGATCGCCCTGCACATCCGCAGCCGGTACCCTGACCGCCCGCGACTGCTGCTGGCCACCGGCCTGATCGTGCCGGTCGTCGTCGCGGCGGTCGGCTACGCCTGCCTGGCCCCGGCCATCCGGTCGGCGCTCGGGCACGGCGAACTGGCCACGGCCCTGCTGCTGGCGCTCCCGCCCGCCGGTGCGCTGGTGTTGACCGGCCCGGTGCCGGCGCGGATGGCCCCGGCCGTGACCCGGGTGGTCATCTACGCGGTCGGCGCGCTGATGCCGCTGTTGACGGGTGCGGTGTTCCTGCGCGTTCCGCTGCTGCCGGCGGTGGCCGTCGAGGTCGGCCAGCCGGACACCCAGGAGGTGGTGCTGGGCGAGGCGGTGACGGTGACCGACCGGATGACCATCGTCCTGAGCCGCTCCGGCGAGGTCCGCTTCCTGCCCAATGACGACGTTCGGGCGCAGGTGCTCTGCCCGGACGCGGACCGGGTGCCGAGCAGCCGGGTGAACGTGGCCGGGTGGCCGGTGGAGGACACCGCGCTGGAGTGGCTCATGCCGCGCCGACCGGTGGGTGCGCCGGACCCGCGCTGCGGCGGCCTGGTGCCGTTGCCGTTGCCGTCGGCGACGCCGTCAGCCGGGCCGTGACCGCCCTTTGAGGCGACGGCCCAGCTCACGGGCGATCTCCCGGTCCGCGTCACGAGTGGCGAGCGCCTGGCGTTTGTCGTACGACCGGCGACCCTTGGCCACGGCGAGTTCGACCTTGGCCCAGCCGCCGGAGAAGTACATCGACAGCGGTACCAGGGTGAACCCGCCCTCCCGGATCTGGGCCAGGATCCGGGCGATCTCCACCCGGCGCAGCAGCAGCTTGCGGGTCCGGCGGGGGGCGTGGTTGGTCCAGCTGCCGTAGCCGTACTCGGCGATGTGCAGGCCGTAGAGCATGATCTCTCCGTCGCGTTCCTGCGCGAAGGCGTCGACCAGCGAGACGCGACCGGCTCGCAGCGACTTGACCTCGGTGCCGGCCAGCACGATCCCGGCCTCGTACGTCTTGAGGATGGTGTAGTCGTGCCGGGCCTTGCGGTTCGACGCGACCAGCGTCCGTTCGCCGCTCCGGGAGGTGCTCACCCGGCGAAGGATATCCGCCCCCGTGACGGGTGCCCACGGCCGCCGCAGCGCGCGGCCTGGTCACCGACCGGATCGACACCCTCGTCCGGGGCCCGGTTCACGGCTGGCGGGTGTGTGTTCAACCTGGTTCTCGCGCTCGGCCTGGCCGCGCTGCTGTTCGCCGGCTTCGCCCTCGGCTGACCTGGGGCGGCACCGGCGCGGCCGAGGACCGGACAACCGGTTCCCGGCCGCGCGTCGGCCTCACAGGGCAGGTACGCCGAGGCGGTCGAGCAGGCGGCGGCGCAGCGCGCCGAAGGCCGGGTCCTCCGGAGACCGGGTGGACCCGAGGTGAACCGGCAGTTCCTCGGCGATGACACCGGCCTCCAGGACGAGCAGGCGGTCGGCGAGCAGCAGCGCCTCCTCCACGTCATGGGTGACCAGCAGTGCGGCGAAGCCGTGTTCGGTGCGCAGCCGGCGTAGCAGGCCCTGCATGCGCAGCCGGGTGAGCGCGTCGAGCGCGCCGAACGGTTCGTCGAGCAGCAGCAGGTCCGGTTCGCGTACCAGGGCCCGTGCGACCGCTACCCGCTGCGCCTGCCCGCCGGAGAGTTCGGCGGGCCAGGCCCGGTGCCGATCGGCGAGGCCGACCTCCGCCAGCGCCCGGGCGACCCGGTCGGCCACGTCCGGGCCGCTCAGTCCGAGCGCGACATTGTCCGCCACCCGTTTCCACGGCAGCAGACGGTGTTCCTGGAACACCACCGCGGCCCTGCCGTGCAGCACGATCTCGCCGGTGGCCTCGTCGTCGAGGCCGGCGAGCACCCGCAGCAGGGTGCTCTTGCCGGAGCCGCTGCCGCCGAGCAGGGCGACCACCTCACCCGGCGCGATGGCCAATCCTACGCCGGTCAGCACCGTGCTGGCACCGAAGCGGCGGCGTACGCCGGTGGCGGTGAGCACCGTCGCCCGGTCGGTCAGACCGCCCGAAGTCCGCGACGCCATGTCAGCGCCCTCCTTTCCACGATCCGGATGGTGACGTCGGACAGCAGGCCGAGCAGGGCGTAGACGAGCAGGCCGAGGACCACCACGTCGGTCTGGCTGAACTCGCGGGCCTCCATCATCAGGAAGCCGATGCCGGTCTGGGCGTTGACCTGCTCGCCGACCACGAGGCTGAGCCAGGCAGCGCCGATGGCCAGTCGCAGGCCGAGGAAGAGTGCGGGCAGTGCGCCCGGCAGCACCACGTGTCGCAGCCGGGCGAGCGCCCCCAGTCCGCAGGTACGGGCCGCCTCGACCAGCCGTTCGTCGATGTCCCTGATGCCGGCGTAGGTGTTGAAGTACAGGGGGAAGAAGGCGCCGAGGGCGACCAGGCTGACCTTCAGTGACTCGCCGATGCCGACCCAGATGATGAGCAGCGGCACCAATCCGAGGTGCGGCAGCATCCGAGCCATCTGCACCGGCGGATCGACCAGGTCGTCGCCGATGCGCAGCAGCCCGGCGAGCGCGCCGAGCAGTACGGCGAGTCCGCCGCCGATGAGCAGCCCGACGCCCGCCCGGGTGAGGGAGTCGAGCAGGTGGGTCAGCAGGGTGCCGTCACGGGTCAGCCGCCAACCGGTGGCCAGCACCGTGCTGGGTGCCGGTAACTTCTCCGCCGCCAGCAGCCCGGACCGGGCCGCCAGTTCCCAACCGACGACCAGCAGCAGCGGAGTGGTCAGCCGACGCCAGGCCAGGAGACGCCCGGGCCGTCGGGGTACGCCCGGCTCGGTGGCCGGTGCGGTGACCGGCGCCAGCGGTACGACGGTCGCCCTGGTCACCGGAACACCTCGGTGAAGCGGGCGTCGATCCGGGCGCGGATGTCCACCGGGCCGGGAATGAGTTCGAGGGTGGCGAAGCCGTCCGCGATGGCCTGCAACTCGTCACCGACCGCCGGGGTGACCGGCGCCAGGGCGCGGGCGCTGCGGGCCAGGGCCCGGCTGGTGGTGTCCTCGGGAATCTTCAGTTCCGGGGCGAGCACCGCGGTCCGTTCGGTCGGGTTGGCGATGCCCCAGTCGGTGACCGTGCGGTAGGTATGCAGGAACGTCTCGATCTGCGGAGACTTGTTCGTCAACGCGTCCGGGTGGGCCAGCACGTACTCGCGGTTGCTGGCCAGGCCGGTGGCGTCGGCGAGGATCCGCACCCCGGGGCGCTCGGCGAGGGCGAAGTAGGGGTCCCAGATGACCCAGGCGTCGACCTGCCCGTTGTCGAAGGCGGGCCGGGCCTCGGCGGGCTTGAGGTACTTGACGTTGATGTCCTGCAACGTGAGGTTGTGTGCCTCCAGCAGCCGGACCAGCAGCCAGTGCACGTTGGATCCCTTGTTGAGTGCCACTGTGCGCCCCTTGAGGTCGGCGAAGGTGCGCAGCCCGGAGTCCTCCTTGACCAGTACGGCCTCGCCCTGCGGAATCGGTTCCGAGGTGCCGATGATCTGGAACGGGATCCGGCCGGCGGCGGCGAAGATCGGCGGTGCCTCTCCGGTCTGGCCGATGTCGATCGAGCCCGCCTTGAGTGCTTCGGTCAGCGCCGGCCCACTCTCGAACAGCGACCACTCGGCGTCCGGCGCCGCACCTCGGGCCTTGACCAGGCTCAGCCCGCCGAAACGCTGGTAGCCGATGCGCAGTCGGGGCGTGCCGTCGTCCCCACCGGTCGGCTCGCCGGCGCAGCCGGTCAGCGTCCCGAGGGCGACCAGGGTGAGCACCGTCAGGACGGCGGTGACGCGGGAACGACGCGGGGCAGGGGTACGCATGAGGGCTCCTCGACAGCGAAACGGGATCCGGTGAACATCGATGAACGTTTAGCGGCGGCATCAGCCTACTAACCCGATAGGTTTTATGGGTAGTCTGTTCGGGTGGCCGTCCTGAGTCCAGCCCGGACGGGCGGTCGGACCAGCCCCCCTCGCCCGGAGGATCGAGCCATGTCGTTGACCTTCCACTGGTTTCTGCCCACGTACGGCGACAGCCGGGACATCGTCGGCGGTGGTCACGGGGTGCCGGTGGGCAGGGCCGGCGGCTCCCGTCCACCGACCGTCGCCTATCTCGGCCAGATCGCCCGTACGGCCGAACAGTTGGGCTTCGTCGGGGCGCTCACGCCAACCGGAGCCTGGTGCGAGGACGCCTGGCTGAGCACCGCGATGCTGACCGAGGTCACCGAGCGACTGAAGTTCCTGGTGGCCTTCCGACCGGGCCTGCTCTCGCCGACCCTGGCGGCGCAGATGGGAGCCACCTTCCAACGCCTCTCCGGTGGGCGGCTGCTGGTCAACGTGGTCACCGGTGGCGAGGCCCACGAGCAGCGCGCCTACGGCGACTTCCTGGACAAGAACGCCCGGTACGCCCGTACCGACGAGTTCCTGCACGTGGTGCGGGCGCTGTGGGGTGGCGACACGGTCGACCACGTCGGTGAGCACGTCCGGGTCGAGCGGGCGCGGCTGGCCCGGCTACCCGACCCGGTGCCGCCTGTCTACTTCGGAGGGTCGTCCGCCGCCGCCGGTCCGGTTGCGGCCCGACACAGCGACGTCTACCTCACCTGGGGTGAGCCGCCCGCGCAGGTCGCCGCGAAGCTCGACTGGATCCGCGGGCTGGCCACCGAGGCCGGACGCACCGTCCGCTTCGGCATCCGGCTGCACGTCGTCGCCCGCGACACCAGCGAGCAGGCGTGGGCACAAGCCCGACGGCTGCTCGACGGCATCGCCGACGCCGACATCCAGGCCGCCCAGGAGGGGCTGCGCCGCAGCGAGTCGGAGGGACAGCGCCGGATGCTCGACCTGCACGGCGGATCCCGCGACGGCCTGGAGGTCGCGCCGAATCTCTGGGCCGGCGTCGGGCTGGTCCGCGGCGGCGCGGGCACCGCGCTGGTGGGCAGCCACACCGAGGTGGCCGATCGGATCGCCGAGTACCACGCCCTCGGCATCGACGAGTTCGTCCTGTCCGGACAGCCCCACCTGGAGGAGGCGTACT
This sequence comes from Micromonospora sp. NPDC051196, assembly GCF_040682415.1. Classification (NCBI taxonomy): domain Bacteria; kingdom Bacillati; phylum Actinomycetota; class Actinomycetes; order Micromonosporales; family Micromonosporaceae; genus Micromonospora; species Micromonospora sp. NPDC051196. Next base: position 68,130 of record NZ_JBFBAY010000017.1, read on the forward strand.
GGTTCGGCGAAGGGGTGCTGCCGGTGTTGCGCGAGCGTGGACTGTGGCGGCACCCGGCCGGACCGGCCGCGACCGTCTCCCAGCCCACCGGCATCCCGTTCGCCACCCCGCCGGTACCGACGGGGCGTGGTTAGGGCTGCGGTGTCGAGGCAGCCGGAGCAGTCGACCGCCGCCGGCGGAGCAGCAGCTCAGCTGGCGTGGCGGGCGAAGAAGGCGGCCAACACCTCGGTGTGCGTGGAGAACGCCAACTCGGTCGGCTGGGTCAGCACCAGCCACTCGGTGGCCTCCGCCGTCGGCGCCGAGGCCGGCAACTCCTCCACCGGGCGGGTCGGCAGTTCACCGAAGATGAGCAGCGTGCCGCCGGCCGGCGCGCTCTGCACCGCGACCAGTTCGGCGTCCTCCGCGTCGGCGACCAGTCCGGTCTCCTCCCACAGTTCGCGCACCAGCGCCTCAGACCACTGCTCGCCGTACTCGATGAAGCCGCCGGGCAGCGCGAGCAGCCCACGGGCGGGCTCGATGGCGCGCCGGACGACGACCACACCGAGGCCACTGGCCGTGCGTACCGGCAGCAGCGCCACCGCGACGGGCAGGGGATTGCGCCACACCGTCTGGCCGCAGTCCGTGCAGAGCCGAGGCCAACCGGCCGGTGCCGGATATGCGGAGCCGCAGTACGAGCAGTGCGAGTGGGACACTCCGGTCATGCCGCTGCACGTTACCGCCGTACGCCCCCGGTCGCCGGTCCGGGTCCGCCGCGTTCAGGGTGTGGCGAGGCGGGCGCTGCCGATCGCGTCCATCCGTCCCCACCGTCCGGGAATGTCGAGCAGCTCGATCCGGCCGAATCGCTGCGGTATCGCCGGGTGGACCACCAGGTGTTCGCCGTACGGTTCGAGGCCGAGCAGGGTACGCAGCAGAAGGAAGGTGGCGCCCGTCGCGGACGCCTGCGGGCTGTTCGCCGCCGGGTACGGCACGGGATACCGGGTCACGTCCCGGTCGTAGCCTGCGAACGACTCCGGCATCCGTCCGCCGAAGTGCTGGGCGGCGTCGATGATGGCCTCGGCGATGACTCCCGCCTCGGCGACGAAGCCGTACCGGCGCAACCCGGCGGCGATCAACGAGTTGTCGAACGGCCACACCGTGCCCAGGTGATAGCCGAGCGGGTTGTAGCGGGCCTGCCCCTTGCCGAGCGTCCGTACCCCCCAGCCGGAGAACAACTGGGCCCCCATCAGGTGACGGGCTACCGCCGGGGCCCGGGACTCGTCCACGATGCCGCTCCACAGCAGGTGGCCCATGTTCGAGGCGAGGGCGTCGACGTGGTCGCCGTCCGGGCCGAGCGCCAGCGCGAAGTACTCGCCGTCGTCGATCCAGAAGTCCCGGTTGAACCGCTGCTTGAGCTCCTCGGCCTGTCGTTCCAGGCGGTCGGCGTACGCCGGGTCGCCCCAGAACTCGCGCGCCAGCCGGGCACCACGCCGTTTGGCGTCGTACGCGTAACCCTGTAGTTCGCAGGTGGCCCGGGGCAGTCCGGGCAGCCGGCCGTCGCGGTAGCAGATCGCCTCCGGCGAGTCCTTCCAGCAGTGGTTCAGGGCACCGCTGCGATCGTTGCGTCGCTGGTACCAGATGTAGCCGTCACCGCGGATGTCGCCGTACTCGTCGATCCAGTGCAGGGCCGCACGAGCGGCGTCCTCGAGGTCGCGGACCAGCTTGCCGTCACCGGTCCACCGCTCGTACTCGTCGAGCAGCACGACGAACAGCGGCGTGACGTCCGCACCGCCGAAGTACGGTGACTGAGGCCGCTCCTCGAACGCTGCCATCTCCCCGTACCGGAACTCGTTGAGTATCTTGCCGGGCTCCTCGTCCCGGAAGTCGTCGAGCACCGTGCCCTGATCCAACGCGAGCAGCCGAAGCGTGGTGGCGGCAGTCCGGGGGACGAAGGGCAGGGTCTGGAAGCAGGTGAGGATGGCGTCGCGGCCGACGATGGTGGCCGCCCAGGGCAGCCCGGCGGCGAGCATCGTCTCGTGCGGCATCGCGAGTGGCGAGAACCGCAGACCGGCCAGGTCCGCCAGGCCGCGTTGGTAGGTCGTGGTCAGCGGCCGCCAGTCACAGTGCAGTCGCGGTGCGTCGGTCAGCCATTGGCTGAGGTCATGACGCAACTGGGTGCCGACCTGGCCGTGTACATGCCCCAACTGTTCGCGTACGTCGGCGCCGTCCGGGCGCAGCACCATGCTCCGGACGTTCAGCGTGGTGCTCCACCGCCCCTGCCGGTCGACCCGGATCCGGTAGGTCATCCCATGGCCGTCGACGTCGGCCGGTTCGGTGGTCGAGATCTCCGTGGCGCGGTGGAACCGCTCCCGCCGGTAGCCGAGCCGCAGACGGTCGTCCGACACCTCCCGGTATCCGCGCAACCGTGACGCCCGCGGCCAGACCACGTTGTAGATCGGCGCGAAGTCGCTGTCGACGTCGATGCGGATGACGTAGTCGGCCGGTTCGCCGGTGTGGTTGAGCACGATGAGACGTTCGGTGAAGCTGCTGTCGGAGATCCACCGGTCGCGGATGACCGAGACCTTCGCGTCGACGTAGTGGGTCGGGTTCCCGGGCACCAGGAAGAACCGGATCTCGTAGTAGCTCGGCTCGTGAATCGCCAGCGGGTGCAGCTGCTCTCCGTTCAGGCTCAGCCGCCAGGTGGACAGGAAACGGGTGTCGAAGGCGAAGAACCCGCTCGGGCTGGGCGGACTGAACGTCATGTCCCCGTTGTCCTCGCTGAGCGCGAAGATGTTGCCGTCGAGGATGCGCACCATTCGTCTCATCGCGCTTCCCGATCGTCCGTCGGGGGCGGCCCAGCGGCAGCGACCCGGGGATGGCGGGCCTCGTTCGGCGGGGCGAACAGGCGCTCCAGCATGATCACGAAACGGAACTCGCCATCCGCGGTGAAGTCGTTGCGCAGCCAGGCCGGCAGCGGCTTGACCTCACCGCGCGCCATCCGGAGAAACAGCGCCTCATCGGCGCCGATCACGGTGTCGGCGTCTGCCGTGCCGCCCTGGGACACGGTGATCCGGCCCTGGTCGATGCTGACCAGCCAGTGGGTCACGCCGTCGGGGTGGGCGAGATCGAAGCGGACGCTGCCGGAAACCTGCCGTAGCATTCGTCCCCCGCCGTGCGCGAGGTCGTCGAAGAATGCCCGCACCGACTCCGACATCGCACCAACTCCAAGGGTCGCAACCCGGTGGTGATCGACAGCGGAGGACCGGACCAGCGGGACGGGCGGTCGATGAGCGCAGGCTCTGCCGCTGTTTGTCACTTTAGCGGCTTTGATCCGCGTACGGGCCGTCTCGGTCGGGCCGTCGGTTCCGGCACCTCGGGTCCTGGATATTGCCGTTGGTTTGCGCCTCGGATGGGTCTATGGTGGTTCGATGTACCCCGCCGCGCTGCTCAACCGCGTCGCCGTTGTCACGGCGACGCCGGTGTCGGCTGCGGCGACCCGTCCGGACTGCGTTTCCGGGCAGGTTGGTCACGGCCAGCCGAGCCCCGCAGGTCGGAGCCCTCCGGAAATCGTCCAACCACAGGGACGACCAAGGGCGAAGCCAAAGGCTTCGACCCTTTTCTTTTTCCGGGAGAGGGATCCGACATGAGCACCGAAACCTATGACCAGAAGTGGCTGACCGAACTCAGAACGACGCTCACGCACGAGTTCGAAACGCAGACCGCGCGGCTGACCCAGCTGACCGCGGACACCGGCGACCCGGCCGAGGCCCACACCAACGCCGCGTTGATCGCCGCCACCCGGCAGAGCCTTGCCCAGATCACCGACGCGCTGCGGCGGCTGAGCAGCGGGAGCTACGGCGACTGCGAGAAGTGCGGCACGGCGATCCCGCGCGAGCGCCTGGAGATCCTGCCGCAGGCCCGTTTCTGCGTACCCTGCCAGCAGAAGCAGAACCGCTGACCGGGCGCGGGCTGCCGGGACCTACCGGTACGGCAGCCCGCCCTCGTTGGACGCACCGTCGGTGATCAGCCGGGCGGTGACCGTGGCGGTCATGCCGTCGGGTCGGTGGGTGAGGGTCAACGCTCCGGTCAACTGATGAGCCAACCAGAGCCCCCGGCCGCCCGGGGTGTCGGTGGCCGGCAGGTTCACCGTCAAGCCGGCGCCGCCGGGCCCGTGGTCGGTCACCTCGCAGACCAGACGGTCGGCGTGCCGGAACAGTTCCAGTCGGCCTCGGCCGCCGCCGTGCAGCACAGCGTTGGTGACCAGTTCGTGGACGGCCAGGACAAGATCCTCGGCCGCGTCGCCGCGCAGGCCGGCGGCGGCGATCCGCGCGGCGAGCAGATGTCGTAGCGCGGTCACGGTCTGCCCGGTGAAGGACAGCGACAGCAGGGAGGCGACCTCGTCACCGCCGGATGACGCGCCGTCCGGGCCGCTGACGTCCGGTCGGTCGAGGTTGCTCATGCTGGCAGATTACGTTGTCCGGTGACATCCGCACCCCTTGCCCGAGGGCAAGAGAATCGCCCTGACCTGGGTGCGGTGGCCGACCTGGTGATCTGAGTGCCGCAGCTCGCGGTGATCGGCGAGCCGTGGGGGCCGATGCCGTCCGGGCCCGATGACGCGATGCGTGGTGGCCGCCGTGCCCTGGCCGTGCTTTGCTCTGCTTCAACCCGCGCCATGCTTCGCCACCGGACTCGGTTGCCGCACGGCCGGGCACGGCGCCCGCAGTGGCCCGGGCGCGACGAGGGACGACAAGGAGACCCGGACATGGCTGACTTCGTCGGCGCGGTCGACCAGGGCACCACCAGCACCCGCTTCATGATCTTCGATCATGGTGGCAACGAGGTGGGTCGCCACCAGCTGGAACACCAGCAGATCCTGCCGAGGGCCGGCTGGGTGGAGCACAACCCGCTGGAGATCTGGGAACGGACCCGGACGGTGGTGCGCACCGCGCTGAACACGCACAGCCTGGCCGCCTCCGACCTGGTCGCGCTGGGCGTGACGAACCAGCGGGAAACCACGGTGGTGTGGAACCGGCGCACCGGCCGGCCCTACTACAACGCGATCGTCTGGCAGGACACCCGTACCGACCGCATCGCTGCGGCGCTGGAACGCGACGGACGGGGTGAGATCATCCGGCGCAGGGCCGGGGTGCCGCCGGCAACGTACTTCTCCGCCGGCAAGATCCAGTGGATCCTGGAGAACGTCGACGGGGTGCGGGCAGCCGCCGAGCGCGGTGAGGCGATCTTCGGCAACACCGACACCTGGCTGCTGTGGCATCTGACCGGTGGCGTCGACAACGGTGCACACGTCACCGACCCCACCAACGCCAGCCGCACCATGCTGATGGACCTGGAGACCCTGGACTGGGACGACGAACTGCTGTCGTTCTTCGACATCCCCCGCGCGATGCTGCCCCGGATCGTCGCGTCGTCGGATCCGCACGCCTACGGCACCACCCTGCGCGACGGCCCGTTCGCCGGCCCGGTCCGGATCACCGGCGACCTGGGTGACCAGCAGGCCGCCACCGTCGGGCAGGTCTGCTTCGCGCCGGGCGAGGCCAAGAACACCTACGGTACGGGCAACTTCATGCTGCTCAACACCGGTACGGAGATCGTCCGCTCGGAGGCTGGGCTGCTCACCACCGTGTGCTACCAGTTCGCTGGTGAGCCGCCGGTGTACGCGCTGGAGGGCAGCATCGCCGTCACCGGCTCCGCTGTGCAGTGGCTACGCGACCAGTTGAAGATCATCAGGACTGCCGCGCAGAGCGAAGACCTCGCCCGGCAGGTCGACGACAACGGCGGGGTCTACTTCGTACCGGCCTTCTCCGGCCTGTTCGCCCCGTACTGGCGTGCCGACGCCCGAGGCGCCATCGTCGGGCTGTCCCGCTACAACACCGACGCCCATCTCGCCCGGGCCGCCCTGGAGGCGATCTGCTACCAGAGCCGGGACGTGGCCGAGGCCATGGCACAGGACTCCGGCGTGGCCGTGGAGTGCCTCAAGGTCGACGGTGGGGTCACCGTGAACGACCTGTGCATGCAGTTGCAGGCGGACATCCTCGGCGTACCGGTCAGTCGGCCGGTGGTCGCCGAGACCACGGCGCTGGGCGCCGCGTACGCCGCCGGGCTCGCCGTCGGCTTCTGGAAGGACACCGACGAGCTGCGGGAAAACTGGAACGAGAGCCGGCGCTGGCACCCGTCCTGGTCGGCGCAGCAGCGCGCGGCCGGGTACGCGGGCTGGCAGAAGGCCGTCCGGCGCACGCTCGACTGGGTGGACGTGGAGTGACCTCACGTCCCGGTGGCTGGTCGTCGGCGGGGCGCGCCGGTTGACGGATCGTTGCCGGGCATACCCGGCTGATGTGGCTTAACATCCCGATGTCGGGCACGGGGCCAGGCGTGGAGAAGGGCGGCCATGCGGGTCATGCGTGCGATCGTGGCGATCGTCGTCGTACTGTCGGCCGGGGTGCTGACGGGATCGGCGAACGCGTCCGCGTCGTCGCCGTTCACCGTGGTCAACGGATCCATCCAGCCGGCCACCGGGACACCGAAGCCGGTGTCGGGCACCCATGCCACCCTGTGGCGCAACACCAGCTACGCGCTGACCACCGTGCAGGGCTCCGGATCGCTGGTCGTGGGCGCGATCGGCGACCACTGCGACGGGTGGCCCACCATCCGGGTGAGCGTGGGCGGCACCCCGGTCGGTGAGGTGGCGGTGGTCAGCGCCACCGACTATGGCGCCTATCGGGTCGGTGGGCCACTGCCCGAGGGGCGGCACAGTGTGCGGATCGAGCTGGTCAACGACCGGTACACCGGCGAGTGCGACCGCAACGCGCACCTGGCGTACGCCCGGATCGAGGCGGCGCCGCCGATCGATACCACGTTCAGCTTCGCGGTCGTCCCCGACACCCAGGAGGAGGTGCTGGACGCCTCGGACAACCGGCTGCGGGAGCGGGTCGACTGGCTGGTGGCGCAGCGCGACGCGCTCGATCTGCGCTTCGTCACCCACTCCGGGGACGTGGTCAACTACGACACCCCGGACCACGTCCAGTACGTCCGGGCGAGCACTGCACTGCGCCCGCTGGAGCGGGCCGGGGTGCCGTACACGTTGGCCATCGGCAACCACGACGGCCAGGTCTTCGGCCCGGACGGCAAGCCGCGCAGCCCGGCCGGGCCGCTGCTGCGCGACACGACGGTGTTCAACCGGTACTTCACCGCCGGGCGCTCCGGGGCGGTGCAGGGCCAGTTCGAGGCGGGCAAGGTCGACAACGCCTACGCCACCTATCCGGCCGGGGGAGTGAGCTGGCTGGTGCTGACCCTGGAGTTGTGGCCACGGCGGGCGGCGGTCGCCTGGGCGCAGCGCGTCGTCGCCGCCCACCCGCGGCACAACGTCGTCGTGGTCACCCACCACTACCTGGAAAGCAACGCGAGCATCGGGCAGAGCGCGGGGTTCGGTTCCACCAGCCCGCAGTACGTCTTCGACAACCTGGTGCGGCGCTACCCCAACATCCGGTTCGTCTTCTCCGGGCACACCGGCACGGCGGCGTCGCGGGTGGACACCGGTGTGCACGGCAACCGGGTCTACTCGTTCCTCCAGACCTTCCACTCCAAGCGGACCAACCCGGTCCGGCTGGTCGAGATCGACACGGCGGCGGACTCGCTGCGCACCTGGATCTACGCGCCGCACACCGCCGAGAACTTCCCGGCGCACGAGCGCACGTACACCGGCCTCGGCCTGGTGCGCTGATCCCCGCGCCGACCTTGTCGCAAAACCAACTCAATACCGTCTCATTATTCGCCGGGAGTATTGAGATGCCGGTACAGGGTGGCCCGGGAAACACCGCAGGCGGCGGCGATCTCGTCGATGGAGTGCGTGCCCGCCTCATGCATCCGGCGGGCCGCCAGCAGTTGCTCCGGGCCCAACGACCGGGGCCTGCCGGGTCGCCGCCGCCCGACCAGCACCGACCCGGCCCTACCGTGGACCCGCGTCGACCCGTCGGCGACGGAGGCGACCCCGCCGGCGTCGCTGTCCCGGGGCTGCTCGGCGGTCGGCGGGTCGGCCAGCAGCCGGCGGACGCCGTCGAGCATGTCCGCGCGGAGCACCGGCGCGGGTACCTCCATGAGGAACACCACCGGGTCACTGCACATCGCGATCGCCTGCACCGCCCGCACCCGGTCGCGGCGGCTCGGGTCGGGGCCGGCGAGAATCTCGTTGGCCCGCATCGCGATCCGCAGCAGCCGGTGGTAGGTGCTGCCGTGATCGACCAGCGCGAGGTCGTGCAGGAGCATGCCGAGGCGACCGCGATGTTCCAGCATGGTGTCCACCCAGCCCTCCAGCAGCGTCCACCTCGCCTGCCCGGGTGGCAGTGCCCCGGCGGTGTCCAGCAGCTTCTCCAGGTCGCTGACCATCGGCTCGGCCAAGGCGGTGAGCAGGTGCCCCTTGCTGGGGAAGTGGTAGAGGATCGCGGCCTTGGTCAGCCCGAGGCGCTCGGCGATCTGGCGCAGCGAGGTGCGCTGGTAGCCGTGCCCGGCGAACAGCTCGAACGCGGCACGCAGGATCCGCTCGCGGGTGCCGTCGGTCTCCGCCCAGGTCATGCCGTTGAGCGTAACCGTCACTGACCGCCGGTAGGACGGCTCGCGGATGGGCCTTACCATCGGTCAGTGCAGTGAGTCGTACTGGTACGGCGGGAGGCACCCGATGTCCGTGATAGCCATCGACAACCTGATCAAAACCTTCGGCAGCGTACGCGCCCTCGACGGGTTGGACCTGCGGGTGGAACCAGGGGAGGTGCACGGCTTCCTCGGGCCCAACGGCGCCGGCAAGTCCACCACCATCCGGATCCTGCTCGGCCTGCTGCGCCGCGACTCCGGCCAGGTGCGGGTCCTCGACGGCGACCCGTGGCGCGACGCGGTAGCCCTGCACCGGCGCCTGGCGTACGTGCCGGGCGACGTCAACCTCTGGCCCAACCTCACCGGCGGCGAGGCGATCGACCTGTTCGGCGCCCTGCGCGGTGGCCTCGACGAGCGCCGCCGCGACGAACTGCTGCAACGCTTCGGACTGGACCCCACGAGGAAGTGCCGCACCTACTCCAAGGGCAACCGGCAGAAGGTCGCCATCGTCGCCGCCTTCGCCTCCGACGTCGAACTGTACGTCCTGGACGAACCCACCTCCGGGCTCGACCCGTTGATGGAGGCCGTGTTCCAGGAGGAGGTCCGCCGGCTGAGCCGGGCCGGTGCCAGTGTGCTGCTCTCCAGTCACGTCCTGGCCGAGGTCGAGGCGCTCTGTGACCGGGTCAGCATCATCCGGGACGGGCGCATCGTGGAGTCCGGCACCCTCACCGAGCTGCGGCATCTGGCCCGCACCACAGTCACCGTCGAGACCGTACGCCCGCTGACCGGGGTGGCGGAGCTGCCGGGCGTGCACGAGGTCCGCACGGTCGACGACCGGGTCCGGCTGGAGATCGAGCCGGCGCACCTCGACACGTTGCTCGGTCACCTGGTGCGCTTCCAGGTCCGGGCCCTGACCAGCGCACCACCCACCCTGGAGGAGCTGTTCCTGCGGCACTACGGCGACACGGTCACCACCTCCGGCGACGGTGACCGATGAGCACCTTCACCGGCACCGCCCGGCTGGCCCGGCTCGCGGTCCGCCGCGACCGGGTCCGGCTGGGCATCTGGGTGCTCGGCACACCCCTGATCGGGTACGCCATCGCCGAGAGCGTCGCCGGGCTCTACCCGGACGAGCAGACCCGCCTCGGTTACGCCGAAACCGCGATCACCAGCGTGGTCGCCCGGGCGTTCAACGGTCCGATCGCCGGCGCCGACGTCGGCGCCGTGGTGGTCACCGAGTCGTACCTGACCCTGGCCCTGCTCGCCGCCCTGCTCAGCACCTTCGCCGTGACCCGGCACACCCGACAGAACGAGGAGACCGGCCGGGCGGAGCTGCTCGGCGCTGCCCCGGTCGGCCGGTACGCCCTGCTCACCGCCGCCCTGGTCGTGGTGGTGGGCGCCAACGTGCTGGCCGCCGGGCTGCTGGCCCTGGCGCTGGTCGGCACCGGCCTGCCGGTCGCCGGATCGGTGGCCGCGGCTGCCGCGGTCGGCGGGGTGGGCGTCGCCTTCACCGGCGTCGCCGCCGTCACCGCTCAGCTCACGGTCACCTCGCGCGGCGCGAACGCCCTCGCCGCCGCCACGGTCGGTGTCGCGTTCCTGCTGCGTGCCGCCGGTGACGTGCTCGGCGAGCGTGGTGCCGACGGCACCCACCTGGACAGTGCCTGGCCCGCCTGGCTGTCTCCGCTGGGCTGGGGCACCCAGATCCGGGCCTTCGGTGCGGAACGCTGGTGGGTCCTCGCCCTGCCGACCGCACTGCTCGTCGCCGGCATCGCCGTGGCCTACCTGCTGGCCGAACGCCGTGACGTCGGCGCGGGTCTGCTCGCCGCGCGGCGCGGACCCGCCCGGGCCGCGGCCGGGCTGCTCAGCCCGGCCGGGTTGACCTGGCGACTGCACCGTGCGGCATTGGCCGGCTGGGCGGTCGCGGTGGCGGTACTCGGCCTCGCCATGGGTGTGGCCGGGCACGAGGTCGACGCCATGATCGCGGAGAATCCGCAGGCCGCCGAGATGATCGCGCAGCTCGGTGGCGGTGCGGAGCTGGTCGACGCCTACCTGGCCGCGATGCTCGGACTGTTCGCGCTGACCATCGGGGCGTACGTCGTGCAGGCCTTGCTGCGTACCCGCAGCGACGAGTCCGACGGCATCCTGGAGGCGCTGCTCGCCACCGCGGTCAGCCGCACCCGGTGGCTCGGTACGCAGGTGCTCGGCGCAGTCCTCGGCGCGTCGGTGCTGGTGCTGCTGGCCGGAGTCACCACCGGCCTCGGGTACGGCCTGGCCGCCGGTGATCCGGTCGGCTGGGCCGTCGAGCTGGCCGGGGCGGCGTTGCTGCGGCTGCCGGCTCTGCTGGTGGTCGCCGGGGTGGTGACCGTCCTGTTCGGCGCGCTACCGCGCTGGTCGGTCGCGTTGAGCTGGACGACGCTGATCGCCTTCCTGCTGCTCGGCCAGCTCGGCCCGGTGCTCGACCTGCCACCGGCCGCCCTCGACCTGTCGCCCTACACCCACGTGCCGTCCGTACCCGCCGCCGACCCGGCAGCACTGCCCCTGCTTATCCTCACCGCAGTGGCGGTCGTGCTGCTGGCCCTCGGACTGACCACCTTCCGTCATCGCGACACCCCGCGATGAGGATGCCGCGCTGGCCCGCCGACCGCGCGGCGGCGGGCTGTTGCGGCGAAGCTCACTAGACTCGACCAGGTGGGACGAGGACGCTCAGACCACGGCACGGGCGGTCCGGTGCGTGACCTGCTCACCCCGATCGAGGCGGCCGTCCGACAGGGGCACCAGGACGAGGCCCTACGCCAGTTGGCGGCCGTGCCGACGGACCTGCCGTTGCCGGCCGGGTTGGCCTGGCGCCTCGGGGTGCTGCTGCACCAGCGAGGCCGGTTCGACGCGGCCGACGCCTGTTATCGACGTGCCGATCTCGGCCTCGGGGACCAGCACCCGTCGGCGCTGGCGGACCACGCCCAGGTACTCGCCGGCTGGGCCGCGACCCGCTGGGCGAAGGGCGACCAGACGCGTACCCGACGGCTGGCCATGGACGCGGTCCAGACCGCGGAACGCAGCGGGGACGATGCCGCGATGGCGGCGGCCTATCTGGCGCAGGCGTTGGCCGCGTTCGGCGACGGCGACCGCGCGGGAAACGAGCACGCGTACGCCCAGGCCCTGGCGGCGGCCGAACGTGCCGGCGACTTCGGGCAGCAACTGCGGATCCGGTGCAACGTCGGATCGAGGCTCACCGAGGAAGGGCACTACCGATCGGCCGTCGAGGAGCTTGACGAGGCGGTCCGGCTCGGCGAGTTGCTCGGGCACCAGATGCTGCTCGCGTTGGCGTTGCACAACCGGGCGGAGGCCTGGTTGGGGCTGGGCGACCTGCGTCGCGCCCGCTCCGACGCCGATGAGGCGTTGGCCCGATGGCAGCGGGCCGGGTCCCCGCTGGCGGCCTTCGGATTGACGCTGACCGCTCGGGTGCACCGGGTGCGGGGGGCGACCCACCAGGCGGTGGCCGCCTACCGGGCGGCCCTGGCCATGGGGGAGCCGGACGGCAACGCGCAGGTACTGGTCGAGGCGTGTGCGGGACTCGCCCGGCTCAGCTACGCCGACGATCCGCCGGCAGCGACCCGCCACGCCGAGCGCGCCCTGTCGATGCCCAGCTCCGCCGGGCCCACCGTCGCCGAACTGGCCGCGGGCTGGGTCGCCCTCTGCTCCGGGGACCCACAGACGGCCCTTCGGTACGGCGAACAGGTCCGCGCCGAGGCCGGTCGCCGTCGGGATCCTGCGGGCCTGGCCGAGGCGATGGAACTCGTCACGCTTTCCGCCCACCGCGCCAGCCCCGAGGCGATCGTGCCCCGGGCGGTACGCCGGCTGCTCGCCGACCTGGTCGAGGCGGCGACGATCTGGGCTGAACTCGGCAACGAGTTCGCGCTCGCCACCAACGCCCTGCTCCAGGCTCGGCTCGCCGGCGACCGGGTGGCGGAGCGGATCGCGTACGAGCGGCTGCGCAGCATCGGCGTACAGGAAGGCGGTTGGCATGTCGCCGGACCGTTGGCGGCGATCGGGCCGGCGCCGGTCGCAGAGGTGGAGGTCCAGACCCTGGGCCAGTTCGCGGTGCTGCTGGCCGGAGAACCCGTGCCGGCCGGCAGTTGGCAGTCCCGCAAGGCGCGCGATCTGCTGCACCTGGTGGCCGGGCAGCTTGGCAGGCCGGTGGCCCGCGAGACCCTGGCCGACACGTTGTGGCCGCAGGCCCCGGCCGAGGTGGCGCTGCGTCGCCTGTCGGTGCTGATCTCCACTGTGCGGGGTGTGCTCGACCCGCAGCGGCGGTATCCGGCGGACCGTTACCTGGTCACCGATTCGGCGACCGTACAGCTCAATCCGGCACACGTGGTGGTCGACGCGTTGCGCTTCCACGACGCGGCCCGGGCGGCCGTCGTCGCCGACACCGCTGACCCGACGACGGCGGCACCGGACGTGATCGTGGATGCGGCCGGCGCAGCGGCCGTTGATCGGCTGCTGAGTCGGCTGGAGACGGTGGTGGCCATGTACACCGGCGACTTCTGTGCCGACGACGAGATCGTCGGAGCATCGGTCCAGCGTCCCCGTGCCCTGCTGTCCGCCCTGCACCGCGAGGTGACCCACCGGCTGGCGAAGCGGTGTCTGCACCTGGACCGCGCCGACGCGGCGATCGGGTGGTATCTGCGCCTGGTCGCCGAGGACGGTTACGACGAGCCGGCCCACCTCGGGTTGATCGGTGCGCTGTCGTCCGCCGGCCGCCACGGTGAGGCCAACCGGCGCTATCAGGACTACGTCGCGCGGATGCGTGAGATGGGTGTCGAACCGGCCGCCCTTGCGCTGCCGGCTCGGACCCGCCTGAACAATTCCTGAACCACCCCCGAAGATCGCCGACCAGACTGCTCGATGTCCGGACACGGCCACCGTGGCGTCGAAGTCGCGCGTGCCGGTCCGGGGGTGACGCCGGACAAAGACGGGGGCGGTCAGCTTGTACAGGTCGAAGGAGAAGTCGATGAGACGGATTCGGGGGCTGCTTGTCGTACTCGCGGCCGGTGTCCTGCTGACCGGCTGTGCCAGCGAGCCGGACGGTTCCGCCTCGGGCGGGGCCGACACGCCGGGTGCGACGAGTCAGGCCGACGGCGGGAAGGCGGCCGACCCGGGCGCCGGCGGGAAGACCACCGGGTCGGGTGACGGGGAGCGCTGGTGCGACGCGGTGCAGGCCTTCACCACCTCGATGGACCCGCTGTTCACCGAGAGCGCGGGCAAGGCCGAGCTGGATCAGGCCCGTACCCGACTGAAGGAGCTGAAGGCGGCGGCACCGGCCGAGATCAAGGCCGAGGTGGCGACGTTGGGCGAGTTCTACGCCGCGACCATCGACGCCTCGGGCAAGAGCATGCCCGAGGACCCTGCGGCGTACGCCCGCCTCGGTCAGACCATGGAAGGGCTGAAGACGGCGATGCCGCCGGTGTCGGAGTACACCATGACCCGTTGCCCTGAACTCGACGGGCAGCTGCCGACGGGACAGTGACGACCGGGGCGTGCGCGTGGCAGGCTCAGAGCACCTGAGCGAGGAAGCGGCGCAGGCGGGGGTGCTCGGCCGACTCGAAGAGCGCTGCGGGTGTGCCGGCCTCCAGCACCACGCCGGCGTCCATGAACGCGACCGTGTCGGCGACCTGGCGGGCGAAGCCCATCTCGTGGGTCACCACGACCATGGTCATGCCCTGCGACGACAGGTCCGCCATCAGCGCCAGGACGCCCTTGACCAACTCCGGGTCCAGCGCCGAGGTGGCCTCGTCGAAGAGCATCACCTGCGGCTGCATGGCCAGCGCGCGGGCGATGGCGACCCGCTGCTGCTGCCCACCGGACAGGTGCGCCGGGCGGGCGTCGGCCTTCGCAATCAGTCCCACCCGGTCCAGGTGTTCGCGGGCCACCGCCGCCGCCTCGTCCTCACCGAGCTTGCGGATGCGGCGTAGCGCCAGAGTGATGTTGCGCAGCACACTCATGTGCGGGAAAAGGTTGAACTGCTGGAAGACCATGCCGATCCGCTGCCGCAGGGCGTCCGGGTCGTCGCGCAGCACGCTGCGCCCGTCCAGCAGCACGTCCCCGCGATCCGGCTCCAACAGCCGGTTGACGGTACGCAGCAGGGTGGACTTGCCCGACCCGGAGGGGCCGATCACGCAGGCCGTCGCGCCCCGGGCCACGTCCAGGTCCACCCCGCGCAGCACCTGGTGACGCCCGAAGGCCAGATGCACGTCGCGCAGGCTCAGACTGACCGAGCTGCTCATCGTTGGTTCCCTCCGGCGGCGCCGGGCAGCGCCAGGTCGAGGTCGTCGGGGTCGTCGTTCGCCGGTGCGGTGGCCGGTCGGCCGTGTCGTAGCCGCCGGTCGATCCAGTTGACGGCGTGCGTCAGCGGCACGGTCAGCGCCAGGTAGAAGAGCCCGGCCAGCAGCAGTGCCGACTGGTTGCCGGTGTTGGCGGCGTAGTCCTGCCCGATCCGGAACAGCTCCCGTTGACTGGCCAGCAGCCCGAGGAAGTAGACCAGGCTGGAGTCCTTGATCAGGGCGATCAGCTGGTTCACCCAGGCCGGCAGGATCCGCCGGATGCCCTGCGGGATGATCACCTTCCGCATCGCCTCGCCCCAGGAGAAGCCCAGCGCGCGGGCCGCCTCCAGCTGGGTGGCCTCGACCGACTGGATGCCGGAGCGGAAGATCTCCCCGATGTACGCCGACGCGATCAGCGACAGCGCCAGGATGCCCAGCGGGTACGGGTTGGGGCCCCACACCTGCATGCCGAGCGGGGCCAGGCCGACCCCGATCAGCAGGATGGTCGCCGCCGCCGGCAGGCCGCGGAACACGTCGGTGTAGACCCGGGCCGGCCACCGCAACCAGCGGGTACGCGAGATGCCCGCGACGGCCAGCACGATGCCCAGGGCCGAGCCGAGCAGGGCGGCGGTGACCGCCAGGATCAGCGTGTTCGGCAACCCGACAGTGATCATTTCGGGTAGCGCCTCGCGCATCGAATCCCAGTCGAAGAACGTCTCCCACAGGGTGCGCAACGGATCCACGGGTCAACCTCCGCCCTGCTCGCTGGTCGTGTTGATTCAGGAAGCGGCCGACGCCGAGGGCGCCACCGACGGGGCGGTCACGGTGCCGCTGCCCGGGGTGAAGTCGGCCGGGATCGCCCGACCCGGGTAGTACTGCTCGCTGAGCCGGGTCCAGGTGCCGTCGGCGATGACCTCGTCCAGCGCCTTGTTCAGCGCCTCACGTAGCGCGTCGTTGCCCTTGGCGAAGGCGTACGCCGTGGGGGCCGGGCTGAGTTCCTTCGCCGCCACCGTGATCTTGCCGCCGCTGTCGGCGGCGGTCTTCTCACCGATCTCGGCCGGGGAGATCCAGGCGTCCGCGGTGCCCGCCTTGAGCTGGTTGAGCGCGCCGTTGTAGTCGGGCACGCGTACCGGGTCGAGGCCGTTGGTGGTGGCGTAATCGTCCTGGACGGTGCCCTGCACCACCACCACCCGCTTGCCGGGCAGTTCGGCGAAGCTGCTCAGCGTCGAGCCGGCGGGCACGTTGAGGCCGAGGTAGCCGAAGTCGTAGCCGTTGCCGAAGTCGACGGTCTTCTTCCGCGCCTCGGTGATGGTGATCGAGGAACTGCCGACGTCGAACTTGCGGTTGTTGACCTGGGCGAGCAGGCCCGAGAAGTCGGTGCCGACGAACTCGACCCGCAGCCCGAGCTTGTCGGCGGCGGCGACCAGCAGGTCGTTGTCGAACCCGGTGAACTTGCCGTCCTTGAGATACACGTTCGGCGGCGCGTCGGTGAGCGTGCCGGCCCGCAGCACTCCCGGCTGGAGCAGGTTGTACGGGTTGTCGGCGGCATCGCCGGTGGAGTCCGAGCCGCAGGCGGTCAGCGTTACGGCAGCGAGGGCGGCGGCGACGCCGACGGCGGCGACCCGGGTCAGGGCAGGAAGGATTCGCACAGGTGTCTCCTGGATGAGCGGCGGCGGGCACGGGACGTGCCGCACCGACGGTCCGCCGTGCGACGGACCGCTGGGATGAACCGATGGCAGAGGGGGAGGTGACCCGGTCACCCGAGGCCCGAAGGCCCGGTGACCGGCGGCGGCGCGGTCAGCTACACGCGGCGCTACAAACCCGCATCATGTCGACGTGCCGGCGTTGGGTCAGGCCGAGGCAGGCCGCCACGGGAGCGGATCGACTGCGGTACGACATGGGTCTCCCTCAAGGTCGTGATGACCTGGAAACCAGGCCACGCTTGCACCGGTGGTTTGCCGGTGCCTGGTCCTCACCCGGGGCACCCCTGCGCGGACGAGGGTTGCCGGCCAGCAAGCCGGGGCTTCACGCTGGCACTCATGACCTGCGGCCGAGGCTAGCAGCCGGTGAGGGGGCAGCGTCCACCCGATATGACGGCCCTCACGCTGTGCGTGTCGACCGGGGTGGCGTCAGGCGGGTTCGATCGCGACATCGGGCGGTGCGCCGGTGGCCTGCCGGCGCTCGCGCAGCGACAGGCGACGGGCCAGCACCGTGGCGCCGGCGAGCGCGACGAGCACCATGACAGTCTC
Organism: Micromonospora sp. NPDC051196; assembly: GCF_040682415.1. NCBI lineage: Bacteria > Bacillati > Actinomycetota > Actinomycetes > Micromonosporales > Micromonosporaceae > Micromonospora > Micromonospora sp. NPDC051196. The sequence continues at coordinate 85,276 of NZ_JBFBAY010000017.1, forward strand.
GACGACCAGGACCTCCGGCGCGGTGCTGTAGTTGGTGGACCAGGCGTACGCCATGGTGATCGGGGTGACGACGATGCCGGCTGCCGGCAGCAGCAGGCTCATCATCAGGGCGGTTCTCCGGATCTGGGGCAGGTCGCGCAGCCGGAGCCGAACCGCGGTGACCGCTCCGGCCACCACCACGGCGGCTGGCACTCCGTAGTAGACGACGACTGCGACCTGGACCGGTACGTCGATCGAACGGGGGATGTCGATCATATTGACGAGCACCGGATACAGCGCTCTGAAGATGCCGGCGCCGAGCAGGCTGCCGAGCAGGGCACCGGCCAACGCGGTCAGGAGGAGACGGCGGTATTCCGGGCGTACGCGCCGGACACCGGCCTCGTCGGCGAGCCGCCGGGCGAAGCCGGCCACGTCACCGCCGACCAACTGCACCGGGTCGCCCCCGTCGGCGGCCGCTGCGGCCAGGTCGAGGCGCAGGTCGGCGGCGAGTACCCGTCGGTCGGTCGAACTGATGCCGTAGGCCCGCCATGCACGGTCGGCCTCGGACAGGACGCTGTCGATGGTCTCCACGGTCAACTCCTGGACGGGCTGTGGTCGGTTGGGACGAGGATGGCGTCGACGGTGCCGGCGAAGCGGGTCCACTGGTTCTGCCAGGCATCGAGGCGAGCGCGTCCGGCCTCGGTCAGCGCGTACACCTTGCGGGGTGGGCCGGTCGGACTGATCTGCTGTTCGTCGGCGACGAGGCCGAGGCGGCGCATCCGGGTCAGCAGCGGATAGATGGTGCCGTAGCTGATCGTGTTGAAGCCGGCCGACTCCATCCGCCGCACCAGCTCGTAACCGTGGGCGGGTTCGCGGGACAGCAGTGCCAGCAGGCACATGTCCAGCACGCCGCGCAGAAGCTGGGTCTGGCGGTCGTTGTCGTCGGTGGGTTGGCCTTCTGCCAGTACCATGCGAGACATAATACTGCGCTATTCGACGTCGCGATATACCGAAGTCGGTAGCGGTGTTGCCGACGGCCGTGCGATCCCTTACGGTCTGCTCAGCGGTGGGCGGTGCGGTCCGCATCCGAGAAGCCACCGTCGGTGCCTCGCCAGGTGGGCCGGGAGGGTGGAACTCCCGAGGCCCGCACACATGGCGGGCACCGGCGGGCGAGCCCCGAACCGTGGGACGGCGCGTCGAGGCGTCGGAGCCGGCGGTGGACGGGGCGCGGACACCCACCGGGAGCCACCCTTGTATCTCACTCCCCATGAGCAGGATCGTCTGCTCGTCCACGTGGCGGCCGACGTCGCCCAGCGCCGCCGCGAACGCGGCCTGCGTCTGAACTATCCCGAAGCCGTCGCGGTGATCACCGCCTTCCTGCTCGAAGGTGCCCGCGACGGGCGCTCCGTGGTCGACCTGATGTCCGCCGGCCGTACCGTGCTGACCCGCGCCGACGTGCAGGACGGCATCCCCGAGTTGCTGGGGGAGGTGCAGGTGGAGGCGACGTTCCCGGACGGCACCAAGTTGGTGACGGTGCACCACCCGATCCCGTGATCCCGGGGGAGATCCTGCCGGCCGCCGGACCGGTGGAGATCAATGTCGGACGGCCGGTGACCACGCTGCTGGTGGTCAACACCGGCGACCGGCCGGTGCAGGTCGGCTCGCACTACCACTTCGCCGAGGCCAACCCCGCGCTGCACTTCGACCGGGACACCGCGTGGGGGCAGCGGTTGGCCGTGCCGGCGGGCACGTCGGTGCGCTTCGAACCGGGGGTGAGCCGCAACGTCGACCTGGTGCCGTTGGGTGGTGCCCGGATCGTGCCCGGTCTGCGCGGCGAGTGTGGCGGGGCGCTTGACGTCGGGCCGGTGACGGGGGGAGCGGCATGAGCGAGCGCAGCGAGCGAATCAGCAAGCTCAGTGCGGCCGAGCCTCATGGCGGCACGCAGCGAAGCGGAGTGCCGTCATGAGCATGATCGAGCGAGAGCGTTACGTCGCGCTGTACGGGCCGACCACGGGTGACCGGATCCGGTTGGCCGACACGAACCTGCTGATCGAGGTCGAGCACGACCACTGTGTCGGCGGCGACGAGGCGGTCTTCGGTGGCGGCAAGGTGATCCGCGAGTCGATGGGCCAGTCCCGTACCACCCGGGCCGAGGGCGCCCTGGACACCGTCATCACCGGCGCGGTGGTGCTCGACCACTGGGGGATCGTCAAGGCCGACGTGGGGCTGCGCGACGGGCGGATCGTGGCGCTGGGCCGGGCCGGCAACCCGGACACCATGGACGGTGTGCACCCGGATCTGGTGATCGGTCCGGCGACCGAGGTGATCGCCGGCAACGGCCGGATCCTCACTGCGGGAGCGGTCGACACCCACGTGCACTTCATCTGCCCGCAGATCGTCACCGAGGCCCTCGCCGGCGGGGTCACCACCCTGGTCGGCGGTGGCACCGGGCCGGCCGAGGGCACCCGAGCCACCACCGTCACCCCGAACGCCTGGCACCTGGCCCGGATGCACGAGGCGCTCGACGCGTTCCCGGTCAACGTGCTGCTGCTCGGCAAGGGCAACACCGTCTCCACCGAGGCGTTGTGGGAGCAACTACGGGCCGGGGCCGGCGGGTTCAAACTGCACGAGGACTGGGGCACCACCCCGGCCGCGATCGACGCCTGTCTGCGGGTGGCGGACGCCTCCGGCGTGCAGGTGTCCATCCACACCGACACCCTCAACGAGGCCGGGTTCGTCGCCGACACGCTGCGGGCGATCGGCGGTCGGGCCATCCACTCGTACCACACCGAGGGGGCCGGCGGCGGGCACGCACCGGACATCATCACCGTCGCCGGTGAGCCGAACGTGCTGCCCTCGTCGACCAACCCGACCCGCCCGTACACCCGCAACACCCTCGCCGAGCACCTCGACATGCTGATGGTCTGCCACCACCTGAACCCGGCCGTGCCGGAGGACCTGGCCTTCGCCGAGAGTCGGATCCGGCCGTCCACCATGGCCGCCGAAGACCTGCTGCACGACCTCGGCGCGATCTCCATCATCGGCTCCGACTCGCAGGCCATGGGCCGGGTCGGGGAGGTCGTGCTGCGCACCTGGCAGAGCGCGCACGTGATGAAGGCCCGGGTGGGGGCACTGCCGGGTGACGGCGCCGCCGACAACCACCGGGCGCGGCGGTACGTGGCGAAATACACCATCTGCGCGGCCATGGCCAACGGCCTCGACCACGAGATCGGCTCGGTGGAGCCGGGCAAACTCGCCGACCTGGTGCTCTGGGAACCGGCGTTCTTCGGCGTACGTCCGCACCTGGTCATCAAGGGCGGCATGATCGCGTACGCGCAGATGGGGGATGCGAACGCCTCGATCCCCACCCCGCAGCCGATGCTGCCCCGGCCGATGTTCGGCGCCTACGGCGGCGCGGCGGCCGCCACCAGTTTGGCGTTCGTGGCCCCGGCGGCGCTGGAGGCCGGGCTGCGTCTCGACGTGCGGCGCCGGGTGGTGCCGGTGGCCGACGTGCGGTCGCGCGGCAAGGCCGACCTGCCGCAGAACAACGCCCTGCCGCGCATCGAGGTCGATCCGGACACGTTCACGGTGCGCATCGACGGGGAGGTGGTCGAACCCGACCCGGTCACCGAACTGCCCATGGCCCAGCGGTACTTCCTGTTCTGATGGCCGTACCGACGATCCTGCTGCTGGTCGCCGACGGGCGGTTCCCGGCCGGGGCGCACGCCCACTCGTCCGGTCTGGAGGCGGCCGTCGCGGCCGGGCGGGTGACCGACCTGACGACGTTGGGGGAGTACCTGCGCGGCCGGCTGGCCACCGCCGGGCTGGTCGCGGCGACGTTCGCGGCGGCGGCCCGACGGGCGGCTGCTCTGCCGCGACCCGACCAGTCCCCGCCGTCGGAGCCTGACCAGTCCCCGCCGTCGGAGCCTGACCAGTTCCCGCCGTCGGGGCCTGACCAGTCCCCGCTGTCGTCGGGACCGGACGACGTCGATCGTCGGCGGCTGGCGCTCGCCCGGCTCGACGCGGAACTGGACGCCCGTACCGCCTCGCCGGCCCAGCGGGCGGTGTCCCGCCGGCAGGGCCGCGCACTGCTGAGGGCCGGCCGGGCGATCTGGCCCGACGCCGCCTTCGACGACCTGCCCGCCACACCGGGCGGCCCGCACCAACCGCTCGTCCTCGGGCTGGTCGGTGCCGTCGCCGGCCTCGACCCGGCCCAGGTCGCCACGGTCGCCGTGCACGCGACGGTGACCGGGTCGGCCAGCGCCGCCGTACGCCTGCTCGGCCTCGATCCGTACCAGGTGCAGGCGCTGCTGGTGCGGCTCGCCGACGCCTGCGACGCCACCGCGACCCAAGCGGCGCGGGCCGCCGAACAACCACCGCAGCGGCTACCCGCCGCCGCCGCGCCACTGGCCGACATCCACGCCGAAGCTCACGCCACCTGGGAGGTGCGTCTCTTTGCGTCCTGAAATCGACCACGACGAGTCCGTTCCCCACACCCATCCCGAACCGGGGGTCGACCCGCACGCCCCGCTGCCCACCGCCGTCCGGGCGCTGCGGGTCGGAATCGGCGGCCCGGTCGGCTCCGGCAAGACCGCCCTGGTCGCCGCGCTGTGCCGGGCGTTCGCCGACGAACTGCGTCTCGGCGTGGTGACCAACGACATCTACACCACCGAGGACGCCGACTTCCTCAAACGGGCCGGGGTGCTCGACCCGGCCCGGATCCGCGCGGTGGAGACCGGTTGCTGCCCGCACACCGCCATCCGCGACGACATCGGCGCCAACCTCGACGCGGTCGACGAACTGGCCGAGACGCTGGGTCCGCTGGACCTGGTGCTGGTGGAGAGCGGCGGCGACAACCTCACCGCCACCTTCAGCCGGGGACTGGTCGACCGGCAGATCTTCGTGGTCGACGTGGCCGGCGGGGACAAGGTGCCACGCAAGGGCGGGCCGGGGGTGACCGCCGCCGACCTCCTGGTGATCAACAAGACGGACCTGGCGCCGATGGTCGGCGCGGACCTGTCCGTGATGGACCGCGACGCCCGCGCCCGGCGCGGCACCCTGCCCACCGTGTTCCAGTCCATCACCGAGGATCCCCTCGCCACCCGGGTCGCCGCGTGGATCCGTCACGAACTGGCCCACCACCGGGCGTCGACCGCGGCTCCCGCCGGGCAGGCCTGATGCGGGCCACCGCCCGGCTGGTGGCCCGCGTCGACCCGCAGGGCCGCACCACCCTGGCCGAACTGCGTGGCGAGAGCCCGCTGCTGCTGCGCCAGGTCCCAGCCCCGGATGGTGGCGTCACGGTGTACGTCGTCGGCGGCGCGGCCGGTCCGCTCGCCGGCGACGACCTGCGGCTGGACGTCGAGGTCGGCCCCGGTGCGGTGGTACGCGTGCAGACGGTCGCCGCGTCCATCGCCCTGCCGGGCCGTCCTGGCGCGGTCTCCCGAATGCTGGTACGGGCGACCATCGAGGCGGACGCCGTCCTGCACTGGCTGCCGGAGCAACTGGTCGCCGCGGCCGGCTGCGCGCACGTCGCCGATGCCCAGGTGCAGATCGCCGAAGGCGGCACCCTGCACTGGCGGGACGAACTGATCTGCGGCCGGCACGGTGAGCAGCCCGGCCACGCCGAGATCAACACCTGGGTCGACCTCGCCGGCCGTCCACTGCTGCGCCAGTCGTTGACGGTCGGGCCGTACGCGCCCGGCTGGGCCGGCCCGGCGGTGCTCGGCGGTGCGCAGGCCACCGGCTCGCTGCTGGTGGTCGATCCGACCCGACCCGCCGAAGCACCGGCGGTACGGGACACGGTCGCCCGGTTGCCGCTGGCCGGTGGGCCGGCGACCCTGTGGACCGCCACCGCGCCCGACGCGCACACCCTGCGGGCGTACCTCGAACCGGACAACGGGATGGGTACCATCGCGGCTTCGGCCGGGAGAGAGGAGAACGAGGTTGCCCGAACTGGGTGAGGTCGTCGCCGAACGGCGCATCGCGGTGATCGGCCCGAACGACGCCACGTCCGAGCTGGTGATCCGCTTCGGAAAGCCGCACCCCGACCCGTTGTCGCCAAATGGCGACTGGTGCTGCCCGTTCCAGATCGAGGGGCTGGATGACGGCCCGGTGCAGACCGCGTTCGGCGTGGACTCGTTACAGGCGCTGCTGCTGGCCGCGTACCGGGTCCGGCTGCTGCTGACCGAGCACGCCGAGCAGACCTCCACCCGGCTGGACTGGCTGGGGCAGCAGGATTTCGGCCTGCGCGTCGATCCGGGCCTGACAGACCTCCACATCGGATCGCCGACCTCGCCGCCCAGGGCCTGACCATCGCCGACGCCCCTGCCGACCCGGACGTGCCGGGGCTAATCTGATTGGCGCCGGGGGTGCGGGCGGTTAGCGTGCCGGTGTATGGACCTGCCGCGAAGTTTCGTCATCCGGGAGGGTGACCTGCGCATCCTCAACCCGTTCGACGCCGGCAAGTTGGCCACCCTGGGCCGGGCACTGAAACTCGCACCGGGCACCTCGATCCTCGATCTGTGCAGCGGCAAGGGCGAACTGCTCTGCACCTGGGCGCGTGACCACGGTGTGGTCGGCACCGGCGTCGACATCAGCACCGCCTTCACCGCCGCCGCTGCAGAGCGGGCGGCCGAGTTGGGGGTGGCCGACCGGGTCCGGTTCGTGCACGGTGACGCCGCTGCGTACGTTTCCGACGCGCCGGTGGACGTGGCGGCGTGCGTCGGTGCCACCTGGATCGGCGGCGGGGTCGCCGGCACTCTGGAGATCCTGGCCCGGTGCCTGCGTCCAGGTGGGATGGCGCTGGTCGGCGAGCCGTACTGGCGAATCGATCCACCCGACCAGGCGACCGTCGAAGGCTGCCACGCCACCATCCGGTACGACTTCCGCGACCTGCCCGGCCTGGTCGGTCTCTTCGGTGAACAGGGTTGGGACCTGGTCGAGATGGTGCTGGCCGACCAGGACAGCTGGGACCGCTATGCCGCGGCACACTGGCTCAACGTGCGCCGCTGGTTGGACGACAATCCGGACGACCCGCTCGCCGACGAACTGCGCCAGGAGCTGACCGAGAATCCGCTGCGCTATGTGCGCTATGGCCGCGAGTACCTGGGCTGGGGCGTCTTCGCTCTGATCCGCCGCTGACTCGCCTGCCCCTCCGCTGACCCGCCGGGCCTGCGCGGGATCAGGCGGTATGGCACCGTGTGTCCGGTGCCGGCACACGCCGGCCGGACCGCGAGGCAGGGGAGTGGCGAATGGCCGATCAAATGAGTCGACGGGTCGCGATCGGGATCGGCGCGGCAGCGGCGGCGCTGGTGGCGACACCGCGCAGTGCCACGGCGGCATCCGGCGCCGGCGGGGTTTCGTCGGCCGGCGCACTGCCGGCGTCGCAGGTGATCCGGCGTGCGTACCGGCGTGAGAAGACGCAGGCCGGGGGCGTGTGGCACTCCCACGTCGCGATGGTGCGGGCCGCCGGCGGGCTCGACGTCGTCGTGGACGACGACGCCGACCGGGTGACCCATGGCTACAGCGTGCAGAAGCTCGCGGTTGCGGTGGCCGTGATGGACAAGATCGACCGTGGTGAACTGTCGCTCGGTCAGCGCCTGGATCTGACCGGCGACATCATCCTCGGCGGCAGTGGGATCTACTTCCTGCACACGGTCTGGGGTGACGAGATCACCGTGGCGAACTTCCTCACCGCGCTGCTGCTCGTCTCCGACAACACCGCCGTACGGATGTGTGGCCGGGTGGTGCCGGCGCTGGAGATCAACGAGATCCTCGCGGCGAAGGGCTTCACCCACACCCGGGTGGAACCGGTGGCCAACCCGAACCGGTTCTTCCTCGGTGTGACCACCGCACGGGAGACCCACGATCTACTGTGGCGGCTGGCCAACAAGACGCTGCTGTCCACCCGGTCCAGCGACTTCCTGCTCGGCATCCTGCGCTGGATCAACGGCTACCACGACGGGATCCGCCGCGACATGTCCTCCGCCGAGCGCAGCCGGGTCGCCACCAAGTACGGCGCGGACTACGACTCGCTCGGCGCCGCCCGGCACGAGGTCGGCATCATGTTCGACCCGACCGGCGCACCGACGCTGACCTACGCGTTCTTCGCCGACTCCCTCGGCGACCTGGACAACTACGGCGGCACCCACCCGGCCGTACGCGCCCACGCGTCCCTCGGCCGGACCATGTTCAACGCCATCTCCCCGATCACCAACCCCACCCCCCGCTCCCCCCACTCCATCCCCCGCTTCCACCCCGTCAACGGCGGCTGACCCACCCCACCCTTTACCCCCACCCGCGCCCCGCCCGCCCTCACCCCCTCACCCCTGCCCCCGTCGACGCTTCTATAGGTGGGCCGGTTCCGGGAGGAGTTGGTGTCGGTAGGGTTCGACGTCGGTGAGCTACGAGTGACTCATGCAAGATCTGG
>NZ_JBFBAY010000018.1:0-82631 GCF_040682415.1 Micromonospora sp. NPDC051196
TAGTTGACACTGGACCCGGCCAGCCCGTCACCGTGCGCCACCTCGATCGCGGCCACCCCGGCGGCGTCCAACGCCGCAGCGATGCTCCGCACCTGCTCGACGGTGTAGCGGTGCCCGATGGCGTGCATGCCATCGCGCAGGGTGACGTCCTGAATGTAGAGATCGGTCACGACGAGACCATCCGTTCGGCCGTACGCAGCGCGGCGCTGGTCATGATGTCGAGGTTTCCGGCGTACGCGGGCAGGTAGTGACCGGCGCCGGAGACCTCCAGGAAGACCGACACCTGGAGGCCGGTGAAGTGCCCACCGAGCGCCGGCACGTGCGTGTCCACCTCGGTGAACTGCACCTGCTGTTTGAGCCGGTAGCCGGGCACGTACTGCTGCACCGTCGCCACCATCGCCTCCACCGACGCCGCGATCGCGGCCCGGTCGGCACCGGTGTCCGGGCACAGGCAGTAGACGGTGTCGCGCATCAGCAGCGGCGGCTCCGCCGGATTCAGCACGATCACCGCCTTGCCGCGGCCCGCCCCGCCGACCACCTCGATGGCCCGGGCGGTGGTCTCGGTGAACTCGTCGATGTTGGCTCGGGTGCCCGGACCGGCCGAGCGGGAGGAGATCGAGGCGACGATCTCGCCGTACGCCACCGGTGCGACCGCGGCGACGGCCGCGACGATCGGCACGGTCGCCTGACCACCGCAGGTCACCATGTTGACGTTGCGCTCGCCCAGGTGGGCGTCGAGGTTCACCGGCGGTACGACGTACGGGCCGATCGCGGCCGGGGTCAGGTCGACGACCCGACGGCCGTGGGCGCGCAGCACCGCGTCGTTGTGCCGGTGCGCGCCCGCGCTGGTGGCGTCGAAGACGATCCCGACGTCGGCGAACTCCGGCATCGCGACGAGCCCGTCGACACCTCCGGCGGTGGTGGCCACCCCGAGCCGGCGAGCCCGGGCCAGACCGTCGGAGTCCGGGTCGATTCCGACCATCGCCACCATCCGCAGCGAAGCGGAGTCCCGCAGCCGCGACCCATCAGCGGCACTGCTGAGCCGCAACACTTTGATCATCAGGTCGGTGCCGATGTTGCCGGAACCGATCACCGCCACACCGGTGCTCATGACGAGCCACCTTTCGTTCTCGACTGCGGGGCTCGCAAAACCGGCTCACTCCTCGCGCTCACGAGCCACCTTTCGTTCTCGACTGCGGGGCTCGCAAAACCGGCTCACTCCTCGCGCTCACGAGCCACCTTTCGAGAAGCAGGCCCGGACGCTGCCCAGGCCGGAAATACGGGCCTCGTACGCCGCGCCCGGGGTCACCGCCACCATCGGCCCGAGCGCGCCGGACAACACGGTGTCCCCGGCACGCAGCGGTCGACCGTTCGCGGCGAGCGTCCCCGCCAGCCAGGCGACGGCGTGCAACGGATTGCCCAGGCACGCCGCCCCGGCCCCGACGGAGACGGGCTCGCCGCCCTGCTCCAGCACGGCACCGCAGAGCCGCAGGTCGACCTCGCCCAGCCGGCGCGGACTGGTGCCGAGCACGTACCTGCCGCTGGAGGCGTTGTCGGCCACCGTGTCCACGATGGAGATGTCCCAGTTCGCGATCCGCGAGTCAACGATCTCGATGGCCGGCAGCAGGTGATCGGTGGCCCGCACCACGTCGGCGACGGTGACCTGGTCGTAGGGCAGGTCCCGGCCGAGGACGAAGGCGACCTCCGCCTCGACGCGCGGCTGCAACAGGGTCCGCGGGTCGATCTCGGCGCCGTCGGGAACGGCCATGTCGGCGAAGAGGACACCGAAGTCGGGTTGGAAGACGCCGAACGCCTCCTGCACCGCCCGCGAGGTCAGGCCCACCTTCGCCCCGACCAGCCGGCGACCCTCGGCCAGCCAGTCGCTGACCTGGGCCTGCTGCACGGCGTACGCGGCGGTCAGGTCCCCGGTCGGCAGCAGGTCGTCGCGCAGCGGCTTGCAGGCCACCCCGCTGGCGTACGCCTGGCGCAGCGCCGTGGCCGCGCCCTTGATGTCGGCGCTCATCCGAGGTCCACGCAGACGTTGGTGAGTTCGGAGTAGAAGTGCAGCGAATGGGTGCCGCCCTCGCGTCCCACGCCGGACGCCTTCACCCCGCCGAACGGGGTACGCAGATCCCGCAGGAACCAGGTGTTCACCCAGACCAGGCCGGCCTCCAGCCGGGCCCCGGCCCGGTGCGCCCGACCCACGTCGCGGGTCCACACGGTGGCGGCCAGGCCGTACTCGCTGTCGTTGGCCAGCGCGAACGCCTCGTCCTCGTCGTCGAACGGCGCGATGTGGCAGACCGGCCCGAAGATCTCCTCCCGCATGGTGCGGGCGTGCCGCCCCAGTCCGGTCAGGACGGTGGGCTGCACGTACGAGCCGCCGTCGCGATCGTCGCCGAACACCGGCACGCCACCGCCGGCCAGCACGGTGGCCCCCTCGGCGCGGGCCAGCTCGTAGTGACCGAGCACCTTCTCCCGGTGCTTGGCGGAGATCAGCGGCATCGTCATCGTCGCCGGCTCGGACGGCCAACCGAACGCCAACTCCTCGGCCCGCTTCGCCAGCCGGGCCGCGAACTCCTCGAAGACCGGCCGCTGCACGTAGATCCGTTCGGTGCACAGGCAGACCTGACCACCGTTGGTGAAGCTGGAGCGCACCGAGCCTTCGACGGCCGCGTCCAGGTCGGCGTCGGCGAAGACCAGCCCGGCGTTCTTGCCGCCCAGCTCGAACGACACCGCTTTCACCCCGTCGGCGGCGGCGCGCATGATGGCCGAGCCGGTGGCGGACTCGCCGGTGAAGGTGATCGCGTCCACCCCCGGATGCCGGGTGAGCGCCTCACCGGCCGAGCCGGGGCCGAAGCCGTGCACCAGGTTGAACACCCCGTCGGGTACGCCGGCTGCGGCCATCACCTCGGCCAGCACGGTCGCCGACGACGGCGTCTCCTCGCTGGGCTTGACGACCACCGCGTTACCGCACGCCAGGGCCGGTGCCACCTTCCAGGTCAGCAGCAGCAGCGGCAGGTTCCACGGCACGATGATCGCCACCACGCCGACCGGCTTGCGGACCGCGTAGTTCAGCGCCCGCCCACCGCTCGCGGTGACGGTGGTGAACGACTCCGTCGGGGTGGCCGTGATGATGTCGGCGAACGTCCGGAAGTTCGCCGCACCGCGCGGGATGTCCAGGGTGCGGGCCTGGGCCACCGACTTGCCGGTGTCGGCGACCTCGGCGGCGACGAGGTCGTCGAAACGGCGTTCCAACTCGTCGGCGACCCGGCGCAGCACCGCGGCCCGTTCGCCCTCGCCCATGGCACCCCACGGGCCGCGCAGCGCGGCCCGTGCGGCGGTCACCGCGGCGTCCACGGTGGCCTGGTCGGCCTCGGCGACGTGCAGCAGCGTCTCGCCGGTCACCGGCGACACCTTCGCGAACGAGGTGCCGCCGGTGACGAACTCACCGCCGACGTAGTTCGGTAGCAGCAGGTCGCCGCTGCGGCGCCCGTCGATCAGGCCGCTCGGCCAACGGGTGGTACGCCCGGATGTCATGGGCCTGGTTCCCTATCGTTCGGTGGTGGAGTCAGCGACGAGCGCCACGACGGCCGCGTCGGCCGTCGGCTCGCCCGTGGCCGCGGCAGCCGCCTCGTCGGTGGCGATCAGCACGACGGTGCCGACGCCGACGTTGAGCGGGTCGATCGCGACCAGGTCGGGCCCCTCGCTGCGGGGCCGGACCAGCACCAGCCGGCGGCCCTGCAACGTCGGCAGGATCTTGTCCGGCCAGACCTTGGCGACGACCTCACCGAGAATCATCAGCCGTCTCCCCGCAGGCTGGCCATGACCTCGCGGATGCGGGCGGCCTCCGGGTCCTCCAGCAGCGCCGCCGTGGTGGGGTGCGGCTTGGGGTACACCTGCGAGCTGCGCAGCTCGCCGTGCTGCCGGATGGCGGCCTCGCCGGAGGCCACGGCCTGCCGGACGGCGGCGAGGGTGCCCTGCACGGCGGCGGCGAGGTAACCACTGGTCACCCGCTCCACGGCGATGCAGCGCACGTCCGCAGTCTTGATCATGGCTTCGATCCCGGCGGACAGGGCCACCACGCCCCGGGTCTCGACGATGCCGATGGCGATGTCAGAAGGCATGTGTTGTTCTCCTTACCGGGTCAGTTGCCGACGAGGCGGGGGTCGACGGCGAGCGCCGACACCGCGTCACAGGGGCTGGCGAAGACGATGGAGCGCACCTTCCGGCTCTTGGCCTTGGCGGTCTCCTCGCCGATGTCGACGGCCTCCTCGACGGTGGCCAGGTCGCCGCGCAGGGCGACGGCGACGATGCCGCCGCCGAGGCGCACGACACGGGTCACCTCGACCTCGGTGGCCTTCACCATCGCGTCGACCGCGTCGAAGATGGCGGTGTAGCCCTCGGCCTCGACGAAGCCGGCAGCCATGTTCCGCATGGGTTCTCCTTTTCCGATGTTCAGGGCAGGTTCCAGGACAGGACGGCGCCGCCGGTGCCCCAGAGCGGTCCGTATGCGTGCAGCTGCGCCGGACCGGCGGTCGCTCCGGCGCCGGCGGCGAACGCCAGTGCGCGGAACTGGCTGTCGGCCTGCGCCTGTCGGGCGAAGTCCTCGCGGATCCTCAGCACCTCGTCGACCTTGCCGGCGGTCAGCAGGTCCAGCACCCGCCGGTTCCAGCGGTCGTGCCCGGGGTCGCTGACGTGATCGTCGTGCGGCTCGATCCACTGCTGGATCAGGCCGGACGACATGCCGGTGACCACGACGACGGCGGCACGTACGCCCGCCTCGCGGGCTGCGGCGGCACCGGCCGCACCGACGTCGGCGAGGGTCTCCGCGTCGGCGTAGAGGTTGCAGGACACCTGCGCCCAGCGCAGCTCGCGGTCCGGGTCGAGCAGCGCCGAGGTGACGATGGTGCCGGTGTCGATCGGGAAGCCGTCGTAGCGGGTACGCCGCGCCTGCATGCCGGCCTTGCTCACGTGATCGGTCCACCGCTCGGTGAACGGCACGTCGAAGCGCAGGTCGTAGCGGAGTTCGCCGTAGTCGTAGGCGTACCAGTTCTCGTCGACGTGCTCGCCGCGCGGGTTCGGGTCGCACTGGAACTGGTGGCCCAGCACGGTGAACCACTGGGTGGACAGCAGCAGCACCACGTCGGGCTTGAGGCGACGCAGCCGATCGCCCACCTCACGGGCGGCGGCGGCCAGGTCGGCCCAGCACTGCGCGGGCTTCTCGGCCAGCAGGTGCGGCATGCCGGGCAGCAGCGCCCCGGCGACGATGCCGGTGTCAGCCACGGTGTCCTCCTTCGGGCGTCCACTCGACGACCGCGTTGCCGGTGCCGATGATCGTTCCGTAGCCCATGACGTCGCCGGGCACCTGCGGCCAGCCCATCGCGGCCAACATCCAGGTCAGGCTGCCCGCCTTGGTCTCCGACGCGGTCGCCTCGATGTGCTCGGTGATCAGCTCGCGCAGCGGCGCGGTCGGCCCCCGACGGATCGCCTCCAGCAGCTTCATGTCCCAGCGGTACTGGTGGTTGTTGTACGGGTGCTCGCGTTCCATGTCCTCCGGCAGCTCCGGCTCCTCGTGCCAGTGCAGGTGGGACAGGGAGTTGGAGGCCAGCAGCACGGCCCGGCGGCCGGTGCGTTCGACGGCCCGGCGGGTCGCCTCGCCCAGCACCTCCATCTCCTCCAGCGACGCCTCGGAGTAGAAGTACGGGTTGTTGTTGGCCGACAGCGACACCACCGGGATGTCCCAGGCCGGGTTGACCAGGTGCAACGCGCCGATGGTGGCGTAGTCCACCCGCACCCGGGGGTCGTGCAGCTTGCGGGTGACCAGGCCCAGGTCGGTGGCCTCGTCGGCGATGGCCTCGCCCAGCTCCACATCGGTACGGAAGTCGTAGGAGTACCGGAACAGGTGCGGGAAGATCGGCTCGACGGAGACACCGCGCGGGTTGGGTACGCAGTTGACGTGGTGGCCGACCATCGTGATCCAGTGCGGTGCGTGCACGATCAGCACGTCGGGGCGGTGCACCTCGCGGATGCGCTTGCGCAGCCGCTCGTACGCCCAGCGCAGCACCTCCCAGCCGCCGGTGGACCGCGGCTCGTTCTGCGGCGGGTTCTCCGCGTAGATCAGGTGCGGCGGGTGCGGGCTCAGCACCCCGGCGACGATGCCGGCGCGGGCGGGCGCCGGCTCCGCCGAAGGTCGTTCGGTGGTGTCGAAGCGGCGGGCACCACCCGAGCGGGCGGGTGCCACGGGCACGCGGAAGACTCTGCTCATGCCGGTCCCTCCCCGGTCGTGCCCCGGTCGGCCAGCACCCGCACGAACGTGCGCTCGTCGGGTTCGGCGCCGAGGATCTGCAGCCCGTCGTCGTCGAGGGCCAGTTGGTCGTCGGTCAGGTCGGGATCGTGCCGGACCCAGGCCCGCAGGGGCGCGGGGTGCGGGCCGTGGATCTCCACGAGGGCACCCTCGGCCAGGCCGGCGGCCGGGCCCACGTAGGCGAGCCGTCGCCGGCCGCGCTCCCCGGTGTACGGCTGCCGGTCGGTGGTGCTGACCCGCAGCCAGGTGCGTCGGCTGCGCAGTTCCTGTCGGGCCGCCGCGGTCGCGGCGGGATCGACCCGGCCGTCGTCGTCGAATCGCAGGCCGTAGCGGTGCTGCGCGTCGTCGGCGTCGAGGTACCCCTGCGTCACGTCGTCGGCGACGGCGGCGAATTCACGGTCGAGCGGGTCGCCCCAACCGCCGCCGCCGGCGGACTCCATGACGAGCACGTCGCCGCTGCGCATGGCGAAGCCGGCGACCTTGCCGGGGGTGTCGAAGTCGACCCGTTCGCCGTCGGCGCGGCGCACGAACGTGACGGTGGGTGCGCCGGGGCCACCACGGTGCAGACCGTACGGCGGCACGGTGGTGCGGTCGGTCTGCACGGAGTACGCCCCGGTGCTGGCGAGCAGCCGGGTTTCGCGTCGGCTGCCCAGCCCGCCCCGGCGTGCCCCGTCGCCGCACGAGCCGAGCCGCAACTCGGAGGCGTCGACGACGATCGGGATCTCCGTCTCCAGCCGTTCGACGGACTGGATGGTGGAGATGTCGCCGAGGTCGACGGGGTTCATCGCGCTCGGACCGTCGGATTCGAGGAAGCCGCCGTTGCCACCTGCGGGGTAGTCGTAGTACAGGTAGGACCGGCCGGTGCGTTGGTCCACGCCGCCGATGAGGTTCTGGAAGGTGGTTCCGAATTGGTCGGCTGCGATGAGGTCGGGTGCGACCTGACTCAGCGTGGCCATGACCGCGGAGATGACCCGCTTGCGTACCTCGCTGTGCGCGTTGGCGGGCGCGGGGTAGGCGACGTGCACGACGGTGCCCGGCTCGGTGTGCACCCGCAGCGGCCGGAAGGCGCCGTGGTTGACCAGACCGCCGGGGTCGAGCGCGCTCTTGACGGCGATGAAGACGCCGGCGACGGTCATCGCCCGCGAGGAGTTGACCACGGCGGCGACCTGCGTGGACGAGCCCCGGAAGTCGGCGTCGATCTCGTCGCCGTCGATGGTGAGCACGCAGCGCACCAGCGCGGGGTCGTACCGCCCGTCGGTGTAGAGGTCGAGGTAGTCCTCGTAGCGGTAGACACCGTCGGGCAGTTCCCGGATGCGGTCGCGCAGCCGCTGCTCGGTGCGGTCCATGTTGGCGGCCACGCTGTCGAGCAGCAGTTGCGCGCCGTAGCGGCCGACGAGTTCACGCAGTCGCCGCTCGGCGGTGAAGCAGGCGGCGATGCAGCTCTCCAGGTCGCCGCGGCGCTCGTCGGCCATCCGCACATTGGCGAAGAGGATGGCGTACGCGGCGGCGTTGGGGCGGCCCTGCTCGATCAGCTTGATCGGCGGGATGCGCAACCCTTCCTGAAGGATCTCGGTGGCCTGCCCGGAGACGCTGCCGGGAGTCATCCCGCCGATGTCGGCCCAGTGCATGCGTACGCAGGGGAAGAGGAACAACTCGCCGTCGACGAAGACCGGAGTGATCAGTGTGACGTCGTTGAGGTGACTGCCGCCCCGGTACGGATCGTTGACGATGTACAGGTCGCCGGGGCGCATCTCCTCGGCGAAGTCGGCGAAGATCTCGGCGACGGAAGCCGGCATGGCGATGACGTGCCCAGGCATGTCCCGGCCCTGGGCCACCATCTGACCCTTGGGGTCGAACAACGCGCAGGAGAAGTCCTGTGCGTCGGCGATGACGGGGGAGTGCGCGGTGCGGAAGATCGTCTGGCGCATCTCGCGCACGATCGAGATGAGACCTTCGGTCACGATCTCGAGGTCGATCGGGTTCAACGTCTTGGTCATGCGACGCCTCATGGGTTCCGACTCGTGATGACGAGTGGTTTGGCTTTGACCTCACACGGACCATGTGGTCCCGTGCATGGACCATAATGTGGTCCGTGGTTTATATTGTGAAACACTAGCAACCGAGAAGGTGGGAAGCAAGATGTCGCAGGTCGCAGGACCGTCCCCAGCTGCGGAGGGACCGGCTGCCCGGGAGTCGGGCACCCAGGCGCTCGACCGCGCACTCAGCGTGCTGCTGGCCTTCCGTAGTGGCGGCGTCGAACGCAAGGTCAGCGACGTCAGTCGCGAGCTGGGACTGCACAAGTCGACCGCCAGCCGGTTGTTCCGGGCGCTCGCCGACACCGGCTTCCTGCAACGCAACGAGGAGACCGGCGCCTACCGGCTCGGCGTCACCGTCTTCGAGCTGGGCGCCTGCTTCCTCGAAGGGCTCGACATGCACGCCCTGGCCCGGCCGCTGCTGCACCAGCTCGCCCAGGACGAGGGCGAGTCGGTCAACCTGTCCATCCGCGACGAGCTGGACGCTCTGTCGATCTACATCGAGCGCGGCACCCGCAACGTGCAGCTCGTCTCCCGCCTCGGTCGGCGTATCCCGCTGTGGTGCAGCGCGGCCGGCAAGGCCCTGCTGCTCGACCTCGACGACGAGCAGATCCGCGCCATGTTCGCCGACACCCAGTTCACGCCGCTGACCCCGAACACGATCACCGACCTGGACACCTTCGCCAAGCGGATGCATCAGGTCCGCGAGCAGGGATGGGCGCTCAACGACGAGGAGAGCGAAGAGGGCCTGCGGGTCGTCGCCGCGCCGGTACGTGACCGGCTCGGCCAGGTCACCGCCGCGATCAGCGTCTCCGGGCCGATCTTCCGCCTCGACGAGACCCGCGTCGCCGAACTGGCCGCCGCCGCCGTACGTACGGCGAACGAGCTGTCGCGTCAGCTGGGTCATGGCGTGGGTGCGGTCTGGGGGGACTGACCGGCTCAGAAGTGTTCCTGCACGGCGTCCGGGTGCACCCGGACATGCAGCAGGGCGGGGCCGGTGACCGGCAGCACCGCGTCGAACGCGGCGTCGGCACTGGCCTCGTCCGTGACCGTCCAGGCCGGCACACCCAGCGCCCTGGCCACCGCGGCCAGGTCACGTTCGGGGAAGCGGGCCAGCGACGGATCCACCCCACGCGGACGCAGCTTGCGCACCTCCGCCCCGTACGCCGCGTCGTCCAGGACGATCAACAGCACGGCCGCGCCCGTACGTGCCAGGGTGTCCAGCTCACCGAGCCCGGTGAGCAGGCTGCCGTCGCCCTCGAACGCCACCACCGGCCGGTCCGGGCGGCCCACCGCGGCACCCACCGCGAACGGCAGCCCCACGCCGATGCTGCCGAACTCCCACGGCGCGATCAGCGCCCGGTCCGTCGCCGGTGAATCCAGCAGCAGGTTCGGCCAGCCGCCGAAGTGCCCCACCCCCACCACCGTGGTGCGACGCTGCGGCAACCGGCGGGCGCACACCCGGATGAACGCCCTCGGGTCGATCCGGTCCACCGCCTGCAACGGTTCCAGCCCGGCGAACGCGTCGGCCGCCGCCACCTCCCGCGCCAACTCCGCCGACCGCCACTGCGGCCGTGAGATCACCGGTAGCGCCGCCGACACCGCCGAAGCGACCATCTCCGCGTCACCCACCACCGGCACGTCCACCGGCCAGCGGTCGCCCAACGCCGCCGGGTCGATGTCGACGCACACCACCGTGGCCTGGCCGAACAGCCGGCCGTGGTCCGCGGTCCACCGGTTGAGCCCGGCACCGAACGTCAGCACCAGATCCGCCTCGCCCAACACCCGCCGGGTCAGCGGTCGGGCCAGACCACCCGCCACCCCCAGACCGTACGGATGGTCGGCGAAGAGACCTCCGGCCATCAGCGTGGTGGCCAGCACCGCCCCGCTGCGATCCGCCAACTCCCGTACCGCCGCCGCGGCCGCCTCCGCGCCCCGGCCGGCGAGCACCACCGGCCGTTCGGCCTTCTGGAGCAGCGCGGCGAGCATCGCCACGTCGTCCGGGTGCGCCGCCGGCGGCCCCGGTCGGCGCGTGGCCGCCACGGCGACCGGCGCCGGCAGGTCGTCCGGGACGTCCTGGTCCTGCAGGTCGATCGGCACGTTCAACACCACCGGCCCACCGGCCGAGCGGGCCAGCCGGAACGCCGTGGCGACGTCACGGGCCACGTTCGCCGCGGCCACCACCGGCACCATCTGACCCGCCGTGGCCAGCACGAACGGCTGCTGCGGGAAGCTCTGCACGTGCCCCGGGTCGCCGGGCGGGGTGTCACCCGCCACCAGCACCAGCGGCGTACGCGCCTGGCGGGCGATGGTCAGCGCGGCACCCGCCACGGCCAGTCCCGGGCCCTGCGTCACCGTGGCCACCGGGCACCGACCGGTCGCGCGGGCGTACCCGTCGGCCATCATCACGGCGGCGTTCTCGTTGCGGGCCGCCACGAACCGCACGCCGTGCCGGGCCACCAGGTCGCTGACGAGGAACATGTTGGCATCGCCGAGCAGACCGAACACCGTGTCGACGCCGTGGGCGACCAGGGCGTCCGCCAGCAACTGGTACACCTTCATGATTTCTTGCCCTTCGGGTACGCGCCCGCCGGCCGCAACGCGACGCTGAGCGCCCCCAGGTAGGAGTCGTTGGCAGCCGCCTCGAACCTCGGCCCGGCCAGCCGCGCCGCACGTTTCGTCATCGACCGACCCACCGGCGAGACGGCCAGCAGCCGCTCGACCACCGCGTCACAGGCCGCGCCCAGTTCGTCCGCCGGCACCGCCGCCGTGACCAGGTCGTGCCGCAGCATCTCGGCCGGGTCGATCCGATCGCCCAGCAGCAGCCAGCGCTTCGCCCGGTCCGCGCCGACCAGATCGGCCAGGATCGCCATGCCGCTCCAGGTCAACGGGATGCCGAAGGTGACCTCGGGGAAGGTGAAGAAGCAACTGTCGGCGGCCACCCGCAGGTCGGCGGCGAGCCCGAGCACCGCCCCGGAGCCGATCGCCGGACCGTTGAACGCGGTCACCGTGGTCTGCTCCATCCGGTACCAGCGCTCCACCAACTCGGCCGTGCGGCGCTGCACGTGCATGGTGGTGGCCGCGTCCAGGGTGGCCAGCTCGTCCAGGTCGGTGCCGGCGCAGAACGCCGACCCGGCACCGGTGAGCACCAGCACCTCCACCTCGGCGTCGCGGCCCACCTCGTGCAGCACGTCCTCGAACCGGGCCAGCATCGCCAGGTCGAAGCTGTTGCGCCGGTGCGGGCGGTTCAGCGTGATCCGGGCCAGCCGGCCGGCCCGCTCCAGCAACACGGACGGTTCGTTCATCAGGGCGACTCCGAGGTGAGCAGGGCGCGGTCCACCAGGGCGGCGGCGTGACCGACGTACGACAGGGGATCGAGCAGTTCGGCGATGTCCCCGCCGGACAGGGCGGCGGCGACCTCCGGGTCGCCGCGCAGCACCTCGGCGAACGGGCGACCCTGTTCCAGGCTGTCGCGTACCACCCGCATCACCAGGTGGTGCGCCTGCTCACGGCCCAACGGGCCGGCCAGCCGCAACATCACCGCCTCCGACAGCACCAGCCCACCGGTGAGGTCGAGGTTGGCGCGCATCCGGTCCGGATTCACGCCCAGGTCACCGAAGACCTCCACCAGGCGTTCCAGGACACCGCCGATGAGGATGAAACACTCCGGCAGCAGTTTCCACAGCGTCATGCCGACGCCCATGTCCCGGTCGTCCTGCGCGACCATCGTCTGCAGCGCCAACGGCACCTGCGCCCGCAGGGTGCTGGCCGCCGCGATCACCGCCTCGCAGCGGATCGGGTTGCGTTTGTGCGGCATGGTGCTGCTGCCCACCTGGGTCGCCCGCTGCGGCTCGTACGCCTCGCCGACCTCGGTACGACCCAGGAAGTAGACCTCGCGAGCCAGCTTCTCGCCACTGGACGCCACCAGGCCCAGCACCATCAGACACTCGGCGAACCGGTCGGAGGTGGCATGCCAGGGGGTGTCCGCCACCCCCAGACCCAGCTCCTCGGCGACGGCCCGCTCCAGCGCGAACGCCTGCGGCCCGTACCCGGCCATGGTGCCCGCCGCCCCGCCCATGCTCGTCACCAACAGCCGGGCGCGCATCTCCCGCAGCCGGGCACGGTGGCGCTGCAACTCGCTCTGCCACACCGCCAGACGCAGCCCGAACGTCGTCGGCAACGCCTGCTGGCCGTGCGTACGCGCCGGCATCGGGGTGCTGCGGTGGCGCAGCGCCAACCGCCGCAACAGCCGCACCAACTCGTCGAGCTGACGGCCGACGATGTCCAGGCCGGCCCGCGCCCGCAGCACGAAGCCGGTGTCCATCACGTCCTGCGTGGTGGCGCCCAGGTGCACGTAACGTCCCGCGTCACCCGGACAGGCCGCGGTCAGGGCACGCACCAGCGGCACCAGCGGGTGCACGGTGTCCTCGGCATCGGAGGCCAGGGCTGCGGTGTCCAGCTTCTCCAGCCGGGCCGTCGCCGAGATGGCATCGGCGGCGGCCTGCGGGATGATCCCGAGCGACGCCTGCCCACGGGCCAGCGCGGCCTCCACGTCCAGCCAGGACTGCATGAGCTGCCGGTCGTTGAACACCCCGCGCATCTCGGCGTTGCCGAAGAAGCTGGTGACGGTCAGCGAATCGAGAAAACACGACCCCAGCTGCATCAGTTCTCCCCCTCGAACAGCGTCAGCGCGGCGCGTCGGTCGACCTTGCCGGACGGCAGCAGCGGCAGCTCGGCGACCGCGCGTACCCGGGTGGGCAGCTTGTGCCGGGCCAGTCGCCCGGCGACGGCGGCGAGCACGACGTCGATGTCGAGCCGTGCGCCGGGTGCGGCGACCAGCAGCGCACCGACCTCCTCACCCCAGCGCGCCGACGGCACACCGAGCACACAGGCCTGACCGACGGCGTCGTGTTCGCAGAGCACGGCCTCCACCTCGGCCGGGCTGACGTTCTCGCCGCCGCGGATGATGAGTTCCTTGACCCGGCCGGTGAGGGTGAACACCCGGTCGACGCTGAGCGCGCCGAGGTCGCCGGTGCGCAGCCAACCGTCGGCGGTCAGGGCGGCGGAGGTGGCGGCGGGGTCGTCCAGGTAGCCGGAGGTGACCGACTCGCCGCGTACCAGCAGTTCCCCGGCCTCACCCGACGGCACGGGCTGCCGGGTGCCGGGGTGCACCACGGCCGCGTCGAGGTCGGGCACGATCCGGCCGACGGTCAGGCCGACCGGAGCACAGCTGCCGTCGCCCGGGTCGACGCTGATCGTGGGACCTGCCTCGGTCTGGCCGTAGACGACGGCCGCCCGGTCCAGGCCCAGCACGCGTACGGTCCGCTCACGTAGTGCGGGCGGGCACGGCGCGCCGCCGAGGAAGCCGACCCGCAGCGAGGAGATGTCCCACCGGTCCGGCTCGGCCTGCACCCGATCGGCGATCATCGTGGCCATCGTCGGGACGGCCTGCAGCACGGTGCAGCGGTGCCGCTCGATCAGGTCCAGCACCGTCTCGGAACGGAACCGACGGGTCGACACCCACAGCGCCCCGGTGACCAGCGCGAGCACCGCGCCGCTGCTCAGCCCGGCGGCGTGCGCCAACGGCAGCGGCGAGGCGAGGACGTCGCCCGGATGCAGCCCGGCCGCCTGGGCCGTCCACTGCGCGTTGCGTACCAGGTTGCGGGCGCTCAGCGTCACCATCTTCGCCGGGCCGGTGGAGCCCGAGGTGAACTGGATGTTCAGCACCGCGTCGGCGTCACCGACCGGTTCCGGCGTCGGATCGGCCCAGCCGGGCAACGCCGCCAGCGCCTCCCGGCCGCCGTCGTCACCGAGCGGGTGGATGCCGTCCGGCGCATACGACGCATCGGCCAGTGCGGCGACCGCCTCCGCGACCGCGTCCCGGTCGCGGATCCGGCCGGCCACGAACAGCCGACGCGGACGGGCGCGGGCCACCGCCTCGGCGAGTTCCGCCCCGGTCAGACCGGGGTGCAGGGTGACCAGTGCCGCACCGCGCCAGGCCGCCGCGGCGAGCAGCGTCAGCCAGGCGAGGCTGTTCTCCGACCACACCGCGATCCGGTCACCGCGACCGATGCCGTGGGCGGCCAGCACGGCGGCGCCCCGGCCCGCCAGTTCGGCGAACTCGGCGTACGTGACCGGGCGGTCCAGCTCCGCGAAGGCGTACAACGGCCGGTCCGGGTGCCGCGCCGCCGCGTCGAGCAGCACGGCGTCAAGGGCGAGTGGCGCCATGGTCAGTCCCGGGTGAGCAGCAGGTTGCCGTGCTCGTCGGCCGCGCCGCTCCAGCCGGCCCCGACGACGGTGGTGCTGCCGTTCTCCCGTACCACGGCCGGGCCGGTCACCCGGATGCCCGGCCCCAGCTCGCTGCGCCGCCACACGGCGGCGTCCACCCAGCCGTCCGGCCCGTACAGCCGGGTCCGGGCCGGCTGGGCCTGGCCGCCGGAGGGGGCGGCGAAGCGCACCACGGGGCTGGGCCCGAAGGCGGTCAGCCGGCAGTTCACGATCTCGGCCGGGTGGTCGGTGCGCACGTAGGCGTACCGCTCGGCGTACGCGGCGTGGAAGGCTGCGACCAGGTCCTCGGCCGTGGCGGGCAGGCCGTCCACCGCGACGGCCAGGTGGTGGCTCTGCCCGCGGAAGCGCATACCCACCGTCAGCGCGAACGAGACCTGGTCCGCCTCGACCCCGTCCTCCGCCTTGAGCTGCGCCCGGGCGGCGTCCTCCAACTCGGCGACGACCGCTCGCGCCGCGGCCAGGCCGGACTCGTCGGCGGCGGCCAGGACGGTACGCACGTAGTCGTGCCGGGCGCGGGCCGTGACGAACCCCAGCGCGGAGAAGTTGCCCGGCACCGGCGGCACCAGCACCCGGCTGATGCCCAGCTCGTCGGCGAGCGCCGTGGCGTGCATCGGACCGGCGCCGCCGAAGGGCATCAGCACGAAGTCGCGGGGATCGTGGCCCCGGGCCACGGAGATTTCCTTGATCGCGCTGGTCATCTTGATGGTGGCCAGCCGCAGGATGCCGTGCGCCAACTCCATCGCGTCCAGCCCGAGCTGCTCGGCGAGCACCGCCGTGGCCGCCTGCGCGGGTGCCGGGTCCAGCCGTACCTCGCCGCCCAGGCTCTCCTGCGGGTCGAGGTGCCCGACCAGCAGATGGGCGTCGGTGGTGGTCGGTTCGGTGCCGCCGCGGCCGTAGCAGGCCGGGCCGGGCGTGGAGCCGGCGCTGCGGGGCCCGATCCGCAGCTCACCGCCGAGGTCACGCCAGGCGATGGAACCACCGCCGGCCCCGATCGTGTTGATCTCCACCTGGAACGTGCGGTTCGGGTAACCGGCGATCGTCCCGTCGCTGGTCATCAGCGGCGCGCCGTCCTTGATCAGGCAGACGTCGGTGCTGGTGCCGCCGATGTCACAGGTGATCACGTTCGAGTAGCCGGCCAGACCGGCGACGTAGACGGCAGCGGCGACACCGCCGGCCGGGCCGGAGAGCGCCAGGTTGATGGGCAGGCGGCTGGCCTCGTCGGTGGAGACGACGCCCCCGCTGCTGGTCATGATCGACAGCGGATGCAGGTAGCCGGCACCGGCCAGCGCGGTGCCGAGCCCGCGCAGGTAGTCGGCGACGGTGCCCCGGACGCTGGCGTTGAGCACCGTGGTGGCGAACCGCTCGTACTCGCCCTGCTCCGGCACCACGTCCGAGGAGACCGTGCAGACCAGGTTCGGGTAGCGCTCGGCGAGCCGCTGCGCCGCGGCCCGCTCGTGGGACGGGTTGCGGTACGAGTGCAGCAGGCAGACCGCGACGGTGCCCGGACCGGCGGCGGCGACCCGGTCCAGAACCTCGTCCAGGTGGCCGGTGTCGAGCGCTTCGATGACCGAGCCGTCGGCGGCGACCCGCTCCCGCAGTGTGTGCCGCAGGGAGCGGGGCACCAACGACGGGCGCGCCGCCTCCTTGACGCTGTAGAGCTGCGGCCGGTGCCCGAGGCCCATCTCCAGCACGTCGCGGAAGCCGTCGGTGGTGACCACGCTGACCGGGTCGCCGGAGCCCTCCAGCAGGGCGTTGGTCACCCGCGTGGTGCCGTGCACGAAGCGGTCCACCGCGTCCAGGGAGACGCCGAGCTTGGCCAGCCCTTCGAAGATCGCCGCCGCAGGATCGTGCGGCGTCGACAGCGTCTTCGCCTCGGCGAGCCGTGCGGTGGCCGGCTCGTAGACGATCACGTCGGTGAACGTGCCGCCGATGTCGACGCCGATGCAGAGCATGCGGAAGTGCCTTTCGTGGAGAGGGGAGACCGACCGTCAGGCGGTGTGCGGTGGCGGCGTCAGAAGGTGACGCCGTAGCGGCGCAGGGTGGTCCGCGTGACGGTGCGCAAGATCCAGTCGAAGAGGTAGCCGAGCAGTCCGAGGGCGAGGATGCCGACGAAGACCCACTCGGTCTTGGCGTAGTTGCGAGCGGTCCAGATCAGCGAGCCCAGCCCGCTCTGCGCCGCGACGATCTCCGCGGAGACGATCGTCAGGAACGAGTTGCCCATGGCGAGCCGGGCGCCGGTGACGACGTGCGGCACCGTGGACGGCAGCACCACCGACACGAGGCTGCGCAGCGGCGAGGCGCCCAGGGCACGGGCGGCCCGCAACCGCAGATCGTCGACGGCCAGCACACCGGCAAGGGTGTTGAGCGCGACGATGAAGACGGTGGTGTAGAAGATCAACGCGACCTTGGACGCCTCACCCGGGCCGAGCCAGATGATCGCCAGGGTGACGAAGGCGATCGGCGGCACGAACCGGAAAAACTGGATGTACGGGTCGAGCATCAGCCGCAGCCAGGGAATGCATCCCATGAGCAGCCCCACCGGCACGCCGATCACGACACCGAGCGCCCAGCCGGTCAGGATACGGGTCGACGAGGCGGTGATCGAGTCCCAGAGGGTGCCGTCCTGGACCAGGTCGACGGCGCCCTGCCAGGTCAGCATCGGCGACGGCAGGAAGAACGCGGTGTAGTTGCGGCTGACCAGGTCCCAGACGAGGATGCCGAGGGCCACGGAGAGCACCGACAGCCCGATCCGGGTCAGCCGGGGCTTGGCGCTACGCCGCCGCGCCGTGCGGCGCGGCGCGACGGAGGCCGGCGCCGGGTCGGTGCGTACGTCGACGGTCATCGTCCCGCCCCTTTCTGATCGCCGGCCGGCCGGCCGTCGTGCCCGTCGTCGAGCCCCTGGGCCCGCAGGGTCCGGGCCACCTCCTCGCCGATGTCCTCGCGCAGCTGCCGGAACAGGGCGGCGCTGGCCGGGTCGGTGAGGTCACGCGGTCGGGGCAGGTCGCACGGGTAGACGTTCTTGATGGCGGCGGCCGGGCCCGCCGTCATGGTGACGATGCGGTCGCTGAGCAGGATCGCCTCGCCGATGTCGTGGGTGACGAACAGGATGGTGGCGCCGGTGTCGCGCCAGATGCGGTCCAGCTCGACCTGCATGACCAGCCGGGTCTGCGCGTCCAGGGCCCCGAACGGCTCGTCCATCAGGACGACGGAGGGCTCGTTGGCCAGCACCCGGGCCAGCTGCGCCCGCTGCCGCATGCCGCCGGAGAGCTGGCTGGGGAACTTGTCCGCGCTGTGGCTGAGCCCCACCATCGCCAGGTAGCGGTCCTCCACGGCGGCGCGTTGCGCCTTCGGCATGCGCCGCATCCGGGGACCGAAGCTGACGTTCTGCCGGACGGTCAACCAGGGGAACAGTGCCTCCGCGCTCTGGAACACCACACCGCGCGACACGTCCGGGCCGGTGACCGGGGCGTTGCCGCAGGTGACCTCGCCGCCGGCCGGTGTGACGAACCCGGCGACCGCGTTGAGCAGCGTCGACTTGCCGCAACCGCTGGGACCGAGCAGGCAGACGAACTCGCCTGCCGCGATGTCGAGCGTCGCCCCGCGCACCGCGTCGAAATCGCCGAAGCGGATGTCGACGTCGCGCAGGGAGACGGGGGCCCCGCCCCGGCCGGTCGAGGACGACCGGCCGGTCGGGGCTGGGGTACGGGTGCCGTGGGACGTCACACCAGACCCCTGATCATCACCGTCGCAGGGTCGGCCGCCTTCTCCACGATCTTGCTGTCCTGCTGGAACTGGGCGATCTCGGCGTAGCGCTTCAGGTCCTCGTCGGTGAAGTCGCGGACCTTGCACTCCACGCCCTTGAGCAGGTTCTCCGCCTCGGCGGCCGGAACCTTGATCGCCTTCTCGGTGACCGAGCCGGCCTTGGCGGGGTCGGCGGTGAGCTGCTCACACGCCTTGCCGATGGTGTCGACGACCTTCTTGGCGGCGTCCTTGTTCGCCTCGTACCAGGCGCCGTCCACGCCGATCACGAGGTTGTAGACGTAGCCGATGTCGCCGCTGGTGAGCAGGATCTTGCCGCCGTTGGC
The DNA here is from genome assembly GCF_040682415.1 of Micromonospora sp. NPDC051196. Taxonomy (NCBI): domain Bacteria; kingdom Bacillati; phylum Actinomycetota; class Actinomycetes; order Micromonosporales; family Micromonosporaceae; genus Micromonospora; species Micromonospora sp. NPDC051196. The sequence continues at coordinate 18,711 of NZ_JBFBAY010000018.1, forward strand.
GACACCGCGCGACGGCCACGGTTCCCACATGATGTAACCGTCGACGTCGCCGCGCTGCAGCAGTGCCGGCATCTCGGCGGGGGAGGCGTTGACGAACTCGACGGAGTCCCGGCTGATGTTCTTGGCCGCGAGCACCTTGTTGGTGGCGTACTCGTTGACGGTGCCGGGCACGACGCCGTACTTCTTGATGCCGGTCACGTCGGCGATTCCGTCGCGGGCGACGAGCTTGATGAAGCTGGGCGACTGGGAGAAGACGGCCAGGCCCTTGATGTCGCCGCGGGTGGCCCGGTTGAGTAGGCTGGATTCGGTGCTGGCGGTGAACTGACCCTGCTTGGCCAGGATCGCGTCGAGGCCGCCGGTGCCCTCCTGGAACTGGGTCACCGTCACGTTGACCCCCGCCGCGGCGAACAGCTTGTCCTGGTCGGCCAGGTAGATCGGCGAGTAGGCCGGGTCGACCCCCACACCGAACGTGACGTTGGCGGACGGTTCGGCGGCGGAGCCACCGGAGCCGTCTGCCGTCTGGTTCTCCGCGCATGCGGCCCCGGCGACCGTAATCAGCAGGGCCGCGGCCGCTACCCGCAACGTGCGCATCTTCATGGCTACCTCAGTCCTTCGACTGGCTCATATGGTGGTCCGTGTTGCTTAATGTGGGACGGTACTGTGCTGCCGAGCACACCGTCAAGGGATTCCCAGGCCCGCTGACCAGCAGTTTGGTAGATCCAGACGCAGAATCGAGGTTCCCCATGACCCTGAGTGCCGACTGCGAAGCGCTCGGAGAAGGCTCCTCCCTCGCCGCACTGCGCCATTGGCGGTGCACTGCCGAACGGCGCTGGAGCGGCACGGACTCGCTGCTGTACGCGCTCGGCGTCGGTGCCGGACAGTGCGACCCCGCCGCCGAACTGCGCTTCACCACCGAGAACTCCGCCGGTCACCCACCGGCGGTACTGCCGACCTTCGCGACCCTGCTCGCGGCCGATCCGCCCCCGCTCGGCGATCCGGCGACCGTCCGCCATGCCGAACAGTCCCTGCGACTGCACCGCGAACTGCCCGTCGCGGGCACGGCCCGCACCACTGCCGCCGTGACCGCTGTGCACGACCAGGGCAGCGGCGCCCTGGTACGCGTCGTCTCCCGGATGAGCGACGTGCACGGCCGCCCACTGGCCACCGCCACGGCAGGCTTCTTCGTCATCGGTGCTGGCGGCTTCGGCGCCGACCGGGCATCCGCCCCTTCCCGGCCGGCCCCCACCGGGCCGCCCGACCATGAGATCCACTACGCGGTGCCCAGCGACCAGGCCCTGCTCTACCGGCTCAGCGGCGACCGCAACCCACTGCACAGCGACCCGACGGTCGCCGAACGCGCCGGCCTGCCGCAGCCCTTGCTGCACGGACTCTGCACGTACGGCTACGCGGGGCGTGCCCTGCTGCACACGATCGCCGGATCGGACCCGGCCCGGCTGCGCGGCATCGACGCGCGCTTCACCGCACCCGTGTTTCCCGGCGGCACCCTGACGGTCCGGATCTGGCGGCGCCGCCACGGGGCTGACTTCCGGGTCGTGGACGGCACCGGCCGGGTCGTCCTCGACCGGGGCGCAGCCTGGGTGCGGTAGTCAGCGGGTAGCCGGCGCCCACGCGAGCGCAGCTTCCCATTCATCGAAGCTGGAGCAGCCGTAGGAATCGAATGTCTGCTATATATGGGAACGCTTCCACGGCTGGGCGGCGAGGTGCGGTGGAAACCGCGTCCCGCTGGCCGACCCGGCTACCAGCACCATCGCGCCTCGAATGTCACGTGGGCCGACGTTGGGCGGCCCGTCCTTCCGGCACGCTGCGGTGCTGGGAAACCAAGTCATGGAGGAGAACATGCGTAATCTTCTTGCCGCATTGACAGCTCTGATGCTTGGCGTCACGTCCGGCAGCGTCCCGGCCGACACCGCGAGCGCCGCACATCGCGGCTCCTGCGCCCGACACCTGCTCTTCTGCGAGGACTTCGAGCACCTGCCGCGCGGCGGTGCCAGCACCCTGAACTGGGGCATCGACACGCGCAACGGCACCCTCACGGTCGAGCGTGCCCATCGGGGCAATCAGGTGCTGCACATCCACACCATCGACAACGGACGCGCGTTCCTGCGCGTCGACGACTTCGCGGCACCGGGCAACCGCTTCTACGGCCGGATGCGGCTGCGCGTCGACGCCTTCCCCACCGGCCCCGACTGGGCGCACTTCACGCTCGTGGAGGCGACCGGCACCGGCAGTACGGAGATCGTCCGGCCGATCGGCGGCCAGTACGCACCCACGGTCCCCGGAATCTTCTGGGGCGTGGGCGCCGATGGCGGGCCGACCGGCGACTGGACCAACTGGCGGGAGTCCGCACCGGTCGTCGAGGACACCTGGCAGTGCTTCGAGTGGAAACTCGACCCGGCAGACAATCGCGTCGTGGTGTGGATCGACGGGGTGGCGAACCCGGAGCTCACTGCCTCCACCATGGACCACGGTGGCAACGACGTGCCGTTCATCCTGCCGACGGTGAACACCGTGAAGATCGGCTGGCAGCTCTACCAGGGCGGCACCACGCCGGGCGAGTTCGACCTCTGGATCGACGACATCGCTCTTTCCACCAAGCGCATCGGCTGCTGACCCGGGCAGAAGGGCAATCCGCAGGCATGCGGGGTGGGCAACCGCTGCGCTCAGGTGCGGGTCTGCGCCCTAGCTCAGCCCGAGCGCCAGCGCGGTGAAGAGCGCGGCGAGCCAGCCCCATCCCGGAATGATCATGGCGCGCTGAATGAGGCCGATGCGCGGTGACACCTGCTCCCAGGCTCTGCCGAACTGGCCGAGGCCGAGGAACAGGGCCACCGCGAGACAGCCCGAGGCGACTCGCCAGGGCGTCGCGGGCAGCGTGAACGCGCTGATGGTCGCGGAGAGAGGCAGAGACAGGAAGACGACGGCGCCGGCGACGTCGTGCAGCCGGTGCCCGATGCTGTGCTGCTCGGGTATCCCGGTTGGAGCACCCGGCGGGTATCCGAGCATCGGGTCCATTCGGAACACCCCGGAGGCGACAAGGCCGAGCCCGAAGATGATCAGAACCACACCGAGCAGGGCGTTCGGGCCCTCGATGACCACTGCGAGGGCCCCCGCCGTGATGGCGGAACCACAGACCAGGAAGTTGGCCGTCTGGATCCAGCCTCGCCTGCCGAGCGCCAGCGCACTGACCGGGTGGCGTACTGGCGCGTAGTCCGGTCGGCTCCCGCCGTCGATGAGGAACACCAGCACGAACAGCGCTGCTCCGGCGGCACCGACCCACAAGCCCATGTGGTCCTACTTCCCGCTGCGTGCCGGAATCTCCGGCACCGTCAGTACATCGAACGCGCTGCCGGCCGGCACAGTGCCGATGGTCATGGCGCCTTCGGCTCAGGGAGAGGCGCCGGACCCCGCAGCGTCGCGCTGGCTCGCGCGGGCCTGCATGAGTGCGAAACCGAGCAGGTTCAACCCCCGCCACCGGGCGGGGTCGCTGGCGTGTGGATGGTCGGCGGCGAGGCCGATGCCCCAGACCTGGTCGAGTGGGCTGGCCTCCACCAGCACCCGTTCGCCGGTGCCGAGCAGATAGCTACGCAGAGCCGAGTGCTGGTCGAACTTGGCCATGTTGCCGGCCACCACGACATCGAATCGGTGGCGTTCCCATACCTGCTGGTCGAAGCCGGCAACCCGTCGGCCCAGGGTCTTCGCCTCCTGCGGAGACAGCACGGTCAGGATCTGGGCGGCCCTTGCGTGGTCGTCGAAGAGGATCGCCTTGCGCCACATCATGTAGTGCTCGGCGGTGGCGAAGCGTAACCCGTCGAGGGTGACCGGCGCCGGCCACCACTGACTGAGGCATCCGGCGCCGATCCGGCCGTCGGCCTGCGGCTGGTGGCCCCAGAAGAACAGGAAGTTCACCCGCGAACCCGTACGCACGGTGGCGGTCAGCTCGGCGACATTGCTCACGGACGTGACCATGCCAGCGAGTGTGTCGCACCGCTACCACCACCGCACCATCATTTCGCGGCGATGGGGGCAGACGAACGGATCCATGCGGGACAGTCGTACGCCCCGTGCCGCCCCCTGGGAGACCACGCTCACCGATAGGATCGTCGTGGTGGCGATGCGTGTGGGGGGCGCCTGTGTCGATCCGGTACTACGTCTACGTCAGTGACAGTAAGGTCGACATGCTGCTCGCGCAGGTGGACCCGGCGTTCACCCGTAAACGCACCACCGAGCTGAGCCTGAACCTGACCGTCCTGGCCGGCAAGCGAGCCTCGGAGACACCCGAGGGTGGCGAGCGTACGGCGCGCCTGCAGCGGGTGGTGCGCTACCTGGAGGAACACGGCGACCTCGGGACGGTCGACGAGCCCGGTCAGTTCTTCTGGGGATTGTTGCCGCTGCGCTGGGGGCCTTTTCCCACCGAGCCGACCCTGGTCTACTTCGGCGGTGCCACCGAGCGCACCGTGCTCGGGCTCGGCGGGTCGGGTAACCACGTGCTGGGCGCGCCCGCCGCGACGGCGTCCGGGATGCCCCGGTCGTTGACACCGTCGTTGCTGGCCGGGCTGCGTACCGACCCGGAGATCAGCGCGCTGGCCGAGGTGATCACGCAGGAGGACGAGGCGCAGGAACGCGACGCCCTGACTGCGGTGCACCGGGCCAACGAGGTCATGCCGGGTCCCCACCAGAACCTGGAGTTCGTCGCCAAACGCCTGCTGCACGGGCCCAGCCCCACAACTGAGGGCTTCGACGTGCTGCTCGGCACCCCGCTGTACGTGGCGCTGGTCGACTAGATGTGGTCCCCGGGGGACGTGCTGCTCGGGACGTACGAGGTCCGCGAGGTCATCGACACCGGCGGCATGGGTCTGGTCTACCGGGTGTGGCACCGCCAGTGGGGGATCGAGTTGGCGGTCAAGACACCACGCCAGGAACTGGTCACCTCCCCGGACGACGTACGGCGGTTCGAGGCAGAGGCCCAGGCCTGGGTCGATCTCGGCGTCCACCCGCAGGTGGTCAGCTGCGCCTACGTGCGCCGCATCGACGACGTTCCCCGGGTCTTCGCCGAATGGGTCGACGGCGGCAGCCTGGCCCAGGCCGTCGGCGACCGCTCGCTCTACCGTGATGGCCACCGTTCCGCGGTTCGCCGCATCCTCGACGTGGCGATTCAGTGTGCCTGGGGTCTTGGGTACGCGCACCACAGAGGGCTGGTGCACCAGGACGTCAAACCCGCCAACGTCATGCTCGGCCAGGACGGCGCCGCGAAGATCACCGACTTCGGGCTGGCCAACGTCCGGGTACCTCAGAGCGGGCAGGAGTCGCTGTCCACGGCCAACGGCATGACCCCGGGGTACTGCTCGCCGGAGCAGGCCCGGGGCGAGCGCCTCGGCCACGCGACCGACGTGTGGTCGTGGGCGGTGAGTGTGTTCGAGATGTTCGCCGGCCGGCCGGCGACCCTGTTCGGGGCTGCGGCAGCCGGTGCGTTCACGCAGTTCCTCGACACGGGTGCGGAGGATCCGGTCCTCCCCGCGCTGCCGCCGAGCGTGGCTGACCTGCTGCGACGCTGCTTCGCCGAGGACGCCGCAGCACGCCCGGCGGGGTTCGACGTCATCGCCGACGAACTGTTGGAGGTCTACTTCGACACGGTGTTCACGCCGTACCCACGGCAACGCCCCGAGGAGGCGCCACTGCTGGCCGACGGTCTGTCCAACCGTGCGTTGTCCCTGCTGGACCTCGGGCACGTCGACCAGGTCGACCAGTTGTGGGAGGAGGCTCTGCGGGTCGATCCGCACCATCCGCATGCCACCTACAACCGGGGCCTACGCAGGTGGCGCTCGGGGCAGCAGACCGACCGCGAACTGATCACGCAGTTGGAAGCGGCGCGCCTGAGCCAGAAGGGCGACCGGGTCGTCGACCATCTGCTGGCCCTCGTGCACATCGAGCGCGGGGACAAGGATGTCGCTGTTCGACTGCTACGTGATCTGCCGGACGGGCCGGACACCGCCGCTGCGCGCGCGGCAGCCGACGCCGTACCGCAACGTCCTGTCTCGGTAGGGCCGAGCCCGACGTACCTCGACCAGCGGCACCCGTTCGCCCTCAGCGCCGACGGGCGGTTGGCTGCGGTGACGTTCCGTGATCGGGACTTGCGGGTGTGGTCGCTGGCAACCGGGCGAATAGTGCAGCAGCTCACCGGCCACGCAGGCGGCATCGAATCGGTGTCGCTCAGCGCCGACGGCCGGGTCCTCGTGTCCTCGGACGACGCCGGGCAGGTCCGGGTGTGGGACACCACCAGCGGCGGGTGTGACCGTCTGTTCGACGTACCACCGGTCGTGGCCCGGTCGGTCGCGGTGAGTCCCGACGGGACCGTGGTCGTCGCCGTCGGAGACGACAGATCCGTACGCCTGCTGGGCGACGCGGTCCACGTCGTCGGCCGGACCGCCGTCGAATCCGCCGCGCAGTCCATGTCGCGCCATGGCGTGGTGGTGGCGGTGACCGCCGAGAACCAACGGGTGGTCGTCTTCGACGAGTGGACGTGGCAGCTACAGGTCTTGGACACCGCCACCGGTGAGCTGTTGTGGTCGGTCGGCGGCCTGCGGCCGCACTGCACCATCAGTGCCACCGCGCGGTTCGCCCTGTCCGCCACGCAGGACGACCGGATGTGGCTGCTGGACCTGACCGCCTTCCAGATCACCGACCTCGGCAGCGCCGCACTGTGGAACAACGGCTTCAGCTGGCTCGCGGTCAGCGACGACGGCCGAACCGCAGCCAACGCGTTCGGTCGCTTCGTCCAGGTGTGGCGCCTCGACCAGTTGCGGTGCGCGTTCACCACGGTGGTCGAGTCCCGCAACCCGATGCACGTCGTACTGGATGCGCACGGCCGCGTCGTGCTGGTCGAGCTCGGCCAGGGTGCTCCGGTGCGCACCACCACCGTCGTCCACGTTCCCGAGCCGGGGCCTGTCGCGCCGTGGAGCTACGCCCGCCCGCAACCCACCGATCACCTTGTCGGGAACGCGCTGGTGGCCGAGGAGAACCTCGACCTGGCCGACGACCTTCTCGAGACCGGGCGCCTGGCCGCAGCCCGGCGTCACCTTGACGTCGTGCGCCGGATGCCCGCCTACCGTCGGCACCCGCGTCTGCGGGCGCTGTGGCGCCGTATCGGCGCGTTCAGCGAGCGGACGGCATTCACGGGCGTGTGGCCCGCTCGCCGCTTCGAGGAGGCGCTGCCCGGCCATTGGGCGGTCACCCGGAACCTGCGCTACGCCTTCATCGAGTCGTTCCGCCAGGGTGTGCGCGTACTCGACCTGCGGACCGGTGAGATGTTGGACAGCCAGGACCGCCGTGAGATGTCGGTGGAGTACGTGACCGCCTGCGTCGACGACCGGCATGTGCGGGCGGAGGAGCGCGATCAGACGGAAGCCCTGTGGGATCTCAAGACGGCCCGGCAAGTCGGCGTGGTGGTGCGCGACGACAGCGGTGATCCGGTGCTGAAGGTGGACAACCCCACCTTCGAGTTCGTTCGCCGTGACGGCATCAGTGTCCTGTGCAACCGGGTGACCGGGCAGCGGGTGTGCGGGTGGTCGGCGTACCCGGACGAGCGCGTGATGCTCTCCGGTGACGTCGCGCTCCGGGTCAAGGACGACGGGCGTACGTGGGTCCTCGACGCCCATGACCTGAGCACTGTGCGTCGGACGCTTCTTCCCGCCGGTGAGCTGGTCCGGGTGCGGCGCAGTCACCCCGACGGTGCGATCGAGTCGACCGCCGAGGGGCCCCTGGTGGCCAGCGCCGACGGCCGGGTGGTCGCCGCCACCCGGCACCACTTCGCCAATGCTGGCGAGGTCGTGTTGTCCGTGGCGGGACGGCCCGACACCGTGATTCAGGTGGCCGACGAGGCGGTGGTGTCGATGGCGCTGTCCGCCGACGGTGACCTGCTGCTGGTCGCATCCCGCCGCCAGATCCGCCTGTGGCACCTGCCGACCGGCGAACTCGTCACCGAGGTCGAGTGCGGCCGAGACGTCCAGGCGGTGGAGCTGTCGCCCGACGGTAGCGGCTTCCTGGCTGTCCTGGGCTTCTTCCACGTCCAGCTCTGGGAACTGGACTGGGACTATCAGGTGCGGAATCCACGAGAAGAGGCGGCATGGCTGGAGTGAGTGACGACGGCGAGACCAAGCCGGCGACCGCGGCCCGGATCTACGACTACTTCCTCGGCGGCACCCACAACTTCCCGGCCGACCGCGAAGCCGCGCAGGCGATGCTCCAGGTGCTGCCGTTGGGGCCGCAGCTCGCCAGGACGAACCGGGCCTTTCTGCGGCGCGCCGTACGATACCTCGCTGAATCGGGGGTGCGGCAGTTCCTCGACGTAGGCTCAGGCATCCCCACCGAGGGCAACATGCACGAGATCGTCCAGCAGGTCGAGCCCGAGGCACGCGTCGTCTACGTGGACATCGACCCGGTGGCGGTCACGGAGAGCCTTGAGCTTCTCGACAGCAACCCGTTGGCGACCGCGGTCAACGCCGACCTGCGCGATCCACGGTCGATCCTCTCGCATCCACAGGTCACCGCGCTGCTCGACTTCGACCGGCCGATCGGCCTCGTGCTGGGTGCGGTCCTGCATTTCGTCTCCGACGACGAGACCGCCTACGACGCGGTGGGCCAGCTGCGCGCCGCGATGGTGCCCGGCAGTTACCTGCTCTTGTCCCATGCGACGGCCGACGAGGCACCACACGAGCAGGACGAGATCGACGTGGCCCACGACATCTACCGGCGCAGCACCGCCACGCCTCTCGGGCTGCGCACCAGGGCGCAGATCGAGCGTTTCTTCACCGGTCTCGACCTGGTCGAACCGGGCGTGGTGTGGCTGCCACTGTGGCGTCCGACTCCGGACGACCCGCAGTACTTCGCCGACGATCCGACGCGCAGCGCTGGCCTCGGTGGACTCGGACGGATCCCGCCACACCTCGAATAGCTTGCGACGCACGACTCGGCCGGCGCGATGCGCAGGTGCATGAGAGCCCGAGTTGACGACGCGTTGCCGCGGCCTCAAGCGATGAGCGAGTCCGGTGGTCGCGAAGCCCGCATGCGGTATATTGCACTCGACATTTCGACCGATGTCAACGAGAATGATGCGGTGGGTCGCCCGACTAGCTTATGTGCCGCGACAAATACCTCTCGACGGTGAACTGGTGTTGAAGGCTGTCGGGTTTTCCACTCTGGCTGTGCTGATCAGCACGTGGACCTTGCACGCGAGTGTGCGTCCTCAAAGGAGACAGGACTCACCTCTACCCTTGGGAAGGGCCTTTCGTGGCGGAGACGCGCGTACTGGTGCAGGCGACCGACCCGCTGGTGGGAGTGGGCCTGTCCAGCTACCTGGCCATGCATCCCGGCATCACCGTGGTCGAAGCGAAGGACCGTGACTCGTTCGATGTGACCATTGTGGCGGCAGAACGTTTCACCGCCGCGACAGTCAGGGCACTTCGCCTGACGGCCGCGACTGCGGCGCGACCAGTGGTGCTCGTCATCACCGACATCGACGAAGCGCAGCTGATCACGGCGGTGGAGTGTGGGGTGGTGGCCATACTTCCCCGAGCTTCGGTGAATCAGGAACGACTCGTGCAGAGCATCCAGGCCGCCGAGTCCGGCGGGGGGATGATGCCGCCGCACCTCATCGGCAGCCTGCTCGAGCACTTCCGGCGGCTGCAGCGGGAGGTGCTGCTACCCAACGGCCTGACCCTGTCCGGACTGACCACCCGCGAGATCGAGGTACTACGGCTGATGGCCGACGGGCTGGACACCACCGAGATCGCCGAGGAGATCCGGTATTCCGTGCGGACGGTGAAGACGATCATTTACGGCGTCATGGACCGATACCAACTCCGTAACCGCTCGCACGTGGTCGCGTACGCGGTGCGCGCCGGTCTGATCTGAGGAACCCCCACGAATGAGGCTGGTCCGGATCCTGGTTGTGCTCGGCGCTGCCCTGTTGCTCGGGCAGAGCCACCCGTCGCCGCCCGCCTCCGCGGCCCCGGCCAGCCCGGCACCTACCCGCTACTGGGTGGTGGGTGAGCCCCGGGACGGGCAGCGTGAGTACCTCTACCAGATCGCCATGCAGGCGCTTGCCGACGGCAATCGTTACGCGGAGATCCTCGACCTCAACCGGGATCGGATCCAGCCCGACGGCGGCCGGCTCACCGACGCGCTCACGCCGCTGCGCCCTGGTTGGATCTTGGAACTTCCGCCGGACGCCCAGGGCCCAGGGGTACGCACCGGCGCGTTGCCGGTGCCGAAACAGGACCAGCCGAACCCCGCTGCCGGTCGTGGCGGCCTCTTCACCTACCTGCTTCCGGCCACCGGCGTGGTGGTCGCGGTGGTCGTGTTCAGCCTGCTCCGCCGTGCCCGCCGTACCGTACCCCCGGTTGTGCCCGCTCCGGTGGCGCCGGAGCTGCCACCGCCCGGGGCGATCCAGCTCACCACGGACCTTGAGCCGATGACCGGGGAGCCGGGTCACCGCCTCGACGTCCGCCTGCTCGGCGCGGACCAACAGGCGGAGGTGACGCCGTACGCCTGGGTGGAACACGACCCCCCGCCGGAAGCGCAACTTCCGGTCGTGCTCGGTCTCCGTGCCGGCCGGCGACTGATGCTGGACTTGGCCGCCGTGCCGGACGTCCTCACGATCACCGGCCGGGCGGCGCTGGTCCGACCGCAGGCGATCGACCTGATCGAGCAGTTGAGCAGGGCGGGCGTGACGGTGGTCGCGGTCGGCGACGTGCTCGGCGACGACCCGCCCAACGGCACCACCTTGGCAGCGGACTTCGACACGGCCGCCACCGTCGTCGAACAGATCCCCGGCCCGGTCGTGGTCGTCTGCGGCGGTCTGCGTGGCGCGCAGTTGGCCGCGGCCCGCAGCCTGGCGCCTCGGACCGCGCACCGGGCGGTGCCGGTGCTGATCGGTGAGGTGATTCGCGCCCGCTGGTCGGTAACGGTGAATCGGGTCAGATCGGTCACGACATGAAAGGGTCCGCGGTGGCGATCAGGCGCACGCGCGCAGCCTGCCTCACAGCTCTCGTACTCATCCTGGGCCTGCTGCTCGGAGTGGCTCCGGCAAAAGCGGCCGACGACCAGGTCAAGTACTACCAGGTGACGGTCGCCGATCAGTCCGCCTCGGACGGCCTCGCGCGGATCGCCGAGCGGTTGCTCGGCGAACCCGCCCGGGCGGAGGAGATCTACCGGCTGAACTCGGGGCGACGGCAGCCGGACGGGCTCGCATTGTTGGACACCCGGCAACTGCGGGCAGAGTGGCTGCTCGTCCTCCCGTGGGACGCGGCTGGTGACGGGGTGCGGATGGGGGCCCTGCCAGCGGGATCGGCGGGACCCTGTCCACGCTCCGGTGCCGGTCAAGGCTGCGTCTCACCGCTCCCGGCGCCCGGGCCCCGCTCCGACTGGGCCGGAGAACGGATCACCACCGCGCAGGCATGGGCCAGGACGCAGGGCGACGGCGTGATGGTCGCGGTCGTCGACTCCGGTGTGGACGCCCGCACGCCGCAGCTGCGGGGACGGGTCGCCCTCGGCGCCGACGTCACGTCGGGCACGGCACCCGGCAACCTCGATCGACTCGGCTCCGGCACCGCCATGGCCGGCATCGTCGCCGGTTCCGGCAGTACGCCCGGAATCGCGCCCGCGGCCACGATTTTGCCCCTGCGAGTGATCGGCGACCTGCCGCGAGCGGACCCGGCCCAGGTTGCCACCGCCGTCGAGATCGCGGTGACCGCCGGGGCTCGGGTCATCGCGCTCGGTAAGTTCGCCGACCTGTCCGACACCGCAGTGGCGGCCGCCGTCCGCGCCGCGACGGCCCGTGACGTTGTCGTGGTCGTACCGGCCGTCAGCGTCGGCGCCGAAGCGATCACGCTGCCCGGTGGTCTGCTCCGAGTGGGCGGCACCGGACCGGAAGGGCAGCGGGTGGGCGACTACCAACCGGATTCCGTCGACGTGACGGCACCGGGAATCGACGTGCGGGTGCTGACGCCGGTCGGGATCAAGCCCCGTTCCAGAAGCGGTTCGGAGTACGCCGTCGCGTTCGTCGCCGGCACGGCCGCGCTGGTCAGAGCCGCCCACCCTGACCTCGACGCGGCGGCGGTGGCGCATCGCATCAAGGTCACTGCTGACGGCGCCTCGGCCGGCGTACCCGATCGCCGCATCGGTTGGGGATCCATCGACCCGGACGCCGCGGTGGGCGCCGTCGTGCCCGGCGAACAGGCGGTGCGCCCGGCCGCGAAGACCGGCGGAACCGGTCTCGCGTTGTCGGCGGCCACGGGCGTCGGCGTCGTCGCGCTCGCCGGTGCGGCGTTCCTGATCCGTCGCCGGATACGGAAGCGCGCGTGAACTTCAATTCCTCCGAAAGGGCGGACGCCATGTCGATCAGCAGGTACGTGCCACGCGTCGCGGCGGCGGTGGTCACACTCCTGGTGGCGACAGCCGCCGCACTCCTGGTCGCGGTGGTGACCGGGCCGGCGTCCGGCGAGCAGGGCAGGCGCGGGACCGGCGTGCCGGTCAGCCTGGTCACGACGATCTCCACCGCCGCGCTGTCCTGTCCGATCCTCACCCCGGCCCGGATCGCCGCCCAACTGGAGGTGGCCTCTGAAGTCGACCCCCAGGCGCCGCGTGGCATCGCGGCACTGTCCGATCAGGTCTGGACAACCTGGCGGCCGTCCGTCGCCACGAGCCCCACCGATCCGGAGGCGAGCATCACCGCGCTGGCCCGGCACATGTGCGACCTGTCCGGACAACTACGCCTGGCGGGCATCGGCGCCGGCCGGTGGGAGTTCGCGTTGGCGGCGTACGAGGTCGGTCTCGAATCCGTACGGTCGGCAGGCGGCATTCCCGACTCGGCGGTCGAATACGTGGAACGGGTGTCGGAGTACGCCGAGTGGTACTCCCACCAGCCGGATCTCGCCCTGGCACGGCCGGCGCCCTCCGGTGCGATCGGTGGGACCGAGCCCGGCGCGGACACCCCGCCCGTGCCGGTTCCGGGTGAGTACGTCCGGGCCGTCCTGTCCGCGGGCCGCCGTTGCGGCGAGGTCACCCCCGCGCGGATCGCCGGCCAGCTGATGGCGGCCTCGGCATTCAACCCCAATCTGTCCGGCGCGGACGGTGGTCAGGGCATCGCACAGTTCGCGCCAGCCGTCTGGGAGCGGTACGCCCCTGCTGCCCGCGCCGCGTCCCCCTGGGAACCTCTGCCGGCCATCGACGCGCTCGGTGTGGTCATGTGTACGTTCGTGACCCAACAGGCCCGGCCCGGCGCTGACGCGTACGACCTGGCGCTGGCCGCGTTCCGCTGGGGACCGGACGCGGTGCAACGGGCCGGGAAGGTGCCGGACTCGGCGGCGCTGCGCGGCTTCATCGCGCTGGCCCACCGGTACGCCCAGACCTATCAGACCGACCCCCGGCTGGGTGGCCGGCCAGCTGGCGGGCTCGCGACCGGGACGCCGTCGGCCGGTCGTCCCACCGCCGGCGGATCGTCGGCCACGCCGTCGACCAGCCCGCCGGACCTCGCCACACCGGCACGTCCGGCCGCCACCCCGAGCAGCCCGCCACAGCCTGCCGGCACGGCATCGCGCGCCCCGGAATCCCGGCCGGTGGGCGCGGCCAGACAGATCGTCGGGCATGGCAGCGGCCGCTGCATCGATGTGACCGACGGGGCCTATCTGAGCAGGCCGCACCTGCAGATCTGGACCTGCGACGGTGGCGGCCCCATCCAGGCCTGGACCGTTTACGACGACGGCACGATACGCGCCTTCAAGCGTTGCATGACGGTGGGCGGTGGATCCGTCCGCAACGGCGCGCCGATCACGTTGGAGACCTGCACCGGAAGCGCCAACCAGCGGTTCACGCTCAACAATTCCCACGACCTGGTGAACGCGGGCAGGTGCGTCGACGTGACCGACCACGGCACCGGCAACGGCACCAGGTTGCAGCTGTGGGAGTGCGGGGGCACCGACAACCAGAAGTGGAGTTGGAAGCGCTGAACCGCAGTCCGGTCAGCGGGCCGGGGTGGGCCGCCCGTCCTCGGTGAGACCGGTGGAGAGAACCAGTCTGTGCCCGGCCGGCGTCTCCCAGACTGCGCCGGCCCGGGCGTCCGGCAGGGGCCGGGCCGGTCGGCCGGGCTCACAGAGGATCCACGTCGCCGGTTGCGGGCCGTCCGCCCCCAACGCCGGCACGGGTACGACGACCTCCTGGCCGATCCAGTCGGCCAACTCCTGCGCGTGGTCGACCACCGTCGCGGCCGTCGCGTAGTCGCCGAGCGCGACGAGTGTGACACCTCCGGCGCTGCCGCCGAGGTACTCGGTCAGGACAGCGGGGAGCCACTCGAAGAAGTCGGCGCGCCCGGTGACCGCTGGGGTGCTTAGCACCGCGATGCGTTGCGGATCGCTCGGCAGCGTCTCGGCGGTCGTGCGCGCCACCGCGCGGCTGTCGTCGCGGGACCGCAGGATCAGCACCTCGCCTGTGGTCTCGACGACGAGATCGGTCTCGGTCACGGCGCCTGGCCTGCGGTGCTCGGATGGTACGCCCCCGAGGGCCCGACGCCGGATGGTGTGGGCGGCATCGGCCTGCCGTCGGCGGTGTAGCCGGACGGCTCCGTGAACGTGGGGTGCGACACCGTGGCTGGTGCGGCCAGGGCCGCACCCGTGGTCGGCCGGCTGTGCACTGTGCCAGCAGCGGCCAGGGCCTCGGTCATCTCCGCCGCGTCGACGTCCAGCAAGCCCGTTGGATCGTTGCCGATGGCGGGCACTTGGGCATCCGGCGACAGTTCGTTGAGTGTCCGCCTCAGAAGTGCTGAGTATTCTCCGAGGTCGAACTGGACCTCACCGTCGCGGACCTGAAACAGGCGCTCGATGTCCTCCAGCTTCGCACCCAGTTCGGCCAACAGCCGGATCGAGTCCTTGAGCTCCTGCTCCGGATGGGTGCTGCCGAAGAGGTACGCACTGACCGCCGGTATCACGTCCTGCACCGAATCCGGGAAGTTCCAGTAGCTCGACGTACGCAGGTCGGTGAGCATGGAGAGGAACTGCCGCACATTGGGCGTCATCAGTGGTGTCGGTGGCTTCTGCCCGGTCAACGGGTCGAGGTCGATGACGGTGCCCAGGGCGGCATGGTCAGCGCCCAGTTGGCAGAACTTGAGCATGCTGGCCGCCACCGCGATGCGTTGCTCGTCATTGCGCAGCTGGGTCAGCTCGCGCAGCCGGTCCGGATCGAACGGGTCACCGGCTGCGGTGACATCCAGGACCCGCTGCTGGTGATCAGTGCGTTCCTTGTACTTCGGCGCCGGCCTCGGCACGGTCGGCGCGACGCTGAACGGGGCGACATCGGAGACCCGGGCGGTGCCGTCGGCTTTCTTCGTGCTCCCGGAGGGAAGGAAGACTTCCGGGGTTTTTCCAACGACCTCGAAGTACGCGTCCTCGTCTGCGGTGACTTTCAGGCGTCTGTGCGATGACGCGAGCAGCGCCGCTGTGATCGCCTGCATGCCACTTGAGGTGAAGTGCACCTCGAGCTGGTTGTCGCCGAGTAGTGACCGAAGAAGTTTGGTGGTTTCCGATGCGGGATTGCGATCGGCGTGTGTGTCGAGCGCGGCGGCGAGCAGGACGCTTGCGTCCACCAGGTCCTCTGTGGCATTACGCAGCGTAATGTGTGCGGCGGCCCGCTTGGAAACCTGATCCGGCGCTTGCCGCCATTCCTGGATCGCGCCGTGAGCCGATCCGACCGCACGCTGAAGGAGATCGAACGCGTACGTGGCGGTGGCTGGAAAGGAGAGCCTGACTTCGTGCCGCACGTCGTCTCTGCCGTCTCGACTCACACCGTACTCTTGGAGCATTTTGCCGGCGAAGACGAGCGCGTTGTCCAGGTCATCCAACACCGGCAGTCCGTACTGCTTCGCGCGCTCGATGACGGCGAGCTGAAACGGCATCGCTTCGGCGGGTGGACGCGCAGTGGCCTCGTCCAGCGCTTCCCGTGCCTCTCGGCGGAACTCCGCCAGAGTCTTGGTGCGCTCATGGCTCAGGGCCGCACCACCCGATTTGCGTGTGCCGAGATCGTCGGCTTTGGTGCTGGTTACCCAGTCGGCGTACTTCACCAGCGCGTTATCGTCCGAGGACGTCTCGGCGGTCAGCTTCACCGCCTGGAAGAAGCCGGCGTACTTCTTGTCCCCGCCTGTGGTGTTCCAGTCACCGAAAGAGCCTAAGGTGCCGTTACCGTCGTTGATGCGCTCCAGCAACTCGGGCAGTTGCCGGTCCAACCGGCGGACCGCCTCCGCCACGATCAGGAGAAACTCCGGCGGTTCGCTGCCGGGGGAGAACCGGATGGACACGGCCGTGTCGGCGACGGTGGAATCCAGGAACCCGAAGCTCTGTCGGATCTGTAGCGGCAGCGTGACGCCCGCCTGCGCGGCAAGTGTGGTGACGAGCCCGCCGAAGTACACGTTCACCCACTCGGCGATCCGCGGCCTCAATCGAGACTCGTCGACCAAGCGGTCGATCGCTTCCAGGTAGATGGTGACGTTCGGGTTCGGGTCGTTACTCTCCACCCTGATGTGCGTCAGCTCATCCCGCGTCCTTTCGACCAGATCCCTCGACGCGGCCCGGCCACGTTCCACCCGGTGGTCGATGTAGGAGTCACGCGCGTCGGAGGGACGTCCGGCCAGACCCCCAGGCGGGGGGAAGCTGGCCATCAACTTTTCCATGGCTGTGACGAGCTGTTGTGCTCGGGCAACCACGTTCAGCTGTGGGGTCGGGCCCGGCGTCGGCTCTCTGCCGTACGGGTTGACCTTCTCGATGAAGTTCTTGACGAATCCTTTGGCGGCCGACGACATCCGGGGGACCAGCAGGCTGCTGTTTGTAGGTCTCAGCCCGGCTCCCGCGCGCTCCGGGCCCGAGCCCTTCAGGATTTCTTTGTTGCCATCCTTCCTCAACGCCTTTGCGAGCGTGGTGTCATTCACCTCGTCCGGGTCCTTGATGCCCACCTTTTTCGCCATCGAGATGAACGGGCCCAGGTTCTGTGAGCGATAGTACTGGTCGGCTGAGTCGATATCGTATGGATTGACCTGCCGCTCGGGCTTCGACTGCAGGTCCAGCGGAATGAACGAGGCGTTGTGTGCCTTGAACCCCATCACCGCGGCCATCACCGCATCGCGGTGCGCGGTGGGGATGGTCGAGGCCGCTTCTGCGGTGAGGTCGGTGACCGCCGCCGCGTGCGCCCCCTGCCAGTCGACGGTGTGACCCTCGAACGGCTGTTCCTCGATGCGGGCCCGTTTCGACGCGCCGGCACCACTGGACTGCCCTTCCTCCGGGCTGGCCTGGCGAGGTCGGACACGGGATGTTGGTCCGGCGTCGGGGCGTGACGAATGCATGCCGTACGCCGGTTGCAACGCCGCGAGTAGCAGCGGGTCGGCTCCGTCCCGGCTGGTGCTCAGCGGCACCGGCGTACCGTCCGGCCCCACCACGATCACTCTGGCTCCGATCGGCATCGGTTGCTCCACCAGGAACGGCCGGACCCTCTCCTGTGGCGTCGCCTGTGTCTCGACCCACGAGAGGTCACCGTCGTCGAAGTGGTGAAGCAGGGCACCGTGCCGGATCAATTGCCGAGAACCGGACTCACCACCGGTGTGCGTGAACAGGAGGAACGCGGTGCTGCCAGGCCCGCCTTGGCGCAGCGCGTCGGCCACGACCGCAGTGTCGGCGGTGTCGGTCCAACTCGTGCCCAGCTCCTCGGCGAGACGGAGATGCTCCGGCCCGCCGGAGTCGTCGACAGCGCGGCGCGGCGGACCGTACAGGTGCCGGCGGACGGCTCGGAGCCGGGGAACGCAGTCGGTGTCCCCCGGGGCGTACGGCGGCAGGGAATCGATCGCGCGCAACACCGCAGCTTCGCCGGCCACGCCGAGCGAATCTGGTGTGGCGAGTGGGTTTTCGGTTCGGCTGTCGGCGTCTGAGTGGGGCCTGCCTTGACCGGCGGTCAGTCCGTCGAAAGCGCGGATGTGGCCGTCGATGTCGTCGTTGACGACATCCCAGGGGGAGCCGTCGGGTGTGAAGAGCAGCCAGCTTTCTTCGCCCACCGTCGTCAGCGCGATCTGCTCGCCGCTCACGTCGACGAAGAGGTCGGTCGTCGGGGCGATCACGTCGCGTCCGGTGGCGGTGGCGATCTGCTGGGCGACGCCGTGTGGCAGGGCACCGGCGGCGCAGGAGAGCAGGGCTATCGGAGCGTCCTGCGGCAACCTTGACGTGAGGATGGTGGCGAGCTGTTCGGCGCTGATGCGGACCTCGCGGATGGTGCCCTCCGGTCCGCGTACGGGTATGCGGACCCCGTCGCCGGCGGGGTGTACGGCCACCGGGATGCTGATTCCGTCGGCGATCACGTCGCGTCCCGCTATCTGGATCAGCTCACTGTCGGCCAGCAGCGCCCATCCGTCGCGTAGGCCGGAGACCTGGCGCAGTAGCACCTCCGCGCCGTCGGCGAACCACGTCCCGTCCTCGTGTGACGTCAACTGCGAGACCGACGGCAGGCTCGCCTCCGGCCCACCGAGAGTGAAGCCCATCGCGGCTCTTGCTCGCGGCACGAGCGGTCCCAGCCGTTGCTCGGCCGGCGCGAGCACCTCGGCGAGGCTCTGCGCGTCGCCGGGGCGCTGACGCAGGTGGGCGACGACGGCCGTACGGATGTCGTCGATGCGCGGCGCCCGATGCTGCGGAGGAACGGCAGCCGCCGCCCGTACTGCGGCAACGATCGCCCGACCGGTGGGCGTGGCGGCGAGTGTGGCGCGGTACTGGGAGATGCGGTCGGTCCGCTGCGCGGCGGCGATCAGCTGTGCCCTGATCGCCGCGTACTCCTCGGGTGTCTGGTTGCCGGCGCCGAGCGCCCGCAGTTCGACGAGCACCTCCGACGGGTAGGGTGGGCGGCGGTCCAACTGGTGGGGACCTCCGATGCCGAACACGTCTCCCGGCGTGATATTGGGGTCAGTGCCCTGAAGGAGCTGGTCGAGGTACCGGCTGGCCGACATTGGGCCGATCGCAGGTCCCAGACTGAGCGCGACATCGACGAGCGGCCTGTCCCGGCTGCCGTCCCAGCCCTCGTTTCCCCTGATGTCCTGGGCGAGAGTCGGGAAGAACTGTCGCATCGCGTCCGCAGCGAGTTCCTGAGCGGCGTCGCGATGACTCGACAGGAACGCTTGCAGGTGGGGTGTCATCCCCGACCGAACGGCCGGCAGAGAGGTGCGCGCGGCGACCGCGAGGTACCCCTTGACGTGCATCTGCTTGCGGTGCCGATTCCTGAACCAGAGCGGAAACACGCCGGCCTGGGAGAGGGCGAGGGCGAGGTTGCCGTTGACCGTACTGAGGTCGGCGTCGAGCGCCGTGAGCATCTCGACATCCGCGTTGTCATGGATGGGGTGCCCGACCGAGGCCGAGTAGCGTCGCGCCATCTCAGCGCCGAAGCGAAGCCCCGCGTCGAGCAGCGGCACCGACTCTGCCTCGCCTCTCACCACCAGGCCGGGCACGGGCGCGAACCGGCTCACCGCCCTGGCGGTGTGGAGCACAGGACCGATCGCATCGATAGGCATACCCAGCGTCGCCTGTACGTACAGGTTGTCGCCCCGGGGGAAGACCACCGGGTACGCGGTGGCGGTCAGGTCCCGGTAGCGCGGGTTGACCAGGTAGGCGGGATCGTCGAAGAGCTGACCGAGCGTCTCGCCTCGGCTGGCGTTCAGGATGCTCCGGATTCTGGTTCGCTGGGCGTCCAGCTCCGGCACCGTGGGGCCGGTTTCGCCCGCGAGAATCGCGGCGGGCACCGAGATCATCTCCGAAACGGGTGTCGGATGCATCTGCGGCCGGCGATCCGCAGGGAAGCTGTTGAGGTTTCCGTGGTAACGCTGGCCGTCGAAGAGCCAGGCCGCCATGTCGGCGACGACCTTCACCCGGCCGTCCACGGTCGACAGCAGTTGGTCGCCCGGTCGAACCATCGTGCCGAGGCGTACCTGGTGGTTCTCTTCCTCCTCGCCGTACATCCCGAAGCGATGATTGGTCGGGGCGTCGATCGATGCCGTAGCCGCTGAAGGCCGGGCCCAGGGCTCGTCGGCGGGTCGGCCGTCCGGGCCAACTACCCGACCGTGGTCGTCGACGACGACCGCCCACGTCTCCACCACGCCCTTGCCACGGTCCGGACCGTCGATCACCCGGAGGCCACGACCGTTCGGATGCGGATCGACGCCCCACACTCCCGACGAGGTGTGGTGCCACACCCGAGCGTGACCGTCCGTGCCGTCACCGCGGCTCTCCAGCAGCAGTACGCTCGCGCCAGGGCCGAGCCGCAACAGCGTGTCCCAGAGCGCCTCGGCATCACCCACCCGCGCCCAGCCGGGACCGGCGATCAGACCGGACTTCACTCCCGCGACCCCGCCGAGGCCGACCGGCAGGTCGTCGGAGGCGCTACCGACCCAGACGCCACCAGGGTAGATGCGGCGGATGAACCAGTTGACCATGGTGACGCATTCGGCCAGCGACCACGCGCCCGCGTCGCCCTGCCCGCGTACCAGGTCGACGACCTCGTCCACGATCCGGCCCAGCGCGGCCGGGTCGAGTCGCACCGGCGCTGCCCGGTCGTGTGGCGCCGGGCCGAAGAGGTCGCGGGCCCGCTGCCCCGGCGTACGCGCCGCCGGGCCCGCTTCCGCCGATACCGGCGACTCCGACGATGGGGCAGCCTGCGGCGGACGCCGCCTGCCGTCCAGAGTGTCCGCGGCCTGGGTGTCTGCGGTCACTGCGGCTCGCACCGCCGGCGACAGCTCGGCCACCCGATGTACGGGCGACGAGGTGGGTGGAGAGTCGAAACGCGAGCTTCCAAGCTGCTGTCCGACCAGGTTGTGATCGACGGGACGGACGAGTTCGCCCCGGACGTACCGGCCGGACCCCGAGGCGAGAGTCTCCGAAAGACCCAGGCGTTCATAGATGTCGGCCGGAAGGCCAACGGTTAGGTCGCTGTTCTGGTCACTGATCATCCGGTCCGTGACGGACCGTACGGGGCCGAAGAGATCAGGTCGGGTGAGGACATAGGTGATCGCGGCCCGCCACCCCGCGGCAGGGTCGGGCAGTCCGTTGATCGTGGCCGCGACCCCGGTCAGATAGAGGTCGCCGTTACGCTCGATGAGCTGGCGTCCCAACTCATCGATCACCTTGGCGACAACGCGAGGGGCCTCGGCAGACGTGAATCGGCGTGGTGAGGAGAAGTCCGCACCCGGTACCCAACTGTGCCCGGTACCGATGGTGAACGACTGGAACACGCTGACGCGGCTGTTTCCCATTCTTTTGTCGACATCAGGAAGAATGTTCGGACCAGTGCGGTGCGTCACCATGTTGCGCTTCAGGTAATGATGCCGATCGAGTACCCATATCAAGTTCTGGTCACGCCTGGAATCCCCGGGGGCGACGAGGTCGTCCTGGGCAAGCGCATAGCGGGATCGAATGGTCTCCCGGAACGTCTCAATCACGGGATTCGACGCGGTGGACACCATTGCCGCGTTGACCCGCATGCCGGCGTACCCGATGCCGAACCCACCCTGGGGCGCGACTCGTTCGACCGCGGTCTTCAAGCTCGCCGGGTTGGGCAGCGTGTTGTCTCCGTCGGTGTAGACACCGCCGAACCTGTCCAGGAGCTCCAGACGGAGGATGTCACTGGCGGCGGCGTAACCGGGGCCGTTCTGCCGGTTCAGTTCCGCTCGGTAGTAGCTGTCCAGGCCCATCGGCTGATCTGCGTGGAACACCTCGTCGATACTTACCACCGCGACGTTCGCGTCTCGGGCCCACTTCAACACGGCTACGGTCTCTGGGCTCGGCTGGGCAAGTTCCGACCGGGGAATGTCGGTCCAGAGCATCACCCGCACGCCCTCAGCGGCGAGCTGCCCGGCGAGCCCCGCGACGTTGTGCCGGAACTCGTGCTGCGCTTGACTCTGGCCGGTCAGCCGAGGCCCGGTCCAGATGGTGTGGACAACTTTCGGCGTTTCAGCCGGCTTCGGTGTACTGAACTGCAGTTGCCCATTCGCATCCTTGACGTACCCGCTGGGCAGCGGAACGGACCACACCGAATCGCTGGTCGAAACGATCCTCTCGGGCACCAGCGTCGCTGGGCTGATCGCATCGTCACGGGTGAGGTCCAGAGCCTCCAGGAAGGCCCGCACCTGGGCTGGCGCGAGCCGGTCGGACTGCACCGACGCGACGAAGTCCGGCGCTGGCGGGGGCGTCCGCAGCCCGAACACGTCGGTACCGAGCCGGTCGTGCCGTTCCGGCTCTGCCACGGCCATCCTGGATATCGCCGTGATGAGCTCCTCAGCGGTCGGATCTGTCGACCCGGAGGAGTTGGCGGCCAGTCGGGTGTCGAGTTGGCCCGCAGGTACCAGGCGGGAATCGGCGACGGAGGTGATGGCGGTGGTCAGGGGAAGGAACCACAGGGTGGCGTCGTGGGGGAGTCTGGCGACAGTGCCGGTCTGGCCGTCGATGAAACTGACCGCAGGCCGACCGTCGATGGTGTGCCGGACGACGTTGAAGGCGTGACCGGTAGGGAAGCCGGGCCGACGTACGACAACCACGCCGCGAGATCCGTCGGGGGTGGACCGCATAGCCTCGCGGATCACCCCGATGCCGGGCACTGCCCAGATCCGCGCCTCATCGTCGCGGAGCCGGAGTTGTTGCTGCTGCATCCGAACCAGGTGGTGTCCCGGTTGTGGCGCTACCGGTGGAGCGAGGTAAGCCATCCCCGGTTCGGTTTCCCGTAGCGCCATGTCGACGGCCTGAACGGCGACCACGCAGTTCGTGGCAAACTCGCCGCCCCTCCCCGAGTTGACTGTCTCCAGCCAGCCGAACGCGGCACGGACCGACTGCTCATCCAGGTCCGACGGCGTGTTCTCCTGCAACATCGCCGGGTCCAGCACCGCCTCCGCCCCAAGCGATCCAAGGACCGACTCAAGTGTGTCGCTACTGGTCTTCGCTCCGCTGTGCGGATTGACCGACGCCAACCACGGATAGCGTGACGTGGTCCCGCCCACCGCCGGAACGCCGGCCGCTCCGGCCGTCTGGTATGGCGCGGAGGCCTCGGCTGGTGTGGCGGCCTCGGCCGGTGTGGCGGCCGCCTCGGTCGGTGTGGTCTCCACAGCTGGCGCAGCAACCACCAGGGTGGACTCCAGCCCTGGCAGGCCGACAGTTGCCACCGACGGCGTGAAGACAGTCGGAGGAACGTCCGTCGCGAGCGAGAGGGAGTCGATGACCTGCGTCGACGGAGACTGCGGTACGGCCGTCGATGTGTGGTTCGACCGTTCGTTCGTGCTGGATTCGCCGTTGCTCTTCGCACCGTTGTTGGCCGCTGGACCGTTTGTCACCGCTCCGGTTGTCGCTGCGGTGCCCGACGGCGTGCTGCCGGTGGCTGCGGGAGGGGTGTTCAGTGCGGGGGTGCCAGTCAGCAGGTTCGGTGCGGACTCGCTGTGCGGCCCGACCAGGCCGTCCAGTCCGGCCCGGCCTTCCATCTGCGGGTACCCCGTGGACAGTTCCGTTGCGAGCGGAATCTGGCCGGCCAAGTTGTTGCCGGCAGGCGGGGGCATGGCTGAGGTCCGCTCCTCCGTTGGGGAGGACCCCGTGACCGGCGCGCTTTCCGGCGCTGGGGTGCCGTTGTTCGCGACGGGCCCGGTCGCCGTCGGCGCGGTGGGCATGGTGGTGGATGCGGTTGCGGTAGGTGTGCTGGTAGACGCTGCGGGTGTGGTGGTTGCGGCTGACGCGGGTGGGGTCGTGCTGGGTGGGGTTGTGGTGGTCGCGCTGGTGGGTGGGGTTGCCGTGGATGGGGTGGGCGTGCTGATCGGCGGGCTTGTGATGGTGGGGGTGGTGAGTGGCGTTGCGGTGGGTGCGTTGGTAGGCGCAGCGGGTGTGGTGGTTGTGGCTTGCACAGGTGGGGTTGTGGTGGGCGTGCTGATGGGTGGGGTTGCGGTGGGACTGGTGGTGGGCGGGGTCGCCGTGGGCACGCTCGCCGTGGGCACGGTGGACGTGGCCGTGTTGGTCGTCGGGGTGCTGCGGACGGTGGAGGAGGAGTTGTTGGCGTTCGGCGGGCCCGGATTGGAGGGCAGGATGGTCTCGGCGTTCAGTGCGGGCGGCACGGCCGGTGGGCTGCTCTGAGCGGGTGGCCGGTTGCCGAGCGCCGCCTGGACGTTGTGGTGGGAGAACTCGTCGGCCTTCGCCATCGCTAGGCCGGTCACCATCGAGGACACCCCGGTGGCGAACGGATTGAAACTCCCCTGCGGGTCGGTAGCGATCTTGAAGAGATACGAGAACAGCACTTCGGCGGCTGCGGCAAGACCTTCGCGGGTGAGAAGGTGCCGCATGATGCCCGGGAAGTACTTCTGTGCGATTTCGAATACCAGAGAAATCCCGCCACCGATGAAGGCGCCGCCGGCGGCGGCCATGCCGATGTCCTTGCCATCCGGTGTCTTCCGGTTCCCCTCCGCCATCTGGGTGAGGTGCGCCGCCAGTGTCTGTACGACCTCTTCGAATACCTCTTCAAGGGTTTCCCAGCCGGCCCGCAGCAGCAGATTTCGCAGTCGGTCCTTGAAAAGATCGATCAGCATCCCGACGATCTGCTGACCCAGTTTGATGAGGCCTGGTACGGCGGCGGCCCCGAAGCCGGTAGCCAGCGCGATGGCAATCTCCACCACGATGGTGAAGGCGGCGATGATGATGCCGTACTGCGTTGCCTCCGAATCGAGCGCGAACTGGTCGGCCGACTCGGCGAGTGACCTGGCGATGTCGGCACCGGTCGGCAGGCCGCCGGTGATACTCGGCGCGAACGCGGCGAACGCCTCTGCGGCTGATCCCTCCAGATTGCGGTAGAGCTCCGTGCTCAGGGACGCGGTGGCACTTACCTCGCTCAGTACAGTGTTGCCCGCGATCCGTAGTTCCTGCGACATCTCCCGCAGCGCTGTCGGGTCGGCCTCGGGGAACTCCTCACCGACTCCGTACAGGATCAGGTCGTAGACCCACTGCCATTCCGGGTCGTTGGGGATGTGGAAGTCTGGCATCGGGCAACCTGGATGGAGTTGTCAAGCGGCCGGCTGGTTGCCGCCAGCCGGGTAGGCGACATGCAGCGGCCGGTAACCCGGTGCGGCGGGGTCCACGTCCGGGTTGTCGCGGACGACGAAGAAGTGCCGTCCGTCCGGGTCGATCGGCCGTCCGTTCGGGTCGGTCACTGCCGTAGCGGCCACCGGCGTGACGGACTCGTAAAGGTTCGCGTCGACCTGCACGGTGCCGTCGGGCAGTGGAAAGAAGGCGATGAGCCGGGACCCCTCCGGGAGTTGTTCTCCGTTGACGTTCATGGCGGTGATGTCCCGCGCGTCGTACGCGGACAGGGCCGGCGTGGTCGAGGACAGGTGAGCGACAGCGGGCTCGACGGGCGTGCTGACGTTGCCGGAAGTGGGGCTGCTCAGGGTGCCTGTCGGCGTGCCCTCGGTGGCGATGCTGGGGGCCACCGGATGTTCTTCGCTGCTGCGGGCCAGCAGTAGCCCGTACTCGCGGGCATACTCGTCGGCTCGCCGGTAACCCCTGCCGCCCTCCCGCCAGCCGTCGGCCGTGTACCGGAGCATTCCCACGGCACCGTTGACGATCCGCTCCAGGGTGTCCATGCCTTTGAGGAAGTTCTGCCCGAACTCTCGGCCAAGCTCGTCATTGCCCCAACTGCCGCCGTACCGGGCCCGCAAGTCCTGGATACGCCTCAGGTGTCCGGCGTAGATCGCGGCGTGTTCGTCGTGCAGGTCGCCGGTCTTGATCACACCGTCCGGGTCGACGTAGATCTCGCCGTCGGGTCGCGTCATCGTGACACCCGTCCGAGCCCGAGCATCTCTCGCACGCTCGTGGCCATCCGGGGCTCGGCG
Organism: Micromonospora sp. NPDC051196; assembly: GCF_040682415.1. Classification (NCBI taxonomy): domain Bacteria; kingdom Bacillati; phylum Actinomycetota; class Actinomycetes; order Micromonosporales; family Micromonosporaceae; genus Micromonospora; species Micromonospora sp. NPDC051196. The sequence continues at coordinate 44,635 of NZ_JBFBAY010000018.1, forward strand.
GGAAAGTACGCCTCGGCGCCTGCGGTGCCACGAACCAGCGACCCCGCATCCATCCCGTCTGGGAGGAAGGGCTTCAGCACTTCGGTGGCCTGCACCATCGCCTGCTCCTTGGCGTCCGTGTAGGTCGCCGTGATCACCGAAGCGAGTTCCTTCGGCGTCATCCGCCGGTAAGCGCTGGTCGGAAACTGGATGTCGGTGAGCACACCGTTCTGTCCGACGGTGACGGCGACTTCACGGCGCTGCGATGTCGCGGTCGCCGAAATGCCACGCATCTTCTCCTGCAGCTCGCTGAGACTGTTGCGCTGACGGTCGTACTCCTCAAACAGACTCTCGATCCGGGCGTTGAAGTCCATAGCGGCATTCCCTCCTCGCGCCCTCCTCGCGGCGCCAAGTGAATGTCGGGATCCGTTGAGCCGGAAGGGCCAGCCCGCAGGAAGGGACGATCGTGCAGCGACACTTCACATGTATCCGGTGCCGAGCACGCCTGGCTGCGCGGGCAGGCAATTTCACCGCACGTTCGTGCAGGCATTGCTTCGCGGGTTGGCAGAGCACGATCGGAGGTCCGCAGACTTGCCGCGGCGCGGCACGTCAGGGACGCCGAAAACCATCGACTTCCGGTACAAACGAGGAGTTCAGCACCGTGGCAATGGGGAATATCTCCACCAGCGAAGAGGGCATGCGGGCTGCTGCCCAGCGGTTCGCCGCGACGGCGGACGAGTTCAGCAACGCCGACCGACAGGTCACCGATCAGGTCAACATGCTGCTCACCACCTGGAAAGGCGAGGCGGCACAGGGCTTCCGGTCCGCGATGGACCACTGGGGCCAGTCCTTCAACGTGGTGATCCGCGAGCTGCGTGAAATGCAGGCCCAGATGGAGGGCACGCTCACGGACTACCGGCGGGGTGAGGATCAGTCCTTGCATCACACGAGCCAGCTCAGTTCCGGGCTGCCCGGCTTTTGATCCCAGCACTCCTAGAAAGGGCAGTGACTTGTCCAACTTCACCTTCAACTTCGCCCAGGCCCAAGCGACGCTCGAAAATGTCGCTGGCATCAATCGGCGGATCGAGCAGACCCTCGACGAACTGGAGACCGACGTCGAGCGGAGCCTTGACGGCTGGGAGAGCGAGGACGCCAAGAGCGCCTACCAGGCCGCTAAGCTGCGCTGGGACCAGGCGGCTCGGCAGATGAACGGCTTTCTGGAGAGCGCCCGTCGGGCGCTGACGAGTGTTGCCGACGAGTACAGCAGCTCGAACACGAGTGCCCGGGCCAAATGGGAGCGTGGCTGATCGCCGCGACCGCGCCCTGCGGTCGCTCGGACCGAAAGGGCCGGGTGACCATCGCCCCTCCACCTTCGAGCCGCGGCTGATCCTCATGACGGAGAGCCGCGGCCCCGCACGACGGGATCGGGACCATGAGTGTCAGTCTGGATACACCATCCATCGCGGCCGCCGACATGATGGGCCTTTTTCGGGCTTACGACGCACAGCACGGTCATCCAACCGACGGGGAGAGCTGGGCTCGAGCCGTCGTCAGCAAGATTCAGGATGATCTGGAGCGGAGCGGAGCCTATAGCTGGTATGACGTGGGGAACAAGGACTTCACGCCGGCAGAGTTGGCGGTCTGGCACTGGTACCTGGACCAGACCAAGTCAGACCGCTGGAAGACACTGGTATTCGAGTATCGGCAGAGAAACGCGCAGGATCAGGTCACTACTCCTACGGAGTCGGACCCAGGGTTCTCCCGCCTCGATGAGCCGAAGGTCAGCACCGATATTCCGGACGTCAAGCCATTCGGTGGCGTAGAGGGCAATCGAGGCGGAATTGCCGTCAACACCGAGGCGATCGCCTACTTCTGCAACTCTCTGAAACTCATCGTGCCCCCCGGGAGGGACGGGATGCTGGCTACGATCAGGCAGAATGTGGGAAATATCCGACCTCTTCCCGGCAAGTTCGCCAGAGCAGAGTTGCTGCGGCTGGACGTGGTGGGCAGCGGTACCTCGCCCGGCCTGCGTGGTCAGACGGTCGATGTGTTGGGCGACATCGAGACGGCCCTCCGCGCAATTCAGGAAGACCTGCAGGAGCTCATCAAACGATACGACGACGCCGAGGAACTGAACTCGTTGAGTGTCAACGAGTTCAACGGGGCGATGCGTGGAAGCACTGGCCGGATCAACAACCTGAGCTAGCCCCGGCACGGAGATGGGTTCCCCGCGGCGACTGGCCGTCGATCCGCCTGCCCGTCGTAGGCGCTCCTTCGTCGAACACGAGGTCAAGTCCCATGTCAGTCAACAAGGACGAGTGGGTTCACACTGCCTACCCGGGCGCCACCTTCCCACCTCAGAGCGTGCCCACCGAGGACGTGGAGGACTATCGAGGCTGGGAGCGGATGAGCGGGGGATGGCGGCTGCTCCGAGCCGCCGTCAACGGCGGCTCCGCCTTGGGAAGCGCCGACGCCAGAGCATTCGCGACGACTCTGGTCAATCCGCAGTCTCTGATGGACACGGGTGCGGCGTTCGAGCAGGCGTACCAGGCGTTGGACGGGCTCGCGACGTTCGTCCGGGCCCAGGCGCAGGCGATCGCGGGCGAGGGTAAGCCGTGGCAGGGACCGGCCGCTGATGCGTTCCTCAAGCAGATGGAATACCTCGCCGACTACCTCGCCGATCAGGCCCAGCGGCTCGGTGGACTTCCCGGCGCTGGCAGCAGAATGTCCATCTACCATCAGCTCTACGACGCTGGCCACGCTCTGCACTGGACCCAGTATGCCGTCAGTCACTGGGACGTGCAGTACGCCGCGATCGCCCGCGCGGCCGGCAACGCCGTCGGCGCCGACGGTTTGGTGTCGATCACTGGGTCGCCGTACGAGTCGCCCATGGCCAGGGCGATGGCCGACGAGATCGACAAGCTGGCGAGCCACTACCGGACGACGCAGGAATCGATCGTGCTCCCGGAGCGGGACAACCTGCGGAACCCGGGCGCTGACCCACCGGCGCCGCCGCGACCCGATACTCCGCCGCCCGTGCCGCCGGGCGGCCCACCGAACCTCGACCTCCCGGGCGGGGGCGGCGGTGGCATCGGCGCACTCAACAACGGTGGCCCAAGAGGCAACGAGGGCGGCATGCCGAACATCCCGCTGCCCCCGCCGACTCCGTTGACCCCGCTGCCCTCGCCGGCTCCGCTGCCCCCGGCAGCTCCCTTGCCACTGCCACCTTCGCCGGTTCCGCCGATTGTGCCGGCACCTCCGACGGCCCCACTGACCCCGCTGCCCCCGAGGCCCCCGACCCCCCCGACTGCACCGCCGATTCCGACACCCCCGCCGGCGGGCGGGGTGAGGGTGTCGCCGCCCGTGCCGAGGCCGGACAGGCCGATCGGCGGGGGGAACGGACTGAATCCTCCACGGCCGGCGACCGGTCTGGGGCCGGGCGGCGGTACCAGCGTCGCCCCACCGTCCGCGCCGGTGGCTCCCGCGATACGCCCCCCGGCCTTGTCGAGCCCGGGCGTCAGCGTTCCCGGGGCGCCCGGAACGTCCAACGGTATGCCCGGTGGCCTTCCGCCGAGTGCGCCACCTGGTGCGCCGGGTGGCTCCGGCAGCGGATCCGGCGTGCCCGACCGCCCGGACGCCAGCGGTCTGGTCGAGGGCGACGCGGAAGCGTGGCTGCCAGCCGGCAGCCCCGCCTCGGGTCCGCCGGACGTCGGTAGCTTCACCCCGCCCGGTGGCGCCGGTCTACAGACCGGTGGGCCCGCATCAGGCGCGGCGGCCCCGGGCGGTACTCCGATGATGCCCGGCAGCCCCGGTGCCGGGTCGCCCGGCGGCGGCAGTGTCGGCGTACCGGATCGGCCGGATGCCGCCGGGCTGGTCGAGGGTGACGCAGCCGACTGGAAGCCGGGTGTCGATGCCGTGGACGGACCGGCCGCGCCGACCGGTGCCGCGGCGGGCAACGGCCTCGGTCTGGACACCGCCTTGACCCACCCTGCCGAGGTGCCCGCGTCACCGACGATGCCCGGCCTGCCGGGAATCGCAGGTCCCGGTTCCCCCGGCGGTGACCGCACCGCAAGAGGGTCGGACCGTCCGGGGGCGTCCATCCTGCTCACCGCAGACGGTGCCCAGCGGACCCCGGCCGCTGTGGTGGGTGACCTACCCGCAGGGGAGCCGGCGGCGGTCGACGGATCTTCCCCGGCGGATCGCAAGCCGGTCGTCCCGATTCGGCCGGCCATCACCTTCGGCGTCGTGGACCCGGTGGACGAGCCGGAGCGTGCCGAGGTGATGGCCGTGTCGCCAAACGTCCAGGGCGTTGGTTCGCCGGAGAACCCGGCAGCCGTGCGGCCCGACGCTGCCGCCCTGCTGGTCGAGCGGACTGACACCTGGGGCCAGGGGCCGGACGTTCCGCCCGACGACGTGGTGCCGTTGCTCCGCCTCGACGATGCCGCGCCGGAGACTGCGGCCTGGGACGACCCCGACGGGAGTTGGTTGCTGGCCGACGACACCGACGACGTGGACGGCCGCGACAGGCCGGGGGAGGGGGAACGACGCGATGACTGAACACGACGGCACGGCGGCGGTGCCGCTACGGGTCTGGCGACGGTCTCCCCAACGACCTGCGTCCGCCCCCGGCGAGCAACAGGTGCTGTACTGCGGTGGACCGGACCGCACCGTGGACGAGATCTTCCTGGAGATGCGCGAGCGCAAGCGGCAGTGGGACGAGGAGCGCGCGCGGCAGAAGGCCAAGGCCGAGGAGGCGCAGAAGGACAAGAAGCAGCGCGACGACGAGGACGACAGCGCTGCGGTGGAGCGGTTCCGTAACGATCGGTACGCGGTGGGCCTGCTGCGCCAGGACACCACGGCGTGGGGCGACGGGCCGACGCACACCGGAACCCTCGGATGAGCACGATCACCGTCAAACGGCCGCCGCGTGCCGCCGCACCCGAAGCACCCGAAGGTGAGGTGCACCTGCAGGAGCCGCCCCTCATGGCGGAGGAGGCACCGCTCGATTTCCGGGCCTTCGCGATGGTCGTGCCCATGGGCCTGGGCATGGGCGCGATGATGGCGATGTTCGGCCTCTACAGCCGTGCGCCGATCATGTATGTCATGGGCGGGGCGATGGCCGCCGGCATGCTCCTGATGGGGGTGGTGCAGGTGGGCCGGGGCGCCGCCGAGCGTAAACGCAAGATGCTCGGTGAGCGGCGGGACTTCCTGCGCTACATCGCCCAGTTGCGCAAGGAGGCGCGTGCCGCGGCCGATGAGCAGCGTAAGCATGTGCTGTGGGACAACCCGGAGCCCGGCTGGCTGTGGTCGATCGCGATGAGCAGCCGACTGTGGGAGCGTCGGCCGACCCACGACGACTTCGCCCGGGTACGGATCGGACTCGGCCGGCAGAACGCGATGCGGGCCTTCACCCCACCGACCACGAAACCGGTCGAGGACCTGGAGCCGCTGTCGTCGATCGCGCTGCGCCGGTTCGTCGAGGCGTACCGGACGGTGTCCGGCATTCCCATCTCGGTGAACCTACGCAGTTTCACCAGCATCGAGTTCGAGGGCGAGGCCGGGTCGGCGGTAGCCCTGGCGCGAGCCATGGTGGCCCAACTGGTCACGCTGCACGCACCGGACGAACTGCGGGTCGCGGTCCTGGCCGCCGAGGTGCACCGCGGCCCGTGGGAGTGGGTCAAGTGGTTGCCACACAACGCGCACACCACCGCGACCGACGCGGCCGGCCCGGTCCGACTCTTCGCCGGTGACCACGATGCCCTGATGAACCTGCTCGGTACGGACGTCACCGACCGGGGGGACCACGACCGGACGGCACGTCCCTCATCGACCGAGCCGTTCCTGGTGATCGTCGCGCACCTGGCCGACCTGCCGGACAGCTCGCGGCTGCTCGGCGCCGGCCTGCGCAACGTCGTCCTGCTCGACCTGACCGGAACGATGCCGGGCGGGCCGAAGGTGCTGCGACTGACCGTGGACGGCGCCGAGGTGCGCTACCCGGCCGGGGAGATCAGCGGTACGGCTGTGCGCGACGAGCTGTCCGAGGCGCAGGCGGACGCCCTCGCCCGGATCATCGCCCCGAAGCGGACGAGCGGCACGCTCGACATCGTCGACGAGCCGCTGGAGAGCAGCTTCGAGTTGACCACGCTGCTCGGCATCCGGGACGCGAACAGCTTCGACGTCGCCGCGCTGTGGCGGTCCCGCCAGCCGCAGCGCAACCGGCTCCAGGTGCCGATCGGCGTCACCGAGGACGGCGAGGTGATCGAGCTCGACCTCAAGGAGTCGGCGCAGGGCGGCATGGGGCCGCACGGCCTGCTCATCGGCGCCACCGGCTCGGGTAAGAGCGAGTTGCTGCGTACGCTGGTGGTCGCGCTCGCCGCGACGCACTCCTCGGAGATCCTCAATCTGGTGCTCGTGGACTTCAAGGGCGGCGCCACCTTCATCGGCATGGAGAATCTGCCGCACACCTCCGCCGTCATCACCAACCTCGCGGACGAACTCCCGCTCGTCGACCGGATGCAGGATGCGCTCAACGGCGAGATGACCCGCCGCCAGGAGATGCTGCGGGCCAGCGGGTACGCCTCACTCTTCGACTACGAGAAGGCGCGGGCTTCCGGCGCTCAGCTGGTGCCCTTCCCGACCCTGCTCATCGTCGTGGACGAGTTCTCCGAACTGTTGTCGAGCAAGGCCGAGTTCATGGACCTGTTCGTCTCCATCGGCCGGCTGGGCCGCAGCCTCGGCGTCCACCTGCTGCTGGCCTCGCAGCGCCTCGACGAGGGGCGGATCAACCGGGTCGAGGGGCACCTGTCGTACCGGTTGGCACTGCGCACCTTCTCGTCGATGGAGTCGCGTGCGGTGATCGGCGTCGGAGCGGCGTACGAGCTGCCGCCCGAGCCGGGCAACGGCTACCTCAAGGTGGACACCACCAACCTGGTGCGGTTCAAGTCGGCCTACGTCTCCGGTCCGTACACCGGGGCCGGGATGAGCCGGGAACCGGACCAGGGCATCCACGTCGTGGCGGCGGAGGTGGTGCCGTTCACCACCCGACACCTCCCGCTGCCCGCACCGGCCGAGCGACCGGAACCGGATGAGGCAGCCGTTCCGGCGGCGGACGCACCGGCCGAGGCGGGCGGTCCCAGCCTGGTCGAGGTGCTGTTGAAGCGGCTGACCGGAGCGGGTCCGCCGGCCCGGCAGATCTGGCTTCCGCCGCTGTCGACGGCGCCAACGCTCGACTCGCTGCTGCCCAGCGTCGTACCCCACCCGGTCTTCGGCATGGCCGTCGACGATCCCACGGTGCGCGGACGCCTACGGGTGCCGGTCGGTGTGGTGGACAAGCCGCAGGACCAGCTTCGGGAGTTGCTCGTCGTGGACCTCTCCGCTGCCGATGGGCACGTCGGCGTCGCCGGTGCCCCGCAGAGCGGTAAGTCGACCTTGCTGCGGACGTTGGTGTTGGCGCTGGCGCTGACGAACACCCCGGCCGAGGTGCAGTTCTACGGCCTCGACTTCGGCGGTGGTGGCCTCACCTCGGTGGCGGGGCTGCCCCACGTCGGCTCGATCGCGACCCGGCTGGAACGCGACCGGGTGGTGCGTACGCTGGAGGAGATCAGCCAGATCATGGAGCGACGGGAGGTCGAGTTCACCGAGCGTGGGCTGGACTCCATGACGTCGTACCTGGCGGCCCGCAACCGGGGCGAGCTCCGGGATCCGCACGGCCACGTGTTCCTGATCGTCGACGGCTGGTACACGATGAAGCAGGACTTTCCCGACCTGGAGGGCAAGTTCCAGGAGATCGCCTCCCGAGGGCTGTCGTTCGGCGTACACGTCGTCGTCACCACCACCCGGTGGTCGGAGCTGCGCACCTGGTTGCGCGACCTGCTGGGTACGAAGCTCGAACTGCGGCTGGCCGACTCGATGGAGTCGGAGTTCGGTTCCCGTAAGGCGGCGACGGTGCCGAACCAGCCGGGTCGCGGTCTCACCCCGGACGGACTGCACTTCCTCGTTGCGCTGCCCCGGATCGACGGCCATTCGGTGACCACCGATCTGGCCGAGGCCACGAAGTCGGTCGCCGAGGAGGCCGCGACGTTCTGGAGCGGCCCGACCGCTCCGCCGGTGCGGCTGCTGCCCACCCGTCTGCTCGCGGCCGAGCTGCCCGACCCGAGGCCGGACATTCAGGTGTGTCTGGGTCTCGACGAACAACGCCTGGCCCCGGTGTGGCACGACTTCATGGTCACCCCGCACCTGCTGGTCTTCGGTGACAACGAGACCGGGAAGACGAACCTGCTGCGCCTGATCCTGCGCGCGATCCAACGTCGCTACTCCCCGGAGCAGGCCAAGGTGGTGCTCGGCGACTCGCGCCGCGATCTGGACACCGCGATCGGCCAGGACTACCAGGTCGGTTCCAGCTTCACCGGCGACGGGTTGTTCGAGCTGGCCGGCAAGGCGTCCGTCTCGATCAACCGCCGGGTGCCGGGTGCGGACATCTCGTCCGAACGGATGCGCCGCCGGGACTGGTGGGAGGGCCCGGAGCTGTTCGTGGTCGTCGACGACTACGACCTGTTGACCCGTGGCAGTGGCATGGGCTCCACTCTGGAGCCGTTGCTGCCGCTGCTTGCACAGGGGGTTTACGTCGGCCTGCACGTGATCGTGGCGCGGAGCACGTCGGGCGCGGTGCGGGCGATGATGGATCCGGTCATCCGCCGGATGTGGGAACTCGGCACCCCGGCGACGTTGTTCTCCTACCCCAAGGAGGAGGGCAAGTTTCTCGGCGAGGCGGCTCCGCGACGCCTGCCCGCCGGACGCGCGCAGCTGGTCACCCGCCGAGGTGTGCGGCTGATCCAGACCGGAAGCGTGCTCGGGGAGGCCGGCAGATGAGAGGACGACGCGGATGAGCGCTGTGGTACAGGCCGACAAGTGTCGTATCACCGTGGTGGGGCCGCAGCGCCGGATCGATCTGGCGGTCCCGGTGACCACCACGGTCGCCGGGCTGTTGCCAGTGCTGGTCAGTCACGCCGTACCGGCGCACCACCAGGACAGCGCCACCGGCAGCGGATGGGTGCTCCAGCGGCTGGGTGAGGCGCCGTTCGAACTCAGCGGCACCCCGGAGACGCTGGAGTGGCTCAACGGCGAGGAACTCCACCTGCGCCGGGCTGAGGACCCGCTGCCCGAGTTGGACTTCGACGACCTGGCCGAGGGTGTGGCGACGGTGGTCAACCGCCGGTCCGACCGCTGGCAGCCGGAGTACCGCCGGGTGCTGTTCCTCGTACTGTCGGCGGTGGCGATGGTCGCCGTCGCACTGGTGATCGTCGACCGCGGCCCGGTGCCGGCGCAGAGCGTGTCCGCCGGTGTGCTTGCCACGGCGCTGCTGGCGGCCGCGCTGGTGGCTGCTCGCCGGATGACCGACGGCGCCTTCGGGCTGTTGTTCGGCGGCGGGTCGGCGTTCTTCGCCGCAGTGGCCGCGTCCAGCGCGGTGGACGGCGATCCGGAGGGCGTCGCCTGGAGCGCACCGTCCGGGCTTGCCGCCGCCGCCGCGATCGTCGCGGTGACCGCCGTCCTGCTGGTCAGTCAGCGGACGGTCACCCCACGGCTGCCGTTCACACCGTTGCTGTCGGCCGGCGTCTGTGCCGCGCTGGTCGCGGTGATCCTGCTGTCGCGTTCGCTCGCCGGGACGACAGCCACGCGGGTCGCGGCGGTCGCCGCCGTCATGATCTTCGCGCTGGTCGTGCTGGCACCCCGCGTCGCGGTCAAGTTCGCCCGGCTGCGCGGCCCGCAGCTGCCCAAGACCGGCGCGGACATGCAGTACGACATCGAGCCGGCCAGCTCCGAACTGGTGCACTCACGCACCAGCGACGCGAACACCTATCTGGTCGCCGGACTCGGCGCGGCGGCGCTGCTGCTGCCGTTCCTGTTCGCCTTCACCATGCGTACGCCCGGCTGGTCGGGGTGGGTGCTGGTCACCGTGCTCTCCGCTGCGGTTCTGCTGCGGGCCCGTACCTTCTTCGGGCTCTGGCAGCGGATCGCGTTGGTGACCGCCGGGACCATGGGATGTCTGCTGGTGATCGCCCACCTTTCCGGCACACTGTCGATCGGCGGTCGCTACCTGCTGACTGCCGGCCTGATCGCGCTGCTCGTGCCACTGGTCATGGCGGCGATGCGTCCCTGGCCGCGACGGATGCTCCCGTTCTGGGAGTACGCCGCCACATTCTTCGACGTGGTCACCGGGGTGGCCGTGTTGCCGGTGCTGGCTCAGGTGCTCGGCCTGTACGCCTGGGCCCGCGGGCTGTTCGGGTAGGCGAGCGTGCAGACCCAGCGAGATCACGTTCACGCCCATCAGTTCATGGTGGGCCGTCTCAGCTCGGCCCTCGTGCTAGGCGATCCGTCCGGCGCCGAGGTGCCCGGCCGTCGGGCCCTCACCGGCCTGATCATCGGTGTTCTCATCGCTGCGTTGGTGGTGGCGGGCTTCGGGGTTTACGGCTGGATCGTCCCGGGCGGCAGCAAGGCGTACCGGCAGCCCGGTCTGATCCTGGTGGAGAAGGAGACCGGCACCCGCTACGTCTACGCCGACGGACTGCTGCACTCGGTGCCCGACCTTCCGGCGGCGCTGCTCCTACAGGGCGCCGACGCCAAGGTGAAACTGGTCTCGCGAGCCTCGCTCGCCAGCGTGCCGCGTGGTCTGACGATGGGCATACCGGACGGGCCGCGCACCGTCCCGGCACCGGAGCTGTTCGTCTCCGGCCCGTGGCTGGCCTGCCTGCCCGACAAGCCGAGCGGCCCGGGGCTCGCGCTCGACCTCGACCCCCGCGCGCCGCACACGCCGATCCCGCCGGAACGGCTCACCGTGGTGCGCGACCGCAGCGACACGGTCCATCTCCTCACCAAGGGGCACCGGTACCGGGTGACCGACGACGCCGTCCTCATCGCCCTCGGCGTGTCCGCGGCCAGCGTGGCACTTGCGCCCGAGTCGTGGCTCAGCCATATCCCGGCCGGTGTGGATCTGCAACCCGCGGTGATTTCCGGCAAAGGACGCGCCGGCCCGATGGTTGCCGGCCGGTCGTACGACATCGGGACCTTGTTCCGGCAGAGCGCGGGCACCGGCGGCGAGCAGTTCTTCGTGCTGCAAGCGGACGGCCTGGCGTCGATGAGCCACACCGAGTTCCTGTTCGCCGCAGTTCGCAGCCGGTCCGAGCCGGTCACTCTGCACGGCGCGGACCTGCTGACCGCGCCCCGGTCGGCGGATCGGTCACTGCTCGACCGGCTGCCCGAGCTGGCCGGCGTGACGGTGCACCGGCTCGACGACCAGGTTCTCTGCCTGCGTCAGGCCCCCACCTCGGCGACCACGGTGAGCAGTGTGCTGGTCGAGGCGCCGCGTTCCGCGGTGCCTGTGGACGAAACCGGTCGTGGCACCGTACGCGGCCCGGCCGGCGGTGCGATGGCGGTGGTTGGCGTGCCGGTGGCGCAGGGACGCACCCCGCCGGTCTATCTCGTCTCCTCGGGAGGCGTCGCATTCCTGATGAAGGATCCGGCGGCGGTGGCGGCGCTCAAGATCAACCAGGTGAGGCCGGTCCCGTTCCCCCAGGAACTGCTGGCCGCGCTGCGGCAGGGACCGACGCTGAGCCGCGAGGCCGTCACCGTTATCGCAGAAGGGTAGGCCGACATGGCATCCGCCATCTGGCACGCACGCCGCCGCCGAGACGACCCCGAACGGATCGTCCGGCACATGGTGGGCAACGCGATGGTCCTGCACGCGCCCGAAACCATCAGCGCCGAGGCGCAGTCGCTCGCCCTTTCGATCATCGAGGACGCGGAGAACGACGTGGTCGTCCTCGATCTCGGCGATGGTCTCGCCATCGATTCCTGGGAGTCCATGGCGAACGTCCTGCCCCGGCGCCGCCGCGGCATCCGCCTGATGGCCTGCGGCCGGCATCGGGGCTCTGCGGCGATGGCCGGGCAGTGGCTGTCGGAACGGCTGAACCGTACCGTCATCGCACCCGACGGTGACCTGGTGCGAGGTGCCGGCGGCGCGCTCCTGGTGCACTCGAGCCGCGACAGTGGCTGGGTGCGCTTCCGGCCGGGCCGTCCACCGAGCTGGGACGCCAAGCGATATCCGACGCCGGCCTGGGACCGGGCGGTCACCGAGAACCGTTCGACGAGCGCCACTGGCGAGACCGAACCCCTGCCAGGGGGCGTGTGGATCCACGACACCCGGCACGTGGAGACGGTCGCCCGGCACCGGCAGCAGCTGATCGACGATCTCCCGTGCGACCCGGAGACGATGACGGTGCTGCTGGGATGCCCCGGGACGCCACCGCTGTCGCTGGATGACGTGGTGCGGTTCTGGCGCGACCTCGATCCGAACATCCGGCCGCGGGCTCGCTTCGTGCAGTACGGCGAGGTCAGGCTCCCCGAGGGCGAGGCGCTCGGGCAGGCGTTGGCGGACCTGTTCGGTGCCGCGGTCGTCTGCTACACCGGCGTGCCGGTCGGGACATCGCGTGAATGGCAGGTCCGCACCGTACTGCCGAACGGCACCCTGGGGTGGTCGCCGTTCGCCATCGAACTCGGATACACCCCGCGGGCACACGAGAACACCCGGGCCCGCCGTCCGACGGTGCTCAGCCACCGGCCGCCGCTGCGCTGGACGGAGGAGATCGATTCCCGCGTCTACTGGTACGCCCCCGACGCGGTGGTCGAGGTGATCGAGGCGGGACTCTGGGTGCGCGCGGTGGACGAGCCCAGCAACGCCGAACGGGTGCGCGGCACGCCGGTGCATGCGGAGGGTGTTTCGCTCATCTTCGACGACTCGGAGGCCAAGCGCACCGGTCGCATGCGGGAACTGGCGGAGGACCTCGCGGCGCGGCTGCCGGAGCGGCAGGGCGGGACGCTGATGGCCGCGTCGGTGCTCACTCCGGGTAGCAGGCCGGCGGGCCGGGCGGACGCGATCCTCGACGTCACCCCGATCGGTGCGGAGAGCAGCGTCTCGGTGGAGGACTCGGCAACTGCGACCGTCGAGGTGCCGTTGGCTGTCGCGCCGGTGGCAGCGGTGGTCGAGTTGCCTGCGGTCGACCCGGATCGGACGGTTGCTCTGCGCCTGCCTACGCCGCCGGTCGCGGAGCCCCCGTACGCCCGCGGCATGGCCGCGATCGGGCACGTCGATCATCCGGTGCCGTCGGCACCCGCCGCCTTCGTGCCCCCGGTGCCTCCCGTGCCTCCCGTGCCGGCTCCGTCTGCCGCGTTCATACCGCCCGCACCACTCGCCGGAGTCGTCCCGCCCGTGCCGCAGGTCCCGCCTGTGCCGCAGGTCCCGCCTGTGCCGCAGGTCCCGCCTGTGCCGCGCGTTGTGCCGCCTCCGCCGCCGGTGCCGGCTCCGCCTGCCACGATCGTGCCACCCGTGCCGCCCGTACCGCCGCCACCTGCGGTGGTCGGGCCCTCCGTGCCGGCCGTCGAACCGCCTGCGGCCAGCCCCGCGATCGCTCCGCCGTCCATGTCGGCCGGCGTCGTCCTACCGGTCGACGTCGAAACGACGGCCAGCATCCCCGCTTCGTCAGAGGCACAGCCGACGGAACCAGCCACCGAGGCGGCACCCGAGGAAGACGCACCCCCCACCCCCGCCATTCGTTTCCAGCCCGTTCCCGCCGCGACGGCGAGTGCACTACTGCCGTCCCGGCCGCTGGAGGAGGAACGCAGTTGGTTGCGCCGGACGCTCAGCCGAGAATTCGACCAGATGGCTTCCTCGGTGTCGCGGATCATCTCCGAGCACCCCGGTCTGCAGGCCGGTGGCACCTCGCCCGGCGACCTGCTCGCCGACTCGGTAGCCGTACGGCTGTACCTCACCCGCCGAGGCGAGCGTGTCGACGCGGCCCTGCGGACCGGCGCAGCCGGCCCGCACGTGCCCTTCGCCCGATGTGTCGTTGCCGGCCTGTCGCGGCTTCCGTCGTTCCGTGGGACCACGGTGTTCCGCATCTCGCCGGACGAGCGGGAGTGGGCGCTGTACCGCGGCCGCAAGCTGGTCACGGACTGGTCGCTGGTCAACGCGCTGACGCGGCCGCACGAGGGCCAGGAAGGCGACACGGACCTGTTGATCTGGTCGATGACGGCCCGGCGTACGGCGTTGCTCGAACCGGAGGGAGAGGACCGGAACGAGAACCGGGTGCTGTTCCTGCCGGGAACCAGCTTCAAGATCCTCGAAATGCGGACGCCCGCCAGCGGCCAACGCGGAGCGATCATGCTCCGTGAGATCGGCGCCAACGAGATCGACGCGGACGGCCGGGTCGACCAGAACAGTGCGTCGCTGGACGAACTGGCGACCACCGCTCTGCACCGCAGCCTGGAGCGCTGGTCACAATCGCCGTCGCCGTCGCGGATCACCGCCGCGACTCATGGCCGTTTCCGGGTACTGCCCGGCCTGGACAAGAAGGGTGAGGACCGATGAGCCGACAGGTGCTGACCGTGGGAGGACCGCAGCCGGGTGCCTTCGCGACGATCGGTGCCGCCGTCGCCCGCGCCGAACCGGACGCGACGATCATCGTTCACCCCGGGCGGTACGCGGAACCACTGGTGCTCGACAAGCGGGTGACGATCAGCGCGGGTCCGGGCGGCCCGGTGGAGGTGCACGTCGAAGAGGGCAGCGTGCTGGTCGTACGCGGCGAGGGCGCCCAGTTGCGGGGCATCACGCTGGTCAGCGACGACCCGCAACTGGCCGCCCTGGACGTCTACGCCGGCGAGGTGGCGCTCGACGACTGCCGCGTCACCGGCGCGGCGTGGACTGCGCTGCTCGCCCGGATGAATGGCACGCTGGCCCTGCGTGGCTGTGACGTCCGAGCCCCGTCGGGCGCCGGGATCGTGGTGATCTCCGAGGGGGCCAGCACCGTCGAGGACACCCTGGTGCACGATGTGGGCACCTCGGGAGTGGTGGTCAGTGAGCGCGGGTCGCTGACCCTGCGGCGCTGCGTGGTCCGGGACGCCGAGGCGAACGGTGTGTGCGCCAACGGTGAAGCCCGGCTCGTCATGGAACAGTGCGAGGTGGCGGCCGCAGCCAAACCGGCGATCGTCGTGGAGCAGCGCGCCACCGCCCAGATCCGGCAGCTGACCGTGTCGGACAGCGCCAACGTGGACCTGTTCCTTCGCGGCGAGATCGACGTGACGATAAGCGATTCCACGTTCAGCGGCGCCGCAGTGCAGTCGGCGCACATCACCGACGGCGCTGCCCCTCGGTTCACCCGGTGCACGTTCAGCGGTGCCGGTCACACGGCCGTCCACGTCGGCGGCCGGGCGCGGCCGGAGTTCACCGAGTGCACCGTCACCGACAGCCCGGTCGGAATTCACGCCGAGGACGCCAGCCCGCACCTGCACGGCGTGGCGGTGCGCGGCACGGCGGAGCACCTCGCCGTGATGACCGGGGAGAGCACGGTGACGCTGCGATGCCTGCGGGCGGACTCGACGGGCGGCATCGCGGTGCGGGACGCAGCCACCGTCGACGGTGTCGACCTGGTCCTGGACGGCAATGCGGCACCCTTGCTGACGCTCGCGGACAGGGCCCGAGCCGTCCTACGTGATGTCCGGGTGACCGCCACCGGACCGGAGGCGATGACCGCCACCGGCAACTCCCGCCTGGACCTGCGGTCGGCGGTGTTGACGGGCGCGGGCCTACGGGTGAACAACGCCGAGTTGACGGTGACCGACACCGAGATCCGGGAGACGGCGCGGGACGGCCTGCTGGTGCAGGACCGGGCGAGGGTTACCGCGACCCGGCTGCGGGTGGGGCGGGCCGGTGGCGACGGTGTCCGATTGACCAGCGGTGGCGGCGGTGACTTCACCGACTGCGAGATCCTCGACAGCGCCGGCACCGGCTTCAACGCGGACACCAGCGAACCGGTGTCGTTGCTGCGATCGGTCGTACGCAACAGCGGCAAGACCGACCTGCGTCGGGCCGAGGGTTCCCAGCTGACCGTGGAGTCGTTGACCGGCGGCGGACAACCGGCCGGCCCAGCCGTGCCGGAACCGGCCGTCCGGCACGACACCGAAGGGGAGCCGCGCGAGGACCAGGGATCCGAGGAGTTGCGTGGTCCGCTACAGGAACTCAACGCGTTGATCGGTCTGCGCGATGTCAAGCAAGAGGTCACCGCGCTGATCAACCTGATGAAGATGGCGCAGGTGCGGCAGCGGCGGGGGCTGCCGATGCCGCCGATGAGCCGGCACCTGGTCTTCGCCGGGCCGCCGGGCACCGGCAAGACCACGGTCGCACGCCTGTACGGCTCGGTCCTGGCCGAGCTCGGCATCCTGTCGAAGGGGCACATGGTCGAGGCGGCGCGTGCCGACCTGGTGGGGCAGTACATCGGCTCGACCGCCATCAAAACCACCGAACTGGTCACCAAGGCACTCGGCGGGGTGCTCTTCATCGACGAGGCGTACACGCTGTCGGCCGGCTCCGGTGGCTCCGGTCCGGACTTCGGCCAGGAGGCCATCGACGCGCTGATGAAGATGATGGAGGACCATCGGGACGAACTGGTCGTCATCGTCGCCGGGTACTCCGAGTTGATGGAGCAGTTCCTCGCCTCGAACCCCGGTCTGGCATCCCGCTTCACGCGCACCGTCGAGTTCCCGAACTACTCTGTCGAGGAACTGGTCACCATCACCTCGAACCTGTGCGGAAAGCACTACTACGAGCTGACCGACGACGCGGTGGACGCCCTCACCACCTACTTCACGCGCATCCCGAAGAACGCGACGTTCGGCAACGGCCGGGTGGCCCGCAAACTCTTCGAGGCGATGATCAACAACCAGGCGTCCCGCCTCGCCGCCGAGCCGCCAACCACGGAGACCCAGCTCAACCGGCTCACCGCCGCCGACATCGAGCCGGAACTGGTCTCCCTCGCGGAACTGCCGATGGAGCAGTCGACACAACCGGACGTCGCCACCAACCCGCGAGAAGCCGTGGCGGCCGCCCGCTCGTGGGCGCGTGTCGTCGCCCTGGTCGGTGCTCCGTCCGTACGGGAAGCACTCGGGGGAACCGTGGTGGAGCTCTGCGGACTGCACGGTCGCCGCCGGGCGTACGGCCGGTCCGGAAACATCGTCATCGCCGGCCAGCCGGGCACCGGACGCCGCGAGTTCGCCCGGCTGTACGCGATGCTGCTGTCGGAGCTGAAGCTGGTCCCGATCGGCCAACAGGTACGGATGTCCACCCGGGACCAGCTCGCGCCGCAGTGGGCCGGACAAGCCGGCGACCTGATCCGGGCTGCGCTACAGGAGGCAGCCGGTGGAGTTCTGATCGTCGAGGTCGCCGGCGAGGAGCAGGACACCGAGGTCGTCGGCGCGCTCGTCGAGCAGGTCCGGGCCGATCCGGGTGGGCCCGTCGTCGTGATCGTCGGCGAGCCCACCGGTCTGGCCGCGCTGCGCTCTGCGGTGCCGGGCATCGCGGAGGCGTTCGGCCGGGAATGGACCGTACCGGCCTACTCCGCGCCGGAGCTCGGCGAGATCGCGGTACGGCACCTGCTGCGTCGCGGACACATCATCCCCGACGAGGTGCGGGCCGCCATCGTCGAGCTGGCAGCGAACCTGCCCGAGCAGACGGTTCGCGCGGCCCACCGATTCTCGTACGCCCTGACCCGTACCGCCGCATCGCGGACGCTGGCCCTCGCCGATCTCACCGGATCCGCTCCGGCCTCGACGTTCGGTGGCCTGTCGGCGGTCGGCTGAGCAGCCCTGAGGAGCGCGACATGCAACCTGCACCCGATCCGCGTGAGGCGGAGCTTCAGCGCCGGCTCGCTGCCGCGACGGCCACCGGCCGCTCCACCGACGGCATGGTCACCATCGTGGTGGGCGGTCTCGGTGACGTACGGGCCGTCCGCGTCGACCCGCGTGTGCTGCATCTCGATGAGGTGACGCCGCTGGAGACGGCTGTCACGGAGGCGCTCCGTGCCGTTTTCGAATCCGGCCGCCGACTGGTCACGGACACCATCGTGGCGGCGGCGATGGAGATGTCGTCGCCGGCCCGACGCTCAGGACAGGAGACTGGCCAGGGCGCGGTGTTCGGCGACGGGGTCTGATTCGGGGACGAGATATCCGCGCCCACGGATGTGGGTCAGCAGTTCGTCGTCGGGGCTCAGCGCATAGGTACGCAGGTAGTACCCGACCGCGTCCGTCCAGATCCACCACCCGTCGGTGCGGAAGCTCAACGGCACCACCGGGCCGGCGCCCTCGTCGAAGGGATCGGTCTCCCGCGTCTCGGTGCCGAGCAGCACGGACCCGCCGTCCAGGTAGTCCAGCACGCGCTGCATCTCGTCGCCGTCCGAGATCGTCGGGCGGTCGGCGGAGAACTGCCCCCCGGTGGAGGGATGGTAGGCGTCGAAGACCCGGGCGACCGAGACCGGCCGGGCCTCGGCGGCTGCCCAGAGGAGCGCCGACCGGCCACGGGCCAGTTGCTGGTAGCGCGGCAGGGCCGTCCGGTGGTGAAACGCCTCGACCTGAGGGTGCTCCACACCGCTGTCGGCGAGGGCGCGCTGCACCTGTGCGCAGACCGCCGGGAGCTCGTTGGGGTCGCCTCCGGCCAGCAGAAGATAGACGCGGACCGGCCGGGCCTGATCCGATGTGTCCCGACGCCAGGACCGCCAGAGGGCTTCCCCGCCGGGAACTTCGCGCACAGCGGCGACGGCGGCCCGATCCGGTCCGTCGAGCTGCTCGACCGTCGAGGTCAGATCGAGGACCAGCGGCGTGCTGCCTACCGGATCGGCACGTTCCGGTGTGAATTCGAGATCCGGCGGCACCGTGCTGGCATCGGCGATGGCAGGCCACTCGGCGGTACGCCGACCGGGAACGAGCGCGACCAACAGCTCCCGGCCTGCCGCGCTTATCGGCATTCGTTGACCGACCCCGGCCGCCAGGATGACCCCAGCCGCCTCCGCGAGCCGCCGCTCGGCGAGGTGATCGCGTGCTGTGGCGAGGACCGCGTCAGGCACCCAGCCCGCGACGCGAAGCAACAGTTCATGAAACTCCAGCACCCGGTCGCCAACAGCCACAGTCACGATGACCTGCTCCGTCTCATCAGGGCCGAGAACCCTGCTCAGGCGACGAACTTCGGCCCGCCTTGCTCAGTGTCCGGCGTGACTCGAATTGTATCGTCCGCTCCATCACCGACCTGCGTTGTGAGGGCCGGCATCAGTTTGCACTCACGGGTACCCGGGCGTCACTGGCTGGGTGGGCGCAATACTCATGTATTGCCCGCCGAGAAGGTTCAGTATCCCTGCGGCCCGGCCGGCGGGGTGCGGCAACGACTCAGGGCAGCGGGACGACGTAGGAGTCGACGCGGGCGATGAGCCCGCCCCGGAACGTGAACAGGTCGTTGAAGGCGAACCGGAACGGCCCGTGCTCGACGCTGGTGCCGTGGCCCTCTCCGGTGGTGACGACCACCGGGCCGTCCTCGTGAATCCGTTGGACGTCGAGGGCAGGGCTGCCGGTGAAGGCCGGATTCTCGATCTCGGCGTCGAACTCCGCCTTGCCGTAGGTGGTCCGGTGGCCGTGGATGACCCATTCGACGTCGTCGGTGAGGGTCGCCAGGATGCGTGGGTGGTCGCTCGTGCGGAATCCTTCGAAGTACTCCGCGACGAGGTGGCGCTGGGTCTGCTGGGTCATCGTTCTCTCCGTTCCGGTGTGGCGTCACGATGCCGCAGGTGTGCGGCGAGCGCGTCGAGGATCGCGGCGAGCCCGTCGGTTGCCTGGGCCGTCCGAAGCTCGGGTGGAAGTCGACGCTGGTGGACTGTGAGATCCGTGCCGCCGTCGGCGGCGCGGACGTTGATGGTGGTGCGCAGGCCGGTGACGGGCTCGTCGAACACGAGTTCGTGCGGCGCGGTAACGCTCACGTAGACGAATCGGAGCCGGTGGGTCCTGCCGTCCGGCGCGCGGGTGTCGAGGGCGAACTCTCCACCGGGACGCAGGTCAACGGTCACGGAGTCCGGCGGCACGCTGGCGTGCGAACCGCCCCAGAACGCCGCGATGCTGACTGGTGAGGTGAAGGCGGCCCAGACGCGTGCGGGTTCCGCCGGAAGGTGGCGCCGGGCGATCAGTTCGTCGCCACGAAGTTCTGCGCTGGCGGTCAACGGGCCATCCCATCCTCGGTGAGGTGCCGTTCAAGGGTTTCAAGTCGGTCGTCCCAGACGCGGCGCTGCTCGTCGATCCACGTGCCGAGCCGTGCCAACTGGTCGACCCGGAGTCGGCAGGGTCTCCGGGTGCCCTCGCGCCGTTGCTCGACCAGACCGCACCGCCGCAGGACCCCAACGTGGTGGGAGATCGCCTGCGGGGTCAGGTCGAAGGGTTCGGCGAGTTCGCCCACTGTGGCGTCCCCCCGAGCGAGACGAGTCACCAGGGCGCGGCGGACGGGATCACCGAGGGCGGCGAAGGCGGAGTCGAGCTCCGGCCCGGGGGCGACGAGCGAGGGTGGCATGGGCACACCTTAACGCAAACACTTTTTTGCGCAAATGACCATTTGCAATAGGGGCTGACATGTGGCGCCCCCGTTGTTAGATGTCTTGCTACGCAAGGTATCTTGTTTGCATGGACAACACGCGCGCGCGGATCACCACCAACATCCGCAAGGGCGTCCTTGAGTACTGCGTGCTCGCCTTGCTCTCGCAGCGCGACATGTACGGCTTGGAACTGGCCGACTGGCTTGCCGCTCGCGGTCTGACCGCGAGCGAGGGCAGCCTGTACCCACTGCTTGCCCGCATGCGGCAGGCGGGCAGCGTCGAGACCCGCTGGTCGACCCCCGAGCAGGGGCATGCCCGGCGGTACTACGCGATCACCGGCCAGGGGCGGACGCAGTTGCGAGTGTTCGCGGCGGTATGGCGTGACATCCAGCCGCACGTGGATCAACTGATAGCGGAGGAAATATGAGCAACGACGCCCTACCCGAGGCGGCGGAGACCTATCTGCGAGCGCTCGGCGCGGAGTTGTCCGACGCGCCGCCCGGCACGGTCCGAGAGATCGTCGAGGACGTGCGGGCGCACCTCGCCGACGCCCTGGCCGGCGGACGGAGCATCGACCAGGCCCTGGCCGGTCTCGGCAGCCCGCAAGCTGTCGCGGGGCAGGCGCGCGACGAGCTCGCACTTCCGGATCGTGCTCCGGATCGCGAAGCGCGTGCCGGGCGGAGCCTGCGCACGGCCGCGATGGCGCTCGGCGTACTGACCGCCGTGTGCGTGAGCATCCTGCTGCCGTTCGCGGCACTGCCGTCGGAGCTGACCCAGGCCGGTCCGGACGAGCAGAGCATCATGCAACGGTACGGACCCGGGTTCGCGATGCTCACCCTGTTGCCGGCACTCATCGCGGCTGCGCCGTTCGCGTTGCCCGCCAGGACACGCGGTGTGGCGGGCCTCGTCGGCGCCGGTGTGCTCACGGCGCTCGCGTGCGCCGGCGGCGAACTCGGCCTGTACTACTTCCCGCTCGTGCTTCTGCTCTGGGCGGCGACGATCGTGCCGTGGGCGATGCGGCGGAGGGCCGGCCGAATCGCCGTACGGTCGTGGCGCCTCGTCGCCGCGGCGTTCGTGATCCTGCCCGGCCTGCTGGTCGCGTTCTCGGCAGCCACCGGATCGATCGGTCTCGAATGGGTGGGCGTGGCGCTGTGGATCGTCGGGCCGTTCGTCGTCGGCGCGCTGTGCGCATACGGGATTCGGGCCGGGTACGCGTTGACCGCGCTGGCCGGTGCGGTGATCATGACCCTTGCGATCGTCGAGCGGGGCTTCCTGTTCGCTGCCTTCTGGCTGTTCGGCGGGCTGTACCTGACGATCGGGGCCAGCGGTTTCGTCACCACCCGGGCCCGGAAGGGCGACCCGGGTCAGCGGCGAGCGCCGGAGGTCCGAGGCGGAATCACCGCGACCCTCGGCGGCTGAGAGGCTTGGTTTCCAGCCATCGGCAGGGCTCGGATGAGTGCCGACCGCCCGGCAGAGGCTAGGGCCTGCGGTCCGTACGGTGGGTTGCGAGCCAGTCCACGGCGTAGTCGACGAGGGCACGTTGGCGCATCAGTCGGCACTCGGCCGCGCCCACCTGCCCGATGAACACCCGGCCGGTGGTCTCGAAGGCGGCGCCCAGCTGGTCGAAGTCGCTTTCGTCGGTGGCGACGTCCTGCCAGTGTGCCCAGGCTTGACCGGTGTCGGTGCGTACCGCCGAGCTTTCCTGCCGGCGCGGCGGGTCCGGCACCCGGTATTCGGCCAGGTGCAGTGACGTGTTGTTGCGATGTCCCACGCCCAGCAGCAGGACGTCACCGTCGAGCCGGTAGACGGCGCCCAGGGGAGAGTGATCGCCCAGCATCTCGTCGAGTTGGTGCCCGGTGACCACAGCTTCGGCGGCCGGGCCGAGGGCCGCGAACGACGCCTGCGGATGGTCGCTGCGACGCGCCCCCGGCCAGGTGCGGACGGTCTCCGCGATCACACCCATCCACTGGCTCGGCGTCACGGCAGGATCGAATACGGGCATGTGTTCCCGGATCACCGGCCACCACGACTCCGGCACGGGCGGGTTCTGCCAGCCACCGGGATCGGTGTTGCCCGGCGTGTGCGTCGGTACCACCAGCGTGCCGTCCGGGCCCACCGCGTCGAGCAGTGCCTGGACCACCGCGACCGGGCCGCCGCAGACCCAGCCCAGCGCCTTCAGGGAGGAGTGCACGAGCAGCACCGAACCGCGACGCACCCCGAGCGTCGCCAGGTCGTCGGCGAGTGCGGCGCGCGTGCCGGGCATGCCAGTGTCGATCATCAGCAGACCCTACCTGGGCAGGTGTAACACCGGCATTCTGGCCAGTTGAGGGTGTTGTGGCTCGTGATTGGCGGGGCCGAGGAGCAGGTCCGGGTCGAGGCGCAGCACGTCGGCGATGTCGCGGATCACCGAGTACCGGTCGAGTCGGCGTGCGCCGCGTTCGACCTTGTCGACCCGCGTGCCTGTTCGCCCGGTCCATCCGTTCGACAGATCGGCGGCGGCGACGTCGGCCGGTACCGGACGGTAAGGGAGTCGGTGTTCACGACGCCGGCCGGTTCGATGAGAACCGCGTGGACGTCCCCGTCGGCGATTGGGCAGTTCTCGACGCCTCGGGACGATTTTCCGCGATCTCAACAGCCGCGTACGTCACATCCACCATCCTGACATGGCCAGCTCGTTCCGGAAGATCCGTATTGGGCGGATCGTCGGTGGTGCTGGCACCACCGACGGGGCGGAGGCATGGTGGGCAGGTCGGGGCACGACCCGGAAGAGGAGACAGGGTCGCCGACCTTCAGCCCGTCCGCCGAACTACCGCCGCTGTCCCCGGCCGATCTCGGCGTGTTGCGCCGGCTCGGCGCGCGATGGCAGGTCAGTGACACGGTACGGGCGTTGCCGGTGGACCCGCAGGCGGGGGAGATCCGCTCCTCGACGGCCGGCGGAGCGCACCGGGACGCCATGCTGTTCCTGCCGGACTCGCCCGGTCAGCTAACTGCCACCCCGATCGCGGAACGGCAGGACACCGCTGAGGGGCGGGCCGTCGGCGGACTGCGTCGGCTGCTGCTCGGCCGGCCGCTGACCAGCGCGTCGATCCTGCGTGAGCGGATGTCGAAGGTCGTCGCGTTGCCGGTACTCGCCTCCGACCTGCTCTCCTCGGTGGCGTACGGGCCGGAGGCGATGCTGGCCGTGTTGGTTCTCGCCGGCAGCGGCGCCCTCGGGCTGTCGTTGCCGATCGCGTCGGCCCTGGTGGTGCTGATGGTCGCGGTCGGCACGTCGTACCGGCAGACCGTCCGGGCCTATCCGCACGGCGCCGGGTCGTACCTGGTGGCCAGCGACAGCCTGGGGCCCCGCGCGGGACTGGCCGCCGCGGCCGGGCTGGTCCTCGACTACGTGCTCACCGTGTCGGTCTCGGTGTCGGCCGGCGTTGCCGCGATCACCTCGGCGCTGCCCTCCCTCGCCGCGTACCGGGTGCCGATCGCGCTGGCGGTCATCGGTGTGCTGCTGATCGGCAACCTGCGCGGCATCCGGGTCGCCGGCAACGCCTTCGCCGTACCCACGTACTTCTTCCTCGTCGCCGTGCTCGGGCTGATCGCCGTCGGGTTCGTCCGGGCCGCGACCGGCGGATTCACCGTCGTGGCCCCGCCGCCGACGCCCGCGGTGGAAGGGCTCGGTCTGCTGGTCGTGCTGCGCGCCTTCGCCTCCGGCGCGACCTCGATGACCGGCGTCGAGGCGGTCTCCAACGCGGTGCCGGTCTTCCGGCCCACCGCGTGGCGCAACGCCCGCACCGTGCTGACCTGGATGATCAGCATTCTGATCGTGCTGTTCGTCGGTCTGACCCTGCTGTTCCACCTCAACGGTCTGGTGCCGCGTGCCGACCAGACCCTGCTGTCGCAGTTGGCCCGGCTGACCTTCCCCACCGGTCCCTGGTACGCGATCATCCAGGCCGCCACGGCGTTGGTGCTGCTGCTCGCGGCGAATACCGCCTTCAACGACCTGCCGCGTCTGCTGTACTTCATGGCCCGCGACGGTTACGTGCCCCGCCGCTTCCTGCACCTGGGCGACCGGCTGGCGCTGAGCAACGGACTGATCGCGCTCGCGGTCGCCGCAGCGGTGATCCTGGTTGCCTTCGGCGGCAACACGCACTCCCTGATCCCGCTCTACGCGGTCGGTGTCTTCCTCGCCTTCACCCTCTCCCAGACGGGCATGGTCAACCACTGGCGACACCACCGCGACCCCGGCTGGCGGCGACGCGCGGCCATCAACGCCGTTGGTGCCACACTCTCGGCGGTCGTGCTGGTGACCGCCGCGGTCACCAAGTTCGCCGCCGGCGCGTGGGCGGTGGTGCTCGCCGTACCGCTGTTGATCTACCTGTTCCGCCGGGTACGCCGCCACTACGACCATGTCCAGCAGGCCCTCGGCCTGCACCCCGATCATCCGCGTGGCGTGGACCCGGCCGAGGACCTGCCACCCGCCGTCGTCCCGCAGCAGGTACGGCATTTGTTCCTCGTTCCGGTGGCCCGGCTCAACCAGGCGGCGCTGCGCACCCTCGCCTACGTCGGCTCGCTCGGTCAACCGGCGCTGGCGCTGCACGTCAGCCCCGAACGGACGGAAGCCGACCGGTTCCGCGAGCAGTGGAACACCTGGGGCGACCACATCCCGTTGGAGACCATCCTGTCGCCGCACCGCGTGATCATTCAACCGCTCGCCGGGTACGCCAGCGCGCTGCGCCTGCACCATCCGGACCTGACCCTCACCGTCGTCGTACCCGATGTGGTGGTCGATCACCCTTGGCAGCGGGTGCTGCACTACCGCACCGAACAGCGACTACGGCGGGCCCTGCGTCGGCATCCGGGCATCGTGGTGACCAGCATGCCCACCCACCTGACCCGCTGAGCGCCACGGATCGTCCAGACCACCGGCGGTGGTCCACCATCCACGGGTGGAACCCGGTAGCCATGTCGACCGGGCTGGTGCAATGATCGACATCTGGGTCGCTAGCTCAACTGGACAGAGCATCCGACTGGTTAGCGCGTCCGCTCCCCGCCTACGCGGTCATGGGGGCGCTTCCTTCTCCTGTTGGATCGGAAGGTTCGGGGTTCGAGTCCCCGGCGACCCACCGTGCGGTCGGCTTCGGGCCGGCAGCTGCCGGAGTCGACCGGAACCGGGGGACCACGTGCTGGACAAGCTGATCATTCAGAGGACTCTGTGCGTGCCGGCGAGCACTGGTGCGGCCGGCGACGGCACAGCGGTGGCTCGGCAACTTGATGCGGCGCTACTGGATGTGGGTTTCTCGGCGTCGCGGGCGCTGTTGGAGCACATCGGCTCGCTGGCCCCGAAGCCAGCGATGGACCTGGCCGCCACGGTCGTCTCGGCGGTGCGTGAGCTGGTCGGCGACCACGTCCAGCACAATGCCTACTTCCTCGGCTTCCCGGACGATGTCCCGGACACTGTCGAGTTCTGGATGCAGCGGCTGCGGGCGGCCGTGCTCGCCGGTGGAGGCACCGCGACCGACGGGCAGTTGCGGGACGCCGTGGTTTCAGGCCGGGTGAACCTGCTCGACCTGCCGGCGTACGGGACCTATCAGCACAGCTACGCCGAACTGTTGGCCGCGCACGACGACCTGATCAGCGCGGCCGGGGATCGGGTGCGTCTGCTGCGTCTGGGCGACCCGGTCGAGGTGGAGGCGACGCGGCTCTACCTGGCGCTGGCCGGTAGCTCGACGCCGCTGGGCGAGGCGGACCTCGCGATCCTCGGCGAACTCGCGGTCGCCTGCTGCGACGGCGCGCAGCCGGTCGCGATTCCGGTACGGGAGAACCGGGCCGTGCTCAACGGGATCCGGCTCGTCCTGGGCCGGCCGCTGGTCGGCGTGGATACCACCACCGATGTGCTGCGCCTCGCCTGTCAGGTTTCCGGTGGGGACGCGTCCCTCGCGGCACCCACGCGTTTCCGTGCCTTCCGGCGACCGGAGCGGCGGATGCTGTTGGCCGCGTTGGACGAGGTCGTCGGTGCGAGCCCGGACAAGCTCGGTGATGTGCTGCGCTACGCGGAGCGGTGGAAGCGGCTCGGGGAACGGTTACACCCGCACGAGTACGACCAGTGGCCGCACGCGCAGGAAGTGTTCACGGTCGCCCGTGGCCGGCGGCGGGTACCCAGCCTCGCCGGTCGTGCCGAGGCGGCGATCCGCTCCGGTGCGATCGTCTCGGCCGCATCGGTGTTGTCGGCGTCGCCGGGTCTGCTGCTGCGCTCCACGGACCGGCTGCTGCGGTCGGCGTCGGCATCACAGCACACCGCTGTGGTCGAGACGATCACCGGTGCGCTCGGCTCCGCATCGGGCCGGGTGCTGCTCTCGCTGCGCGAGCATGTCGACAACCGGCTGACGCCCGCATCCGCCCGGGTATACGTGAACCACTCCCGCAAGGCGTGGATCGGTCCCGACCGGCGGCCACCGCTGCCGGCCGATCTGGTGGCCGAGTTGTCGTCGCTGCTCGACGCCGAGATCAGCAACAGGCTGCCGGAGCTGAAGCGACCACTGGTGGTGGACCCGGACGTGTTGGACGTCGCGCTGCCGCTGTCCGGCAAGGCGACCGAAGGCGGATTCGCGGTGCTGCCGAGGGGATCGCGGGCGTCGGTCTCCGGTGACCTGCTGCGCTTCTTCATGTACTGGCGTCAGAACAGTCGTCGCACCGACTACGACCTGTCGGTGCTGTTGCTCGACGGCGAGTTCCATCCCGCGGGTCAGGTGTCCTGGACGAATTTCCGCCACGGCCAGGTGGTGCACTCCGGCGACATCACCGACGCGACCAGCGGTGCGACCGAGTTCATCGACGTGCCGTTGACGGCCCGTGGGCACTACGTGGTGCCGCAGGTCAACATCTATGCCGGCGAGTCGTTCGACGAGGTAGCCGAGTCGATGTTCGGGTACCAGACCCGCAGCCGAGACCAGCGCGGCGCCCCGTTCGACGCCCGGACCGTGCGGGCGCGTTCGGACCTGCGCGGTCCGGGCCGGATCGCGTTGCCGATGGTGTTCGCCAAGGGTGAGCGTGGCTGGCAGGCCATGTGGCTGCACCTCTACCTGTCGGGAAGGCCGTCGTTCAACCGGGTGGAGGACAACGCCTACACCACCGCCGACCGGGTACGCGCACTGACGCAGCGGCGATACCTCACCCTGTCCTACCTTGTCGACAGGTGGCGTACGCGAGCCGAGGTCAGGACGTGGGACGGTCGGCTGCCCGACGGGCCGGTCACCTTCGTCGGCATCGAGGCGCCCGAGGACCTGCCAGCCGGGTCGGAAACGTACACTTTGGACCGACTCGCTGAGCTGATCCCTGGGTAGCGCCGATTCGAGGCGATCACCGACATGGCCTTTGCCTTGGGGCGATGTCGGTGATGCCCCGATCGGTCGTCCGCTACCGCACCTCCTGCCGAACGGGCGATCGCGGCAGGCGCAGCAACGTCGCGATGGCCTCGGCCGTGTCCGGATGGGCGTGCACGAGGGCGGCTGTGGTGGAATTCGCCGTGCCGTCGCCGGGGCTCTGCCAGCCGCCCTCGACGCCGAGCAGCGCGGCGACCGCGTCCACCGGCTGCCGATGATCGGCCAGCAGGCCGTGCACCTGCCCCACGGGCCGTTGCGCATCCGCCGGTGCGACAGCGGGGGCGGTGCCCGACCAGGGCGGCACCCAGGAATCCAGCGTGGACAGCGTGCCCGGGAAGGTCCGCCCGGCCTCCCGGACCAGCAACGGCACCAACTCCGGCCCGTGCTCGCGCAGCGCGGTGATCAGGTTGGGCAGCCAGGGCAGCAGCACCGGGTCGGGTAGCCGGGCGAACGCGGTGGACATCGTCTCCACCACGAACGGCGCGAGCCCCGGCACCGGCTCCAGCGCGTGCACGAAACCGGAAAGATACTGCGGGAACGCGGGCACCACCAGCGGGTTGGACAACAGTTCCCGGCAGCGGGCCCGCAACTCGACCACGGGCAACATCCCGAGATGGTGGTGGGCCGCCCAGAGCAGGGCGACCTTGGGCGGCGCCTGCGGATGGGACTGGGCCAACGCGAGTTCGAGCTGGGACCGGTCGCAACCCAGGGACAGTGCCAGGCTTTCCAAGCTGAACAGGAAGCCGAGCATCGCCCCGACCTGCCGTACGCCGGTCTCCTGATCGACGAACGCGGTCGGCAGCAGCGTGCAGTAGTGGGCGTACCCGGTGGTCACGAACGCCTCGCACCAGGCCGGCAGCCTCGGTGCCGTGGCCTGGTGGTGGGCGAGCAGCCGGCGGATACGACGCAACACCTCCGGGGCGTCGTCGACGGTGCGTTCGCCGGCGAGCAACTCGACCGCGCGGGTGCCCAACTCGTCGACAAGCCGAGGGCTGTTCAGCAGCCGGATGGCGTCCTCGACCGCCGCGAGAGCGCCGACGGCGGTCGCCTCGGGGCCGTGCGCCGCCCGCCGCAGGCGCTGTTCCAGCACCTGCTCGACGGTCACCCCCTCGTAGCCGAGTTCGATCAACGCGCGTTGGTGGCGACCCAGCGCCAGATCCCAGCTCTCCTGGATCGACCGGTGGCCGAGTCGACGCTCACCCATGATCGGGCGGACCGCGCCCGGCGGCAGCAGATGCCGCAGCATCCAGAGCAGATCCGAGCAGCCGGCCAGATCCGGGCTGCCCTGCAGATCGAGCAGCGCCCGCTGCACGGTGCGTTTCTCCAGGTCCAGGCCGAGCGGCTGGAGCCGGTGCAGCACGTCCCGGGCCAGCGGCGGCAGGGCGTCGTAGCCGACCTGGCCGATCCGGTCCCCGCCGAGCAGGATCTCGCAGAGCCGCCGTACGTCGCGGCGGCCTGGTACGACATCCTTCTCGATGCAGGTCACCGCCGCGTCGGCGAAATCGTACGGAGTGGGGCGGGCCCGGTTGCGCAGCCCGGCCAACAGGATCGAGGTCTCGAACACCGCGATCGCGTCAGCGGTGCTGGCCAGATACCCGTTGCGACGGGCCAACCGGACGATGTCCACACACCAACTGCGCAGCTCCGCCTCATCGAGCCCGTCCGGTGTCGGCGGCGCGGCGAGGAAGCCGGAGAGCCGGTCGGTGACCGGCCCGACCGGCACGGCCTCCGGCTTGCCACGTCGCTTACGGCTCGTCGCGCCCCGCTGACCGCCCAGCCGGTACGGCGTCACACCCGAGGCGCTCACCGCCTTGCTCCAGGTGGCGGCGGCGATCGACACCGACCCGGGCGCGAGACCGAACTGCGCCTCGATCGCCGAGTGGCTGGACGGGATCAGCCCGTACTGCCACTTGGTCGCGGTGCGCGGGGTGATGTCGAAGTCGGGGGCGGGGGAGTCCAGGCCGAACTGTTCGACCCGGCTGGCGGCGTGGAAGGCCCCGCAGACGTAAAGACAGTCGGCCGGGTCCACGCCGGTGGCCGCCAGGTGCTGCCGGATCCTGGTCCACATGTAACGCTCGCGGTCCTCGTCGCGGTCGGTGCGCTGCGATCCGGACGGACGCAGCCGCCGGAACAGACTTCCGATCAGCACCATCACCTGCCGGTAGGTGTCGTGGTCGGCGGCGGCCAGCGGCCGCTCGACGTAGCTGTCCCACCATTCCGACCAGTGCCGCACCTTGCCGTGATGCAGCAGGTGCGCCTCCAGTTCGGCGAAACGAGGCCGCAGGTCGCCGATCTCCACGCCGACCGCGTCGCCGTGCAGCGCGGCCTGCTCACCGGCGTCGTCGCCGGCTTGCTCGGGCGCGGACTCGTCCGGTACCGGTGTCTCGTCGCGCGGCGACCACTGGAAGACGTGGTCGGTGGAGCGGTCCACCAGCACCAGTTCCACGCCCGGCGTCTCCAGCGCGTACGCGATGGCCTGGTATTCCGCGGACGCCTCGGTGACCGGGGCGATCACGCTCAGCGGAGCCCACGCGGCGGGGAAGCCGTCGAGTTCGGAGGCGAACGCCTGCACCGCCACCGGGAGCCGGCAGTTGCGCAGTTCGGTCAGGACCGGCTGGAGATCCTCGCAGAGTTCCAGGTAGATCACCCGGGGCTGTTTCTGGCGCAGTCGGCGCACCATGGCCAACGCGGAGGCGGGCGAGTGATGGCACACCGGGAAGATCTCCAGCCGTTCACCCAGTGCCCGGTCGACGTCGTCAACCAGGCCGGTGAGGATGTCGGCGAGGGCGTCGGGGCCGTCGGCGAACGCGGCGGCGGCGTCGGTGAGCTGCTCCCGCAGCGCACCGAACGCGCCGACGGTGGCGGGAGCGGTCACGACAGGGCGGCGATCGTCTGGCGGCCACCGTCGAGGAAGTCGTTCCACTCGCCGCCGTCCTGCTTGGCCCGCGGCTCCACCACCGCGTGCAGGTACTTGTTGAGAATCGCCAGGTCCTCCGGGCTACGCCGGGCCAGCGAGCCCACCAGCGAAGCGGCCAGCGTCGCGGCGCGCAGGGTGCGGTCGCCGAAGAACTGGCTGTGCAGGATGGCGTCCTCCAGCACGCCGATCTGCTCGGCGGTGGACAGCGCCGACTCCAGCTTGTCGTCGTCGCTGGTGGCCGAGGTGGCGGCGGCCCGCAGGTCGGCGAAGCTCTGCAACAGGATGTCCAGCAGGGTGGGCGGCACGTCCAGCTCGACGTGGTGACGGCGGAGCAATTCTTCGGTACGGAACCGGACGATCTCCGCCTCGCTGCGCTTGTTGGTGACCACCGGGATCCGGACGAAGTTGAACCGCCGCTTCAGCGCCGAGGACAGGTCGTTGACGCCCCGGTCCCGGCTGTTCGCGGTGGCGATGATCGAGAATCCGGGCTTGGCGAAGACGATGTTGTCGTCGTTGAGCTCGGGGATGGAGACGTACTTCTCCGACAGGATGGAGATCAACGCGTCCTGCACGTCGCTGGTCGAGCGGGTCAACTCCTCGAAGCGGCCGAGCACGCCCTGCTCCATCGCCGTCATGATCGGCGACGGGATCATCGACTCGCGGGACTGCCCCTTGGCGATGACCATGGAGACGTTCCACGAGTACTTGATGTGGTCCTCGGTGGTGCCGGCGGTGCCCTGCACGACGAGGGTCGAGTTGCGGCAGATCGCCGCGGCCAGCAGCTCGGCGAGCCAGCTCTTGCCGGTGCCCGGATCACCGATGAGCAGCAGACCCCGATCCGAGGCCAGCGTGACGATGCTGCGCTCGACGAAGCTGCGATCACCGAACCACTTCTGCGGGATGTCCCGGTCGAGGCCGTCGGCGCGTTCCGAGCCCAGGACGAACAGCCGGACCATGCGCGGGCTCAGCCGCCACGAGTACGGCTTGGCGCCGGTGTCGACCGACTCCAGGTAGTCGAGTTCGTCGGCGTACTTGACCTCGGCGGGGGCACGCAACATCTCGGACATGAGGGGTGTCTCTCCTAGGTGAGGAAGCTCTTGAGCTCGAAGACGAGTTTGCGGATGTGGCCGGAGATGACCGGGGTGCCCAGATCCTTGAGGCGTTGCCGGAACCAGGGGTTGACGCTCTGCTGGCCGGAGCTGCTGACCGAGCCGACCGGGATGAACCGCACCCCCGACCGGTGCACCGCCTCGATGCCGTCGAACAGCGGCTGGGACCGGTCGAACTCGTAGAAGTCCGAGATCCACACCATCACGGTGTTTCTCGGCTCGACGATCTTCGGGCGGGCCATCGCCATCGCCAGCGGCCCGTCGTTGCCACCACCGAGGTTGGTACGCAGCAGCACCTCGAACGGGTCGTGCACCCACGGGGTCAGGTCCAGTGCCCGGGTGTCGTAGGCGATCAGGTGCACGTCGACCTTGGGCAGACCGGCGAAGATCGACGCCAGGATGGTGCAGTTGACCATCGAATCGACCATCGACCCGGACTGGTCCACCACCACGATCAGCCGCGACGGCGTCGTCTTGCGGGCGGTCTGCCGGTAGTAGAGCCGGTCGACGTAGAGCCGTTCGTCCTCCGGGCTCCAGTTGGTCAGGTTCTGCCAGATGGTGCGGTCCAGGTCGAGGTTGCGGAAGACCCGTTTCGGTGGCACGGACCGGTCGATCGCACCGACCGTGGTCTGCTCCACCTGGGTACGCAACACCTCGGCGACCTCGTCGACGAAGCGACGGATCAGGGACTTGGCGTTGGCCAGCGCCACCCCGGACAGGTTGGCCTTGTCCCGCAGCAGTTGCTCGATCAGCGACATGCTGGGGGTGAGCTGCCGGGCCAGCACCGGATCCGCCAGCACCTCACGCAGGCGCATCCGGTTCACCAGGTCACCCTCGATGCCGGCGAGGGTGGGGCCCAGCCCGGTGCCCTGCCGGCGCAGCTCGCCGGGTTCGCTTCCGAGGGCCTGCTCGAACCAGCCCGCGTCGGACTGCCACCGGGCCAACTGGCCGGCACTGACCGGTCCCGAACCGGTGGCGAAGACGTTGAGCAGCAGCTTCGACACCAGGGCTGCGCGGCGTACCTCGGCCTCGCCCGGCCGGTGCGGCCCGGTGCCCTCGCCGGTGGGGTTGGTCTCGCCGGTCGCGTTGGTCTCGCCTGCGGGAGCGGCCTCGGTGTCGGCGAGCAGGCCGCGCAGTTCGTCGGCGAGCTGCGGGAAACGCTGGACCACGGTGTCCACCGACACCGTCGGGTCCAGCAGGATGGCGGGCAGGCCCAGGTCGTCGACCACGGCCATGCTCGCCGATTCCAGGGCGGGCTGCTCGTCCGGGTCGAAGATGCGGCCCAGCAGTCGCCAGTAGAGCACCTGGCGGCGGTTGGCGGCGGCCAGGTTACCCGGGGTGATGTTGTCGGAGTCGGTCATCGGCGCAGCAACCGTCCCGCCCGCTCGCGCAGCACCGCCACCGCGTCGCCCGCTTTGGCCTCGGCCTTCGCCACCTTCGGGTCGGTGACCCCTTCGGCCCAGTCACCGTTGTGCGCCTCGACGGGCTTGCGTTTGACGGTGGCGCGTACCGCCAGCGGCTGCACCAGCCAGCGACCGCCGTCGAAGCGGAGCAGCCCGAGGCAGCACGACGAGGCGGCGACCAGCGCGGGCGTGAGCGGACCGGCCGCCGGTAGCCGGTCGACGGCGACCGGAAGCTGCTGGCCGTCCCACTCGACGGTGAGTCCGTCGTCGTGCCGCACCGTGTAGCCCTCCAACAGCACCGGCTCGGCGATCACCGTCGGGTGTCGGTCCAGCGGCGCGGTGGCGGCCGCGACCGCTGGGGCGAGCAGCAACCGGGCGGTGGCGAACGGATCGGCCGGCTCACCGGGCCGGGCCTGACCGTCGATCCACCGCAGGTCACCGCCGCGCAGCGGCAGGTCGGTCACGGTCACCGCCCGCCGTTGCGCCAGCGCGGCCAGCAGGACCGGATGCGCCTGCAACAGCCGCCACACCGCCGGCCCGGTGATCGTCTCGACCTTCGCGGCCGTCACCGTGGTACGGACCAGGCGGGCGGGTCGGCCGTCGGATGGTTCGAGGACACCGTGCACCTGCACCCCGACGGCCGTACCGTGCTCGTGGATGTCCACGCCGAGCGGCAGCAGGCGACCGGAGATCGTCTCGACCTCGTCGTCCGGGACCGACCAGTCCTGGGCGAGCAGCACGGCCCGGGACCACAGATCAGCCCAGCGGCGGGCCGGCACCTGCGACATCATGGCCACCGGGAGGCTGGCCCGCAGTTCGGCGGCGAGCCCGTCGAGCAGCACCGCCAGCCGGCGCAGCCCCGGCTCGGCCAGGGCCGCTTCGACCGGTGCCCCGACGGCCGAGAGCAGGTCGTGGTCGACCCCGCGCCAACCGGCCACGGCCGTCTCGTGCAACCAGGCCCGCGCCGCGCCGCGAGGCGCGGAGGCCTCGGCCGGTACGCCCACCGGCGCCGACCACGGCGTCCGCTCGCGCCCGACGGCGGCGTCGAACTGGCCGAGCAGCGCGTCGTGGGCCGCGCCGAGCAGGGCCGACCGGGCACCGGCCAGGCTGGCGAGGTCTTCCTGGCTGAACGACCCGGCGGTCACCTTGGCCACCGCCTCGGCCACCCGGTCGTGCAGCGGGGTGCCGGCCACCGCACCGGCCAGGGCGGCCAGCGCGGCGGCGGCCTCGTCACCGACCCGCGCGAATCCACCGACCAGGGCGTCGTCGAAGCCGGCGACCACCGCGTCGGCGTCGGCCAGGCCCGCCGGGATGCTCTGCTGCAACTGCGCCACCTGGGTGCTCAGCATCAGCGTGCCGCCCCGGTGGCCGGGAACCAGTGCAACTCGGGCAGCGCGGTGGTGCTGTCCGGCAGTTCGAGGTAGGCCAGGTGACGCAGGAACCGGCTGAACACCACCGCGGCCGGGGTCGGCTCGTGTCGGGTGTCCATCCGGGCCAGCAGGTCGCTGCCGCTGCCTACCCCGTCACCGGCGTCGACCCGCAGGTAGCGGGCGACCCGGTCCACGCCGTACTGGAGGACGGCCTCCTCGGCGAGGGCTTCGAGATGCTTGCAGGGCGCGCCGCGTAGCCCGCCGCAGGGCCGGTTGTTGTTGGTGCTGCAATGGTAGGCGTGGGTGCCGGCGGCCACGGACGAGACGTAGACGCGTTCGATGTCCGAGCCGCTGGAGACCACGCCCTGTAGCCGTCCGTCGGCCAACTCGACGAAGGGCACCTTCGCCAACTTCCGTGGCCGGGCGGGCGGTACCACCGCCAGCACGCTACGCCCCCGCCAGGCGGTCCCGTCAGCGTCCGTCACCTGTGTCCTCCCCGCCCCGTCGCGGACCCGTCCGCGCGTGGTGAAGCCGCACCGACCGGTGTCGGCGCCGCCATGACGGGAGGATCATGACGGATGGCTACGACAGTTCATCGCTGCGGTCCGACATCCCGCCGACGGCCAACGCCCGACCAGGACCTTCGTCCGGCGGCGACACCGAACCAGTGCGCCAGGCCGACGAGGACCCCGCCTTGGTAGCAGTTTCGGGGAAAGTGCTGTCTCGCCGGCTGACGAGGCAGCACTTTCCCCGAAGTTGTACGGATCTCGTGCCGGGCGGATGGGCGTATGGGGCCAGGGCAGCCGGCACAAGGCGAATTGCTCAGTGCGTGAGTACGACCGTGGAAATGCTGCGTGCGCCGACGTTGACGCTGACCTGTCCGCCGTTCACACCGACCGACTGACTGGCCGCGTTGGCGTTCTGCGAGGTCAGGTAGTGCTCAGCCCGGGTGACGTTCTGCGGCACCTGGATCACGGCGTTGTTGACCGCGCTGGTCGAGCGGTTCAGGATCACCAGCGTGGTCTTTCCGCCACCGGAGTAGGCGGTCACCTCCAGCGGATTGGCCTTGGTGCTCTTCGTCAGGGCCACCCGCTGGTAGCCGGGGCGGACGTACTTGGCGTACTGCGAGAACGCGTACCCGCGCTTGAGGGGTGCTCCCGCCGTGGTGCCGAAGGCGGCCTCGCCGTCGCCGATGAACGAGTAGTAACGCTTGCCGTACCACCAGATGTAGGCGGTCCAGTTCGACTCCATCGACCGGTGCACCGTACGCATGATGTCGTCGAGCGTCTCGTTCCAGACCGCCAGGTTGGCGGGGTTGCCCCAGATGTTGGAGCCGTTGCCGTCGGCCGCGTGCAGGTTCCACTCGGTCATCCACACCGGCTTGTTGTGCTGGTCGGCCAGCGGGTACGACCGCAGCCGACCCGACGCCTCGGTGCCGTACAGGTGGCCGCCGATGTAGCCGATGTTGTTGCGGGCGGTGGAGTCGTTCAGGGTCGGATCGGTGTAGGTGTAGTTCAGGTTCACCGCTTCGGCGACCATCAGTCGGGTGTTCTGCACCCGGGTGCCGTGGTCCCGGACGAAGTTGCGCAGCTCGGTGCCGCTCCAGTCCATCGAGTCGTAGTCCGGGTGCCAGTCCGGCTCGTTCTGCACCGAGGTGACATCGATGGTCACACCCTGGTTGCGCATGTACTGCACGTAGCTGTTGAGGTGGTTGGCATAGTCGGCGTAGCGGTCGGTACGCAGCTTGCCGCCGTTGATCCGGCTGTTGTTCGTCTTCCACTCCGCCGGCGCCGTCCACGGCGAGGCGAGGATCTTCACGCCAGAGCCGGAGGACTTCGCCGTACGCAGGGCGTTGACCTGGGTCGACCACTCACCGGAGACCGGTGAGATGCCGGTGCGCACGATGGACAGACCGAGTTGGTTGGCGCCGAGCCCGACCAGGGTCTGGGTGTCCGACGTCGACCAGGTGCCGCCCCAGATCGGGGTGGCCGCACCGAATCCGTCGACCGTTTGGTACCGGGTGTTGCTGTTGACAGTGATGTCCGCCGGGCCGGTCGGTGGCGGGGTGGTCGGCGGGGGTGGGGTGGTGGGCGGGGGAGTGGTGGGGGTCGTGCCGCCGGTGCAGGTCACGCCGTTGAGGGCGAAGCTGGTCGGGGCGGGATTGCTGCCCGACCATGATCCGTTGAAGCCGAACGAGGTCGAGCCGTTGGTCGGGATGCTGCCGTTGTAGCTGACATTGCGGGCGGTGACGGTCGCACCGCTCTGGCTCAGGGTGGTGTTCCAGGCCTCCGTGACCCGCTGCCCAGCGCTGTAGTTCCAGGTCAGGGTCCAACTGGTGATCGGATCACCGAGATTGGTGATGCTGACGTTGGCGCCGAAGCCGCCCTGCCATTCCGACGACACCGCGTAGTTGACCGAGCAGCCTGCGGCTGCCGCCCCGGCCGGCAGTGCCACGGCGACCCCGGCCGAGGCCAGCAGTACGGCACCGGTGGTCACCCGAGCGGCGTGGACTCTGAATCTTCTCTTGACGTGTCTCATCGCTGCCGTGCCCTTCGAGAGTGAACGTTCACCTTCCTGTGCGACCGGCGCGGCGCTGCGTCGGCCCTGTCCACGCTCCCCAGGGCGATGGGGCAGCCGATCATGGCTCGGACGGAGTCGACTGTCATCGGCCATCCTTGATGGGATGGGAGCGCTCCCGTAATGTACCGGACGCAGCTGTTAACGTTAACCTAACATTGATGACCGGCAATGCCAGGTGGTCTTGCCGGGTGGGAGGTTGCGCTATGTCCAGATTCAGGCGAACAAATGTGTTGCTGGCGTCGGCCGGGGTCGCGCTGCTGGCCTCGTCGGTGGCCATCGTGGCGTTGCCGGCGAGTGCGGCGGCTGCCGGCTGTTCGGTGAAGTACGAGGTGCCGTCACAGTGGCAGGGCGGCTTCGGTGCCAACATCACGATCACGAACCTGGGTGACCCGGTGACCAGTTGGACCCTGACCTGGTCCTTCGGTGCCGGGCAGAGCGTCACACAGTTCTGGAACACCACCTTGACCCAGAGCGGTGCGGCGGTCACCGCCCGCAATGTCGACTACAACGGCAGCATCCCGACCAACGGCTCGACCTCGTTCGGTTTCAACGGGTCGTGGAACGGCAGCAACCCGGTGCCGACCAGCTTCGCCCTCAACGGTGTGACCTGCACCGGCGGGGTAGCCCCAACCACCCCGCCACCCACCACCGCCCCGCCGCCGACGACCCCACCGCCCACCAGCCCGCCGCCGACGACCCCGCCGCCTACGGGTAACTGCAACCTGCCGTCGCAGTACCGGTGGTCGTCGTCGGGTGCGTTGGCGCAGCCGAGGGCGGGTTGGGTGTCGTTGAAGGACTTCACGCATGCGCCGTACAACGGTCAGCATC
>NZ_JBFBAY010000019.1:0-79730 GCF_040682415.1 Micromonospora sp. NPDC051196
CTGCCAGTAGTAGCTCGTGCAACCGCTGCCACACCCCGGCCCGGTTCCATTCCTCCAGCCGCCGCCAGCAGGTCATCCCGGACCCGAACCCCAACTCCTGGGGCAGGAACTCCCACTGGATGCCCGTGTGCAGCACGAACAAGATCCCGCACAACACCTGCCGGTCCGGGATCCGCTTACGCCCCGGATGCCGCGGATTGCGCTCAGGTTTGGGCAGCAACGGCTCGATGCGCTGCCACAGCCCGTCCGGCACGATCCACGGCGGCTGCTCACCACGCCTCACGGCCCGACATCGTAGATCAACCTCTACAAAGGGCGACAAGCCTCAGAGACCATTTTCTTAGGAACTCTTAGTACATCCTCACTGTTAGGAGCTGCTGGGACTGCGATAGCGGTTGCCACCATAGTTCTGAAGAGCGCGGGCCACGAGATGGCGGCGAGTATGGAGAGTGCTGAGTGGGCAGATTGCGACCGCCTTCAGCTTCGGCAGGAAGCGCGGTCCCCCGCCGACGCTGGCCGACTCCGGAAATAGTTCAGGGTTGGCACACCATCCAACGAGATGGCGGGTGCCTGCTTCGAGACGCATGATCTCGACGCGATCCAGGATCTGCCAGGGGAACCAGTAGGTCCCGCTGCGGCTGTAGACCTGAACTCCCGCCCTGCCGATCTCCAGGCGAGTGGGGCTTTTGGCTATGTTGGCAAATCCGATGGCGGCGAAGACAAGGAACGCATCGAACAGGCCCAGTAGGGCCTTGACGATGAACGGAATGTCGGTTGTGGCGATGATGATCGCCAGCAGGATGATCAGGAGCGTGTTGATGCCGACGATCGTCCAGTACATACCGCTGCTTGCGGCGAAGGCGGCATAGTCCGCGGGTGGGTTGCCTCGGTCTGGGCGGGAGAGCACCCAGTCAACATGCTCGCGAGGCGGCTCGACCAGCGGCTCTGTCGGGGTGCTTGCCGCTTCAGCTCTGTGCGTGGGCCGAATTTCCTGAGTGGTTTGTGACGGCGTAGGGCTCCGACGCGGAGGTTGGCCACCGTTGATCAGCCGTCGCACGTCCCAGATGGCGAACCAGAGGAGGCCGATGAAGGGGATGCCAAAGCATGCGTTGCCGATCACAGCATTCGTCACGCTGTTCGGCTCGTACTCCCCGGTCACGGTGGCACTGATCGCGCCGATTTCGCCCACGCAGAACAGAAGCGTCAGCACCCACAGAAGGATGCGCCCGAACCACTTCCAGGTCTTCAACCTGCGGGCCCGCTCGGCGACGGTTCGCAGGTCGGTGATGGTGTGGAGGCCGAGCGGCAGGCCGGGCCGCTTCAGCGGGGTACGAACCCATTGGCTGAGTGTCTCTCGATCGGGAGGAACGAGCCGGCCGCGGACAGCATCCTGCCAGACGGCCCTCAACCCATCGGCAAAACCGACGACATAGGGCAGCGAGGGCGTGAGCTGTGCATGTGCCACGCCGGCGGGCGCGGCGTATACCCCGAGGAACTGGGCGATCGATGGTAACCAGTCGGGCACTGTTTCCTCGGGGGCAGCGTGTCCAGAAATGATGCGGTCCCAGTGCTCTCGCCATGGCCTCAGCCAGGTCGCGATCTCGAACCTGGTAGCAAGAAGACCATCGATGGCGTACAGGGGAATAGCCACAGCCGCTGTCACGCCGTCTGCGTAGCCACGACGCTGCTCGGTGAGGCGCTCGTCGGCTGACATGTCGTGATTGACGCGCACGCCGGCATCTGCCGCCAGAGTCGGTTCGACGGGTACTCGAACCGCTGGTCGTCCCGCGACCGCTCTCGCCCCTGCCCTAGCCCTGCCTCGTGAAGGTGGAGTGGCCTCAACTGGTGAGATCCAGGAGCCGCTGCCACCGGCCTTCGGCCCCGGCCTGCGAGAATCTCCGCTGCCAGTGCGGCTGTGGCCGACGATTTCGACCTCTGCGACTGCTAGGTGACCCTCCTCGGCGTGGTGACGCCCGATGACGAATAGCGAATCATCGGTGCGACGGACGAGCGCGCCGGGGAGCTCAGCGATGCCGCTCGGCCAGCCCAGCGACATGCGTTCTGGCATATCGACGTCAACCAGCACCAGTGTCAGATCGTCCAAGAGTAGGACGATCTGCCGCTCGTTCAGAGCGATCAGTGTGCGCACAATTCTTGCCGGTGCCGGCAGACGCTGCTCCACGGTGAACTGCGATGACAGTAGGAGAAGGTCGGCCCCGTTTGACACCACCAGCCTGGTGCTGGTCAACCAGGCTGCCGCTGTGACCGCAAGAGGCAGCTCATACCACTCTTCATCGCCGACTTGCGTGCCCAGCCTGATGAGGCGCGCTGGTGTTCCCCCTGCCGATCCTCGGTCGAGACACCAGATTGATCCGTCGGGGTTTATCAGCAGGTGACTGTCGTCGAGGTTTGCTGCTCCACTCGACACCACGGTCAGCTGGCCCGTCGCCCACCGGCCAACGCCGTGTCCTCGGGTGATGAGAAGTGCACCGTCCGCCGTGGCAACCGAACCGTTGCTGCAGCCGAAGACCGGCGCAACCCATTTCGATCGCTGATTTGCCATGTCCACCGAGAGAATGCCCTGTTCGAGGGTCAGCAGAGGCGCGCCACTTCGGTCGGCGCCGATTCCTGCACGCCACATGCCGGCATGAACGACGGCGGAGACTCGACGCAGTCCGCCCGCGTTTTTCGCTATCGGCTCGCGCCTTACCTGGGGCGTCTCGGTCCGATGCTTGAGGAGTTCGTTGAGCGGCGTGTAGGCGCGGCCATGGAAGGAAGCGGCATCCGTGACCAGCTCGAAGAGGTCCTGCGGCGGCACGAACCCGCTGAGCATCGCCTCCCAATGGGACTGGTCCAGCAACAGCACATCCAAGCGCCGACCCTTGTCGACCTCGTCTATAGCCTCATCGGTGAAGCCGCTGATCGCCAGGAAGACGCCGGTCACTCCTGCCATGCGCTGCTCGACGCGTCGCTGGAGCTTTGCGATCGGCCCCGTCCCCGTTTTGGCCTGCTCCCACTTGGCCTCCAGAATGTAGCGCCGGCCCGCGTAGCTGAAGACAACGTCCAGCTCGCCGACACTCCGCTGGTCCGGCTTTGCCCGCACACCAAAGACCGTCAAAAGCTCGGCGATCATCCCGTTGAACCGCCGGCCACGGGCTTGTCGGGTCAGCCCGGAGCTCGGCCGACGAAGCTCACCGTACTCCGCCACAAGCCTGCGCCATCTAATCGGGTCCTCAAGCACCACTACATGCTGTCGCATCACACTCACTGGTCAACAACCACCCAGACCAAAACCGCCAGATTGGCCGGTTCGGCGTGCCCTGCTACGTCGACGGCAGGCCCACCACGCCGGTAGCTTCGACTCTCGATGGCCGTATTTAGTGGCCTGCGAAGCCGCCAGCGCTCGGGTCCCAACTCGAAGGAAATCCGCGGTCCACCTCGCAGCGACGCTCCTTTAGTGCCTTACCGGTGCACCAGAAGATCGCCGCACTGAACGGCGGTAGCTCCGGGCTCTGCGAGCAGGGCTCTGGCGCCACATGGCCGCGCTCGTGCGGCGGCATGGTGTGCAGCGCTTGGATACGGCGTCGCCGTAGGCGGTGTGGCCAGGACAATGGCGAGGTGGATGTTCCTGAACTGCTCGGCCGGGCGGCCACGATGGTTCCGGCCAACGCCACCAACGAGGCCGGAGCCACCGTCGCCGACGTAGTGGATGGCCTCAGATACCACGAGTGGGAAGTCGCCCTTGATCTCCTCGCCGACCTCGACGGCTGGCCTGCCGATGCGCAGTGGTGGGACCTGCTGATTGGGGCGGCGGAGCTGATGTGGCTTGCCGACACAGCCACCTGGTGCCGGTGGCGGCGCTGGGAAAGCATCCACGGGATAATCCGCACCCAGCTGACGCTCGTGCCGGCCGCTGAGGGAGGCCGGCAAACCCCGATACCGGGTAAGGGCGTGTTGCGGCCGCTGTGGCACATCGGCCAATACATGCCCGACGGTCAGCCCAACTTCCGTGTCGCCCGGAACTGGGCCGAATACGCTCCCGAACTGGCGCCGGGGGCGACGGGATCGGTTCGCCTGGCTCCCCTGGCCCCCGACGGGTGGCGTGATCTCCGACCTGACCAGACGATCACCATGCACGACGGCCGGTCCGTACAAGGGACCGCCACGGTCACCGAAATCTCGATACCGGGCTGAGAGACCCGCCAGCCGCCAGACACCACTGCCGACCCTCACCTTGTTGCCGTCCCAGCCGACGGGGCGGTCACGCAGGGCAGCGCGACGGTGACGGGCGTTGGTATGGTCGCCGGCATGGAGACGGGGGCTGGGTTCGACAGTGGGGACGAATCACGTCCTTACGGGACGGTAACCCGCTGGTGACTGTTCAGTCGTCGAGGCGCCGGACGACGCCGTGTAGAAAGCCGATTTCGATGATGTCCGACCGGGTGTATCTGCAGTCGCGGGCGGTCAGCATTCCCGGTTCCACAGCCGCCGGCTGACGGCGAGTTCTTCCGGACTGAGCCCTGGGTCGCCGGTGATGGCCATCATCGTGGTGTCCCACTCACGCTGGCCGGTGCGGTCCGGGGTGAGCAGCACTGCGATGGACATCCGACCATCGAGCGGTTCGACCGTACTGCGCTCGTGGTGTCGTAGCAGAAACCAGGACCGGAATGCGGCACGAGTGATCTCGGACAGCTCGTTGCAGACTCCGAACCCGAGTTGAACTTCGCCTGGGGCGGTCGGGCGGAACGTGCGGAACTGCCAGCTGGTCTGGTCTGGCTTTTTGACGCGGAACGCCTGCAGGGCGTTGAGCAGCAGGCGACCGAGGTCAGTACGGTATCCGACTGGCAGCCGGTCGATCGCGGCCAGGACGCGGAGGAGGTTCTCCTCGGTCTGCCCATTGAGCGGGCTGGTGGCGATGTCCTCGCACATGATCCGGACCATGGCGTGGGCTTCGTCATCATCACTGCCGGCAGGAGCGGCGGGAAGCAGTGGGACAGATGCGCGGCGGCCCGACCATGCCGCCCAGGCCGGGTCTAGAGGTGCATCGACGACCTCACGGTCTGCCGCCGCGAGTTCGTAGTATCGCTGCGGCTCTGTGCCCAGCGTTTCAGTCGAGCTGCCGACCCGATGCAGGTAATCCACGACGGCCCGCGAAGAACGCAGCTGGTTGAATAGAAACTCCCAGTCACGGCGAAGCAGGACGATGGTCGGGATCTTGCTCTCCAGTATCGGCACCTGGTGGGCCTCGGGCGGATCAGGATGATCGATCACGATGGCCGTGACCCAGGCGATCTCATTGCCATCGATG
Organism: Micromonospora sp. NPDC051196; assembly: GCF_040682415.1. Taxonomy (NCBI): domain Bacteria; kingdom Bacillati; phylum Actinomycetota; class Actinomycetes; order Micromonosporales; family Micromonosporaceae; genus Micromonospora; species Micromonospora sp. NPDC051196. Next base: position 5,309 of record NZ_JBFBAY010000019.1, read on the forward strand.
GTGACCGCGCGACCCCTGCCGTTGATCATCGTGCTGGGTTTGGTGGTTAGCTGCCGGACCGTGCCGTTCGCCTGCTTAACCGCTGCCGTGATGTTCTTCGTTAGCCAGCTTGACTCGCGCTCCGGGTTCTTAGGCTGTCCCTCGCGGCTCTTGGCCTGAACTACGACCCCGCGTTCATCCGCGACAATGAGTCCGTCGCCGACCTCCCGAACGCCGCGTCCTTTACGTTCCTGTTGGGGGTGCAGCACGAAGTCGGGCAGGCCCCACGTGGCGGCTGCGTCGTGGATGGCACTCTCGGCAGCGGTGCCTCGACGCACGCGCTCCGGCAGCGGGCTAGCGTCTGGAATGACGCGCTCGAACGTTCCGTGCGGTGTCGTAACAATCAATGTGAGGTCACCGGCGTTGCGGACCGTGGCGAGGCCCAGCTCGGAGGCAGCCACGGCGGCCAGCTCGGTGTCGGTCCACCGTCGCGGTGAGCGTCGAGCGTCGGTCCAGGATGCTGCGGCGTCGACTGCGCCGCCCGCCAGACGTTTGGCGCCCGGCGTCTCGTCAACGAAGTTTGCGAACGCGACGGCGAACATCCCGACGACACGGATGGCCAGGCGCAGCCGCACACCGAAGGTGTCATCCGGGCTGCCTGGCTCGAAGCCGTCCGGCAGGGCGAGGTCGATGAAGGTTCCAGCCTGGCCGGAGACCGAAGCCTCCGTGGCGATGGCCTTTGCTCGATATCGCGCCACTACACGCTCGTCCACCAACTCTCCCGGCGGTTCCGGGTACACGTCAACAGCATCGGCGGGTGGTTCGATGAAAATCTGCGGATCGGTCGCCGTGGCCCACGCACCGATCAGCGATCCGTCGTCCAGCCGGTTCTCCCATTCCACCAGGCACCGTAGACCGGCACGCAGCTTGTCCAGGACGGAATCGGAAGGCGAACTTCGGTACGGCTGGCAGGCCCGAATCAGCGCCACCTGCCGATCGAGGGCGCCGTCGAGGCAGCCTTGTTTCAGTAGCGCGCCGAAGCTCTCCGGCGAATCAGCAATCGGGAAGTACCGCGGAGCGTCCGAGTTCAGCACCCGCTGGCGGATGCTGAACATCGCCACTGATTCGGTGACGAGCGCATCCAGGCATTCCCAAAGCTGAACGACGCACTCCCGAAACAGAGCGGTCAGATGATCGCGTGATCCAGCCGGCCAGTCTGCATAGGCGACGATCACCCCGCTGCCGTCGGGGTTGGTGACAATGCCCGTGTCGAACACGCCTTCACCCAGCAGGGCACTCCAGGCGGCATCCAGCCGTTGCCTGGCGAGTTGGGCGGCCTGGAGGCGTTCTGCCGCCTGCGGGAAGTACTGGGTGATCACGTCGATCGACGGTACAAGCACTCCCTGACAACTTCCGCCTATAATGCCCGACGACCGAGCGGGGTGGACACCTGACCAGCCTCCTCTTCTGTCAGAGGAGGCGCAGGACGGCCGAGGCCGGCCCGTCGCGGTCACCTGAGGCCCTCGGCGCGCTTCCGCTCATGAACTCACCGCCGCGCAGATCGCGGTAGCTCCGTGCACCGAAGCTTAAAGAGCGACCGCGGAACTTGGGCGACAGTCGGGCTCAGGCTGCCGTATCCTGTTCGGTTCGGCATGAGTTCCGGGCATGGCGTCTGCCATCGACGACTCAAAGACCAGGCCGTTATGCAGATCATTTCCCTGGCTCAGCTGCGCGAGACCGACGAACGTACCCAGCGTTTCACCCCGCTGGGTCTCGGCATAGATCGCATGCTGACCCCGGAGTCCGCCGCCACCTACCACCAGGAAACGGTTGCCCAGATTGACCTTGCGGACGCCGTGGCGCAGGGTACGCGTGATGCCTTCGAGCGGCTGCGCAACATCCACGCGTACGGGGTGCTGTGCTACGAGATCTACACCCTGGTCAACGACCACGCGCTGCTGGTCGTCGAGCAGGCTCTGCGAGACAGGTTCATCGACTTCCACGACGGCTCATGCACCTTCATGCACCGCGACGGCTTCGAGAATACGATCACCATCGGCGGGTACGACGACGTATACAAAGCGGCCAAGCGGTTCTCCCCGGGCCGCGGTTACCGGCTGCTGGTGGGACGCGGCCCGGCAACTGTCGAGTTCAACGGCATGCTCGACGGCTTACGCAAATGGGCGCGGGCCGCTGGGCTGCTCCGCGGGCAACGCAATCGCCGCGTCGAGCAACTGCTCGCGAAGCTCCGCAACTCCGTCGCCCACCCCTCGTCAACGCACCTGCTTACTCCGGTCGACTGCGCGATGACGTTGCGCGACTTGGCCGAGTTCATCAATCAGCTTTGGGGAGTACCCACGCCGGGCGGCCGTCTCTATCCCGCGCCGGCCGAGCGCGACGTGCTGTTCATCGGCTGGAACGCCAACGGCACTATGTCTCTCGCTCCAGTCGACCACCTCACCGTCGGCCTGATTCGTCTCGACGACATCGAACAGTGCGCGATCGTTCGCGCCTTCTTCAGCCCGGGAACCCGCCTGGAGGACCCCGACCTCCACTACTTCAACAGTCGATACGAGAACACCCGACTACCTACCGAGTACCTGTGGGGGCCTGGCAGCCCCACCGAAGCCGCCGCCTGGCTCACCACTACCCACCCGACACGGGACTCTGTGGACCTACTTGATCAGGTCTTCGCCATTCGGCACGACGGCGACCGCGTGTACCGACCCATGAAGCCCGGTGTTGTCGCGTTGCACGACCCAGCCGACCAGACCGGCCATTGGTACCTCGTCCAAGCTGATTTCCCTCAGGATGCCTTCGTCCACGTCCGGCGGCTCTTGGCGGCCGAGCCGGGATGCAGCCAACGAGGCGAATGCACGGCATGCCCAGTCGAGATCCTCGACCAGGGCACCGTCGAGGAACTCGTCGGGCGCGGCTATCTCGCCCCCACAATCACCGCGCTGCCTCCGGCCTTCTGCCTTCGCGACGACATTCCGTACTGGCAGCCAGCGCCGCAACCCACCAACCGCGAGCCGGCGCCACGTAGCAGGAGCAACCGCCGCCGTGGTGGCGCCAGATGACTCCGCGTAGCGACCAGATCGCGGCATGACAGTACGTGTGACCGTGCTGTGGCAAGACCGTCATCCGGCCTGACTACCGTTCCGGAGCTGGGTTGGATCGTGCACAAGACCAACCGAGGCGAGAAACGGCACCCGAACATAGATTATGCCATCGTGTCAGGAACGCACTCGATTTTCTGTCGCGGAACCGACAACTCCTTGAAATGGTGTTACTAATCCCTGACGATGACGACCGACGATCAATCCGAGCTGGGCTTCGATCCGCGAGGTAGGTGTACGTATGCCCGAACTACGCCAGACCGTCTCTGCACAAACCCTGGCCGAACCTGACCTCCCGTTGATGCTGCGCTTCGCAGAGAAGGTGGACGTAGCGCCACTGAACGCATCCGCGACGAACCAGGAGATGGAAAGCAACCCTCAGTACGAAAATAGCCCGCAAGGACCCTCGATGCGTCCGTGGCGGACCCAAACCGATGGCGGGCGCGACACCAACACTGACTTCCACGAAGACTGAGCGTGCAGAGTCCTGTCGTAATCTCCGATGATCTAGAGGGTAGTGCCCAGCTCGTCGTCATCGCACTCCGAACGCGGGGCTGGGCCTCCCGCATCATCGAGTGTTCGAGGCTATCGGATCCAGCAGTTTCCTTGTCGATGCTCCATGCCGACGGCCTGACTTCTGCACTGGTACGAGACGAGGCCACCGGCCAGGAGATTGGTATAGGGCCGGAGACGAAAGTCTTCCGTCGCCAGCCGGCAGTGCCGATTCCTTCGTCGGACAGCCAACGCGACGCCGCAGTCGAATCGTTTATCAGCGCGCAGTACCGGGTTGCCATGAACTCGCTGTTCACCGTAGACGCGGTATGGATGAATTCCGCTAATAAGGACCGACTTCTCGACCAGAACAAGCTGTTTGGTGCCAAACTGGCGCGCGAGGTAGGCTTCTCTACCATTCCAACTGTTTTGACCGATTCGCCGCAAACATGGCGTCGCTTTGTCAAGGAGTGGGGATCTCGGGGCGATCTCGCCGTGAAACCCGTTGGTGCTTGGGCCGCCAAACTCCTTGGCGGGGAGGACGATGCGACCATGGCACTCTTCACAACCCGGCTAGCCAGGCGCGAGGCCGAAGACCTTGCAGAGGCGGTGGCACACGCGCCTGTACTCTTGCAGCCATATACGGAGAAGGCGTACGAGTTACGCGTGACAGCTGTCAATGACCAGCTTTTTGCTTGCCGCATTGACTCGCAGAACACGAGCAGAACGAAAACGGACTGGCGGCGATACGACTTGGCCAACACGCCGCATGCCGCGTGGGGCTTGGATGAATCGGTTAGCAGACAGCTCCAGAAGTTCATGACATTAGCAGGGCTGCGCTATGCAGCGTTCGATTTTATAGTGACGCCCTCTGGGGAGACGGTGTTCGTTGAGGTGAACCCCGCTGGACAATTCGGGTGGATCGAAGAGCTCTCAGGTCTGCCCATCAGTGCCGCCATCGCGGATTGGCTGCTCTCTAGCGAATGATGCGGACGTCAACAAACGTTTCTCTCTCTAGCCCGGGTGATTCATGGTGATCGCCGAGATGCGCTGTTTGCCGACGTGTAGATCAGCGGAAGTGCCTACCCTGCAAGGGAAGCTTGTGATTGCGACACCTACAGGTTTCTCTTCGAGGTAGGCACTTCCGAGGTGCAGCTTACGGCGTGGTCGAGGGACCTGCGGGTCACCGCGGGTGGTTCGGGTGTGGTGTCGCACGTCGGTGCGGCGTTGCTGCGGATGCTGACTGATAGGGCCGGGCTGACCGTGGCGTTGTCAGCGGGGCCGGCCCGAGCCGGCTGGTGGCCGGTGCATGATCGGGGTCGGGTGCTGGTCGACCTCGCGGTGATGTTCGCTAACGGTGGGGAAGCGATCGCCGATATCGACGTGCTCCGCCACCGGCGGGAGGTGTTCGGGTCGGTGGCGTCGGACACCACGGTGTGGCGAGCCTTGGATGAGATTGGGGCAATGCAGCTGCGGCGCGTCGCCCAGGCGCGGGCGGCGGTGCGGGCCCGGATGTGGCAGCTGTTCGGTGGTCCCCTGGCGGCACGGGCGGCGGGCCGGTACTCGGTGCCGGTGTGGTGGTCCTGGATGTGGACTCGACGATCGTGATCGCGCACAGCGACAAGGAAGGCGCGGCGGCCACTTACAAGCACACCTACGGCTTTCATCCGATCCTGGTGACCTGCGACAACACCGCCGAGCTGCTCGCGTCGAAGACCGGATCCGCTGCGCCAAAGACACCGGCCTTCGCCGACTACCGTCGCGCGAGTTCGCCATCAACGCCGCCTGGTGCACCGCCGCCCGCCTCGTGCACGGCCAACGCCGCCGCTGGCTGCGCATCCCCGGCCACCTGGCCCTGGGCCGAACAGATCGCCGCCGCGTTCAACCGGATCGCGGCCATCCCCGACCCCGGCTGACCGGCACAGCCACCGTCCCAACGACCGGAGGACCAGGAGACCACGCCCACCGCCGCGACAGACGCCCACCACCATGCCCAGAGCCCACCCATATCGATCAACAGTGATCAGGGCTGCTGGGCCGACGTGGTCGGCGCCAAGCGCGAATCATCGAGGCTAGCCATTGCATCGGACGCGGAAGAGCAGGCCATTGCACCGATGCCCAGCAATGGTCGTCGCGCTAAGCGGCGTCGCCCGTGCGCAGACTAAGCCGTTGACGCGAGTTGCTGCTGTATGGTGAGTTACCGCCCGGTGTTGCAACGGAGGGCTCTTGGGACCAATGGGATGGGCACCGCCAATCGACCGACGAGGACTGCGCGACGATGTTGCAAGCAAATTCGGTAGGCCGTGTCGAATACTCACCTAATGTCGACACTGGCCACGATCGAGTGCACTCAACTCGGCAGAGCCGTGAAGGCTGGCTACGTCCCGGAGGCCATGTACGCGGCGAGGATGTAGTTGGGGTGTCGGTCGAGGTTCTTGCGGGCGCGGTCGTAGCGCATGGTGGTGCGGGGGTCGGCGTGGCGAGCGGCGATCTGCACGTCGCGGAGGCTGACGCCGGCGTCGAGCATGGTGGTCACGAAGGTGTGGCGAAGCATGTGGGGGTGCATCCTCGGCATTCGGATCCCTGCCGCCTGGGCGAGGTGTTTGAGTCGGCGGGTGGCGGCGTGCCGGTCCATCCGCCGGCCGTGGGTGTTGCGCAGGATCGGCCCATTGGTGCGCTCATCGACGGCCCGGTCGATGGCTCGGGCGACTGCGGGTGGCAACGGGACGAGAACTACCTTGCCGCCCTTGCCACGCACGCGCAGGACACGGTGACCGTGTTCCTCACCCAGGTCGGCGATGTTCGACCCACAGGCTTCGAAGATCCGCAGCCCGAGCAGGCCCAATAGCGCGACCAGGGCGAAGTCGTTCGGGTTCGAGGACTTCCGGGCTGTGGTGATCAGGGCTTCGAACTGCAGGTGACCCAGTCCGAGGGTCGGCGACTCGGCAGGCACCGTGGGTCGACGGACGTAGTCGGCTGGCGAGTGCTCCAGGATCGCGTCGATGACGCAGACCCGATAGAACCCAACCACCACCGACAGGCGCCGCGACACCGTCGAGGGCTGGTACCGGCGCACGTCCTGTAGCCAGCGCACGTACCGCTCGATGTCCACCCGCGCTGCAGCCAGCGGGTCAAGGCCGTGCTCGGTGCACCAACGGAGGAAGACTCGCAGGTCCGACTCGGTATGGACGCGAGTCTGCCCACGGTACCGGCCCAGGAAGGCCGACACTGCAACGCGCAGAACGAGTTGATCGGAAGATTCGGCGCTGGAAGCGGAAGCAGAAGAGATAGTCATACATCACGGTGCGTCACCGCCGGCGACGAACACCAGCCCTCCCGAAGCGGCAGAAGCCTGCAGTCGGAGTTGGTTGATCGAGGCAAACAGCCAAACCCCCATGGATCGTCAGGACGGATGCCGCCGTCCGATCGACAAGCGATGGTGACGCGCTGATGATCTTTACAAGGCTCGAAAGCCGTGCGAGCGTCGGTCCGTGCTCCCCATTAGCCTTAGCAACTCCGCAGACGCATCACCGCAGGCTCCGCTCGGGGTCCTCGGGGTCCTCGGGGTCCTCGGGGTCCTCGGGGTCCTCGGGGTTCTGTTCCTTACGTTCGCCCTCGGAAACTTCGTCCTACGGCTGTGGGCCGAGCGTCGCCTACGAGCAGGCAGAACGCTGCCGGGACCATTCCGAGTACTTCGCCTGTTCGTCAATGACCCGAAGCTCTTCTTCGGTGCCCTGTGCACGCAGATCACGATCGGCGTCCTGCTGTTGGTCACCGCCGTTGTCACGACCGATCGTTGAAAGTCGGCTCTCCCATCGACCGTCTACGGCAGGACTCCCACAAGGGGGCGGTCTCCTCAGCGCGCCCGCCCGGCGGCAAGATCTGGACGCCGACTGGGAGAATCGGACAGGTGGAAGTTCGCATCGCCGCCGTGCGTCAAGGTACGCCCCACCATGGTCGAGGCCGTGTTGGCCGGCGTTCGGTTGGATGCCGAATGGACTGGGCGTCCCGCCCTGACGTGCTCAGATGGGGCGACACGATCGCGATGGCCAGCGCCGAGTCGGCGCTGCACGAAGGGCCTCGACTCCGCAGAACTGTCGAACACCACGAGCAACAAATCCTGACCCTACGGATCGCTGACGGACTGCTGCAGGTCGAACTCGACGACGGCCCGGTCGCTATCTCTCCAGGCACGGCCGTTGTTGTCGTTGCCCAGCACCCCAAGCTGTACCCCACGGGAACATGAGCCCTGACGGGCTTCCCGATCCTGGCGGTCTTCGCATAGCTCGCGGCATGAGAGTAAGCACGGAAGCAGTTGCGGAGGCACCGGCTGAACCTATCGAGCTACCAGCTCAGTTATCACCGGAGGTGGCCTCCATCGCTTCGCCTTGGCATTAACAAAGTTAAGTGTCCGCGCATCAGGCGTGAAGTACACGTACCGGTAAGCGTTTGCGATCTGCTCGTCATTTATGCGTTCTAGATCGCGATGACCGATGGCGACTATGGAATTCGTCTTAGTTGGGAGCCTCAAGCAGTAATCGGGATGCACTGGAAGGATCATGAATTGCGAGTCGAATAGAGGCAAGTCACGCGAGCGACGTGTGCGTCCAGCTGGGGGCACCAGAAAGACTGGGGTGTCTCCGAGTATGAAATGACGACCAGGCGGCGCGCGTAGGATCTCCACGTTGCATTGATCAACGATCCGTTTCAAATCCTCGAACGACTCGTCCATTTTCTTGCGAAAGTTGATGGCCGGGTCCCAGTTGGCTAAGCCCTTGGCCTTATCTACCAGAACCGAGCGCAGGTCGTCCTCACTTGCTGCCTCTCGCCCGTGCAGGGCGCGAAACTCTTGGGCAAGATACCTCCTGACGGCCTGAGTCGCGGTCAGGCGCCTCAGGGACTCGGCAATGGCTTCGTCTGCAGCCGACTGACCAAAACGCCGGAGTGTGTGACTCCTGAGCCGGTGGATCGCTATTGTGCGCTTTAGCACAGTAAGCAGCGCCGGATCGCCTAGAACTCGACCACCCATGATAGCGGCAATAGCGCTCGGAATGAGGTTCTCCGTGGGCTGCCACGCCTGTTCCATCTCACCGGTGAATGATGTTGTCCAGTCATTGAGGTAACCGCACGACTTTGGAGCCTTTTCTTTGTAGGCCTTCCATTCAAGGTGGTAGGTGCCGATCTTGATCGGTTTTCCGGGGCCCGAGAACTGCCGCAGAAGCGCTTGGGATACCAGATGCTGGCGTCGGACAGGCGGCCGAGGCGGATGTGCCATCTGCTGCGCAAGCCACTCCTGAAGATCAAGGCGCTTGGGCCGGAAGAAGAGCGGCCAATGCTGTGATCCTGAGGGCGTGATGTACTGCACGCGATACAAACTACCAATCGAGGCGCTGAGCCGGACGGGGCCGGAACCTGACCAGCCACCTGGCCCCGGGCCAGGACCACGACACACGCCAACTGGTACGGCTGCTCGACGACGTGGCCGTGACCCGTCCCGGCGGGATCGGCCGTCCGCGCAAACGCCTCGATTCCTCTCGGCGGACAAGGCGTACAGATCCCGCGGCAACCGCCTTGTGCTGCGGGCCCGGCGCATCCCGCACGACATCTCCGAGAAGGACGACCAGAAAGCCAACCGGGGCCGGAAAGGACCACGCGGTGGCCGCCCACCGTCCGCCCGCACCGCTACCGCCAACGCAACACCATCGAACGGCTGATGAACCGCCGCAAGCAGTTCCGCGCTGTGGCCACCAGGTACGACAAGCTCGCCTGCCGTTACCGGGCCACCGTGCAGATCGCCGACATCCTCATCTGGCTACGAACGGCGTTGGTACTGGCCCACCAACAGCCGCGCTCTGCTCAACCCAAGAGTACGGTCATGTCGCAGGTCCGCCGGAGTGCGGACCGCAGCTCCCGCCGAGGATCGCTCCGCTCCACCCGCGTGATTGGTTGCGGGTGCACGCTAAGGTCATCCAGTGCCACGCAGCTACAAGGATCGAACTCTGAAGCTCCTCTTTGGCACGGCGGCTCACTGCGCGTACCCCGGGTGCGCGAGCCCGATCATCTTCGAGGACCGAGGCCTGCTGACGCCGACGGCGCAGATCGCGCACATCCGGTCCGAGTCGCCCGAAGGGCCGCGCCATGACCCGGCGTATACGGGCGATATCAATGGCTTCGAGAATTTGCTTCTCCTCTGCGGCCTGCATCACCCTCCGGTTGACCAGCATGATTCGGCCTACACGATCGAGGAACTGCTGGAGTGGAAAGAACAGCAGAAACGCCAGGGTGACCGCCTTGTGCGCGACGCGGACCTCGCGGCGATCGCGCGGCGCATTAACGGCGTTCCGCCAGTCACGTCGGACGCGGTGCTTCGCGGTCCGATCGCCCATCTGGGCGAGGCGGAGCGGCTTCAGCAGGCAGAAGATCGAGTGGCCGAGTCTCCTCTGGAGGCGGCGTCGCTGTTCGCCGAGGTGGCGTCGAGACTCGAGGCCTCGCCATTCGCCCGGCATGCGATCCTGCTCCGGACCCGCCAGTGCGAGGCGCTCGAATCCGGCGGCGACTTCGAATCTGCTGCCGCTTTGCGCCTCAACTTGGGATGGGCTCTCCACACCTACGGAAACTCGTTCGCCGTGGCCGGGCACATACGCAAGCTAGACAGCAATCGCCAACACCTGTCCGAGTCGATTCTCCGATCAATCAGCGCGCTTTCATACGTCGCTGCATTCGGCTATGACCACTCCGTAGGTATCGATGACGTAGCTGCTGCTTTTGATGCGCTCCAGAGCACTGACATGAAATATATCGAATGTGCATTGATGCTCGCGGAACAGTGCATCGTGTGGCGCCGCGCCGATCTCTTGACCACGCGGATGGACCGCCTGCGCGATGCCGCTCTGACGACCCCTCTCGATGATGATCACCTGACGATCCGGGCGCGCATTCTGATGTGCCTCGCCGAAGTGGCCGACGACTGGAGTCGGCTTGACGGCGCTAGAGGGCACTATCCGCCGAACGCCGTCGCATGGATCGCCGCTCGTCATGCGCGGCATCTGGCGATCAAGGGGCGGACGGGCGAAGCGCTCCGGCGATGGCAAGATGCGATCGACGTGGCGGTCCAGGCCGGACTCAACGACTCCGCCGCGTCCTGGCTCTACGCCACGGTCTGGGTCGCGAGGCAGAACTTCGGCCCGCAACTGAAGGCGGCGGACACTCACCTGGTCGCGCAGGCGCTCAAGGTCGGCGGCAGCGGCTCAGTGCTGCCGGAGCCACAGCCGTACGCCTCACGGGCGAAGTCCAACATCCTCGACAAGCGGTGGCCCGACGCGCGACACAACCTGCACCAGCACCTCTCCTATGCGGTACTGGGCGCCGACTGGCAGGAAGAGTTCCTGGCACACCAGCGGTTCGGGGATCTGTACACGGAAACCGGACAGTGGACCGAGGCGATCAGGCACTACGTTTACGGCAGCTACTCGCAGAAGTTGAAGGCCCTGGTCGGCCGGTTGCCCGACGAGCCGCTCGACTTCCATCCACCGTCGGACGATCAGCCGGCCTGGGAACGCGCGGCGTCCTTCCGCTTTGCGTCGGTGGCCGCCGAGCTCATCCCGGAGGAGACGGCCCGGGAGTGGGCAAGTGCGTCGTATCGCGAGCTCACCACGAAGGAGTTCTCGCGCTCACCCATTGACACGTGGGGGCCTGCCTTTGGAGCGTTCGCCGGAACCTGCGGCGCCGCATCGCTGAAAGAGGCAGAAGGATTCCTAAACCTGACGCAGGACCACCTATCCGAGTCGACGCCCGACTCGTTCTTCGCGTTCTACGAGGAATACATCACGGCAGCGGTTGCCATTGCCGAAAGTCACCCTTCGCTGAGCGCCCGGGTGATCGACACTCTGTGCGATGCCGTGCTACTGAACAATCATATCGCCGACTACGCGTCCGGCAAAGGAGAGCTTCTCTTCCGTTCGAACCCACCACGCGTTTCGGAGCGTCTGGCGTCAGCGGCCTCAGAGGGAAATCGGTATGCCGCACTCACGCTCGTGCTCGCCGGTAGCGACGTCGAGCCGGTATTGGCGGTTGCTCGCTCTAGCTTCGAGCGCGACTCGCAGCCCTTCGTGTTCAACCCTAGCGTTACCACCTTCGGCACGACACTGAAGGAAACCGCCCTGCTGGTGCGGACTCTTGACGACACGGACCGGACTACCTTCACCGATGCAATGCTGGACAGGGTGGCCGAGGTGCGCGACGCCGCCGAAAATCGTTCCGATGCCCTCAAAGCGATTCTGTACCTCGCTCCCACGTTGCCGGCGGCGACGCGGTCCGCGACGTTCGACGCGCTGATGAGCTTCGTCCGGGAGCCGACGGAGAGCTTGGTCGCGTTCGGGATCGACAACGACCCATTCGCCCGCTTCAAGTTCACCGGTGGCACGCCGCCGCTGGCTGCTCTCGCCTTGCGCGTCGCGGCCGCCCTCGCGACCACCCAGGAGCAGTTCACGCAGGTGCAGGAACTGGCGATCTCCCTGATGTATGGCGCACGGGACACCGACTGGCTCCACATCGCGCACGCACTGATCGCTCTCCCAGTGGAGGCCCTCCAGATCGACCTCCCGGTCTTCGCCGCGCATCCCAACAAGGCACCCCGAGCTTTCGCCGCACGCGTGTGGGTGCGCGCACCCAGCCAGTGGCCCGACCTAGGCGTCAAGCTGGCGAAGGACCCAGAGCCAGCCGTCAGATATGCGCTGGCCAGTTCCCTGAATGACAGCCCCGAGCACGACGAGGTCCGGCACCTGCTCCAGGCCGACCACCGAAGGCTGATCGCCCGAACCGCAAGAGCCCAAGCTGGCCGCCCCAGGGCCTGACCCGGGGATGAAGCTGAAGGTTGGTGCCGGACCTACCTCGCGCCGGCCCGCCGCCGGTCGCCTCTCGAAACTATCTAAAACTCTCGATTTCGTAGCGGGGTGGGTGGGTTCTGACCGCTGAGGGTCTGGCTGAGCGCCCAGATGGCGTCTTGATGCTGGCGGGCCAGCGCCTTGATCGCTGACGCATGGTGACCTCTACGGCGGATCGAGACGGCCGGGCCGCCAGTAGCCGCGTCGCCGTGAGCCTGACGCGATCCGCCACAAGGTGACAGCGCGAATCGCGGCATGAGCGGGCACGTGATCATGCGTGCCGTGTCCGCCAGGCTCTGTCGACCACGGCGTGACTGAACAGCCTTTGAAGATCGATATCTGCGACTATACTGCGGGCGTGGCGGACTACCTCGCATCGATTTATGCCCCGGCCTGAACGGCCGCTTCGCGCAGATGACGGTCCGATCGCCGAGTTCGCGCAGGAACTGAGAGCCTTGCGGGAGAAGGCGGGGTCACCGAAGTACCTGCTGATGGCGCGGCGGACGGGCCGGTCGCGCACAGCGTTGGCCGAGGCTGCAGGCGGTGACCATCTGCCCAGCTGGGACACCGTCAAGGCGTATGTCGAGGCATGCGGTGCCGATCCACTGGAGTGGTTGCCGAGGTGGGAACGCGCGCGAGAGACGATCCGCGAGCATCGGGCAAGCCCTGTTGCCGCGCCGGCCGAACCGCAGCCGCCCACGCCACCACAGGAGTCCGCCGACGACGTGGCTATTCTGCTGCGGCTTTGGCAGGAGCAACGGGATCAGGCGCGCCAGAGTGAGAACCATCGCGCGATCCTCAGCATCACGATCGCACTGATCTGTGCCGTCACGGGTTTCGCCAGCGTCGGCGTGGGACCCGTACTGGTGCAGGTGTCGCTCGCCCTTGTCGTTGTGACGCTCGCGTTCGTCGGAGCGATGAGTAGCCACAAGTACTACGAGCGGCATCAGATGCATATGAACGAGGCACGCCAGCTCCGCCAGCAGCTCGACCAGCTGCGTCCACACCTGCGCATCGAAACCACATGGATCAGTTCCCGCACCGAGCATGCCGCCCGTTATCCGCGGGTGTACCGGCTGCGGCTACATCATCTCTGGGTGATCGTTCACCTGGTGCTTGCCCTCGTGGGTGCCGTGCTACTGGCTCGCGTCGTCCTGCTGAGGCAGCCATGACGGACCCCGATTCGCTGTTCGATCCGCTGCTGACCGTTGACATCTCGCGGTTCGAGGTGCGACCGCTGTTCCTCGGTGTGTTCTTTGGTGCGTTCGGCATCGACACCCGCACCAAGTTTGGGGTCATCTCGGCGACGTTCGATGTGGGCCGCGACCTGCTCGCTCCGCTGATGGTCAAGGCCGCCATCGACATCCTGCCCTACCTGCAGGACACCGTAAATCGGGATCCGCGAACCCGAATCATATTCGCCGGGCGAGACTCGTTCAGTCTCGGCTATGTCGTCAGCGCGATCGACCCGCACTTCAGCGCCGCCCATTGTCGCAGCCTGTACCTTACCCGCGCGATCGTGGACGATGCGCTGGCCGACCTGGAACGGCAGGGTCAATCGTTCGCGGAGATCGAGACATTCCGCAAGCGCCGACCGGGCACACCCAGCAGCAGGGCGTGGCAGCGCTTGCAGGGGTACCTGCAAGCCAGCGACTTGCAGGTGGAGTCGGCTCCCGGGCCGGTCGTCATCGTGGACACCGGCTACAAGGGCAGCATCCAGGAAATGCTGGCCGCACTGCACCCGGGCGTGCGATTCACCGGCCACTACGTCTTCTACTCAGCGGCCCTGGACGATCCGCACCCGGGGACCAAACGTGGTCACGTCTTCGACGCAGGCACGGGACCGGCCCGCGGTGGCCACGCCCTGCGGGGCGACCTGCCGCTGGATCCGTCCCTGACGTTCGCCCATCACGAAGCGATCGTCGCCGTGGAGGAGCTCCTGCAGGGTAGCCAGCTCAGCCCTACTGCCATGGACCCCACAGGGCGTCCACGACTGCGTCGGGCCAGACGGACCGGCAGCCCGTACGAAGGGCTGAACCCGGCGTTGATCGGCGAGGAGTTCACTGATCCAGCCTTCCGCGAGGGTGTGCTCGCGTTCAACGTCTTTGCGGTCAGCCGCCTGGCCCGCCGGATTGCCAGCCACGTCGACCTATCCACGAAGGGGTGGTATCAAACCGCCACCGCCAGTGCCTGGTATCACGACTTGGCGGTCCAAGTGGAACGGCTCCGCGACAACCTGCGGCTGTGGATCTCCCGTGATCCGGGCGGAGCGATGGACCCAGTCCTACGCCGCATGCTCGATGGCTTCGTCCACCGCTCCGACCGGCATCTGATCCGTAAGCTCGACGAGCAGATCTGTGAGAAGCCTCCCGAGCGGCAGGCACAGATCTGGGCCGCCTTCGACCGCTGTTCCACCGTCGAAGCCAAGAGCCGCTTCGCTGTTGACGACGCCGGGGACGAGCACATCGAGCTACCGCCAGTCCTGCTCCAACGAGATCGTGCGGTCACCACGCTGCAGGCGGGCGCACCAGGATTGACGACTGGTGAAGCACATCGGATCGCCATCGCGCTGACCGACGACGCCAACGCCGTCGAGCTTGCCGGCGCGACGCTCGCTAAGGGCTCGTTGTCAGTGGACGCGTACCTCGACGCGTACCACGCTCGTGCCGACGAGGTCCTTGAGTCCGACATCCGCGTCGTGAGTCGGCTCGCCCTGATCGTCGCGCGGGACCTCGCCGGACGCTTCGGTGTGTGACGATCGCGTGGTGGCCGCACTGGAACCGCGCGGCCACCACGCACCGATCAGCGAGCCTCGATGATGATGTCGGTGACGTGACTCCAGCCCGGGCAGGACGAGTACTGGGTGTGCGTCCCGCTCGGCCAGCTCCACCAACCCGAGTTGGTCGAGCCCGTGGCCCAGCACCAGGTCACGACGCGCCAGTCGCCGCCGCCGGTGCAGGTACCCCACGCCGTGTTCGCGTTGTTGTAGCCCTTGGTGCACTGCGTGGGGTCGACCGCGAGGGCCGGGGCGGCGAGGCCTGCGGCGCCGATAGCCGTGCCAAGGGCTGCGGCGACGAGCAGCGAGCCGACCCGCCGCACAGGCCGCCTAGTGCGGCTGGCTGGCTCGATCTTGACGTTCATGGTGTCTCCTCGGCTTCGGAGGCGCAGCGCGCCTGCTACAGCCGGTTCTACCGACACTGCCAACCGCCGCCGGCTGGCGACGGTTTACTCCGCCAAGCGGCGTTCTACAAGTTCACAAGCGGTCCGCGCTTGCCCTCCTCACAGGCTGGCCGTCACTGTCGGCAAAGCCGCATAACACACCGATCGGCTGGATCCACCATCATTAACTCCCCAACGCATCCAAGATCAGATGCACGCTCATCGGCATGAGCGGATGCCGGCCGACGACCAGGTTGGCAGAGTCCGCCTATCCCCACGGCGGCCTGGGATCCTGTCGTACCTGACCAACGCCACCTATCTGCCCAACCACGCCTGGACGCTGCATCTCGCCGCTTGGTGTCCGGCCACGACGGGCTGGTGGTGAAGCTTCTCTGTCTGGCGGCTGGCGTTGCTCACGGCGAGAGGGGCGTCGCGACGAGCGTGGCGCGGTGGCGGACTGGTTCTCCCGCCACCGCGCCGACTTGTTCTGCTACTCCGGGGTGGTGGTGTCCGGTGGTTGGCGTGTGCCGAGGATCCGGACGGTGGTGCTGAGTTTGATCGGCTTGTCGTCGGGTCCCTTGAGGAACGGTTCGATGGTGATGGTTTTGCGGAGGCGTCGGCCTGGTCCGTAGGCCTGGTTGCGTTCGTGTCCGGAGACCCAGTAGCGGTAGTCGGGTTGCACCCGGCTGCGCGCGCGGCTGTCAGAGGTCGGTTCGGTTAGCGGCGTGGTGGTGGGTGGTGTGATCCGTATCAGGCGAACGTCGGGTGTGGGGCGTTGTTGTCGCTGGTAGGCCTTGGTGATGGCCTTGGGGATTTTCGCCGGTACGGCGTCGGCCATGTGTTGGTTCATCAGGAGCCAGGTGGTGATCAGTGGGCCGAGTGGGTGGTGGCCGTCGATGGTGGTGCCGGCGGGGAGGTGTTCGGTGTGGGTGGGGATGAGCCAGCCGATGTCGTGTCGCAGTGTGGGCATGAGGTCGTTGGTGAGGCCGGTGCCGATGCTGCGGTAGGCCAGGAGGTGCCAGCCGTCGGTGTGGGGTGTCCAGGACACGGCGGCTATCTGGTGGTGTTGGCCGATGGGGTGTGGCCAGGCGAGGAGGCCGCTGCGGGTGGGGGTGATGCGGTCGGTGACGGGTGCGGGTGGTTGGTTGCCGGTGACGTCGTGGGTGAGGCGGGTGAATTCGGGGTTGATCCAGTACAGGGGTGCGCGGTCGAGGTCGTCGGCGAGGGTGTGTCGGGTGGTGGGGGTGTGGAGTGGGTCGGGTAAGTCGGCGGGGCTGCGTAGCAGGCGGGTGAGCCGGTCGCGGATCTTGGGCAGCATGTCGGGGGTGATGGTGGCGGCCGGCCAGTCGGTGGTGGTGATGAGGGTGCGTCCTTCGCGGGTGAGGACGATGGCCCGGTGCACCATGCCGAGGATGGTGTGGCGGGGGTCGTGGGGGTGCCAGCCCATGAGGGCGGCGCTGGCGGCGGTGAGGGTGTCGGGGTCGTCGGCTTCGATGTGCTGGGCGCAGCGCAGGCAGACGTGCCAGTGGGTGTTGTAGGTCTGGATGACCTCATGGGTGCCGGCGAGGCCTTGGGCTTCGAGTTCGGCGGTGCGGTAGTTCCAGATGGGGTGGGTGGCGCTGCAGATGTGGCAGCGGTCGTAGACGTCGTCGATGAGGTGGGCGGGTACGGGGACGGGTGGGTGTCGGTCGGTTTCGCTGACCGGGTGCCGGTAGCGGGTCTGGTCGCCGTGCCGGTGGGTGGTGAGGCTGTAGCCGCAGGTGGCGCAGGCCATCAGGGTGCCGAGGTTCATGCGCCGGTCCCCCGGTCGGTGGGGTGCAGGTCTCGGGGGCGTGGTCCGCGGCGGGCTGCGCGGGTCGGCATGTGCAGGCCGGGGGTGTAGGTGACGTGTTGGTTTCCGCCGCGGTGTTTGGCGTGGTACATGGCGATGTCGGCGCGGTGCAGGGCGACGTCGCCGAGGCTGTCGGTGCTCTCGACGCAGGCGACGCCGATGCTGGCGGTGACGGTGATGGTGCTCAGGTGTCCGTCGATGTCGAGGCGGGTGGGGGCGGCGATGACGGCGACGAACGCGGCGGCGATGCGGTCGACGTCGTGGCGGCAGACGGGGAGCAGGGCGGCGTATTCGTCGCCGGAGAGTCGGGCGGCGACACCGCCGTGCAGGTCGGTGAGTTCCTCGATGCGGTCGGCGATGGTGATGAGCAGGTCGTCGCCGGTGTCGTGGCCGTGGGTGTCGTTGACGGTTTTGAAGCCGTCGAGGTCGATGAGGATGACGAGGATGGGGTGCGGGTGGGTGGTGAGGGTGGTGTGGGCGGCGAGGAGTCCGGCGCGGTTGAGCAGGCCGGTGAGGGGGTCGTGGGCGAGTTGCCAGGCGGCGTCGGTGAGCGCGGCGCGCAGGCGCCGCGTCTCGGCGACCGCGTGGCGGGCCCAGGCGGCGAAGACGATCGCCACGGTGGTGGTGGCGATCACGGCCAGGGTGGTGAACACTGGGTTCCTCCATTTCTGGTGGAGAACCCGGGACGCACACGTTTCGTAGGCGCTGGCGTCCCGGGTCCCGGATACGACGAAGGCCCGCCGGCGGCGGGCCTTTCCTTTGTGGTGCCGGTAGCGGGGGGCGGTGTCGTTGTGCCGCCCGGATTGGGCACCGGTGGTGGGCGGATGGTGCGCGGTGATCGAGGTTGTCGCGGGGTCCGCGCGGTGGGTGGTGGCTTGTCAGGTGGGTAGGTTGCGCAGGAGGTGGTGTGCCAGCCAGTCGCGTGCGGTGGGCAGGACGATGAGGTAGGTGGCGCCGACGCGTCCGGTGGGCTCCCACACGCGCGCGTCGGGTGGGTTGACCGAGGCGATGACGACGAGGCCACGGCAGATCAGGGGGCGTCGGACCCGGGCTACGAGGTCGGTGCCGATGATGATCAGTGGGCGTCGGGTGGCGTAGCGGCGGCCCTCGGGGATTGATGCGGCGTAGTCGAACTCGCAGCCGGCGTCTCGTTCCACAGCTTGTAGTTCGGCACGCAGCAGTCGACTGTCGGTGATGGCGATGGGCGGGAACCAGACGGATGCGGTGGGACGCCTGCGGGTGGTACGTCCCGGGCCGGGCACAGCCGGTGGGTGAGCGGCCGGGTTGCCGGATCTGGCGGGCGACGGGAGTCCTCGTGGCGGCGGGGTGTTCAGGGAGCGGCGGGGCGGGTGGGCGGCTTGGTCGGCGTGCAGCGTGGCGGTCAGGTCAGCCGGGATGACGGCGTAGGGTTCCACGGCGCGGAGCACCTCCGACGGGTCGAGGATCGTCTCGATCAGGCCGAGTTGCAGGTTGCTCGGCTCCTCGTCGGAAGTAGCGGTCGGGTTGTTGGTGAAGTCGGCGACGGTGGCGAAGTAGGTGTGGTGGGGGTGGTGGGGGTTCCAGCCGACCTGGATCGTGTAGCGCTCGAATCCGGGTCGGGGTGTGAGCGTGTGGATGGTCATGCCTCTCCTTCGGGCGGCTATGACGGACGGGTAGACGGGCAGCCGCGCTAGGGCGTTACGGGTGCCGGTGGGAGGGCTGCTGGGGCGGCTGCCAGGTGCAGGGCGGAATGCTGAGGCACGGCGGTCAGCCCGCGTCGGGTTCGGTTGGCGTTGCGGTCTGCGCGAACGTGGACGGTGGGAGTCCGGCGTGCAGCGCCTGCAGCAGCAGGTCGGCAAGCCGGTATCCGGGATCGACCTGCAGGGCGCGTTCTGCTGCCATGGCGGCCAGCGCCCCGTCGCCGCACCGCCAGGCGGTGATCGCGAGCAGGGTGGCCGGTGCGGGAACGAGGGTTTCGCGGGCGCGGCGGGTGATGTCGGTCCAGAACGTGACGTACTGGTCGGTGGGTGGGGTGAGGTCGGCGGCGAGGTCCCGTACGGACAGGCGGACCAGCAGCACGGTGAGCCAGGCGACCTCGTCATCGGTGAGTGCCCGGTCGGGGTGGCGCAGCGCCGCCCGGACCGCCCGCGGGCCGGCCTCGTCCACGGCAGCCGTGTCGTCGGCGATGAGGGCCTCCAGTCGGGCCACCGCCGTGTCGGTCGCCTGCTGCATACGGTCGCGGGCGGCGCCGGTGAGCGGTGCGAAGCGGGCGGCGACGGCGGCTCGGTCCGGGAAGGCGACCAGCCCGGCGGCGGTGGCCTGCACGGCGACCAGTGAGGCGGTCGGGTCGAAGGGGGTTCCTTCCGGCGGGCAGCAGGCCCGGTTGTCGCAGAGCAGGCTGACGAAGCGGCTGCCGGTCACCCGCAGTAGTTCCAGGACGGTCATGCCCTCGGCGGTGAACGCGTCGCGGACCGCGTGCAGAGCCGGGTCGACGTGCTCGGCGGTGCCGTAGCCGACGAGCAGCAGTTCGGTGATCGGCTGTTGCTGGTGCAGGACCGGGATCAGTCGGCCGGCGAGGTCGCGGATCTGGTGGGCGGGTGCGTCGAGGGCCGGTAGATCGGTGCGGGCGGCGAAGACGACCCGGCCGTGGCGGGAGACGATGACGACGATGCTGGCGTCGGTGGGGTGGAAGCCAAGCAGGTACGGCACGGCGGTCACCACGTCGGCCGGTGAGCGTAGGGTCAGCTTTTCGGCGAAGGACACGCTGTTCTCCTCGTGAGGGTGTGCGGGCGGGATGGGTGTGGCGTGGGCGGGTGAACGCGGGTGGGTCACCGCGGGTCGGTCCGGCAGCGGCGTGCGCGGGTGGCGGACCGAGGGTGGGCTTTGCCGGTCAGTCGCGGTCGGGATCCAGGAACTGATCGATACCGGCGGTGTGGACGGTGGCGGTCACCGTCATCAGCTCATGGGCGAGACCGGCCAGGGTGTGGTGCAGAGCGACACGCACGGCATCGTGGGCGGCGGCGCCAGCGTCAGCGGCGGTGGCGTGGCCGCGAAGCCACGTCTCGTACTCGTGCCGCCACGGCACCCGCCACCGGCCGTGCTCGCCGGTGGCGTAGTCCGACTCGGCCCAGCCGTACGCCTCCCACGCCTCACCGAGACCGGTGCTGGTCACCGCCCGCATCACCTGCGATGCCGCGTCGCAGGCCTGCTCCACGGTGCGGGCGACGACCAGCAGGGTCAGCTCCACGACCACCGTGACGTGGTGGGCCCGCGGCAACGCGTCGAGCCCGAGACCGGTCAGGAACCGGTCGACCCTCCGCGCGCTGTGCTGGTAGGGGCCGTCGAATTCGGCGTCGACCAGGGCACGGATCGCGCGGGCGCGGATCTTGCGCCGCAGGCCGACCAGGGCATCGAACGCGGCAGCCCGCTCCGCCGTCGCCGCAGCAAGGTCATCGTCAGCGGTGGATTGCCCAGCGCTGGACGACTCCGACACCGCACTGTCGTCGGGGCTGTCGGCCAGCCACGTCAGCCCGGTCAGCACGATGCCGGCGGCAGCCAGCGCCGGCAGGTGCGCCTGCATCGCCGTACGGGCGGCGTAATGTGCGTCGGCCGCCCGGCTCGCCGTGGCCCACACGTGCAGTCTGACCTGCACGGTGATCCGGTACCACCGCGACGTCGGCGGGCCGTTTCCCGCCGGCAGCGGCGTCACCTCGATGACGCGCTGCGGATACACCGCCACCGCAGGGTCCAACTGGCGGATCTCGTCCGGCACACCGAAGCGGGCCTGCGCGTGGGCCTGCGCGTCATCGGTATGCGACCGCGTGTATGACAGCTGCGCGTCGGCAGAGACCGTCCACCGCTGCGGCAGCGGATCCAGACCCCAGACGGCGAGGGCGTCTTCCACACCGGGCCGGCAGACCAGCCGACGCTCTAGGGCCGTGAGGAGCGCGGAGCGTGCCTCGTCTGCGAGCGCCTGCCGCTGTTGCACGGCGGCAGTCGTTTCCAGGCGCAGCACCCGGATCTGCTCGCGGATGGGGTCGGTCATCGTGGCACCGCCTCTGGGGCGGTGCTGGTGTGACGGCGGTGGGCGTACGGCGCGGTACGCGGCGTCGACCGTACGGTGATCGTCTTGTGGGTATGGTCGGACCGCTGGTTGTCGGGTGCGGCGCTGCCGTGGGGCGGGGTGGCAGTGCGGTCGCAGGCGGGGAGGGTGCCGTGGTGTCGGCACAGGGTGAGGCGACGCATCGTGTCCTTTCTGGGACATGGGGAATCGGCGGTCACCGGATGCGGTGACCGCCGACAGGGGCAGGGGTTTGCGCCTTGGTCGCGAGGCGGCGACATGGGTGCTGGTGGCTGAGGCGGGCAGAGGGCGGCCGACCGGGAAGGTGGGCGCGATGCCGTCGCGGGACGCGTCAGTTCAGCACATGAGATGTAGGAGAGCCTTCAGGCTAGCCAGGGTGCTGCTGGTGCGGCTGGCCTGTCAGGCCCTACGGGTCTGACAGGCCCTGACAGCCTCGGTGTCGGCGTCGACCGGCGCCGGATTTCAGTCCGACATCGCGGGAGTTCATGGTGACTGTCGACGTCGTAGGGCTTCCTGAGTTCGTTGATCTCGTCGAGTTGGTTCGGCGATCGATGCGGGAGATGGAGCCGACCGACTCGGACCGCTACTCCTGCCGGGCATGAGATGGTGCGGAACAGGGGGTTGACGACGTTCACCCGTCGGAAACCGGTTGCATGATGACCTGGGGGTTTGAGTAATGTCTTGTGCCATGTCGAGCCCTGAGGCATCCACGGTGGGGGCTTTCGGTCACGCCGTCAGCCCCCTGAACCGCTGAGTTCCTAACCCGCTCCCCCGCAGACGTGGCGGGGCGGGACATTGCGCGCACCCTGGGGGTGCTGGCCGCGGTGACGAGACGTGCCTTTCTCCTTCTCGCTCACCTCGGAGCTTGTGATGCCTCTCCCGCTCTATCTGCTTGCCGTGGCGGTCTTCGCCATGGGCACCTCGGAGTTCATGCTCGCCGGCCTGGTGCCGGACATCGCGGCAAACCTCAACGTGTCCGTCGGCGCCGCCGGGATCCTGACCTCGGCGTTCGCTGCCGGAATGATCGTCGGCGCGCCACTGATGGCGGCACTCGCGCGCCGCTGGCCAGCCCGGGCCAGCCTGCTGGGCTTCGTGCTGGTGTTCGCCGTGGCCCACGTCGTGGGCGCTCTCACCACCAGCTTCACGGTTCTGCTGTCCACCCGCGTGCTCGCCGCCCTGGCCAACGCGGGCTTCCTCGCGGTGGCACTGACCACAGCCGCCACGCTCGTCGCCACTGACCAGAAAGGGCGCGCACTGGCGGTGCTGCTTGCGGGCACGACGGTGGCCACCATCGTTGGAGTACCCGGCGGTGCTGTGCTCGGCACGCTGATCAGCTGGCGTGCAACGTTCTGGGCGATCGCCCTGCTCTGCCTTCCCGCTGCCGTCGGCGTCATCAAGGGCATCCCGGCCCGTGTCGACACCACCTCTCAGGGCACTGCACCCGGCTCGTCTCTTCGCCGGGAGATCGCTCAACTCGCGATGCCCAGGCTGCTCCTGGTCATGCTGCTCGGTGCCCTCGTCAACGCGGCCACCTTCGCCACGTTCACGTTCCTGGCACCGATCGTGACGGACACCGCCGGCCTGCGCGGCCTGTGGGTGTCGGTCGCGCTGGTGCTCTTCGGGGTCGGGTCCTTCACTGGTGTCACCATCGCGGGACGCCTCTCCGATCAGCGCCCCCACATCGTGATCGCTATCGGTGGCCCGTTGCTGCTACTCGGCTGGGTCGCGTTGGCGGCTCTGGCTACCCAACCGGTAGCGCTCCTGCTCCTCGTGCTCGTGCAGGGCACGCTGTCCTTCGCCGTAGGCAGCACCCTGATCACCCGGGTCCTTTATGAGGCAGCCGGCGCGCCCACCATGGGCGGGTCGTATGCGACTGCGGCACTGAACATCGGTGCTGCTGGCGGGCCCGTCGTTGCCGCCATCACCCTCGGGGCCGACGCCGGCGACCTCGGCCCGGTATGGGTCAGCGCCCTGCTGGTGGCGATCGCACTGCTCATCGCCCTGCCGCTCCGGAGAGTCGTCACACCCCGCGCCGGTCAGGCCGCCCGATGACCCACAACGTTGCGCTGAGCATTGTGGGACGGCGGTGACTCATCACCGGAATTTAGGGCCGGTCGCCGTCGATCGTGAAGTCCGAGATGGCGGCGAGCAGGTCCCTCGACACGTACCAGGGATTCTTCGTGCTACCGACGACCTCAATGAGGATCGCGGTGTCGTCACGAGCCAGCACACGGAACTCGTCGCCGGTGCGGAGGGTCAGTCCGCCGCCGGCGTCGGCGTCCTCGGCGACACGGTAGATCCGCGACATGGCTGCCGCTTGGGCGTGCACGTGGAGCGCCTGCTTGATGGACCTCGTTGTCCTGACAACGGCCTTTACGCCAACCTCACCGCCCTTGTAGACGAGGGCACCTCCGGCGGCGATCGCGAGGATGAGCACGCGTGGTCCGCCGATCTTCCCGGCGACGGTCGTCATGAGTTGGTAGTCGTTCCACTTGGCCACGAGCCGCCCCCGTCGAGTTCGAGTGAGCGTGAGCGTAGCCCGTCCGATCGAAGGACGTCGCCGGTCCGCTGTGCATCACCGGGGCTCTGCGTAGGTCACTGCCCATCAGGGAGGTTCAAACCCGAGTGCCGATGGCATGACAAGCCCATCGGCTACCCGGATTCGCCGTGCAACACGCGGGTGTTCCTGACCGTCAGGACTGTGGGCCGCGCCGCAGGACCAGCACGTCCTCGTGGGCGATGAGGTGGACGGGGAGACCTTGGGCCCGTGACTTGCGGACGGCCATGAGCCCGAACATCGAGGCGCGGTGCACGATCTGCCCGTCACGGACAGCGGCGAGCATCGCGGCGCACCGCTGCACCGGTATCAGTCCCACCGAGCGGGCCACGGCGAGCAGTTCGCCGGGCAGGTCGATCAGGTTGTCCCGGTGGTGGCGCACCGGCCGGCAGGTGATCACCACGGTGCCGCCGGGTCGCAGCAGCTGGTAGCTGGCGGCCAGGATTGCGGCGAACCCGTCCATCAAACGGGACCATCCGTCGTAGGCGAGGTTGCCTCGTTCCCGGTCCCCGTACAGGTGGTTGCGTTTACGGACCCCGCTGCCGGTCACCTGCACGAGGCCGTGGGTGCCGCGCCCGTATGGCGGTGAGGTGAGTACGAGTCCCACTCGGCCGACCGTGGACGCCGGTACCACGCCGAGAAGAGTGGTCGCGTCGCCGGTGAACACTCGCGCGGATCCGGTCGCGCCCTGCGACCGGGCGAGGGCGATGTTGGCGGCGGCCAGCGCGGTGAACCGAGGTTCGATGTCGATGCCCAGGCCGTGCCGGCCGAGATGCATGGCCTCGACCAGGGTGGTGCCGGACCCGCACATCGGGTCGAACACCAGGTCCCCCGGTGCCGTGTAGGAGCTGATCGCGTGTGCGGCCAGATGAGGCAGCATCTTGCCCGGATGGCTCGATGTCGCCGGCACGTACCGGCCTCGACGTTGGTCACGAGCCGGCTGCTGACAGGTCAACCACAACGACGTGACCGGCAGAGACTCAGCCATCGGCGCCGCCGCGGTGCGTCAGGATCAACACGTCGGTGTGGATGTCCAGCTGCGTACGCTGACCGGGCCGAGGCGGCCGGTCGGCCGCCACGATGTGCTGCAGGTACGCCAACCCGGCCCGCTTGGCGGCGATGACGACATCGACCGGCAGGACAAGGTCACCGTGCGGCAGCAGCACCGCCACACAGCCACCCGGCAGCAGGCCGGCCCGGCAGCGGGCGAAGAACTCCCCCGGCGACGTGTCGTCCACCGGCCAGCCGGTGGCGATCAACATCGCGGGTTCCCGACCCCAGTCGGGGTGCCGGTGGTGAAGGTGGCTGCGGCGGTGCGCGGCAATGACCGCGCGGGCAAGTTGTGGCCCCACCACCAGATCGATGACGAGATCGGTGGGATGGGTGAGGTTGTGGACCAGCCGCACCGCCATCGCGTTGGACATGGTCTCACCGTCCTGCGGGGCGGGGACCGGCCAGACAGTGATCGGCACGGGCGGGTCACCGGACACCACATCCCCCACAGGGATCGGTGCACGGCGCGGGTTGCTGTCGGTCATAGGCACGGTGGCCCCCGGACCGGCGGACGTACTGACGATTCCCAGTGCGCCGCTGACAGGCCGATCGAACCCACCCCCGACCTGACACGACCCGTCACACCGGCAATCTGACAACCCCACCCGACCCGCCGTCAGCGGCGCACCTGACAGGACCGGACACGACCTGTCCGGACCTGGCAACCGGCTCTGGTGTCAGGTCAGGCTGTCCCAATCGATGGCCTCGGAGCCGCCGCACCCCGCGGCAGGCCCCGTCGAAGGAGACACCACCATGGCCACGACCACCCGCAACCGCGCAGCCGAGACGGCGCTGACCACCGCGGAGACCGCGTTCACGCTGCTGACCTGTGAACCCGCACCGCTGGTGTTCGACGCCCGGCCGATACCAGGCCTGCCGGACACCACACTGCCGCTGGACCAACTGCGCACGCTGGTCAAACTCCAGCGCTACGACAGCAGCACCACCGACGAGCTGTGGAGGCAACTCGCCCACCACGCCCGCGAATGGGGACCTGCCTGGGTCGTCGGCGCGATCGGCGTCGCACTACCCGCACTGACACACCTCGCGGCGAAGATCAGCCGCGGTCACCCCCGGCACGCCGACGACGTCGACTCCGAAGTCCTCGCCGGATTCCTGCACGCCCTGCGCACCGCCGACCTTGACACACCCCGCCTGTGGCTACGGCTGTGCTGGGCCGCCTGGCGGGCCGGCAGCAGCGTCATCACCGCCGACGACAGCCAGGAACTTCCCCTGGACCTGCCCACGGGATCACGGTCGCCGAAGATGCCGTACGGGCATCCCGACCTGCTGCTCGGTCGAGCAGCCGCCACCGGCCTGATCACCGTCGACGCCGCCGAACTCATCAGCGCCACCCGCTTCGGTGACGCGCTGATCGAGCACCTCGCTGCCACGCAGGGCCTGACGCCGTCCGCTTTGCGGATGCGCCGGCGCCGCGCCGAGCGCATCGTCGCCGCCGCCATCGCTCGAGGCGACCTTTCCAGCCCCACACGTTCCTGCGGCGAAGGCGAACACCCCGCCGCAGCCTGATCCTGGTCCTTGCCTGTCGTCGACACGAGGCCATCCCGGTGCTCCTGGGGTGGCCTCGTGTGGTGACGGAAGAGGTAACCGACAACTGAAGGTCAGGCAGAAATTCGTTCATCTGGACACGCCAACGTTCCTCATCGCGCTGATTGATGCGCGGATCATGGGCGGCAAATTCTCTCCTGATCCCCGCTGCGGTCGAATCTTCCGGTCGGCGTGGGTGTGGCATAGTCGGCAGGGCCGGCACGTTCGGTCGACGGGAGAGACGGTGCCTCGCCATCCGGACACAACGATCAGGCCGAACACCGTCCTCAGTGGTGCCCGACGAAGGTTGTCTTCCCCAGTGCGGCCTGGGCAGTGCATGTCCCGAGTCGAGTTGGCCGACGCGGTCAACGCGGCTCTTGACCGTCTTTATCCCGGCCGGAATCTCGCCGCTCTGTACGTGGACTTCCGATGGGTCGGCAAGCTGGAACGTGGAGAGCACCGGTGGCCAAGTCCCGAGCGCCGTGCCGCTCTGCGTCAGGTCCTTAGCGCGGTCGCCGATGCGGATCTCGGTCTCTACAGCCCGCGGCGTACACATCCCGACAGGAACGGTCCCGGGTCGGCGGAACCGTTCCGCGTCCCCGCCACCACACCTGAGGTTGACCTGAGCGGATTGCGGGCTTGCCTCGATGCGTTCGACATCCCGCCAGACGGTCCGGTCCGCCCAGCAGCCGAGTTACGGACGGCGGTGGACCATGTCGTACGCCTGCGCCTCACCTCGAACTACCGGAAACTCGCCATCGTCATCCCCGCCTTACTCGACGAGCTTCACCGTGCTCAACGCTCCTCGATCCATGCGCGGCGAGAGTTCACGGCGGCCCTCCTCACGCAGGCATACCGAGCCGCTGATGCTCTCGCGGACAAGTTCGGCCACCACGACCTGTCCGCCAGGATCATCACCATGATGACCAAGGTCGCCCAGGACACGTCCGACCCGACCGTCATCGGCACCGCCCAGTACGTACGTGGAGAACTGTTCTTCCACAACGGCCGACCCGAACTCGGCCGCATGCTCCTGGAGGAAGCAGCAACCAGCATCAGCGGCATCAGCCAGCCAGCAGGGCGGGCGACGTACGGTGCGCTGCACATGCGGGCAGCGGTGCTTGCCGGCCTGGCCCGTCAACCGTCTTATGCCCATGATCACTTGAGGGAAGCCAGCGAGTGCGCGCGGAGGCTGCCCGACGGCGAGTATCACGGCACCGCCTTCGGGCCTTCTTCTGTCCGGATCCACGAAGTGACACTGGCTCTCGACTCCGGTGAGCCAGACGCTGCCCTTCGTGCCGCTGCGGGCTGGGTTCCCCCCGCCTCTGTCCCCAGCGAGCGGCGGTCCCATTTCTACATCGACCTGGCCCGCGCCCACATTCAGACCGGCTCTCCGCAGCGAGCCGTCGAATCCCTGTGGGCGGCGAGGACGGCAGCACCGGAACACACTCGGATTCATCCTCACGTTCGGGACGCTGTCAGTGCGTTACGTCCTGTCGTTGCATCTGGCAATTCCTTCGACGAGTTCGCCACGTGGTCAGCCGGAGCCATCGGCTAACTCGGTCGGACCAGATCCGCTAGCTCCTCCAACGACTCCAGCACCCAGGCCCCGGTGTCGGCGATGGCGGGGTCGTCGGCCCACAGGTGCCCCCAGGGGCCGCGTTTGATCAAGGCCGGCCGCAGGCCGGCCGCGTGGGCAGCGGTGACGTCGTAGTCTCGATGGTCACCGACGTAGAGAATCTCGCTCGGCCCCCCTGGCGCGAACTCGACAATTCGGGCGAAGAACAGCGGGTCCGGCTTCGCGACCTGCCACTCGCCGGAGGTGGCAATGGCGTCGACGGGAAGGGCCAACGTGCGCAGCAGGTGAGCAGCCCGGACGGTTTGGTTACCCGCCACCCCGACCCACACCCCGCGTCTGCGCAGCTCGGTCATGGCGGGACGCACATCGGCGTACAGGTCTGCCTCGCCGATCTGTTCACCGAGGCCTGCTGCCTCCCGCCGCTCTCGCTCCGCAGTGAGATCAATGCCGGGGCGTAAGTACTGGAAGGCTTCGGCGTTGTTGCGGCCCTGCGCGACGACGATCCCCACCAGGGCCGACAGGGTGTGCCGTGGCACGCTCAGCCAGTCAGCCCATGCCTGGAATTCCCGTGTGTCGTCCAGCAGCGTTTCACCGACATCAAACACCACTGACCTGATCACCGGCGGCTCCTCTATCAAGGTCGACGCTTCACCCTATGGGAGTTGGACAGCTCGGACGGTCTGCCGTTGGGTGTTGAGGCAAGTACGATCCGTGCCATCGTCGAGATGAGCCCTGCAGGAGTAGCTGATGATCGCCGATGAAACCCTCGCTCGCATCAATGAAGGGGTGCAGTTGCATCATCAGCAGGGCCAGCGTGAGGCTGCTCGCGACCTTTTTGCGCAGATCTGGGATGAGATCGGTGGTGAGCGCGGCGATCCGTTGCATGTTTGCGTTCTGGCGCACTCGATGGCCGATGTGCAGGACAACGTGCACCAGGAGCTGGTCTGGGACGAGCGGGCGCTGACAGCGGCCGGCTTGCTCACCGACGACCGGCTTGCGCAGGCTGGGGTGCCGATGTCGGTGGCAGCTTTGTATCCGTCGTTGCATCTCAACTTGGGTGAGTGTTACCGAAAGCTCGGCGATCTCGGCCGTGCCCGCGAGTTCCTCCAGTGTGCGCAGGCGGGGATCGGCGCGCTTGGCGATGACGCGTACGCGCAGCTGATCAAGGGCGGTTTGGATCGGCTGGCGCAGGAGCTGACTTCCAAGTAGGCGCACGCTGCCGAAAGGGGCCTCTGGTAGCCGGTCGCATCGCCGGGCGGCGAGGCGACCGAGCAGTCCCCGGTTGGGGACGATCAAAAAAGACCTTCGATCGCCTCGAGGGGTCAAGTGGCGGGGATTGGTTGGATCGCGGGATGGACTACCGAAAGCTCTTCGCGGACGTGCATCGGCGGCCCGGGATGTTCGGGCTGGACGGCTCATTTCACGACTTCACCGTCTTCATTCATGGCTGCGAGGCCGGCAATGACTGGCAGTTACTTGCAGGCTTCAGGGAGTGGCTGGTGGTCCGCTGCGGGCACGGAGACAATCTGGTCTGGAGGGCACTGGTGCTGCACCAGGCGTTCCCGGATGGTCCGCCGCACCGTGAGCAGCTTGAGGCGGAGGTTGAGCTCGACCGGGCGGCTGTCGAAACGCTGTTTCGGCTGCTTGACGAGTATCTGCAGCGACGAGCAGAGGATGGTGGTCTGGCGAGGATCTTCGACGAGTACGTGACCTGGCGGAAGGCACAGAGCTGGTCGTGATTCGTGCGACGGCGTTGTCCTGCCGCGGGTCGAATGCCCTGGCAGGGTCGTATCGCTGGCCTGTCGCCAGGCAGCGATGCAGGCAGCCGCGGAGCCGGTTGACCGGCGGCGCAGCGCGGCGGGGTGCCGGTCGCCGTGGTCGCGTCGGCGTTGGTAGTGCTGCTTGGCGGGTTCGGCGTGGGTGGCGGCGACGAAGGCCCGCAGGTATCCGGCGACAGCGAGCCGGTGGTTTTGACCCTTGCGGTGGGTGAAGGAGATGCTGCGGCCGGACGCGCTGGTCACCGGGGCCGCATTCCCCACTCGAAGCTCAGCCCTGACTGGGCGTCGAGGGATCGGGACCGGGGTTCACCCGGTGAAGGACCGGTCAGCCCAGAGCAGCTGATCGATCGTGTCAGGGGGTGACAGGTTCGGGGTGGGTTCGATCGACCTGACAGCCGAGATCTGGGCGGTGCATGTCATCCACGGCATGCCCGCCCGGTGGGGACCGGGCGAGGTGCACCGGTTCGGCATGGCTGGCGCGGCGTACTGACACCGCAATCCCTTTCGCTACACGTAAGGGAGGAGCGCCCCCACCGGACCCATTACCGGCCTCGTCCTGGTTCCCACCGTGGCGGCCCCGCAGCCCCTTGTGGAGCGCCGCAATGCACACGACTCTGTCCGTCCTGTCTGACCTCGCCGCCACGCCGCCGCCGTTGGCGGTGAACAGCATCAACCAGGTCATTGCCAACATCACCGGATGGATCATGGGGATCATCGCGTTGGTCGCGACGATGTTCCTGGTCATCGGTGGCCTGCGCTACATGGCGGCCGGTGGCGATCCGGCCCAGATCGAGCAGGCGAAAGGTAACTTCAAGTCCGCGTTGGTCGGTTACGCCCTCGCGGTGTTGGCCCCGGTGATCCTGCAGGTGTTGCAGGGCATCCTCGGCGGCTGAGATGTCACCGGGCATGGTCACCTGGCTGATGGACGGCCTGGTCGGCTGGCTCGCCGAGATGGTCAACACTCTTCTCGGCGGGCTCCTGGCCTTCCTCACGTCGTCGATCTTCGTCTCACCGGACATCACGGTCCTGCCGCAGGTACGCGCGATCGCCGGCAACAGTGCCCTGGTCGTCAACGCCTGCTTCGCCGTCGCAGTCATCGCCGCCGGTATCGCGGTGATGCTCGGTGATTCCGTCGAAACCCAGTACCACGTCAAACACCTGGTGCCTCGGCTCGTGGTCGGGTTCATCCTGTCGGCGTTCGCGGTCCCGCTCACCGGCGTGCTGATCAGCATCGCCAACGCGTTGACGGTGGCGATGGCCGGTGAGGCGGCGCCGACCACCGAGACCATCGCGTTCGTCCGGGCGCGTGTCGCGTCGGCGATGACCGATCCGGGCAACGCCCTGCTGATCACTGTCATCGGGCTGCTCATCGTGGTGCTGATGTTCCTGCTCGTGGCCGGCTGGCTGGCCCGCATCGGCCTGTTGGTGATCTTGGCGGGGATCGCGCCGGTGGCGCTGGCCTGCTACGCCACCCCGTGGACCCAGGGTGCCGCGACACTGTGGTGGCGTGCCCTGCTGGGTTGTCTGGCCACCCCGGCGGTGCAGGCCGTCGCGTTCTCGGCGGGCATCAACCTGCTGGTCGACCCGGAGTCGAACCTGCCGATCCTGCTCGGCCTGCCCGCCTCCGACACCCTCAACCTGCTGCTCGTCGTCGTCGTGCTGTGGACCACGGTCAAGATCCCGAGCCTGATGCACCGGTTCGTCACCCACCAGGGCCGGCCGCCGAACATCACCGCGCTCATCCTGCGCACCGTCGCCGTGCAGCGGATGGCACGCGGTCTCGGCCGGCCCGCAGCGGGACTACGGGGATAGCCATGAGCAGCCGATCGTCAGGTCCCCCGCCCACCCACCTACGGGAGTCGCCAATGACTCAGCTTGATGACACGCCGCGTGCTGTCGTACCGGCCAACGTCAACGAACCTGACCGTATCGCCTTCGGCTTGACGTTCCGGCAGCTCGGCATCCTCGGCGGCGTCGGCCTGGCCGCGTTCACCGTGTACCGCACTGTCGGGCACGTCCTGCCGCCGGTGGCGTGGATCGTCGCCGGGGTCATCGTGTTCGCCGTCGCGATCGTCGTGGCGCTCGGCCGCCGCGACGGTCTGCCCTTGGATGTGTGGCTTCGGCACGGCTTCGCCCTGACCTCCAGCCCCCGCACACTCACCCCCGGCGCTGCCCGGGCCAGCATGGTCGCGGCCGTCGCCGGTCGACCGCCGGTACCGGCGCCGCTGCGCTCCCCGGTCACCGCGGTCAGCCCGACCGGGGTCCTGACCTGCGAGGGCAGCGACAAGGTCGTGATCGCGTGCGGCACCACCAACATCCATCTGCGCACCGGCAGCGAACAGAGCGCGTTGCTGGACGGGTTCGGCAGGTTCCTCAACAGCCTGACCGGGGCGGCGCAGATCGTCGTGGCCGCGCAACGGCATGACCTGAGCGCCCACGCGCAGCTGATCGTCGACCACGCGCCACGTCTGCCGCATCCGGCGTTGCAGGCCGCCGCCGACGATCACGCCGGTTTTCTCCTCGACCTCGACGCTGAGCGTGACCCGTTGCGCCGCCAGGTGCTCGCGGTCGTCTCCGGCGCGCACTCGGCCGACGCCGCGGTGCGTGCCCTGTCCGGGCTCGGTGTCGAAGCGGCGGCTTTGGACGGGCCGGCCGTCGCCTCGGCCCTCGCCCACGCGGTCGACCCCTTGTCTCCACCGGTGCCCGGCCCGCGGGCCGTGCCGGGCACCCCTGTCACCTTTCGGAGTACACCATGAACCTGCGCAAGACCGGAACGAGGAACGTTGCGGCCGGGATGGGGATGCCGTCGCCGGCCGCGTTGGAGGTCACGGCGTCGCATCTGCGGGTCGGTGACGGCTACGCCGCCACCTACGTGGTGTGCGGCTATCCGGCCGAGGTCGGTCCGGCCTGGCTCGATCCTCTGCTGTCCTACCCCGGCCGCGTCGACGTCGCGGTGCACCTGGAGCCCGTCGTACCGCAGGTGGCGGCGCCGATGCTCAAGCGTCAACGGGCCCGCCTCGAATCGTCGCGGCGCCTCGATGCCGAGCAGGGGCGGTTGGGTGACCCGATGGTCGAGGCGGCAGCGGTGGACGCCGCGGATCTGGCCGAACGGGTCGCGCGGGGTGCGGCGAAGCTGTTCGACGTCGGTATCTACGTCACCATTCACGCCCGGACCCTCGAGGAGTTGGCGACCGTCGCCGCGGGGGTGAGGTCGGCGGCTGCGTCGGTGCTGCTCGACTTGCAGCCGGCCACGTTCCGCCAGCAGCAGGGCTGGATATCGACCCTGCCGCTGGGGGTGGATCCGCTGCGGATGCGCCGCATCCTCGACACCACCGCCCTCGCCGCCGCGTTCCCTCTCGCCTCGGCGGACCTCGCCGCCCCCACACCCGGCGTCATCGCCCCACCCGAGGGGGTGCTGTTCGGGGTGAACACCACCTCCCACGGGGTGCTGGTGTGGAACCGGTGGGCGCAGGACAACCACAACAGCGTCGTCCTCGCCCGCTCGGGCGCCGGCAAAAGCTACTTCGTCAAACTCGAAGTGCTGCGCAACCTCTACCAGGGCACGGCGGTGTCGGTCATCGACCCAGAGGACGAGTACGCGCCGCTGGCCGCGCACGTCGGCGGGACCGTCGTGCAGCTCGGCCGGCCCGGTGTCCGGGTCAACCCGCTCGACCTGCCCGCCGACCCGCGGCCCGACACCCTGACCCGCCGCGGCCTGTACCTGCACACACTCATCGCGGTCATGCTCGGCGCGGCACCACCGCCCGCCGAACGCGCCGCCTTGGATCGGGCGATCACCGCCACCTATGCCGGGGCGGGAATCACCGGTGACCCGGCCACCTGGACGAAACCGGCGCCGCTGCTACGGGACCTGGCCGCCACCCTCGGCGCCGACGACGACCCGGCCGCCGGGCAGCTCGCCGCCCGACTCACCCCATGGACGAGCGGGAACTTCGCCAGCCTGTTCGACGGGCCGACCACCACCGCACCGACCGGGCACCTGGTGGTGTGGTCGCTGCGGCATCTGCCCGACGAACTCCGCACCGTCGGCACGCTGCTGGCCTTGGGCTCGATCTGGTCGGGCATCGACACCCCGCCCACGAGCGGCCACCGGCGTCG
This sequence comes from Micromonospora sp. NPDC051196, assembly GCF_040682415.1. Classification (NCBI taxonomy): domain Bacteria; kingdom Bacillati; phylum Actinomycetota; class Actinomycetes; order Micromonosporales; family Micromonosporaceae; genus Micromonospora; species Micromonospora sp. NPDC051196. The sequence goes on from NZ_JBFBAY010000019.1 coordinate 39,465, forward strand.
CCAGCTCGTCGTGGTCGACGAGGCGTGGTTGCTGATGCGCGACAGTGAAGGCGCCCGGTTCCTGTTCCGGATGGCCAAGGCGGCCCGCAAACGGTCCGCCGGGCTGTGCGTCATCACCCAGGACGCCGCCGACGTCCTGGCCACCGACCTCGGTCTGGCGGTGGTGTCCAACGCCGCGACGCAGGTGCTGATGCGCCAGTCGGCACAGTCCATCGATGCGGTGGCGGAGGCATTTCACCTCACTGCCGGTGAGTCCCGACTGCTGCTGTCCGCACCCCGGGGCGAGGGCCTGCTCGTCGCCGGCCGTATCCGGATTCCGTTCCGCAGCGTCGGGTCGGCCGCAGAACACCGCATCGCCGTCACGGGTCTCGGGGAGGCCGGATGACCACCTTCCCGACCTGGCCCGCCGAGGTGTGGCAGTGGGTGGTCGCCCGGCCGTGGCTCGGGCTGTTCGCCGCCGCCGCGATCGTCGCGGCGATGGTCGGCCACGACCGGGTGCTCGCCTGGCGGCACCGCCGGTTGGCCGTCGGCGCACGGTGGTTGACCATTGCCGCCCCGCCGGAGGTCACATCGGAGGCGGCTGCCGCGTTCTGGATCACCGTGATGGGGGTGCTGACCCCGCCGTCGGTGTGGCGACGGCGGCTGTTCGGCTATCCGCACGTCGCCTGGGAGTACCTGTGGACCGGCCGTACGTTGACCATCCGCGTGTGGGTTCCCGCGACGGTGCCGCCCGGCGCGGTCGAAGCCGCCGTCCGGGCGGCCTGGCCCGCCGCCACCCTGTCCACCGCGGAGGCTGCCGCGCCGATCCCCACCGAGGTGGAGCAGGAGGTGGGTGGGGCGCACTGGCCGCAGCACACTGACGGCCTGCCGCTGCGTGCCGAGCATGACAGTGATCCGCTGCGGGCGTTGCTGGCCGCCGGGGCGCAGGTCCGTCATCGGGAACACGCGTGCGTGCAGGTCCTGGCCCGCCCGGCCCCCGCCTACCGGGTCCGCGCCGCCCGCCGGGCTGCCGCCACCGCCGGCACCCACCCGCACGGACGACCCGACGTGGCCGCCCGCGCGGTGTCGGGCGCGGCGCAGTTGGCCGTCGCACCCCTGCTGTGGATCCTCGACGTCTTCACGCCCGGCCCGTCCCGGCCACACACCCCGGCCACGACTCGGCGACCGGTGGAGCGGGATCCGGTGGCTGGCGCCGACGCGCGGACGGTGGTGGACAAGGCGGTGCGGGTGCCGCACTTCGAGGTCGCGGTCCGGTACGCCGTCGCCGCGGACCGGAAGCCGATCGACGAGCAACGGGCGAGGCAGGTCCGGGAGCGTCTGGTCGGGCTCAGACACACCATCGCCTCGGCTGCGGCGACGTACACCGGCCCGAATCGGCTGCGGCGGATGAAGATGCCGCAGCCGGTGGCCACCCTCGCCGGGCGCCGGCTACGACGAGGCTTCCTCGCCACCGTGCCGGAACTGGCCGCGCTCGCCGCGCTGCCGCAGGACCTCGCGGTGCCGGGCCTGGATCGGGCGCGGGCCAAGGCCGTGCCCGCGCCGGTGCAGGTGCCTGCTGGTGGCCGTGGGGTGAAGGTGCTCGGACGGTCGCAGCTCGGCGGTCACAGTGTCGGTCTGCGGGTGACCGACGCCCGCCAGCACCTGCACGTGGTCGGTAAGACCGGTGTCGGTAAGTCCACGCTGCTGCTGAACATGATCCTCGGTGACATCAAAGCCGGCCGTGGGACGGTGGTCATCGACCCACGCGGAGATTTGATCACCGACATCCTCGACCGGCTTCCCGCCTCGTACGCGAGCAGGATCGCGATCATCGACCCGGACCAGGACAACCCGGCCTGCTTCAACCCCCTCGATGACCAGGGCGATCCGCATCTGGCCGTCGACAACCTCGTCGGGATCTTCGCGAGGATCTTCGCCGGTCAGTGGGGACCACGCATGGACGACACCATGCGGGTGGCCTGTCTGACGTTGATGCGGCACGCGAAACCGACGCTGAGTCTGGTGCCGTCGCTGTTGCAGGACCGCCAGTTCCGGGGCCGGTTCACCCACGGCCTGGACGACCCGGACGGCCTCGGCGGGTTCTGGCTCTGGTACGACGGCATCAACGAGACCTTCCGCGGCCAGGTCATCGCCCCCGTCCTGGCCCGGCTACGGGCGTTCCTGCTGCGTGACTTCGTCAAGAGTGTCATCGGCAACGCCCGCAGCTCGTTCGACATGGGTGCGGTTCTCGACGGCGGGGTGCTGCTGTGCCGGCTACCCAAGGGCATCCTCGGTGAGGAGACCAGCCGGATCCTCGGGTCGCTGATCGTCGCCCGGGTGTGGCAGGCCGCCATCGCCCGCGCCGCGGTCGCTGAGGACCAGCGCAAAGACGCTGTCCTCTACATCGACGAGTGTCAGAACTTCCTCACTCTGCCGGGCAGTGTCGGTGACATGCTGGCCGAGGCGCGTGGGTTCCGCCTCGGGCTCGTCCTGGCCCACCAGGACCTCGCGCAGCTACCGAAGGACATCGCCGCGGCGGTGTCGGCCAACGCGCGCAGCAAGGTGTACTTCACTGTCGACCCGGCCGACGGCCGGGAGCTGTCCCGGCATACCAAACCTGAGGTGGACGAGCATGATCTCGCGCACCTCGACGTGTACACGGCCGCTGCCCGGCTGCTGGTCGACAACCGGGAACTGCCGGCGTTCACGTTCACCACTCACCCGCCCGTGCCGGTGGTGGGTGAGGCGACCGCGATCCGGCAGGAATGTGCCGCCGCGCACGCCCACGCCGAGGGTGAGCCGCCGATGCAGCAGCTCGCCCGTACGGCGATGACGCGACGGTTGAACAGCCGCGATCGGTGACCGGCCGCTCGTTCGGGGGCTCGGCGGGGTGCGGCGGTGGGGGCTCGTGTGGGGGTGTCGGCGACACGAGGCCCCCAACGAGCCTGCGCCTGCGGGCCTGTCAGGTCCCTGACCTGCGCTGATCGGGGCTACGGCAACCCCACGACCACGATCGTCTTGTCCAGACTCCCTTCGGGACTCTCTCTGCATCGGGGTAATGCTTCATGGCGACATCGCGTTCCGCTGGCCTGCTGGCCATCTACCCACACATCACCGGCCGTGACCGCCGGCTGCTGCAACTCCTCGACGACCACCAGGTGCTCACCACCGACCAGATCCACCGGATGCTGTTTCAGGCCCGACGCACCTGTCAGCTCCGCCTCGGTGAACTGGCCGCCCTGGGCCTGCTGGACCGGTTCCGGTTCCACCGCGACGGCGGCGGCACCCGGCCGTGGCACTGGACCCTCGGCCACCTGGGGCACCGCTTCCAGGCCGCCGCCCACCACCGACCCGAACCCACCGTGCGGGCGACCCGGCAGATCGTGCACCGCCTGTCGGCCAACCCGCACCTGGCGCATCTGCTCCTGGCGAACGAATTCTTCGTCCGACTGACCGCCCACGCCCGCCACCGGCCGGGCACGAGCCTGGACCGGTGGTGGTCGGAGACGACCACGACGAAGCAGTTCCGGACCATCACCGCCGACGGACACGGCCTGTGGCGCAGCGGCGACACGAGGGTGGGGTTCTTCCTGGAAGCCGACACCGGCACCGAACCGCTGGGCCGGGTGGTAGCGAAACTCGACCGCTACGCACAGCTGACCCGCCGCGGCGGCCCCCGCTACCCGGTGCTGTTCTGGCTCGGCAGCGCCCACCGCGAGGAACACCTGCACCGGCTGCTGGGCGGCGAGGTGCCGTGCGCGACCGCCACGCATGCCGCCGACCCGGCCGACGCGGTGTGGCTTGCCGCCGGCACGACCACCCGGGTGCGGCTGGCCGACCTCCCGAGTGATCACGGCCAGCCGGTGGCGGACAACCCCACCTTCGACGACGACGGTGTCTTCCTCACCTGACAGGCCCTGACAGCCGCACCGCCATTCCTGTCAGGGCTGCTCAGCGGCATGTTGACAAGGCGCAGCGGAGATGGCGCTGTCAGGTCACGACGCTACGGTGCAGCTTCACCTTTTGCTCGCACCGCCGCCCCGTCTCTCCCTCTCGGACCTGCCCGCGCCAGCGGGATCACCCACCCACCCTCGCGGTCGGTTCCTGATCCCCCTCGCGCCCACACGGCAACCGTCCCGGTGCAGACGCCCCGCCCGGTGGCACCACCCGCCCCCACCTCTGTCGTGAAGGGAGCACCCTGTCATGCCCACACCTGCGGCGATCGTCGGACTGACGGTCACCGTCTGCTTCTCCCCCGGCGCCGACGCCGACTGGTTCGCCGCCTGCGAGAAGGTCCACGACCTCCTCGACGCCCACGGCACCCCGACCCGCCGCTACCACGTACGCCACCGGCCGGTGATCGGCTGGCTGACCCGCTTCTTCGGCTACTACCTGCTCGACGCAGTCCGCCGCTTCGGTGCGGTCACCCGCGCCGCCGGAGGCCGCAAGAGCCGCCTCGACCTGACCCGCACCGCCGCCACCGCCGCCCGGCACGCCACCCTGCGGTGGCGTGCCTGGAACACCCTCATCGCCACCACCACCCGACCCGCCCGACCGTGGGAGGACTTCCTCGCCCACCACCACGCCGCCCCCGCCACCATCCCCCCGAACGAGGCACGTCGCCGCTTCGAACAGCAACCCCAGGTACTGGCGATGATCGCCCACCACCTCGACCCCTACGAACTGTCCGCCTACCAGGCGGGCGAACACACCTACGTCGGGCTGCACTGGCGCATCGCCCTGATCGGTGACGCGCTGATCACCACCAAAGGCCGCCTCCTCACCCCGGCCAGCGATTCAGTCGCGGACCGGTTCCGGTTCCTCAACGAGGCCTGCACCTACGTCCGGGGTCTTCGCCCCGACGCGAGGCTGTGCGCCATCACCCTCGCCTAGCACCCGCCACCTGCCACGAGGCCGGTCGCCGCAGTACGGCGACCGGCCTTCGCCATGCCCGGCCTATCCGCGAAGGAGTCCTCCGTGTTCCTGACCGATCCGGCGCTGCGGCGTATCGCCGCCGACACCCACGACGTCCTCCCCGAGCCCCTGTGGCGCCACGACACCGCCACCCTCAACCCGATCGGTGACCTCGCCCGCCTCCTCCACACCACCGCCCGCGACTTCACCGACAGCACCACCGCACTCGACCAGGCCCTCCACCGAGTGGACGCCCTCGCCGGCCGGGGCCGCCGCGGTCTGGCCGCCAGCGCCGATCTTCACATCGCCGGCTACCAGCAGACACTCACCGACGCCCTCGCCGCCCGCGAACGACACCTCGTGCTCGGGGCCATACTCGTCACCGCGTACCGCGCGTGGCGTAACCATCGGCCGGTACTGGGCAGCAGCGACGAGCGTCACCTGCTGCTGTACCGCGGCGACCCGGCGCGTGGCGTGGCCACCCTGCGCCGACGTGAGCAGCACACGTGGCTGGTGGTGCCCGACAGTGAGGCCGCCAGCGCCTTCAACATTCCCTACCCCGACCGGGTCGTCGGCGAGGTCACCGAAACCGATCAGGGATGGACGGCGACTGCCTACATCGGCGCCCTGCATCAACTCACCGCACCCGCGATGACGTATCCCCTGCCGGTGTGCGGGGATGACCTCGCCTCGGCCTGCCGAGCGTTGCTGCGCTGGTGGCATCTGCGCCACTCCGACACCTGGCGGAGCCGCACCCCCGACCAGCTCACCCCCGCCGAGCTCACCCACCTCACCAGCTAGCAGCCGGCCCGGGTGCGGCGGCCTGTCAACCGCGGGGACACCCCGGCCACCGGCCGGGCCTCCACCGGCCCGACCATCGTGTTTCGCGCCGCGACCCGCAGCCGCCGAGATGCGGCGGGTAGCGGCGAAGCGAGTTGCTGACCCTGGTCGCCGGCTCAGGACCCGGCTCATCAGCGGCGGCGATGTCACCGGCGTCGGCCTGCTGGGTCCGTGCGGTGTCACGTCGGTCGAAGCCACCGGATCGCCATTGCCCGCACACCGGACGGCAGTCCGCTCGCGGATCGCCGTCCGGGCTGCGGCCCGCGGCCCGGCGTACCACCGCCCGGCACCACACGGTGCCGGGCCGCCCCACCAACCCCTGAAGGAGGGAAATCTGATGGATCACCTGTCCCTGACGCCTGCCACGCAGGCCGTCCTCGACGCCCTCACCGACCTCGGTGAAGGCACCGTCCACGAGGTGGCCGACAAGTCCGGCAAGGCCCGCTCCACCACGGACAAGGCGCTGAGGACCCTGGCCGACGCCGGACTTGTCGTGCCGGTGAACGCCGACGCCGACTCGGCCGACGGCATACCCGCCCGCTGGACCCTCGTCACCCCTGTCGATGCCAGCGGCACCACGCCGGACGACGTCAGCCCTGGTGACATGCACACCGCCAGTAAGGGCACCCCCGAGGACGCCGACCCGAGTCCCGACACCGGTCCCGGCGAGCCGGACACCGCATCGGTCGACCTGCCCGCCCCGCCGACCGACCCGGACGTCAACGCCGAGCCCGGCCAGGACGACGAGACCCACCGCGCCGAGGGCACAGACCCGGAACCCGACCCGGGCGAGCCGGGCGCCGGCCACGACGACGGCGGCTCGACCGGCCTGGACGAAGGGTCCGGCGACGCGAAGGAGGACGGCGGCGAGGGCGGTGACGCCGACACTACCGACGAGGCAGCCCGCCGGGTTGCCGTGATGCAGCCGGCACGGCCGGGTGACCGCAAGGTCATGGCGATCAAGGGTGTGTTGGCCGACCACGGCGACGACGGCGCCACCCTGGAGGTCATCGTGGCCGAAAGCGGCATCGGGCAGACCACCGCGACCCGGCTGCTCACCGCGATGGAGCAGGCCGACGCCGCCCGCCGGCTTCCCGGCCTGCCGCAGCGGTGGATCCCGGGCCCGACCAAGGCCAGTGAGGTCGACCCGAACCCGCAACCACCCCGCTGCCCGCTCTGCCGTCAGGTCATCCGCGCACTCGCCACCGCCCCGACCGCCATCGCGGCGGTGCAGTCGCTGATCCGCCCCGACGGCACGCTGCACATCGTCGACGCGGACGGTGAGACACACGTCGTCACCCTGCCCACCCGCACGCCCTCTCCCCTGGCGGGCGTCGCCAGGACGACGATCCCGCGCAGCGGCGACGGGAGCGTCAACGCCGACGGCAGCCAGCCGTTCGGGCGGGGCGAGCTGGAACGCCTGACTCTGGAGCACCTGGCCGCCCATCCCGGCACGGCGATGACCCCACAGGACATCGCCACCGCGCTTGCCGCGCAGCTGGACCGGGCGGTCAGCAACGGGGCGGTACGCAACAACCTGACCAAGGCAGCCGCCGCCGGCCGGATCCTCCTGGTCTCCGACGCCCCGCTGACCTTCGCCCACCCGGCACCCGCCGACACCGGGCAGACCGACGACAGCGATCAGTCCTGACTCACACCACCCCGCTGCGGGGCCGCGCCGTGTGCTCGGCCCCGCAGCCGTAAGCGAAGGGAGAAACCCTGTGCCGCACGAATTGGAAACCTTCAGCGACGGGACGACCGCGTTCGCATCCGCCCGCCTGTCGGCGTGGCACCAGCTCGGCACCGTCACGCAGGACACGATGCGCGCCGAAGAGATCATGGCCGCGGCGCGGCTCGGTGACTGGGGTGTGCGCACCATCCGCACCGTCGGCATCGACATCGTCGACGGCGTCGAGGTGCAGATCCCTGCCGACGACAAGCGGATGACTGTCCGCCGTAACCCGGTCACCGGCGCCACCGAGTACCTCGGCATCGTCGGCACCGACTACACGGTGGTGCAGAACGAGCAGTGCGCCGACATGCTCGACCGCCTGGTCGATCAGGTCGGTGGCGCCCACTTCGAGACCGCCGGCAGCCTGCGCCGCGGCAAGAGCGTGTTCGTGACGATGAAGCTGCCGCAGGCGATGCAGATCGGCGGAGTCGACCGTCTGGACCTGTACCTGATCGGCACCACCAGCCACGACGGCAGCGCCGCGCTGCGGGTGGACGCCAGCCCGATCCGGGTGGTGTGTGCCAACACCCAACGGGCGGCGTTCGCGAACTCGGTGGGGCACTACACGTTCCGGCACACCTCCAACGTCAACTCGCAGATCAGTCAGGCCCGGGAAGCCCTCGGGCTGATGTGGCAGTACATGGAGACGTTCGAGAAGGCCGCCGAGCGGATGCTGCAGACCGAGATGACCATGCGGGAGTTCGAGACCGTCGTTGCTCAGGTGTGGCCGGTCAAGGACAACGCCTCCGACCAGACCCGCAACAACGCCAAGCAGCGCCTCGGCACCTTGAAGTACCTGATCCGCGAGGCCGACACGCAGAAGGCTATCGCCGGCAGCCGGTGGGCCGGCTTTCAGGCCATCACCGAGTACCTCGACCACTACCAGCCCGCCAAGAACGCCACCGTCCGCGCCAACAGGGTGATCACCGGCAACGTCGGCGAGCTGAAGGTGGCTGCCTTTGACCTACTGAAGGTCTGATCACGCACACCTGTCGGGGCAGCGGCCATCCCAGGCCGCTGCCCCGACAGGTGTCACGAAGGGACGCATCCCCATGGCGCAGTGCACGACGACGTGCGGATCCGGCCGGGCAGGCAGCCGATGAGCCGGCACCTCCTCCACCCCCGCGACGCCCGACAGTCGGTGTGCGGGCTTCCCGCCGCCGACATCCACCGGTGGGACACCGACGAGCCGCCACGCAGGGACGACACCTGCGAGGACTGTTACACCCTGCTGCCCGAGGCCGCCCGGCCCGACGACGCGAACCACCCGCCCGGCGACACCACCCTCATCGACACGCTACGACGCATCGTCGCCAACCGGCAGCACCTCAAGATCGACGGCGTGATCGTGGACATGTGGTCGGCCTCGGTCACGCTCCTGATCTGGGACCGACTCCACAACGACAAACGGCAACGACTGCTGACCCTGCCGTCACACGAACTGATCCTGCGCTGCGTCGCCATCTACCGCCACGTCACCACCACCAAGGGCACCACGTGACGAGCCCTCGACAGCCCCAGTGGTTCCACTTCGGGCCACAGGTGTTCTCTCAACGCCGCGCAGGCCCTGATCGCGGCACTGTCCCGCGACACCCGACCGCTCGACGTCGCGACCTGGGCCACCGCGTACGGCCTGACCCGGCTCGACGACCCGCACACCGTCAGCCTCATCGGCCCGGCCAGCACCGACCTCCACCGGACCTATGCCATGACCACCGACCTGACCACACCCTGATCGTCGCCCACCTCACCATCACCGGACAGCAACCCGCCCCGCTGCTCATCGACGGCACCCACCGCCTCTACCGCGCCTGACGCGAAGGCACACCGCAGCTGCGGGCCTACCTGCTCACCGCCGAGGAAACCCGCCAGATCCAACACCGCACTCCTCGGCCCCGGAAGAACGAGCAGCAAACCGCGATGACACCGCACCTGCCCACCGCGTACCCGCCCCACACCACCGGCGGCGGGCCGCCGCGTACGCCTACCCACGACTCCGGAGGATCCCGATGGCCTACATCCCACCGTGGCGACGGCTCTGCGACTGCCGCTGCATCGTCCATCACCACCAGCCCCGCACCACCTACAACAACCCCGACTGCGCCTGCACCATCACCTGCACCACCCAACCCCTCACCCTCCTCGCCGACCCCTGGAACTGCGCACTCTTCCTCGACCACGACGGCGACCTCTGGCACGTCCCCGCCATAGGAAACGGCACCTTCGACTGGGCATACGCCACAGAAATCGACAACCACCACGACCTCTACACCGCCAGCCGAGCCATCGAGAACCTACTCCGCCAAGCCGCCCACGTACTCCACACCTCCACCACCTGACCGACCCGCACGGTGGGCCGCCCGCACGGGCGGCCCACCGCCCTTTCTGCGCTTCACAACCGACAAAACCGCGACACATCGCACCAACCGACCACGCCTACCGCCGCAACTGCCCGACCACACCACCCTGCTCAACCGCCTGCTCCTCAACCACCAAGACACCCTCCGACACATGCGCGCGCAGGAACCGGCACCGGCTCGCCAGCGCAGCCCCAGCTCCGCGGCCCGGTCCAGCCAGCCGACGATGCCCGGTGCCGGCTCCAGCGCCGCATTCAGTTCCGGCCCGGTACGCCATCCGCAGCGCGTGACTGGACTCACGGTCGTAGGCCGATCCGACCATTGCGGCGAGCGCGCCGTACCGCGGCTCGTCCGCGTCGCCGCCATGGTCGGCGAAGAAACCGACCGGATCGAACTCCAGGCCATGCCGCCGCCACTCCCAACGTCAGCTCTCCAGCAGCGTCGTCTCCGTGTCCATCAGCAGGCCGTCGAAGTCGAAGATGAGCGCCTCGACCGTCATCGCGCAGCTCAACCGCGACAGCTCCAGGGCGTTCGGCTCGCGGCCGTTGCGATCCTCGCCCGGCTCGGTGACCGGGCGCAGCGTGCCCGCCCGCATCCTCGACCGCGTCGGCCTCGTTCGGGTTGCGATCCTCGCCCGGCTCGGTGACCCGGCGCAGCTCGGGCGGGTGCGAGGTGACCCGCCTCCTCGCCCGCCTGTTGCGATCCTTGCCCGGCTCGGTGACCGGGCGCAGCGAGGCCGACGGTTTCGACATCGGGGACGGCTGGGGTGTTGCGATCCTCGCCCGGCTCGGTGACCGGGCGCAGCGCCGCGGCCGGCGTAGATCTTCCCGGCCCGCACGAGGTTGCGATCCTCGCCCGGCTCGGTGACCGGGCGCAGCACGGCGCGGTGCGCCAGGGCGTGGTCGCGGCCGGACGCGTTGCGATCCTCGCCCGGCTCGGTGACCGGGCGCAGCCCACGCCGGCCTGCACGCCGGCCGTCGACCAGCCGGCGTTGCGATCCTCGCCCGGCTCGGTGACCGGGCGCAGCGGCCAGCGACAGCCGGGAGGGCCGGCGCGACAAACCGTTGCGATCCTCGCCCGGCTCGGTGACCGGGCGCAGCCGGATTCCGAATGTGGGAATTGCAGCGCGGGTAGTTGTTGCGATCCTCGCCCGGCTCGGTGACCGGGCGCAGCGCGCGCATCCTGGATTGGCTCACGGAGCCGGGCACATGGTTGCGATCCTCGCCCGGCTCGGTGACCGGGCGCAGCGGTTCATGAGCAGCAGTTATAGCGATCCGACGATGCGACTTGTAGACACACTCGGTCCAGTTTGCCCATTCGATCCACATTTACCAGTTCGGAACCTCCCCAGGTTTCCGTGGTCGCTTAGGGTTCCTAGATCATCAATGCTTCACCTGATCGATCGGCCGTGGCATCTGACAATGGAGGCTACGCGGCGACACCCTGCGTACAGCGGGAGCGCCGCGCCGTCCCCGATCGCCCGTGCCGGAGAGTGTGCGACACCGGCGGACGTCGCTCCAGCCGGTAGCCGATACGTGTTAAGCCGGCTACGGGCTGGCTGCCGCTGGAAGCGGCAACGCTCGGTGTGCGCCTTCGCTGTCCGGTTACCGGCTGGCCCTCGGTGGGATGAGGCGGTCTCGCTCTTTAGGCGGTGCCCGGCGTACGGCTGGGATGGCCTTTGGAAGCACGCGCGGGACACGCGGGACTCGACTGTGCGGGCGTGGCGGACCTGCGAGCAGCTGCTCGACGCGGTCGATCAAGCTGGCGGGGAGATTGACTGGGACAACCCATTCTCGGCCCTGGCGTCAGCGGCGGGGGTTCGCTGGCCGGCACCACGCAGGGCGAAACCAGTTCGAGGCCGTCGAAGATGGCGGCGAACTCGGACTTCCGGCGGTGCCGGCCAGGCAGACGAACAGGCTGGCGCCTACGGCGCATCGGCGACGATTACGGCGTCACCACGATCTTGCCCGTCGGCGTTCCCTTTTCCAGGTACCGGTGTGCCTCGATGATGTCGTCCAACGTGAACACCCGGTCCACCGTCGGCTGCAGCACGCCGGTGCGGACACCGGCGGCCAGGAACGCGGCGACGCGCCGCGCGGTCTCCGGGTCGACCATGTCCGCGAAAGCCATGTAGCGGTGAATGGTCAGCGATGGATTCGCCGGGAAGGATGCCGGCCGCGGGTCCAGCCAGCCCACCGTGGCCAGGGTGCCGCCGAGCTTCGCGGCCAGCGACAGTTCGGCCAGGCCCGGGCCCATGACGGCGTCCAGGATGATGTCGGCGCCCACCCCACGGGTGTGCCGCCGGGTGGCCTCCCCGATGTCCTCCCGGTCGGTGGCGATCACCGCGGCGGCTCCGGCGGCCAACAGGCTCTCCACCTTGGCGCTCTGTCGGGTGACCGCGATCGGCACGGCGCCGATCTGGTTGGCGATCTGGATCGCGGCCCGCCCGACACCGCCCGACGCCGCAGTGATCAGAATCTGGTCCCCGGGCCGCATCCTGGCCCTGTCCACCAGCGCGCCGTAGGCGGTGAAGTAGGACACCCAGAGCGCCGCCGCACCGACGGGCTCCAGCCCGGTGGGCCGTGGCACCACCCGGTCGGCCAGCAGCGTGGTGTACTCCGCGTACGCGCCCCTGGTCTCGAAGTCGGGTATCGCACCGAGGATGACCGGGTCGCCGACGGCCAGTCCGGTCACCCCGGGCCCGAGCGCGTCGATCACACCGGTTCCCTCGACGCCCAGCCGCGCGTGCGGCAACTGCACGGGCCGCGGGGACTGCCCGGCCCGGACCATCTGGTCGAACGGGTTGACTGCGAAGGCCTCGATCCGTACGCGTACCTCGCCGGCTGCGGGCTCGACGACCGGCTCATCGACGACGCGCAGAACGTCCGGTCCGCCGGTCTCGTCGAACACGACTACTCGTGGCATGAATGGCTCCTTGTGCTCCTGGTGGGCTTCACCGGAAAACGCTACGGAGCCGATAGGAACCCGCTGGTACCTTTTGACCTCGTGCACGACGCCCACGGTCAGGTCTTCCTCGCCGACTGCCCCACCCGTCTGGCCGTCGAGATCATCGCCGAGAAGTGGACGGTGATCGTGCTGTTCGCCCTCAGCCTGCAACCCCGGCGCCCCGGCGAGCTGGCCCACCTTATCGGCGGCATCTCCCACAAGGTCCTCACCCAGACCCTGCGCCGCCTGCAGGCATACGGCCTGGTCGAACGCCACGCCTACGCCGAGGCGCCCCCACGCGTCGAGTACAGCCTCACCCCACTCGGGCAGACCCTGGTCGAACCGATCGGGGTCCTGACCGACTGGGCCCGAGACAACGGCGCCGCCATCGTCGAATTCCAGGAACAGAACGAGCACTGAACCAACCCGCTGAAGAGGTCCAGGCGACGCTGAGCCCCAACGCCTCGCGCGCCCTCGCCACGAGGAGCTCATTGGCGGACGGATAGGCGACAGCTTCGCGCGGGGTCGCAGGTGCGGACACGAACACGACGACGACCTGAACCTTTGGGCTACGCGGAGTTGTTCGGCGCCACCACGGCGGCGGCTGCTCCTGCACGGTGGCGCCAGCTCGCGGCTGGTGCGTGGCGGCGCTGGTTGCCAGAACGGAATATCGTCGCGAAGGCCGGAGGCAGCGCGGTGCTTGTCGGAGCGAGATAGCTGAGCACGACGAGTTGCTCGACGGTGGGTGTGTAGGTCGAGCGTCTGCTGGCCGGTGCCCGTGCTGCCGGATGACGAGCTTCGGCGGCGGGGTTCGCGGCTTCGGATTTGCCCCCGAAGCCGCGAAACGTGCGATGACCCTGCGGCGTCAGCAGGATACGCGGAATCCTGGACTTCCGTGTGTTGACCCATTCCGGCGCGGAGTGTGCGATTATCGCACAATGGCTGATGGCTGGGACTGGCCCCTTGTCGGTGAGCAGGTACGACAAGCCCGCCTTTCGTTGGGGATCTCGCAGCAGGATCTCGCCACGATGGTGGGGCTAGATCGCACCATGCTGGCCAAGGTTGAGGCTGGCAGCCGCCGTTTGGACGGCTTGGAGCTGGCTAGGCTCTCCAGGGCGCTGAAGGTGTCGATGGAGTACTTGATTCAGCCGCCGCCAGCGGTGTTGTCCCGACGGGCGGCGCCGCTGACCGAGGAAACCGACACTGAGGCAGCACTGTCGTCGGAACGCCTCGAAATCGCCCTGGTGGAGTGGCTGCGCAATGTCCAGCAATTGCTGGACATTGGCGTCCTGCGTGCCCGTCCGCTGCTTCGCTACCCGCATCCGGTGACGTCCGAGGACGATGCGCGTGGAACAGCCCGGTGGTTACGGCAGCGGTTCGATCTCGGCGATGGACCGATCGGCAGCATCATGGACGTCTGCGAGCGCGCAGGTCAGTGGGTTCTGGTCACCGACCTGCCGGGCGACGGCGCATCGCTCGTCGAGGGCGACATCGCCGTTGCTGTCGTGAGCACCACGGGCGATCCTGGCCGCCGTCGGGCTACCGCTGCCCATGAGTTGGGGCACCTCATCATTGGTGATGAATATTCCGCCGACCTCGGCCTGAGTGCCTCACGTGCAGAACGGGAGACGGTGATTGATGCCTTCGCCGCCGAACTGCTGCTGCCCGTGCAAGCGATTGCCGCAGCCCGTGGGACGGTGAGCCGGGATCAGATCGTGAGCTATGCGGCTCGATACCGTACCTCCTGGTTGCTGGCGCTGCGGCAGGCTGAGCAGGCAGGGGCCATCGACGCAGAGACCCGTAGGGCCTGGAGCCAGGTTCGGCCGACCTACGCGGGGTTCATGGAGGCGGTGGGCTGGGTACCGCAGCCCGACCTCGAGTCGGTACGGGTATCGCCCACGTACGCAAAGGCCGTGATGGGAGCGTTGCGGAACAGGCGAATCACACGTGCCAGGGCTCTGGAGTTGATGCATGGCCACATCGCCGAGGCGGACCTACCGCAGGACGACGACCTGGAAATCGCGCCGTGAGTCGCCCACCGCACGTCAGCTCCGTCCCTTGTGCTCGACACCATGGTTTTCAGCCACTTCACTCTCGCTGACCGGCTGGACGTCTTGCAGGATCTGCTGCTCGATGCCGAATGTTGGACGACTCAGGTGGTTCGGGAGGAGTTGCGGGCGGGATCTGAGGATCATCGTGAACTGGCCGTTGCTTGCGAGGCGGGCTGGCTGACCACTGCCCAGCTGGACACGCTCGATGAGGTGCGGTGCTTTACCAAATGGGCCGCGCGGCTCGGCTCAGGTGAGCGCGACCTCGGGGAAGCGTCCGTCCTCGCGGCCGCCGAACTGCGGGAAGGCGTGGCCATCACGGACGACAGGAACGCGACGCAGGTCGCCCGTTGCCTACGGCGCCCGCGTTCACGGCACCATCTGGCTTCTCGCGGCGGCCTGCCGGGACGGCAAGCAGACCCTGACGGCTGCGGGGAACCTCATTGAGGCATTGAGAGCAACGGGTGCTCGTCTGCCCTGCTCCGGAACGGAGTTCCCGGACTTCGCCCGTAAGCACAATCTCCTGTAGTCGCTACTGACAACTACTCGGCTTAACGAAGGGGCAGTGCCTCGTATGCGGCGGCCAGGGTCTTCGCGTGGTCGACCAGAAGCTGCTCTTATCCGACCGGGGCCGCGACGACGACGCTGACCGGCGACGAAAGGGCGGTAGTTCGCCACGCCGTGGTGCTCGGCGGGCCGGGGAAGCCTGACTCGCCGTTGAAGACGAGGCGTCCGGATCGGCGGTACGCCCAGTCAGGCACGAGCATGCCCACACAGGACCGGTGTGGCCGCCCAGGCCCATCTTCTGTCAGGCACCAAAGTGCGAAACGGCGATCAACTGATGTCGACGTGCCGACGAACCCTCGCCATCGGCAAGCCCCAGGAAACGTCCGCTTCTACCGCCGACCGCGTGCCACCCGACGGTGACTGCTCCCGAGGCCACCCGGTGTCCGGACGTGCCGATGAGCGTGCACACCGTATTGTGTCGGCGATGATCGAGACCGTTGTCCCGGCCACCCGCAATCGGCGCGGCACCATAGCGTTGGTACTTGCGTGCATCAGCCTCGTGCTGTCGCTGGTCACGTGCTGTGGGGCCGGGCTCGTCGCCAGCACCAACGGAATCGACCTGCTCCCAGTGCAGTCCACGCCGCAGGTCGCCAGCGCGGCTCAGGTGGAAGCGGTCGCTCACGTGACCCTGCCGCCCGGAACCGTGCTCCTTACCGCCGCCTACAGCAACGGCCTGGAGACTCTGCTTTCGGCGAAGTTTCGCATACCCAGAACCGAGCTCGACGCCTTCATCGCCACGGCGAAGTTCACTGCGACGCCCGCACCCGGACTACGGGCAGTCGACGCAGAACACAACGTCGGCGGCGGCGACCTGTGGGACCCCGAAACCGCCAAGTCCGTCTCCGGCCTCGATGAAGAGCAACCCACTGCCGACGGCACACGTCGAGCCGTCCTGTTCAACCTCGATGCCCCCGACGCGGTGACCGTCTACTTGTACGCCAGCCGCGGCTGAGCCCTGCGGCCATCCTCTTCGGAACATTCTGCCTGGCGCCCGCGAGCATCGTTCAGCTCGGCGTCCTGCGGTAGATTCGCCGCCCCGACGGCCGACAACGGAGAGGGTCAGCGGAGGGATGGACGCCAGTACCGAGGAACTGCGGGACGCGCACAACGTGCTGTCGGAGTGGTACGCGGAAAACCTGGTCGGGGTGCTGGAGAGCATGCCGGTCGAGCGCGCGATGCTCGACCTGTTCGCCGAGCTGACCTTGGCCGTGGGCGCGGAGGTCGCGGACGTGGGCTGCGGCACCGGACGACTTCTTCCGTACCTCGCGAGCCGGGGCCTGTCGCCGCGCGGGGTGGATCTGTCGCCAGGAATGGTGAAGGTGGCGCGGCGGGAGCATCCGGGTTTCGGGTACGCGGTCGCCGATCTGCGGCAGTTACCGTTCGGGAACGCGTCGCTGGCTGGGGTGGTCTGCTGGTATTCGTTGATCTTCCTGGCACCGGACGCCCGGGTACGGGCGTTCGCCGAGCTGGCCCGGGTCGCGCGGACGGGCGGCTACCTGGTGGCGGCGTTCAAGCACGGCGACGGGACAGGGCATCGTAACGGTCCCGGTAGCCGTGTTGGCAGTCTCGGCATCGACTTCGATCGGTACTGGCTCTCGGCCCGGGAGATGGAGGACCGCTTCACCGCCGCCGGTTTCGCCCTGGTTTTTCAAGGCGAAACCCCACCCGAAGACGCGGAGCCCCGGTACGGGTACATGCTGGTCCGCAAGACCGGCTCCACGAACGCGTAGGGTGCGGGATGTGCTGCCGGCCGGGCGTCGCGATGCGTGACAGGGTGCCGGGGTAAGTCGAACGGTCGGTGGGGCCGACGGGCGGATGTCCGCGCACAGGGGCCTACGACTTATCTACGCCGTACGTCGCGGCAATGAGGTTGGCCGGCACCATGCGCTACGACCGCGCCCGCAAGACCTCGACCGCCGCCCCAACTAATCCTCGCCCCCTACAGTGCCTCCGGAACATGACCAGCCGCTCACGGCTTTGCCGATGACAGTGTGTCTGAACTCGACTGAAGATCGCTTTGCCGCAGTCGCGGGTGATCGGGCGCGGCTACGCGTGGGGTGGGGTGGCTGTGTTCTCGGCGGGTGCCTGGTCGAACTCGTGGCGGTTGCGGAGGATGTCGCTCTGGTGGCCACGGACCCAGTGCACGAGTCCGTCCACGGCCTCGCTCAGTGAGCGGCCGAGCGGCGTCAGGGCATATTCAACCCTCGGGGGTACTTGCGGGTATGCGGTCCTGGCTACCAGCCCGTCGCGGGTGAGGGCGCGCAGCGTCTGGCTGAGCATCCGCTGCGAGATGCCGGCGACCTGCTCGTGCAGCGCGGTGAAGCGCAGTGGGCCGGACGCCAGGACCGTGATGGTCAGCAGCGTCCATTTGTCGCCCACCCGCGCCAGCACGTCGCGGACGAGTTCGATCGTCTGGATGCAGTCCGGCGCGACCCCACGCTGTGCGAGTTCGGTGCCAAGGAGGCTTGTCACGGCTCTGTTCCTCGTACGTCAGTAGCTGACTTCAAAGTGCGTATGGGCGAGCCGGACTAAATCCGCCGGCCGCACGTTTCTTACTGATCGTAACGGACGTGCGGCCACCCCTTGGTGGCCGTGACAGCGGGAGGACGGCATGGTCCGACACGACACCTTCACGATCTCGCGGCACCTCGACGTGCCGCCGGGCGTGGTCTTTACCGCGTTCGCCGATACCGCGATCAAGCGGGGATGGTTCCGGCTTCCTGGCAGCGGAGCTTCATACGAGCACGACTTCCGGGTGGGCGGAGGCGAGACGGCAAGCAGCACCTTCACCGGGCTGGACACGGCGCCCGAGCGGCTGGAGTACCGGTCGCGGTACATCGACATCGCGGACGCACACCGGATTGTCTACGGCTACGAGGCCATCGTCGACGGCGACCTGCGATGGACCTCACTGGTCACCGTCCGGCTCGACGCAGAGACGGACGGAACCCGCCTGGAATGGACCGAACAGGTGGCATTCCTCAAGTGCACGGGGGACGGCAGTACGGATCTGGCGCACCTGCGCGGCGCGAGCGTGCTGCGGCTAAACGGCCTCGACGCGGTGCTGCAATCCGGCCGGCAGCGTCCGCAACGGCGGTGATAGTGCCTCGGGGATCAATCCGCGCAGCACAGCGTTTTCGACCATCAGCAACCATCGGATCGGCAAAGCACGGACCACGCATGACGAACATCGGGATTGCGCCGTTGGTGCGATAGCACGAGATCTCAACGCGACGAGGCCGGTACGTCTCCCGGTGGTGGTGAGGTCCACGATTCGTTCGCGGGTTCCGGCCGCGGCCGTGATTCTGATGGCGCGCCTGATCTCGTGCGGCAGGTGCGCCAGCGGGTCAAGCGCACGGCGCCCGCCGTGGTGGGCTGCGGGGTTCATCTTCTCCGCTGGTGCGCCGACCATGACCTGGACCCGCTGGCTGCGGTGCGGGTGGATATCGAGCGGTACGTGCGTTGGCTGCAGGACGTCCGCCGGTACCAGCCCTCGAGCGTGCCATGGCCGTGCGGGCGGCAACGGTGGTCGAGATCCCCATGGGCGTGGCCGGCGCCGTCGGCGTACGGCACCTCCCACCCAGGCTGGAGGCGGCCTACCAGGCCGGGCCCGACCTGGCCCTTCTATGGCTGACAGGATTCGAAGCTGGCTCGGACCGCGACCCCTCCTGGGCGCGCTGCCCCACCAAAACCCCCGGGGCCTGACAGGGTCGGACATCATCGAGGCATGGGCGATCTTCTCATCAACCTGCTGGCAAGCGTCATCGCCGGCACGGCCGTCTGGCTCACGGGGTTCCTGCTGCGACGGCGCAAGCTGAACCGGGCACGCGCCTTCTTCGGGCTCACCGCCGGGGCGAGTTGTCTGCTGGTGGTATCCCGGCACGCGTCATCGCCGCGCGAGTTCAGCGTCCACCGCCGCGACGTCGCCGCGTTGGTGGAGCTGGCGACCATCGCCCGGGAATGCGGCGCGCACGCGGACCGGGTCGGCGAGAACCAGCCGACCGGGGAGATCGGCCGGCTGACCGAGTTCTGTGTCGGCGGCCCTGGCGGCGCGAGCCCGCGCAGCGCCACGCACGTACGCGCGATCCTCCGTGGTGTGACGTACGAGGTCTTCGACGAGGAGAAGCGCCGGATGTCGTTCACCGTCGGCGGCACCGAGTACGTCTTCAGCCCAGAGACCAGCTACGTCCTGCTCGCCCGGTTCTGGGGGCCGGCCGGCGGGCGCCCGGTGTTCTTCATCGGCGGCCTGAGCGCGGGCAGCAACCTCGCCGGCGCCCGCTACCTGACCAAACACCACCCCGACCTCGCCCGGACGTTCGGTGCCACCCAACCGTTCGCGTTGGTGCTGCGCATCATCGAGCCAGCCGCGTACGGCACCGACTTCACCGAACTGATCGCCGACGTGACCGACATCGCGTTCCAGCCGCCTCCACACCCAGACGACGAGCCGACCCCCCAGCCACCGGAAATACCGGCCACACACGCCAGCACCTGAGCCCTCTGGCCAAGACGGAACGACAAGGCAGCGCCGAGTTGGGCGTCCTGGTCTGCCACATGTCGGGCATGTCCGTGGTCAGGACGCCCGGGACGGCATGGTAACCGCAGGCCACGCCCGACTGGCCACGCCGTCGACCAGCGCGGTCACCTGAAGCGGGCGGTCTGGAGCCGAGGTCGGCTCGGAAGCGGCCGCTGGACCAGCGGGGGCTGCGACGACCTGAAGCCGTCCGCTTCGACCAGTTGGCTGCCTCGTCAGCCGAACGCATGGTGTACGGCGGATCAGGACAGCACCACCGCATAATTCAGCCTTGACTTAATTAAGTATGGGCTGGGATAGTTCCCCGCGTGCACGCGTTCGATGTCCTCGGCGACCCGGTCAGGCGCCGAATACTGGAGCTGCTCGCCGACGGCGAACAGGCCGCCGGGGCCGTCAGCGAGGTGGTCCGGGCAGAGTTCGGCATCTCAGCACCTGCGGTGTCGCAACACCTGCGAGTGCTGAGGGAATCGGGTTTCGTCACCGTCCGCCCGGACGGTACGCGCCGCCTCTACGCCGTGGAGGCAGCGCCGCTGCAGGAGGTCGACATCTGGCTCGGACGCTTCCGGCAGTTCTGGAGCCAGCGCCTGGACGCGTTGGCCACCGAACTCGCCCGTGGCAAGCGCCAACGCCGCGACCCGCGCGACAACCCTGGAATCGCTGGCGAGACACCGGAACGTCGTCAGGCAGCCGAGTCAGATAGCGAGGAATCGACGTGATCGACATCATCAACCAGGTCAACGCCACCCACCGGGAGATCGGCAACCAGGCGGTTGCCGCCGGCGCAGGGCGATCGCTGCTGCTGCAGCGGGTCTACGACGCCCCGATCGAGGACGTGTGGAGCGCCTGCACCGAACCGGAGCGGCTCAGCCGCTGGCTGGGCCCGATCGAGGGCGACCTGCGGGTCGGCGGCACGTTCCAGCTCAAGGACAACGCCGGCGGCGAGATCCTGCGCTGCGAGGAACCCCGCCTGCTCAAGGTGACCTGGGTCCTCGGCGAGGGCATGTCGACCGAGGTCGAGGTGCGCCTGGCACCCGGCGACGACGGCCGCACCGTCTTCGAGCTGGAACACGCCTCACCCGCCGAGATCGTCGACGAGTTGGTGCGCACCTACGGTCCCGGTGGAACGATCGGAATCGGCGGCGGCTGGGACCTCGCGCTGCTCGGCCTCGACCTCTTCCTGCACGGCGTGAGCGTTGACCCGGCCACGTGGGAGGACACGCCCGAAGCGAAGGAGTTCGCCATCCGCAGCTGCCAGGCCTGGGCTCCCGCCATCCAGGCCGCCTGGGGAACCAGCGACGACGACATCGCCGTGGCCATCGCCTTCGCGGTACAGCACTACGCCCCCGACACCAGAGGCGACCGCTGATGACCCACGAGGTCACCACCACCGCCGCCGGCAGGGCGCCCAACGCCGCCGCCCGGGAGACGAGGCTGCTGCGTCGCCGGACCGCTCTACATCGTCGTGGTCGTCCTGCAGATACTCACCAGGGACGGATTCGACAGCAGCCGGCACCCGGCCAGCATGCTGAGCACCGGCGACCAAGGATGAATCCAGATCGCCAACCTCATGGTCAGCGGTCCGCTGATCGTGGCGCGTGTGATCGGGCGGCACCGGACCCTTGGCCCGCCGGTGCGGCCGGGCGGCGCCTGGGGACCATGGATGACCGGTGTTCGGTGTCGCGATGCTGGGCGCGGCCGTCTTCTCCGCCGACCCCGCCGACGGCGTCCCACCGGGCACACCGACTGAGCCGTCCGCGCCCGACCCACCGCGAACCCCGACGGACGCGGACGACCAGCGGATGGCACCCGCTGCGCGAGTGACCCCGCATGATGGACAGGAGGCTGACATGACTGAGACGACAGTGGCCGAGGTGATGGCCGAACTGACCGCGATCGAGGACCCGAAGACACGCGAGGTGAACGAGAGACACGGGGACGACCACGGTGTGCACCTCGGCAAGCTGCGCGAGCTCGCGAAGCGGCTGAAAACGCAGCAGGCACTCGCGTGCCAGCTCTGGGAGACGGATGACACCGCGGCGAGACTGCTGGCGATCCTGATCTGCCGCCCGAAGGCGTTCGAGCGTGACGAGTTGGACGTCATGTTGCGCGAGGCGCGCACACCCAAGGTGCACGACTGGTTCGTGAACTATGTGGTGAAGAAGAACCCGCACTCCGAAGAGCTGCGTCTGGCCTGGTCCGCCGATCCGGATCCGGTGATCGCGAGTGCCGGCTGGGCGCTGACCACCGAACGCGTGACGAAGAAACCCGAGGGCCTCGACCTCGCAGGACTGCTCGATGTCATCGAGACGAAGATGAAAGACGCCCCGGATCGCCTGCAGTGGGCGATGAACCACTGCCTGGCTCAGATCGGAATCGAGCACGCCGAACAACGTGCCCGTGCGATCGACATCGGCGAGCGCCTGGAGGTACTCAAGGACTACCCGACTCCGCCGAACTGCACGTCTCCGTTCGCGCCCATCTGGATTACCGAGATGGTGCGCCGACAGCACGACAGGTAGGAAACCTCCTGCCCACGCTCCTCCGCTGCCCCTCGGGCAGCACGTTCGACAGAAGCTGGCTATCGACGCGAAGCGCAGCGCTCACGCAGGCCTATCCATGCAAACGTTCGATTCTGCCGCGATCCGGTCGCTACCGGTGTGACCGCCTGCCGTCGGCGGCTCGGCCATGCCCGAGCGGATGCGGGACTGCCGACAAGAGTGCATCCAACCTTGAGGTCCGCTGCCACCGTTGAGATACCCCTGGGTCACTGCTCAATGGGCCGACTGTGCCGCGCGGTACGCGCGTGCGATTGTGGACGAGGTGGCGGCCAGCTGCGGACGGGTCGGCATCCAGACGGTCTGGATGCCGAGTTGCTCGTTCATCACAGCGAGCTGGTACTCGTGGCGGAGGTCTGCGGCCGTACGTAGGCCGCGGACGATGACCGTGGCGCCGCGGCGCAGACAGTAGGCAGTGGTCAGGCCGGTCCAAGTGTCCACCTCGACGTTGCCCCAGGCTGCTGGCAGGGTGTCGCGTACGAGTGAGGCCCTGGTCGTGGCCTCGGCGGTTGGCCGCTTGTCGGCGTTCACCGCCAGCAACACGATGATCCGATCGAACATCACCCGAGCGCGGGCCACCAGGTCGCGGTGCCCCGGGGTGAACGGATCGAACGTACCGGGATAGACCGCCAACGAATCGTGGACAGGCGCCACTCCACGCCTCGACGTAGCCGTCACCGCGACTCCAACCGCATGACCACGATCATCCCAGCCGTACAGGTGCCGGCCCCACTTTGGGCCTTGCCGTCGCCGCCTACCACCGCCGACATCCTGATCGCCGCCGATGGTGCGCGCGACTTCCAAGTCGGCTACCGTCGGTGACCGGCCCAAGCGCCCACTCGATGCCCTGATGTAGCCGCAGATAGGGCGCTACGGAGCATGACGGAGATCCCGGACCCCACACCCGAACGTACCGATGAGCGGATGTCCGAGCCACGCTGACTCGAACGCACCGGGAAGCACTCCAGCCGCGCCGAGGGATGCTGGTTCGGCCGGTGCACGGCCTTCACTCGTCCGCTGAAAGGTGGGCGGCCCGGCTACAGGCTCCCCGACTCCGGCCACTTCGACCAGTGCGTGTTGGGCGGCAAGCTGGGCGCGTATCGGCTGAGATCGCCGGTCGCCAGGACATCGGCGATCTGGTGGAAGGTCTCAGACTCGCTGGGGCGTAGCCCACTCACCAGGTCGGGGTGGTTCCACTGGTCGAGCCGCAGAACCTCGGGCAGGTCGACCGGGATCCGGCGCCGCAACTCCCCCTCATCGGCCAGGAGCAACTCGCGATGACGCGGAACAAGCTGACGCAGGACGTTGACCAGATCCTCGCCCGGCTCGGCAGCAACAGCGATCGTCTGGCCGCGAACCACCACCGGCCCTCCACGGTAGGTTTCGGGCTCGTCGGGGTCCTCTATCTGGTTCCAGTTGTCTACTCGTTCGTGAAAGTCACCGTTTCCATAGCCAGGTTCACCGCTGGTCAGGCAGTCGCCGAACACATGGAGCACGTCGATGAGGTTGCCGGCCCGGGGCGAGTAGCCGACCGTCTCGACGATGAGGGCCCACTGCCCAGCGTCCCGGTACCCATGGAGCCGAGCATCGACGGCGTAGTAGTAGCCGTGGCCGAGGTCCGGAAACAGGAACTCCTCGGCAGCGGCGTCGAGCTGTTCGAGGACCTCAGCCGAGCGCACAACTGAGCAGTCTAATCAGCCTCGGCCGCGACCCTGAGGCGTCCATATCCGTTGACCGGGCCCCGCCGGCGTCCGCTCCTGCCAGGATCAGTGCGCTATCCGCTTCTGCGCGTCCGGCCAGTCGGCCACGATGATCAATGGAGCTGAGTCCGGCGACCGGTAGTCATCCCCAGGAAAGTACTCGATGTGCTGATGCTGGTGGACTGTCCGGTCTTCGGCGGTCTCGGCTTGCTCAGCCACACCATCGAGCGCGTTCCCGATGATGTCGAGATACTCGCGACCGCCGGAGAAACGTAGCGCGGTCTCGCCTTGCAGACTGACAAGCAGCGGGCCGGCGGTCGCCTCTTGACTGACGACCCCGCCGGTGATCGCCACGTCAAAGGGCTCAGCATGTTCGCGTAGCAGTCGGCCGAGGGCGCGGAGGGCAGCCGGCGGACCGGCAAGCTCCAGCTCGCCGTCGCTGACGGTAAGGCGGCAGCGCCGGTAATCGTCCATCGGCGCATTGTCCTTCACCTCGAGGCCCCTCGCGTCGCCGGCGCCGCCTTCCGGATCTGCCGCCTTTGCGTGCGCAGCGTTGCGGCGAGCGTGCCTGGATGGCGTCCAGGCGTGTGCCGATGGGTGCACAGCCGGGCGGCAATCCGGTGACCGTCGATCTGGGCGATCAGCTCTCCGGCCATGACGACGTGCGTCTTGGCGGGCACGCGTGTATCGCCGTGGCCTGGCAAGATCGCTGCGGGAGGTGGAGCCGTTGCAGTACAGCTGGGTTTCGTTGGCTGGCGGACCGTTGCTCGTCGCTCCGCGATCGGCACTATCGCTGTGGACCGGTGCGGATACCACGGATGGTTCCGTGGAGAGCTGGGGCGACTACGGCCGGGCGTGCGCGGTCGACGGTTACGTCGGCGTAGTCGCGATCGGTCAGCGGCAGGCGCTTGTGCTGGGTGACGAGCCGGCGATGACGACGTACCTATCCTCGGAACGGCTGTTCCTGCGGTGGGCAGCGGCGAACGAGGAAGACGACCTCGTGAGCGCTGCGCGACGAGCGGTACGTGATGCCGTGAATTGGGACGGGGATGAGGATGTCCGCTGGGTGGCGGACGGACCAGTCGTGATGTTCGATTCGGCGTGGCCCGGAGCGGCGTTGGAGCCCGACAACCACCTCGTGATCGATCTACGCCCGAGCGAATACCGGGTCCGGGCGACGCACCGCTCCGATGGTGACAACTGGATGATCCTCGTTCAGCTTCAACCCGTGCCATGAACGCACAGCCGGGGGCAGGCCAGGCTTGATCAGGACGTCCGAATCTGCCGCCGACCGTGCGTTGCACCGTGTCGGTGACCGTTACTTTCGGTATATCGGTCCTTCGATCGTCTGGGCTCGTTCCCCGTCCGTCTGCCGAACCCGACGATGCTCAGGCATCCGAGTCTGCGGGTGTAGAACGATCATGGCTGTCGAGCGTGTTCTCTAGGCTGATGTCATGTCGGCGGAGCGCAAAATCATTGATCTAGGCGACCACGATCACCAGTCAGTGTCCTCGGGCGGGCCGGCGCCTGACCGCGTTACAGGCAGACGAAAGACGGGTGTACGGCTCGTCGCTGCCTTTGTGGTCGGCATGGTGCTCGGCGGTGTAGCGGTCGGCCAGTTGCGGGACTCGCGGGAGGAACGGGAGCGGAACTCTTCGATCTCACTCGTGGCCTTTGTTGCATCCGGCGGTAACGGGGGTGGGGACGCCAGGGGCGTCTACCAGATGGCAGGACAACTGGCGGTGATCAATGCTGGGCCCGCGCCGATCACTGTCCGTGCGACGTCCGGTCAGCTGCTGGGTATCCGGGTCCGAGGTACCGGGCAGTCTCGGCTGCTGCGTCCCGGCGGCACCGCCTGGATCGAGGTCGAGGTGCGCATCGACTGCTCGATCCCGTTCGGCAGCGAGCCGTTATCAACCCGGTTCACGGTAGAGACCGCCGACGGGAGAGTCAGGGAGGTCAGCCACCCCGTCGCCGTGATCGGCAGCGCCTGGCACCGTGAGGTCGAGCAGCCCTGCGCACACCTCGCTGACCTGGTCAAGCATGACGGCTAACGGGCAGCCGCAGACCCATCGGCGACCTGGCGCGAGCGCCACGGAATCAACCCACGACCGCGTACCCGGACATGCCGCAGAGCACCCGCCACCCGACGGCAACGGAAGCGGTCATTGGCTTTGCGCTTCATAACGATGGTGACCGCGATCTGGTCCGGGACCAGTGCTGCGAATCGAATATCGCGTCGGCCGGGAGGTGCGGACGCGTGGGTGAGCGGAGCAGCGGAACGCGGATTTCTCGGACAGGGCTCGTCCTGGGTCGGCTCGCCCATAGGCAAGCACGACCGACACCTGAGTCGTCGAGACGACCCACAGTGGAGTCGTGCTGCCCGGGAGTAGCCCGGTGAGTGCCGCCTGTTCCTCAGCTGCTCAGAACGGTCCGATCGCGATCATGCGGTCGACGGTGGCGCGCCTCCACTGGTCACGCGCGTGCTGTGCGCTTCGTGAACCGCGAACCACAGCACGGCTCTGTCCGCACCGGCGGACCTCCCATCGCCGCCACATCATCGGCGTGGCAGACCCCGCCGCTGTCGGCATGTTCGGTCAGCAGGTGAGTGAGTCGGTCCGCAACGGTGTTCTTGCCGGCCGCAGTCAGCCTCGTGACGATCACAAGTTCGGGCACAGGCCCAGCTTCACCCTCCGTCAGGACTGGGCCCAACGGTGGGGACACGGCTCCGCCGCTGCCCAGTGCGCGATGCGCGGCAGCAGTCAGCTACCCCTCCCCTGCCCCGCGGCCGCCGGGGCCGTCAAGCAGGGTGCTGTCCCTGTGGCTGGTCGCGTGTCTGATGTCGTGCAGGATGCTGCAGACGCTGTCCCAGTTGAACGGCCCGTCTGGCGTCGTCGGCCGGAGAGCGTCGGTGGCGGTGAAACGAACACCGGCGTGGGCGAGCAGGTCGATGTTGCGGTGGAAGGCGGGGTGGGCGGCGAGGACGGCTTTGGCGTACGGGGACACGATGATCGGCGTGCCGGCTCCCAGGGCTTCGTTGAGGATGCCCAATGCGGCGGTGTTGTTGATGCCGGCGGCCCATTGGTTGATGGTGTTGAAGGTGGCGGGTGCGACCACGACCGCGTCGGCTCGCGGCAATGATTTCGGTTGCTGCGGGCCGCGGGGCTCGGTCTTGACGGGGTGACCCGTGGCCTGCGCTAGCGACGCCGGGTCCATCCAGGCCGTCGCCGCCTCGGTCATCGCGGCATGGACGTCCCAGCCGGTCGCGCGGAGTCGTTCGGCCAGTTCGGTTACCTTGGCGGCCGGCGGCGCGGCGCACACGACGAGGAGGGCGACCGGGTCGGCTTCGGTCATGAGTCCGGTACTCCTGCTCGGCCGGCAAGAGCTCGCAGGCCAGGGGTGTGGCGAGGGCGTTCCCGCCGGAGCAGTTTCGTGATGAGGCCTGTGGCCGTGGCGTTGAGCCTGATCGCCTCGGGGGCGAGGCGCTCGTACTCGAGAAGCTGGAGCATCGCCTGTGGGTCTGAGTCGCGGGTGGCGCTGTGTGCTGCGGCAAGGTCGAGGTGTACCTGGGCGCGTCGGCTGGTCAGCGCCCTTGGCAGCGGTGAGGTATCAAGCTGATCGGCGGTACGGATCGCACGCTGGTTGTCCTGGAGTGCGACCGCGACGGAGATTCGGTGTAGCTGGACGTTGGTCGGGCCGAAGGCTGTCCACAACTCGTTGCTGTTGCGGCCGAGTCGATCGGCGGCGGATTCGGCGGCTTTCAGGTACGCCCACGCGTTGCGGGGGGTGGTGCCACGTGCTGCCGCCACTGCGGCGTGCAGCAGAAGCGCCCCGTAGGCCGAGAGGTAGGCGGGTGTGCGATGCAGCTTGTGACGTGCGACGGTGTCAGCGGCGGTTACTGCCACCTCTTCGGCTGCGGTGGGACGTCCCTGTTTGGCGAGCGCGCATGCAGTCTGGTAGGCGCCAATGGCTGTCAGCGCCGGGTCGTTGGCAATGAGGGCGAAGCAGCGGGACCGGTCGGCGGTTGTCCAGGCCAGTTCTCCGTCGCCGAGTTTGGCGGCGAGCTTCGAGGCCAGCAGGTACACACCGCTGACAGCTCGGGCCTTCCTCGTCACGTCCCCGGTTTGAGACTGCTCCGCGAACAGCGACTCGGCCCCGCCGATCAGCCTGGGTAATTGGCGCAGGTCGCTGTACTGGGCGCTCTGGTAGGCGAGGTTGCCATGGCGAAGCATGCCTTCCAGCTGATGGACCGACAGGACGATGTGACGCTGCTCGTGGCCGAGGACAGCCTCGCGCAGCCACGCACGCCAGTCGCTGGGAGTTCCCACGGCGTCGAGCCCCTGATCGGCATGCGGCGGCTCCGGCTCGTGCTGGTTTTCGGTCGGGTGAAGGTCGACTGTCGGCCGGATTGAGTCCGCGGCGGTAAGGCTGTTGGTGTCGAGGCCTGTCCCGGACGCGCCATCTCCGGCTCTCATCGACCTGTTCGAGCGGGGAGCTTGGTCATCCACAACGAGGCCGATGAAAGGTGTTCGTCGTGGGTTGTAGAGGTCGAGTTCGGCATCGGTGGCGGCGTTGAGGACAGTTCAGCTCGGGACAGGCACTGTCCAGGCCGCCGCGGCGATGGAAGCTGCGCGCGTCTGCCGGCAAGGAGGGTGTTGGGCGTGATCGACGTCTCCGGATGACGAGGCACTGCCACCTTCCCCGAACAGACCAGGACTGCATTCGTGCAGGAGCACACGTGCGCTCGGCATGCCCAAGCTATAGCAGTCTGCGCACCATGCCATTCGCTGGCACCAGCGTCGTGGCGAACATGCTCGCGGTCAAGCAGATCCAGGTGATGTCGCCGTACTGGCTCGCGCCGCCCATGAGCTGGCGTCGTTCGTTGGGTATCGAGTCGGGTCGCATGGCCGACGTCGCTCGACGCAAGTGAGCCGCCCGCGGACAGTCAGATCTGCCGCGGGCCGCTCGCTACGTACCGTCGCGGTTGCCGGCTACGGTAACCGCTGAAGTTGACACTATCGGAAACAGGTTTGTTCTGGAAACCTATTGGCATGACTGCTGATTCGCTACCCGCCAGCAGCGATCCCCGCCAGCTGCTGTCGGAGGTGCGCGCCCTCGCCCGCCGGGTGCGTTTTGACCAGCGGGTGACCTGGGTTGCGCTGCTGGTGTTGGCCGCGGTGACGTTCGTGGCGATCCCGATCGACTGGTACTCCCTCCGAGCCGACTGTGGATCCGCAAGCGCGTGGGTCACGGACGTGAACGACGGCTCCGGGTGCCACGTCCGGCGTGCGGGCGCGATGTTCTATTGGCCGCTGGCGCTGCTGCTGGCGTACACGGCGATCGCCGTTTACGCCGTGCGGGTCGCCCGGTCGCGGGGGCTGGGCGTCCGGGTGCTTCCGTACGTGATCACCGGCGTCGCGCTGACCGTCCTGTTCACCGTTTTGTGGCTGCTGGCGCGCCTGTACCTGGCCGGCCCGGCGCCCACCCAACCGCTCCCTTCCTGGTTGATGCTGCTGGACCGTCTGGTCGCACCGGCGGGCGCGATCGGGGTCGCGCTGCTGGTGCTGGCCTGGTTGGAGCGCCACGTCTCGCTGCTGGTGTTCACCCTCGGGTATCTGGCGGTGGTGCTGGTGCCGATCAACGTCTTCTGGCACCCCGACTGGGGGTACGCGGGAATTCTGGGAGAGTTCCTGCCGCCGCAGATCGTCAACGGCGCCGTGCTGCTGCTGGGCGCGGTCGGCTTCGCGGTGGCCCGCCGGCGGCACCGATGACCGCCGCGAGCGGGGCCCTGGACCCGTGCGCACCGTCCGCCCACCCGGTCAACGGCCTGGACGACGTGGTGCACCAGCGGGTCCGGCTGGGCATCCTCACCATCGCGCACGAGGCCCGCCGGGTCGAGTTCGGCTACCTGCGCACCCAGCTGGAACTGACCGGCGGCAACCTCTCCAAGCACCTCAGCGTGCTCGAAGAGGCCGGTCTGATCGAGATCGAGAAGGGGTACGAGGGCCGACGCGGCCGTACCTGGATCACGCTCACCGCTGCCGGCAGCACTGCGCTCGCCGACGAGATCGGGCGGCTGAAGCTGCTCATTGCGCGGGTTGAGACCACCGACACCGCGGAGGGCCGATGACCAGCGCACTGACCCGTCGGCGCCTGCTCGCAGCCGCGCTCGCGACCGGCGTCGCCGTGCCGCTCGGCGACCGCAGCCGGGCGGCGCCGGCCCCGCCCGGCCCGACACGGATCACGCTGCCCCCACCCACCGGGCCGCACCGTGTCGGCACCGTGTCGCTGCACCTCGTCGACGGATCCCGCCCGGATCCGGTCGCCGGCGCCGGGCATCATCGCGAGCTGATGGCCAGCGTCTGGTATCCCGCCGTCGGAAACGTCCGGCGTCATCCGGTGGTGCCGTGGATGCCCGCCGCGCCGCTGCGTGCGCTGCTCGTGTCCGCCGGGTTCGACGCTGGTGCCGCGGCGGCGCCCCGCACGGCCGGCCACGAGGGCGCTGCGGCGCTCCGGGCACCCGCACGGCTGCCCGTGATCGTGTTCTCCCACGGCAACGACGGTCACCGTGCCGAGGCCACCATCGTGGTCCAGGAACTCGCCAGTCACGGCTACGTCGTGGTCACAGTGGATCACACGTACGACGCGTTCAGCGTTTTCCCCGACGGCCGGCTCACCGTCCCCGAGGATCTGTCGTTCACGCCATGGGACCACGCCCGCGACATCCGGTTCGTCCTCGACTGTATCGAGGACCTGGCCGCCGGCCGCAACCCCGACGTCGGGGGGCGTCCGCTGCCGGCCAGCCTGGGCGCCGCGTTTGACCTGCGTCGCATTGGCATGTTCGGCTGGTCGAAGGGCGCGACCGCGACCGCCCTCGTCATGAACCAGGACCGGCGCGTACGGGCCGGGCTCGGCTTCGACGGCCCGATGCAGTCGGTGCCACCAGTCGCTGAGATCGACCGGCCGTTCATGCTGATGACCGCGGAGTTCACCCGGGCCGCCAAGCCGAGCATCGCGCAGTTCTGGTCGAACCTGCACGGATGGCGGCTCAACGTGCAGGCGGACGGCGCGGCGCACTCGTCGTACTGCGACAACCAGTGGCTGATCCCGCAACTGGCGAGGATCATCGGGATGAGCGACGAGGACCTCGCCGGCTGGATCGGCACCCTCGACCCGGCCCGGGCGGTGCGGATCCAGCAGGCGTACCCGCTCGCGTTCTTCGACCTGCACCTACGCCATCAGCGGCAGCACCTGCTCGAAGGCCCGAACCCGGCCTTCCCGGAAGTGCAATTCATCTTCTAACACGCTTCGAACGCCTTGATCGGGTACACACATCCGGCTCCCCTCTGTGTCAAGACAGCATTCGGGAGGCACGCTATATCCTGGGTGTCGGCGGGTCCGGGAAGTGACTTCTCCGAAGAGCCGGCTTGGGGATGCGAGCCGGTCGCGCTGGAGCCAGTAGTCGTTCCCTTTTGTCCTCCCGGACCCGCTGCCATGGTGACGGGTGTCGTCAATCATGGTTCCCCGTAGACGATGTCGGGCAGGCGTCGTTGCAGCGCCCGCATCGCCTCCATCGAGGTGAGCGCAAATTGCTCCTGGGCCAGCGCGAGGGATGCCGCGGTATCAGGAGCGGGCTCGGCTCATCTCGACGTCGATGCGCCGTTGCTCAGCATCGCGGAGCTTCAGGTAGTGCTCCGCCCTGGCCTGGTTACCGACCTTGCCGGCCGCTTCCGCGGCGGCCTGTAACACCACCAGGGGCAGTCCGGGAACGTGGCGTGCCTGCCTGTCCGCCTCGGTGAACACCACATCGGCCAACTCGGCGTCTGCGGAGCCGGCCAAGAGAAACAGCTCCTCGACGTACATCCGACCCAGGCCCACCGCCGTCCAGCCGGCCACGCCATCCAGGGCTCGGCGACACGCACGCAGCGCCTCCCACGCGGCACGGTGGCCGCCGGCCTGACGTTCCAACTGGGCCAGGGACTGCCACGCCGAAGCGGAGTCCCAGGGATTGTCGGCGAACGCGATGCTTTCCCGCTGCGCCTTGGCCGCCTCAGCGAAAGCTCCCAAATCGGCTAACTGGTATCGAAGCTGACTCAGTGTGCTCTTGTCTCGCTGGCGACCGGCTGCCCAGCGGTCAAGCCACCGGCGGGCTAGTTCACCGTCTCCCACCAGTTTGGCCCGCTGCACCCACCGAAGCGGGTCCTCGGCGGCCGGATCGGCCGGGAAACGTGACCGCTCCCGTTGCGCCCATTCCGCCAGGTCCTCCTCGGACACGTGCGGCCCGCCGTCTTCGTCCAGTAGGCGCTCCAGCACATCGTTCCGGTCGGCATGCGCGCTGTCGCGCACGAAACCGACGGTGGCCTGCACTCCGGCAGCAAACAGGTGCTCACTGTCGTAGCCACACCAAGCGTCGAAGTTGGCCCGCTTTATCTCCCAGTGCAGCCACACATCCTCCACGCGTCGATGCTCCGCGAGCAGGAAGCCGACCAACTCGGTCTCTTCACTCAGTCCCTGGAACGGCGCCTCGCGTCGGCACAACGCCTCCTGCTCGGCCAACCACCGCACCAGCGGGAGATCCTCTGCCCGCCGGTCGTACTGCAACGCCCACAACACCGCCGCCCGCCGCGCCGCATGACCGTCGCAGTCATAGCCATCGGCCCCCGTGACCCGTTCATAGCGCAGCTCCCGCCACACGACCGAGGAGCCCCGCATCCGCTCCAGCTCACGCCGCGCATCCTCCATCACCGGCCAAAGATCGCACCACGAGCGGCCTCTTGTCACGCTGGCGCCAACCGCTGTCGAGCGAGTGCACTCTCTTGCCGCGAGGCGCGTGGTGCAAGGTGCCGCGGACGTCCAGGATGTGCTTACCTGACCGGCGGGGATGAGGCCAGCGCACTGCTCGACGCCAGCTACGGACGTATGGCCGGGGCTCGCAGGATCGTGTTGCTCGACTCCCGACGGCCCTGAACACCCCGCAGCTGCCCCGCAGCTCAGCCGAAGGTACCGACGACAGTGGCCACCGGCGCCATGCTCTGCATGGTAGGACCGGCTCTTGTCACCCTGATCGTCGTTGATCCCCGCATCTGACCGCCGGTCGTGCGCGGCCACACCCAACCGCAGCGGCGGTCAGCGCACCTGGGCCTGTCGAGCGTCGTGCCCGAGCGGATCGGCATCAGGTGTGACGACGGTGGCGGGATCGGACGGTTCGATGAGGACTTCGACGGGGCCCGCCAGGACAGCGACCCGTCCGGTCGGACCCTGGTCACGGATCACTCTGACCTGCTCGGCAGCGACGGTCAGGCTTACCCGTACCGTCGCCGCACCGCCAGGCACGACCAGCCCACCGCCTGCATCCCCCACCGCCCTCCCTACCCCTACCGCATCGACCCTGTCCTCGGATCCAGGCGCAGGCATGCCCGAGGGCATCTCCAGTGCCGGGCCCACCTCGGGGTCTGTGGCATGTCCGTGAATGATGAAGAAGCCGAGTTCGGCGTCGGTGCTCTTACCGAGAACCTCCCGCAACGCCGTGCGGCAATGCTCATAGGGCCACCGGTGCTCACCGCGTTCCAACTTGCCCACATAGCGGGCGTCGACAGCGACCCGACGGCCCGAGCGCCGATAGGCGTACGCGTTGACCGCATCCGCCAACTCCTGACGCGACATCGGCCGCCCCGAACCCGACGGAGACCACTGCGCCAACCGCGCCACGCGCAGCAGATTGTTCGGCCCCGGTCGATAACCCACAATGAATCCCGTCTCCTGGTCTGTCTACTGGCGTCAGCTGGCTGGCAGTGGAGCGAGGGATGTGTGCGGTGGGCCTTCGGACCGAATCGGCAAGCCCACCGCCGTAGGCCAGCGGCTGGGAGTAGGTCGCCGGTCACCCGCCCCCGCAGCCGTGCTGGCGGTACGTGAACGGGGAGTCATCCGTGCGGTCGACGGAGTGCCCGGCACCGCGCTTTGCCGGTGCGTCGGGTCGCAGTCCGGCTTGCCGCCGTGGGGCACGTCCATCTGACTCTCCCTGGCGTGACATTTCCGCTGGCCCGCCGGCGCGACATGGGGGTCAGGACGTCCTGGGCCGGTGCGCCGACGTGTTCCTGAGGTCCACGATCGCTGATGGCATTGGCCGGGGGTAGGCCCAGCGTGGTGGGCCGCGGTGGGCCTCACCGGGTCTGGCCTGGGTCGATGCGAAGCGAGCAGGCGGTCCGTCAGTACGGGAGCTGGTTCAGAGGATGTGCCAGCGGCGGAGGTCCGCCCCGTCGTCAACGAGGCCCGCGATCCGGTGGTGCACTTCGTCGGCCGCTTCGGTCCCAGGTCGGGACTTTCGGGCGTTGGTCGCGATCATCTGCAGCTCACGGAGCTGGCACAGTTCCTCGAACTGTGGCCAGGCTGTGGCATCCCAGCCGTAGGCGGCGGTGAAGGCGGCGAAGGCTCCCGGGCCGGGCGGGTCGAAGCGGCGGCAGTGGACAGCGATGGTGGCGATGTCCCACTCCCGGGGTCCGAAAGCGGCGCCGTCCCAGTCGGAAAGGACGGGCCTGCCGTCGAAGCGCCGCAGTGCGTTGCGGACTTGCGGGTCGGACTGGATCAGGCTCGCACCGTGGGGAAACCGCATCGTTTCCCAGCCGGTGGCCAGCGTTTCGAGCCGGCCCAGCAGCAGATCCTGTTCCTTGTCGTTCAGGATTTCCGAACGGGCGACGGACCGCTCGATGCTGTGGATCGGTCGCAGCACGGGCAGCGGCACTGGCGGAGCCGGCAGGGCGTGCAGATCTCGGAGAAGCGTGCCGAGTTCGGAGACGGTGATGGGGTTGTCGTGTGCCGGGTCCAGACGCTGCCAGACCGTGACGGCGTGCCCGCCAGCCAGGACGGGCTGGGACAGCCCTGGGTGAAGGCCCACCGTGGGGAAGTCTTGGGCCACCAGCCAGCCGACCACGGCCACCATCGCGCGCACCTGCTCCAGGTCCTGGTCGCCGGGGGCGATCTTGACGACCACGTCACCGACTGCGTAGACGGCGTTGGTGTGGTGTCGCAGCAGCATCGCGTTCGCGTCGGGGTAGCCGAGGAGACGGCATACCTCGGCGAGCACCGGCCGGGTGCGCGCCTCGACGAACATGGAGCTCCTAGGGACCAAGTGCGGCTGTGGTCCCAAGCCTACGGGCGCGCTCGCGGCACGCCCGCACATAGTCGGTCAACATGGCGGCCTCGCCCCGCTGGCCCTTGTCAGGGATCGCGGTGACCACGTCGGTGGCCCTGTTCAGGATGATCTCCGTCCGCTGCGTCTCGGGCAGGTCCGCGACCGCATCACGCGCGGTCACCGCCGCTTCGCTCGCCCGCCGGTCCTGCGCGAGGCACATCGACCGGTCCAGGGCGATGAGCGCCGCATCGATCGGTACGGCCGGAGCAGCGCCGTAGAGCCGCAACGCCTCGTCCTGAACCCGGTACGCCTCACCCGTGTCACCGAGCCAGGTGTACGCGCCGGAGAGGTAGAACAACAGCCGCTTCGCCGGAAACCTGAAGGCGACGTCGGTGTCCTCATCGCCA
The DNA here is from genome assembly GCF_040682415.1 of Micromonospora sp. NPDC051196. Classification (NCBI taxonomy): domain Bacteria; kingdom Bacillati; phylum Actinomycetota; class Actinomycetes; order Micromonosporales; family Micromonosporaceae; genus Micromonospora; species Micromonospora sp. NPDC051196. Next base: position 75,172 of record NZ_JBFBAY010000019.1, read on the forward strand.
GCCTGATCGAACAGCCGACGCGCCTGGTCGATGCCCGACTGTGCCTGCTCGATGGCACCGATTCGGGCCAGGGCACGCGCCCGCCCTGCGGCGGCCAGGGCGCCCGGCGACGATGCGATCGATGTGACGGCCAGAGCCGCATCAGCCAGGGCCACGGCCTGGGTCGGGTCCCCGAAGTAGTACGGCAGCATCGCCGCTTGGGCCCGCACCAGTACCCGAAGCCGAACCTGCCCGCTGTCGTCCGCCGCGTGGATCGCCGTGCCGTACCACCGTCGAGCCTCGGCCACCTCCCCGAGCCTCATCAACGCATCGGCACACATCGTCGCCAGCACCGCCGCCACCCCTGACAGCCGGGCCTGGACCGCCGCCGGCTGCCGCCGCAGCGACAGCACCTGAACCTCCCGACAGTCGGCAGCCAACAACGACAGCATGACCTGGGGCGACGCCGAGGGATACACCGTCATGTGTTCGCTGGCGGACTCTTCGATCAACTCAAGTTGCCGAGGAGCGACACTCGCCGACGCCAGGGCCTCATCCATGCCCAGCCGAAGGCTCGCCAGGCTGTTGACCGCCACACTGGCAAGCGATCGGTCCGCTCCACCCTCCGCCACCCGAGGACCGGGGTCATGAGACACATCAGCGTCTTCGTCTCGGCCGAGACCCATAGCCAGACGCGGAATGTTCAGACCAGCGGCGATCCGTTCCAACACCTCGTAGGCCGTGACCTGCCGAACGCCCTTGGCTATCTCAGCAGCCCGGTTGGGCGAGACACCGACCAGAGCGGCGATCCTGCCGTACGACATGCCTCGCGCGTGCAGGAAGCGGAAGACGGCAGTGACATCGCGCCGCCGCAGAAACTCACCGATCGGGCGGCCGTTCCAACGTCCCGAGCTCCACCACTCGGGATCCACCTGCGCGGCCACGATCACCCCCGATCGAACGACGATCACTGCCAGCACAGCGCACCCGCGTCGCTACATCAAGTCAATGGCGGCTAGCCCACCGGAAACCACCCCAGAGTCGGCGCATGCAGCAGCATCCGGAACACCCACGATGGGGCCTCACCATGTCTCGGCAAGGGGGCCTTGCCCAACGCCGCTCGCCTCACCGGGTTCGCCAGCACCGGGCAGACGCCCCGGAGGGCTGACGTCGCGCGAGCCCTGCTTCTTCTCCGCATCGAAGATGGATTCACGAGCAGCGGCGTGACCCAAAGTACTGAGATCCGTACCCCACACGAAGGGCAGTCTTTACAAGATCCGGGGCGGTTCGACCGGCACGACAGCGGCGACCGTTTCATCCTGCCCGCTGAGATAGACGACCTGCCCCTCACGAACACTCCGCGGCAGCTCAGGCAGCAAGGCCGAGGAGACCGGGAGGTCACCCGGCGTGGCGTAGGTCCGCACCGGGTGCCCTCATGCCGCCAGCGTAGGGATTGTGCGGCGGCGCGGTGATGCCGACCCCAGGCAAGGATGGTCTCGCCACGCTGCCCCTACACCGAGAGCAGGGCCTCCTTGTTGGAGGTGATGAACTCCGTCAGCCCTCCCGGCTTGAGATCCACCGCAGACAGCATGTCGATCGTCACTCGGTCCAGCAGGTAGCCACCACGCGACGGATCATCGAACTCCGGCCCGGTACGAGCGTCCTCCCGCAGCTCAAGTAGCCGGCAAACGAAGAAGTGCTGCACGGAAACGCCCTCACCAGCCGGGGCTGTGAACAGGAACACTTGGGTAAACCGGTCGGCCTCGGCACCGAGCTCCTCGTGCAACTCCCGGCGAAGCGCAGCCTCCAGGGAGACATCCGTCGACTCCACGCCACCACCCGGCGTCGTCCAGTACGGCGCCTGGCCGGGCTTGATTCGCTTGATCAGCACGAGGCGATCGTCCTCGTCCAGAAGAATGGCTCGCACCGACCTACGCACGATCCGACACAACCATCCCCTACCGACAGCCGACGGGATGCACTGGCGGCAGCGCACCCGTTTGAACTTCGAGTCTGACCGCCAGCGTCGCACCCCGTCCCACCGACGCACGTCCGGGCCAACGGCTCCCGAGCACCCGGCGAGCGACCATCCACCACCGGGTGTACGCGAAAAGGAATCGTGTCCGGGCTATCCGTGGGTTTAGCGACCACGATCCCACCTCGGCTTCAGTCGTTGCGTACGGTGAGGTCGAGGGCGGCGACGGCCAGCCGGGTGAGGTCAGGGAGTTGGTCTTCGTCGAGGGTGATGCCGCGCAGGTTGTCCAGCGGCGTCTTGAGCCCGTGGAGGCGGCTGCCCCGCAGGTCGGTCCCGTCGAGCTGGCAGGAGTCCAATTCCAGACCGGCAAGATCGCATGATCGCAGTGCGATGCGCGGTAGTCGGCAGGAAGACCACGCGCCGTTGGTGAGAGTGCAGTCGGTGAAGGCGACCGAACCGGCGGCGGTGACCCGTTGGAGGGTGGCGTAGTCGAAGCGGCAGCCGTCGAACAGGACGTCCTTGAGGCGTACGTCGGTGAACCTGGTGCCAGTGAACCGGGAGCCGGTGACCGCGCACCGTTCGATGGTGATGCCGGTCAGGGTCGCGCCGGAGAAGTCGGTGCGGGTGATATCGCAGCCGTAGAGGCTGCCGGTTTCCCAGGTGCTCTCGCTCAGGTCTACGCCGGTGATCAGGCTGCTGCGGATGCTGACGTCCTCAAGGTGCGAGCCGCGCCACCCTGCGCCTTCGACGAGGGCCTCGGTGAGGCGGTCGGCGAGGTCCATGGTGGTGTCGAGGTCATCCGGTTCGAGGTCCGGCAGCAGGACCTTCACGTCGCCGATCGTGGTGGTGCGCATGTGTCCTCAACCTGTGTGGGCGCGGGGTGGGCACGCCACCCCGCGCGTCTCGTGGTGCGGGCTACTTCTTCTTGTTCCAGTTATCCCAGCCGGGTCGGCTGTCGAACTTCCCTCGGTTGTCCCAGGCGGGGCGATTGTCGAACTTCGCCGCGTCGATCGACGCTACCGACCGCTGCGGCTCGACGCCGAGGCGGGCGAGTTGCTCAGGTGCGGCGTTGACGAGGACCGCGAGAGCGTTGGTCATGGTGCTACTCCTTGAGGGGTGAGGTGGTCCGCGGCGGCGCGGACGAGGGCCTGTCGGGTGGTCCGGCAGTAGGTCGTTTCTCGGGCGGTGAAGGTCGCGTGCTCGAAGTAGCGGTTGCCGGCCTGGGCTCCACGGCAGAAGTCGTAGAAGGCGCAGAGGTCGGCGCAGTCGTTGAGGGCCGTGACGAACTCGGCGACATAGTCCAGGTCACCGGCGGCGGCAAGCATGTCGGTGATGGGTTTATGGAGGACGTTGCCGACGATGAAGTCGCCGTATCGCGGCTCGGTGATACCGAGCAGCTCCGGTGACAGCAGCACCACCCGCCCGTCCCAAGAGACGGTCGGAATCGGCTCGTACGGCGCGTGGTCGACGTGTCCGGCGCGGGTGGCGGCAAGGTAGTCGGCCAGCCGGTCCACGTCGCGGATCCGCAGCGGGTTGCCGCCGACGCGACGTGCGATGAGGTGCTGCCAGAATCGGTACGCGGCATCCTCCGACACCGGTGCCCGGTCGGCGCCCTCCTGCTCTTCGATGTTGAAGCCCACCGACTCGCAGCCGGGCAGGCCGGTGAAGAAGTCGACGAGGGCGTCCGCGTGGTCGATGGTTTCCGGTGTGACCACACAGATCACCGAGTACGGCAGCCCTGCGTCGGCCAGGGTCTGCATGCCGCGCAGGGTGCGGGCATCGGTCGGCTTGCCGGCACGGTCGAGGCGGTTGCGGTTCAACGCGCCCGGTCCGTCGATGCTGACCCCGACCTCGAATCCGTAAGCGGTGAACAGCTCACACCACCCCCGGTTGATCAGCGTCGCGTTCGTCTGGATCTCGTGACGCACCATGCCCGCGCGCCGCAGCTCCTCAAACGGGGCCAAGAGATCCCGGAACAGCCCGATGGGTGTGGCAGTGGGCTCGCCCCCGTGCCACACGACACTCACCGGATGACCGCTGTTCTGCTGGGCGATCGACTCGGCGCAGGCCTGCGCGACCGCGCCGCTCATCAGGCGGCGGGATCTCCGGTCGGGCAGGTAGCAGTAGGTGCAGTCGAGGTTGCAGAAGCTCGTTGGCTGCACGACCAGGGTGTGGAAGCTGCCGGCGACCGCCGGCTGGCCGGTGGCGTTGATGAGGCCGATGCCGTTCACGAGGTGGCCCCCTCGATGCTGACGGCCGTGGTGGTACTGACGCGGTAGGCGTGGGTGTGGCGGGCGGGCCAGCCGAGGAACCGGTCGAACATGTCGGCGGCGCTGCCCGTGACGCTCGGGTTGAGCCGGTGCAGGTCGTCGATCGCGTCGTGCAGGCAGCCGGCCAGGTAGAGGAACAGACTCACCGGCACTTCTCGATACTCGGCCAGGAACGCGAGCTTCGCTGCACCGCAGGGCCACGGCTGCCCGCATCGGTGGCACGGCCACAGCGGGCGCATCGGCAGATGGTCCACCTCGGCGGGCGCGAGCCGGCTCGCCGCGAGACGGCGCTGCTGGCCAGTCACCGGCGACCACCCTCGCGGGCCGGCTGCGCG
>NZ_JBFBAY010000020.1:0-71947 GCF_040682415.1 Micromonospora sp. NPDC051196
GAACACACCCTCACCAAAATCTGGACAGACATCCTCGGCACCGACCGAATCGGCATACACGACAACTTCTTCGACCTCGGCGGCCACTCACTGCTACTCCCCCGGCTGCAGGCGCGGATCTCCGAAGAGTTGCACGCGACCGTCCCCATCACCGCCTTCTTCCAGGACACCACGGTGCACGCGCTGGCCCGCCGGCTGACCTCGACGGAGACGTCAGAGGCAGACTCCGGGGCCAGGCAACGTCACAGCGGCGGCGCCCGGCTGGAAGCCCGTCGACGTCGCCAGTCCCCGCCGAGGGGAGCTGACGCATGAACGACGTCCAGCCCACAGACACCGGCACCCGCATCGCGGTGATCGGAATGGCCGGCCGGTTCCCCGACGCGCCGGATCTCGACACCTTCTGGCAGAACCTGGTCCAGGGCCTGGAGTCCGTGCGTCCACAGCCGGTTCCCGAGGGCGCCAACTACGTGCATGCGTTCGCGCCATTGACGGACGCCGACTGCTTTGATTCGGACTACTTCGGCATCTCGCCGCGCGAGGCGATGATCATCGACCCGCAGCATCGGTTGTTCCTCGAGTGCGCGGTGGAGGTGCTGGAGGACGCCGGCGAGGACCCGGAACGCTTCTCGGGACGGATCGGTGTCTACGGTGGCAGCAGTCAGACGGGGCACCAGGAGATCACCCGCCGACTGCGCGCACACCTGAGCAACCCGACGGACCTGCAGCTCGGGCTCGGCGCAGGCATGAGCTTCCTGACGACCCGGGTGGCGTACCACCTGGGACTACGTGGTCCTGCGGTGACGGTACAGACCGCCTGCTCCACATCACTGGTCGCGGTGCACCAGGCCGCCCAGGCACTGCTGGCCGGTGACTGCGACATCGCGCTCGCCGGCGGCGCCAGCGTGCACGTACCTATCCCGGCCGGAGAGTACGTCGAGGACGGCGCGATGGCCGGCGACGGCCACTGCCGTGCCTTCGACGCCGCAGCCACCGGATCGGTCGGTGGCAACGCGGTCGGCCTGGTGGCGCTCAAGCGCCTCGACGACGCGGTGGCCGACGGGAACACCATTCATGCGGTCCTGCTCGCCACCGCTGCCAACAACGACGGCCGCTTGAAGATCGGATTCACGGCGCCGAGCGTGGACGGCCAGGCCGACGTGATGCGCACTGCGCTGGAGCTGGCCGACGTGCCGCCGGAAAGCATCGGGTACGTCGAAACGCATGGCACCGGCACCCGGCTCGGTGACCCGATCGAGGTGGCAGCGCTGTCGGCCGCGTACGCCTCCGCGAGGCCGCGGGCGAAGCCGGGCTGGATCGGCTCGCTGAAGACGAACGTCGGCCACTCGGACGCCGCCGCCGGCGTCGCCGGTCTGATAAAGACGATCCTCGCACTGCGGCACGGCCAGATACCGGCGAGCCTGCACTTCAAGACACCCAACCCACAAATCGACTTCGACAAATCTCCGTTCCTGGTGAACGCTCGGCTGCGCAGGTGGGAACGGACTGACGGTCTACCACGGCGGGCCGGCGTCAACGGGCTCGGCGTCGGAGGCACGAACGCGCACGTTGTCGTGGAGGAGGCGCCGACACAACCGCCGACCGACCCCGGTCGGCCGTACCAGCTCGTGCTCGTCTCGGCCCGCTCGCCACGAGCACTGGCGGCGGCCCGGACCGCGCTCGCCGACCGGCTCCGGACCGCCACCGCGGAGCCGGACCTGGCCGACGTGGCCTGGACCACTCAAGTCGGACGGCGCCCGAACGAGTTCCGGCAAGCGTTCGCCGTGACCGACACCGCGGAACTGATCGCCGCCCTGGACGCACCGAACGCGCGGCCGGTGGAGCGGACGGCCGGAGAACGGCCGGTGGCGATGGTGTTTTCCGGCCATGGCGGCCAGCGCATCGGCATGGCGCGCGAGCTGTACGAACACGAGCCAGCCTTCCGCGACGCGTTCGACGAGTGTGCCGACCTGTTCGCCGTCCGGACCAGCCTGGACTTGCGGGAGCTGCTGTTCAGGTCCGCGTCGGGCGCGGAGGCGGAAGCGCGGTTGCGGCCGGTCACCGCCAGCCACCCGGCGATCTTCACCGTGGAGGTCGCGCTCGCGGCGCTCTGGGGAGCCTGGGGCGTGACGCCCACCATGGTCACCGGGCACAGCCTGGGCAGCTATGCGGCCGCGTACGTGGCAGGGGTTTTCAGCCTCGCGGATGCTGTGGCGGTGGTGGCCGCGCGCAGCAGTCTGCTGTCGCGCCTGGCCCCTGGCGCCATGGTCGCCGTGCCGCTGCCGGAGCAGGAGGTCCGTACGTACCTGCCGGCGAACGTGTCCGTCGCTGCGGTCAACGCGCCGGAGCAGTGCGTGGTCTCCGGCCCGATCAAGGCCATCGACGAGTACGTTGCCCGGCTGGCCCTGCGCGGTGTGGAGGTCCGGCGGCTCCACATTCCGGGCGCAGGCCACTCCGACCTGGTCGAGCCGCTGCTGGCGGAGTTCGGTCAGGTGCTGTCCAGCATCGAGTGTCACGCCCCTCGCATCCCGTTCGTGTCGGACACCACCGGCGCGCTGGCCGGACCCGACGAACTGCGTGACCCCGGCTACTGGACGCGGCACATGCGCGACACCGTGCGGTTCACCACGGCACTGGCCACGGTCCTGGGCGCGGACGACATGACGGTGCTCGAAGCAGGCCCGGGCAGGAGCCTGAGCACGCTGGCCGCTCTGCATCCGAATTTCCGCTCCGGGCAGCTGGCTGTGTCGAGCATGCCGCACCGTAGCGACCTCCGTTCCGACGGCACGCATCTGCTCGCGACCGCCGGCCGGATGTGGGCAGCGGGGCACGAGCTGGACTGGTCCGGGCTGCATTCGGGCACCCGGCGGCGTCGGATTCCACTGCCGACGTACCCGTTCCAGCGAAACCGCTTCCGGCTGGACCCCGACGCGGACCAGCCAGTCACCGTTGAGCCTCTCGCCGAGCCCGACGTTGCCCCGGAGCCGGCCGAGCGGCTCGCCACCCCGACCGAGGTGGCCGTGGCACGCGCGTTCCAGGAAGTACTGGGTGTGCCGTCGGCCGCACGCTCCGATGGATTCTTCGCGCTGGGCGGTGACTCCCTGCTGGCCACCCAGCTCAACACCCGGCTGCGGGCGGCGTACCCGATCCAGATCTCGGTCCGGGAGGTGTTCCAGGCGCCGACCATCGCCGCGCTCGCCGCGCTGATCGACGAGAAGACCGGCACGGCGCCGGCGAGGACGGCCGACGCGGGGCCGGTGCCGGTGGAGCGGGCCGGTGGGGCACCGCTCTCCTTCGGGCAGCAGCGCATGTGGTCGATAGAACAGCTCGGCCTGGCCGGCATCTCCAATGTGATCACCGCAGCGCTGCGGCTACGCGGCGACCTCGACGTACCGGCGCTGGGTACGGCCTTCTCCGGGGTGGTGGCCCGGCACGAGTCGCTGCGCACCCGGCTGCTCGTCGGTGACGGCAGTGAGCCGGTCCAGGTCGTAGACGCCCCACGGCCGGTCCACCTGGATGTCGTGGATCTGCGCACTGTCCCGGTCGGCGAGCGCGAGAAGCGGCTGGACGCCGAGATCGACGCTCTCTCTGCGGTCACTTTCGACCTGGCCGCGGATGCGCTGCTGCGGGTGACGCTGATCCGCCTCGGCGACCGGGAGCACGTGATGGTTCTCCTGGTGCACCACATCGTCTCCGATGGCTGGTCCATGGGGGTGCTGATCCGCGAGATCAGTGAGCTGTACGCAGCCGCCGTCGAACGACGTACGCCACAGTTGGATCCACTGCCGGTGCAGTACGCGGATTTCGCGGTCTGGCAGCGGGCCGCCCTGGACGATGTGCTGGAGCGCCAGCTCGGCTACTGGCGGGAGCGGCTGGCCGGGCTCACGCCGCTGGACGTCCCGGGTGACCGGCGACGGCCTGCGGAGCGTTCCGACGCGGGCGCGGCGTACGACTTCTCCGCCGGGGCGGACCTGGTGTCTGGTCTGCGCGAGTTGGCCACGCGGACCGGCACCTCGCTGTACATGGTGCTGCTTGCCGCGTTTCAGGTGCTGCTGGGCCGGTACGCACGGTGCGACGACGTACCGGTGGGAACGCCGGTCGCGGGTCGCAGCCGGACCGAGGTGGAGGGCCTCATCGGCTTCTTCGTCAACACGCTCGTCATGCGTGGCGACCTCAGGGGCGATCCGACCTTCGTGGAGCTGCTGGACCGGGTGAAGGAGTGCGCACTCGGTGCGTACGAACACCAGGACGTGCCGTTCGAGCGACTGGTCGAGGAGTTGGCCCCGGGCCGGGACCTCTCCCGCACGCCGCTCTTCCAGGCGATGTTCATTCTCCAGAACACTGGCGAGCAGGAGTGGGCCCTGCCTGGCGTGGAGGTCGAAGATCTGCCGGTTGCGCCGGGCGGTTCCCAGTTCGACCTGACGCTGTCGGCGCAGGAGAGCGGCGGCGCGCTGCACATGCAGTTGATCTACAGCACGGACCTCTACGGTCCCGCTACCGCCGCACGCCTGGCAGGCGCCTTCACCACACTGCTCGCCAGCGTCGTGGCCGGGCCGGATCGACGTCTCGGCGACCTGGAGATCCTCACCGGTACGCAGCGACGAGAGTTGCTGGACCGAGCGGTCTGCGTCCCAGAGCTGCCGGCTGCCACCCGGTGTGTACACCACCTGATCGAGGAGCAGGCCGCAGCGCGTCCGGACGCCACTGCACTCGTTTTCGACGGCGAGGAGGTGACCTACGGGGATCTGAATGCCCGCGCGAATCGGCTGGCGCATCATCTGCGTGCCTGCGGGGCGGGCCCGGAACGGGTGGTGGCGATCTGCCTGCCGCGCGGACCGGACTACGTCACCGCCATGTTGGCGGTGCTCAAGGCCGGCGCCGCATATCTGCCGCTCGACCCCAGTCACCCGACCGTTCGACTGGCCGCCGTCGTCGAGGAGGCGCGGGCAGCACTGGTCGTCGCCCAGGCCGGGACCGGAATCGCGGCGGACCGGGTCGTACTTGTCGACGACGAGGCCGCCGAGGTGGCGGCCCGGCCCGACACCGACCCGGGATGCGTCAACGGCGAGCGCGACCTGGCGTACGTGATCTACACCTCCGGTTCCACCGGCAGGCCGAAGGGCGTGATGATCGAGCACAGGTCGCTGGGGTTGCAGGTGGCCGCCATGCGCGAGGTGTACGGGCTGCGGCCGGGCGAGGGGTTGCTGCAGTTCGCGTCGATGGTGTTCGACGTGGCGACGGAGAACGTTCTCGTCACGCTGGCCTCCGGCGGCCGGCTCGTGATCCGCCCGCAGGAGTGGACGCCGAAGTCGCTGGCGGAGCTGGCCGCCGCGCATGACGTGGCGGTCACCAATTTCCCGCCGGCTGTCTGGGCGGAAGTCCTCGCGCACCTCACGCCCGGTGCGCTCCGGTTGCAGATCGTCGGCGGGGAGGCGCTGCCCGCTGCGGCGGTGGCGAGGCACCTGGAGGCGGGCGGGATCCCGGTGTGCAACGCGTACGGCCCGACCGAGGCCACGATTACCGCCACGATCCGGCGGGTGGAGCAACCGCTCGAGAGCAGCGCCCCGTACGTTCCGATCGGCCGCCCGATCGCCGGCACTCGCGTATACGTGGTTGATCCGGCAGGCCACCTGGTCCCGGACGGCGTGCCTGGTGAGCTGCTGATCGGCGGGCGCCGGGTGGCCCGGGGCTATCTGAACCGACCCGCGCTGACCGCCGAGCGTTTCGGGCCCGACCCGTTCTCCGTCGAGCCGGACGCACGTATCTACCGCACCGGTGACCTGGTGCGCTGGCTGCCCGATGGCGAGCTAGAGTTCCTGGGACGCACGGACGACCAGATCAAGGTACGCGGGCTGCGCATCGAGCCGGGAGAGATCGAACCGGTGCTGGCCGCACATCCGGACGTGGAGTCCGCCGTCGTTGCGGCGCACGAAACGCACCTCGTCGCCCATGTACGTGTGCGGCCGGGCGGTTTCCTGGACGTCGCGGCGTTGCGGGCGTATCTGACCGCTCGTCTGCCGGATTACCTCGTGCCGGACCGGTTCGTTGCGTTGGAGTCCATTCCGCTCACCGCCGGCGGCAAGATCGACCGCCGGGCGCTGCCGGCGCCGGACGTCGCCGTCGGCTCGCCCGAGGGGTATCTGGCCCCGCGTACCGCGCTGGAGCGACTGGTCGCCGACATCTGGAGCGAGGTACTCGGTGTTCCGCAGGTGGGGTTGCACGACAACTTCTTCGACCTCGGCGGCCATTCCCTGCTCGCCACGCGGGTTGTATTGGCGTGTCGCGAACGAGGCGTGCATGCGGTACCCCGAGATCTGCTCAAGTTCCCCACCGTCGCCGGGCTGGCCGCCCGGATCACCGCGCCGCAGAGCCGAACCGACGGTCTCCCGGAGCTCATCCCGCTGAATCGGCACACGCCCGGTAATCGCACGTTGTTCTGCCTGCCCGAGATCGGTGGCGGCACGAGCGCCTACGTGCATCTTGCCGGGCGGTTGACCGGCGTGTTCAACGTGACCGGCGTCGACGCCCGTGGCATGGGTGCGACGGGCGGTGACGTGGGCCGGCTCGCGGACCAGCACTGGAACACGATCCGCCGGGCGCAGGTCGGTCCGCTGCTGCTAGCCGGCTGGTCATACGGCGGTCTCCTCGCCGTCGAGGTCGCTCGACGGGCACTCGCCGATGGACGCCGGCCCGACGGGCTGATCGTCATCGACTCGCTGCTGCCCTCCGACGACCTGCGCGACCGGATTCGGGCGGACCTGGCTGTACTGCGTGACGTCGATGGCCGACTCGGCGCCGACGGGCCGGACGACGTCCGCCCGGTCGCGCCGGAGACGGCCGAAGAACTGCGCTCGCTCGGTGTGGCGAACGACGTCCTGCTGCTCGGTGTCGGTGCGGTTACCGGGCATCTGCGGCTACGGATAGCCCACCTGACCGGGATGGGCAATTACCAGCCACGGCCGATCCCCTGCGCCGTGCGCTTCTACGAGGCGACGGAGTGCACCTGGCACACCCCGTCGACGGACGGCTGGCAGGCGGTGACCGACGGGCTGGAGATCGTGCCGGTCCCCGGCGACCACCACTCGATGCTGACCCGGCCACAGGTCGACGCGATCGCCGACGACCTGGTGAAGCTGAGCGAATCCCTGAATCGGAGGTCGTTTTGAGCGCCACTACCAACACACTCTTCGATGTCGGCGACCTGCCGCCGCTCGGCACGGTACCCGCCCGCATGTACGCGTCCGTGCTTCGCCCTGAGCGGTACGGTCCGCCGGCGACCGCGTTTCGGACCGAGGTGGTTGACGTCCCAGAGGTCCCGCCCGGCTTCGTGCTGGTCGCGGTGATGGCCGCCGGAATCAACTACAACAACGTGTGGGCCGCGCTCGGCTCGCCGGTGGACGTCGTAGCGATGCGGGCTCGCCGCGGCGCTCGGGAAGACTTCCACGTCGGCGGTTCGGAGGGGTCCGGGATCGTGTGGAAGGTCGGAGCCGGCGTCCGGCACGTACGGGTCGGCGACGAGGTGGTGCTCTCCGGCTGCCGGTGGGATGAAGACGATCCCGATGTGCGGCTCGGCCTGGACCCGATGCTCGCCGCCTCGCAGCAGGTCTGGGGGTACGAGCTGAACTGGGGCTCGTTCGCGCAGTTCACGCTTGTGGCCGAGTTCCAGTGCCACCCGAAGCCTGCGCGGCTGCGCTGGGACGAGGCGGCCGGCTTCCTGCTGACCGGCGCGACCGCCTACCGGCAGTTGCACGGGTGGCCGCCGAACACTGTCAAACCTGGCGACGGCGTGCTGGTCTGGGGTGGTTCTGGGGGCCTCGGTTCGATGGCGATCTCACTGGTCAACCGCATGGGGGGCAAGGCGGTGGCGGTCGTGTCGTCGCCGGAGAAGGCCAGCTACTGCATGTCGATCGGCGCCGCCGGCACGATCGACCGGACCCGGTTCGATCATTGGGGCCGTTTGCCGGTGGCGGACAGCCGGGAGAACAAGCGGGTCGCCGACGGCATGCGAGCTTTCGGGCGGGCGATCTGGGAGATACTCGGCGAGAACATCGCCCCCAAGATCGTCTTCGAGCATCCCGGTAGTGACACGTTGCCGACCTCGGTGTTCGTCTGTGCGCCGGGCGGGATGGTGGTGATCTGCGGTGCTACCTCCGGTTACCAGGCCGATGTGGATCTGCGCTATCTGTGGATGCGCCAGAAGCGCCTACAGGGCTCGCACTTCGCCAACCCGGCCGAGTGTCGGGCGACGACTGAACTGGTGGGGGCAGGGCTGATCGGACCGTGTCTGGGCCACACGTACTCATTTGAGGAGATCGGCCAAGCGCATCAGGACATGCACGACGGTACCCAGGCGCCCGGTAACCTCGTCGCGCTGGTGGGTGCCCGCCCCGGAGAGGCGGCCGGATGCTGAGCGACGCGCAACGGCACCAGATTCTCGTCGAGTGGAACGCCACCACGGCGGACGTGCCGGCCGGCCGGTGTGTGCACGAACTGGTGGCGGAACAGGCCCGGCAGCGGCCGGACGACACCGCCGTGATCGGCGACGGTGTCCGACTGTCCTACGGCGCCCTGGAGGCGCGGGCCAACCGGCTGGCCCATTACCTGCGGGAGTTGGGCGTACGGCCAGAGGCGCCCATCGGTGTCTGTCTGGAGCGCGGTCCGGATCTGGTGGTCGCACTGCTCGGCGTCCTCAAGGCAGGTGCGGCCTACCTTCCGATGGTGCCGGCGTATCCGCTGGAGCGGCTCGGCTTCATGCTGCGCGACAGTGGCGCGAGGGTGGTGCTGACCCGACCCGGACCGTTGGCCGACCTCTGCGGTGAGACAGAGGTGACGTGTGTTGACATGGCGGGTGATGAGGTGGCGCGGCGGCCGACGACGGCTCCGGAGACGAATACCGGACCGGACTCGCTGGCCTACATCATCTACACCTCTGGATCGACGGGCCGGCCGAAGGGGACCCTGATCGAACACCGGTCGATCATCCGCCTGGTGTGTAACGCCGGTTACGTCGAGCTGCGGCCGGACGACGTCGTGGCGCAGGCCGCGGACGCAAGCTTCGACGCCGCCACGTTCGAGATCTGGGCACCGTTGGTCGCGGGTGCGTCGCTGGTCGTGTTGGACAAGGCGACGATGCTGGATCCGCACGCGCTCACGGCGGCGTTACGGCGTGACGGGATCACCACTATGTTCCTCACGACGGCGCTGTTCAATCAGGTCGCGACCGTGAATCCGGGTGGGTTCGGCGGACTGCGGCACCTGTTGTTCGGTGGCGAGGCCGTCAATCCGATGCGTGTCGCGCAGGTGCTGGCCGCAACACCGCCGGACCGGCTGCTGCACGTCTACGGGCCGACGGAGACCACCACCTTCGCCACCTGGCACCTTGTTCGTACGGTGGACGTGCAGGGCACTGTGCCGATCGGCCGGCCGATCGGCAACACCACGGCTTACGTCCTCGACGAAAGTCGTGAGCCGGTTCCGCCCGGTACCGCCGGCGAGTTGTTCATCGGCGGCCCGGGTGTGGCCCGCGGCTATCTCAACCGCCCGGAGCTGACCGAGGCCCGGTTCGTCGCCAACCCGTTCGGGCCAGGCCTCCTGTACCGGACCGGCGACTGGGTGCGCTGTACGCCGGACGGCGAGTTGGAGTTCCTCGGCCGCCTCGACCAGCAGGTGAAGCTGCGTGGCTTCCGCATCGAGTTGGGCGAGATCGAAGCCTTGCTGTCGATGCATGACGACGTGACCGCCGCAGTAGCCGTGCTGCGCGAGGACGTACCAGACGACAAGCGGATCGTCGCCTATCTGTCCCGGCGGCCAGGGTCCACGTTCGACGCCGACACGGCCGCCGCGTTCCTGCGTGAGCGGGTGCCCGACTACCTGGTCCCGGCCGCGTTCGTCGTACTCGACACGCTGCCGCTGTCGGCGCACGGAAAGATCGACCGTTCTGCGTTGCCACCTCCGCCTGCACAGCGTCCCGCCCTCGAAGTGGCGTACGAGGCACCGCAGAGCGGCGTCGAACGTTTGGTCGCCGGCATCTGGGCAGAGGTGCTCGGCATCGACCGGGTCGGGCTGAACGACGACTTCCTGGCGCTCGGCGGCGACTCGTTGCGGACCTCACGGATACGGAACCGTCTGGAGGCCGCGACCGGTCTCCGGATCCGTGCCCGGGACCTGTTTGCGGCGCCGACTGTGCGTCACCAGACGGATCTGGTGCTGCGGTACTTTCAGGCGTCGGAGTAGTCCACGCGGGAATCTAAACTGGAGCCTACGTGCTTAAAGCCGATAGACCGTCTCCACAAACCCGGGGCAGGGTCTCCCGATCGCCTCGTCTCGGCCTGTTCCGTGAGGCCGATTTCCGTCGCTTTTTCGGCGCGACTCTGGCCGGTCAGCTCGCCGATCGGTTCGTGTTCCTCGCGCTGCCGCTGGTGGCGATCGTCTGGCTGGACGCCGACGAGTTCGAAGTCGGCGTCCTGACCGCGATGACGACAGCCGGTTCGCTGTTGATCGGGCTACCGGCGGGTGCGTGGGTCGACCGCTGGCGCAAGCGCCCGATCATGGTCTCCACGGACGTGGTACGGGCGGTGCTGCTGCTGCTCGTGCCTCTGGCCTGGTGGGCGGACGCGCTGACGATGTGGCTGCTGTTCGCGGTCGCGCTCGCCCACGGTCTGATGACGGTGCTGTTCGAAGTCGGCTACACCAGCTATGTGCCCGCGCTGGTCGGCCGCGAGCACCTCGTCGAAGGTAACGCGAAGATCGCTGCGGCACGCTCCGCCGTGAGCATCAGCGGCCCCGGCGTGGCCGGACCGCTGGTCGCCTGGCTCGGCGCGCCGCTGACGCTGGTCGCCAGTTCCGTCGGGATGCTGCTGTCCGCGCTCGGCGTGCTCCGAATCCGCAAGCCGGAGCCTCAGCCGCAGAGCGCCGCCACCCGACACCTGGCCCGCGAAGTGACGGAAGGGCTACGGTTCGTGCTGGGCCACCGACTCCTGCGCCCGATACTGTTCACCGACGGCATTTTCAGCCTCTCCCTGGTCACCTACCAGACGATGCTGCTCGTGTTTCTCTCCCGACATCTGGGCCTCAGCTCACTCGGAATCGGTCTGGTGCTCTCCGTCATGGCCTCCGGCGGGTTCACCGGCGCTCTACTGGCCCGCCGCATGATTACCCGGATCGGCCCCGGCCCAGCCGTCTGGTCGGCGACACTCTGCACCGCGCCAGCTGCCGCGCTGCTGCCCATAGCCCGGCCCGGCTGGCCGCTCTGGCTCGCCGTAGCCGGACTAGCCCTGGTCTCCGCCGGCGGCGTGGTCCGCCTGATCGCCCAAGTAGGCATCCAACAAGCCACCACACCCGACCGGCTACTTGGCCGGATGAGCGCCACCGTCCGCTTCGTTCAATGGGGCAGCATGCCGATCGCCGGTCTGCTCGGCGGCCTGCTCGGTGGCCTGCTCGGCGCACCAACCGTGCTGTTCATCGGGGCAGCAGGGATGACTGCCGCCTTCCTACCCGCGCTTCTGTCACCACTACGAACAACACGCGAGCTACCGGCAACGGCGACAGCATGACCAGGACCGATCCTGCGTCCGCGGACGTTGCGCAGACGCGGCGCGCGGTCGAGCAGCTGGCCGAGCGCTTCTGGGCCTGGCGCGCCCGACGCCAGCCGCGCACGCTCGACGACATTCCCCGGCTCGACCGCCCGGACGGCTGGGTTCCGAGCTTCACCGCAGCTGCGGTGGCCCGCGACCGCGAAGACCTGATTCGCTTCCGCGACGAGTGCCGAGCACTGGCGGACGCTCCCGCCTCGGTACCGACGCAGGTCGACCGGCGGCTCCTCGCCACCGCGATCGACAGAGTGCACTGGGAGCTGGAACTGGTGCAGTCCTGGTGCAGAGACCCGGGCTTCTACGTGGACCAGTCCCTCGGAGTGGTCTTCGATCTGCTGCTCCGCCCACCTCCCTTCGACCGGCGTCGGTGCGAGGCACTGCTGGGACAGCTGACCGCCATCCCAGAAATCCTCGAACAGGGCCGGACCAACCTGCGCGGCAATGCCGTCGGCGAGTTCACGACGTTGACGGCCAACCGCCTGACGGCCGCTGACGAGCAGCTGCTCGACGCGATCAACGCACTGCGTACGTACGTGCCCGATGACATCGCCCGGCAACTCACCGAGCCGGCGCGCGCTGCCGCACGCGCGGTTGCCGCGTTCCGCGACGAGTGTGGCGCACTCGCCTCGGACCTACAGCCCACGCGGGCCATCGGGGCGGAGGCGTTTCAGTTCTACCTGAGCCGGGTCGCGCTGCTGCCGCTCGCCGCCAGGGATGTGATCGACCTCGGTCGCCGCGAGTTCGACCGGGCGGTCACGCTGGAGGCGCTGGTTCGACTGCGCAACCGTGACCGGCCGCGGCCGAAGCCGTTCACGGACATCGACAGTCAGATCGCCGCGCAGGCCCGCGCCGAGCTGGACGAGCGCAGGTTCTACCACGATCGAGGGCTGCTGTCCGTACCCAGCGACCTGCCCCGATATCTGACCGCGCCGTGCCCCCCATATCTGGAACCGCTGTCCTGGCTCGGCGTCCGCGACGAACTCGGCTCTCTGGCCCGCCCGGACGACGACGCGGTGAGCTACACGCCGGACCCGGCCGGCGACCTCGGCTACTTCGACCGGGCCAACACTGTCGACCCCCGGCTCGGCATCATCCACGAGGGTGCCCATCACCAACAGTTGGCGCTCGCCCGGCGCAACCCGCGGCCGGTACGGCGGCACTACTACGACTCCTGCGCCAACGAAGGGCTCGCCTTCTACAACGAGGAGATGTTACTGACTGCCGGATTGCTCGACGACCATCCGGGGGCACAGGAGTACGTGCTGAACATGATGCGGCTACGCGCGTTACGGGTGGACGTCGATGTTCGCCTCGCGCTCGGTGAGTTGTCCGTGGACGAGGCTGCCCGTCTGCTCGAACAGCGCACCCCGATGGACCGCGCGACCGCCAGGCAGGAAGCCGCGTTCTTCGCGGCCACACCCGGGCAGGGCCTGACCTACCAGGTGGGCAAGTCCCAGGTGCTCAGCTTCGTCGCGGACGCCCTGCTCGACGGGAACGACATGCGGCGGATCAATGACTACCTCTGGAAGAACGGCAACGTTCCGATAGCGCTGCTTCGCTGGGAGTTCCTGGGCGACGCCGGCGCGCTGCGGCAGGCAGAGCTACTGGCGCCTTCCTCAGCGTCCGCCGCTCAAGGACCGGCTGATTAGATCCACGCACAGATGATTCGGCGGTCCCATGTGAATTACCGCCTCCGCGTCCAGGCTCACCCGGGCGATGTCGTGGTGCTGCAGGTAGCCGGCGCTGCCCAGCAGCGTGCGCACCTCCGTGCAGACGGACAGCGCGGACGTGGAGGCGAAGACTTTGACCGCGTACGCCGCGTCCGCGTCCGCGTATGGCGCCTGCGCGCCCAAATCGGCAACCATCGCCCGAGCGGCCCGGGTCGTGACCGCTAGCCGGGCTACCTGGTGCCGGGCCTGCGCCTCGTCGAGCAGGCCACGTCGGTGCTGGTGCTCCAGCAGCAGATCCAGCGCAGCCTGCGCGGTGCCGACACTGACCGCACCGAGTGTGAGACCCAGCCGGTGAGGCAGCCCGATCGCCTGCGGAGTCACCGCACCCTCGCAGAGCAGGTCTCCGGCGTCCACCTTCGTGTCCTCGAAGTAGATCAGGCCCGTGCCGGAGCCGCGCATTCCGATCATCGGCAGCGCGTCGGACGGCGCACGCACGCCGTCCGCATCCGCGGTTATCAGCAGGATCAGCTGGTTGTCGCGCCCGTATCCGGCAGTGGCCGTGGTGCCGGACGATTCCTGCTCCGGCAGCTGAGCCAACACCATGAAGAAGTCAGCCACGGTGGAGCTGGTGGAGAACGTCTTGCCGCCGGTGACCCGCCACGATCCGTCCGGCCAGCGGCGAGCCACCGTGCCAAGGGATCGCTTGTCCGCGTGCCCGCCGGCCTCGCTCCAGGCGGAGGCGGCCAGCCAGCCACCGTCGGTGATCCGGTCGAACCACCGCCGTTTCTGCTCCTCGGTGCCGTACGCGTCGATCCGGGTAACGACCGCGCAGTGCAGATACAGCATGATCGCAACGGATGGGTTGACTGTGGCAACCTCCTCCACCACTCGATTCGCGGTGGCCACGTCGTAGCCACGGCCGCCGTGTTCCGTCGGCACGCAGATAGCCAACAGCCCGGAGGAGCGGAGCGCCTTCAGGCTGTCCTGGCCAACGGTGCCATCGGCGTGGCTGTCCCGCGCGCAGCAACGCAGCACCTCGCGCAGCTCGGCGCTCAAGTACGAGGTGGCATCCTCGCCCATGGTCATCTCCTTGCCCCTATCCGAATACAAGGCCGTAGGACCGCATCCACCGGTCTACCTCCAACAGCGGCTGTACGAGGTGAACGGTGTTGACGTGCGTCATGCTCTGGTGCTCTCCGCGGACGAAATCGATGACGGCCGCCCGGTCCAGCACTGGTGCCAGCGGCGAGGCAGGGTCGCCGAGCATGGCCAACAGCCCGTCGCGGACCTGTGCGTCGTGCGCGGCGGCGCGCAGCGCGGGGTAGGCGTTTTTCGGCCGGTAGAGAATTTCGTCCGGCAGCAAGTCCGCCACCGCCATACGCAGCAGGCTCTTCTCCCTGCCGTCAGCGATCTTCATCCGCCAGGGCACGTTCCAGACGTACTCGAGCAGCTCGTGGTCGCAGAACGGCACCCGGACCTCCAACCCGACCGCCATGCTCATCCGGTCCTTGCGGTCGAGCAATGCCGCCAGCGGACCATGCAGACTGAGGAACAGCACCTCGCGCATCCGCGCGTCCAGGCGATCCTCATCCGGGACTCGGGGGACCTGCGCCCGCAGGGTGACGTACCGGTCATGTTCCTCCGCGGCCGAGTCGAGACGGGCACGCACGTCCGGTGCCAGCAGGTCTGCGAGCCTCGGGGCGTTTCCCAGCCATGGAAATCGATCGCGCCGCACCAGGGCCGGATCGTGGAACCAGGGATAGCCGCCGAACATCTCGTCGGCCGCCTCACCGGACACACCGACCGTGACGTGCGCGCGCATCTCGCGGAAGAGTAGATACATCGACGTGTCGAAGTGGCCGTAGGAGGGCAGGTCCCGCGCACGCAGTGCGGCAGGCCGCACGTCCAGCACGTCAAGCGGGTCGAGCTCGACATGGTGATGCCGGGTGCCCAGATGCGATGCAGCCAGCGCCGCGTAGGGGGCGTCCCGTTCCGGCCGCAGCGCCGTCGGACGAAAGTCGTCCTCGTCCCCCTTGAAACCGACCGCGAACGTGTGCAGCGGCCCCGCCTCCGCCCGGTCGGGATCACTGACGGCGAGCGCGGTGATGGCGCTGGAGTCCAAGCCGCCGGAGAGCATGGTTGCGACCGGTACGTCAGCGACCAACTGCTCCGCGACCACGTCGTTGAGCATCTGGCGGATCGTCGCCACGGTGGTGGGCAGGTCGTCGGTGTGTTCCCGGCCGGACAGGCTCCAGTAGCGCTGCTCGGTCACCCCGGCTCGCCCGATACGCAGGAAGTGCCCGGGTTTGACGGTGTACATGTTGTGGTATGGCGTCTCACCAGGCAGCGCCAGGCGTGGGTCGAGCAGGATCGGCAGGCTCGTCTCCGACACACCGGGCCGGTAGAGCGGATTCGCCAGAATGCCCTTCGGCTCGGAGGAGAAGAGGACACCATTCGCGAGTGGCGCGTAGTAGAGCGGCTTCACACCGAGTCGGTCCCGCACCAGGAGCAGCTCCTGCACTCGCGCGTCCCACACCGCGTAGGCGAACATGCCACGGAGCCGGGAACTGGATTCGGCACCCCACTCCAGATAGGCGCGCAGCACCACTTCCGTGTCGGAGCGGGTGCGGAACTTGTGACCCAGGCCGGCCAGCTCGCCGCGCAACGCCCGGAAGTTGTAGACCTCACCCGTATAGATCATCACTACCGGGCCGCGACCGTCGCCGACATCCGCGATCATGGGTTGCCGTCCGCCCTCGATGTCGATCACCGCAAGCCTACGGTGGCACAAGCCGACCGGTCCCACCGCCCAGATCCCGTCATCGTCGGGGCCTCGACGCCGCATGCTGTCCGACATTGCCGCCAGGACCGTGCGCTCGCCCGCGACGTTCCGAGAGAAGTCCAGCCAGCCCGCGATTCCGCACATCAGTGCATCCCTTCCTGGCGCTGTGCCGCAGCGAGCCTTTCAAGGTGGCGGGGGTCGCCGGCGAAGATGCCATCCCGACGTGGGTAGGCCACGACCGCGTCCGTGAAACCCAGTACCGCGCAGCGGCCCAACGCGTCGGCAAGTCTGTCGGCGGACTCCGCAACAGAGGGCAGGCACCGGCTCAGGTAGACCAACCGCCGTATGCTGCCGGGCGACCGGCCGGCCTCGACACAAGCCTCATCGAGCCGGGCGATTTGCTTACCCAGCAACCTGAACAGGCGCTCCTCGTCGCCTTCGCCCGGGTCCATCGGCCCGTTCGTGACCCACATCTCGGCATGGGCGACCGCCAGACCCAGCCCGGCAGGGCCGGCCGCCGCGATCGCGAACGGCACCCGCGGCTGCTGGCGACAACCGGGGATCATGGGCACGTCCTCAGCCTGGTACCAGGTGCCGCGATGATCGGTACGCGGGTGGCGCAGCAGGTGGTCGGTGAGGTGTACGAACTCCGCGAACCGCGCCGCCCGCTGCCCGACCGACAGCGGTGGCGCCCCCAGCGCCGCGCTGTCCGGGCCGGGTGCGCCGCTGCCGAGGCCGAGCGTCAGTCGCCCGCCGCTAAGCTGATCGATGGTCATGGCGGCCTTGGCCAACAGCACCGGATGGCGGAAATTCGGCGTACAAACGAGCGTGCCGAGCCTGATTCGGCTGGTGACCACGGCGGCGGCGGCGAGCGTGGTCATGGTGTCCAGCCACGGTCCGTCCCGGAGACTGCGCCAGGACAGATGATCGAACAGCCACGCGTGCCGGAAGCCCGATTCCTCCAGCCGACGCCACAGGTCCGTGCCGGCCCGGCCGGTGTGTTCCGGCATCACCAGCGCGCCGAGCCTGATGTGGGCACTCATACGATATCCACCCCGGTCGGCACGTCGGCGAGGAAGTCGTCGAGGTCGACGTCGCGTCGTTCCCGCACGTTGGCGCAGGCGAACGGGATGTCGTGACGAGCCGGCCGCCGCAGGTCGTGGAAGTAGACGGCTCGCAGTGTTCCGGCGCCGGTTCGTTCCAGGACCGGGTTGCGAACCAGGAAGTCACGCACCTGCGGCGTGTCGCGACGTGCATGCCACCACACGGCCAGGTTTGCCCGATGGTCCGGCGGCGGTTCCAGTTGCGGCGAGAACCGGCGCTTGTAGCCGTACAGGCCGCTGGCCACCCATGCCTCGACGCCGCTGAGGTCCACGCGCGCCACACCCTGCCGCTCTGCCCAGTCAAGCAGCAGAAAGTAGAGCAGTCGCAGCATGCCCGCAGAGTGCAGCTGTGCCGAGCCCTCCAACACTCCGCCCAGACGGGGTGTGAGCCTGCGGCCGTCTGCCGAGCAGGAGGCGAGCGCGCCAGCCAGCCGCTGCCGGCCGTTGGTGACGAACAGCAGCGCGCCGGGCCGGAACAAGCCCTCGTAGGCGCGCAGCCGGCTTTCGCTGCGTGCCCGGTCGCCGTGCCGGTTACGCATCGTCGGCAGGTGGACGCGGTCGAAGAAGAAGCCGAATGACGCGTCGTCATAGGCCTGCTCGATGCGTAGGCCCTGGCGGGCGATCCTCGGCTGGGCCCACTGACGCTCACTACGGGAGACCCGGCCGCGCCATGCCGGGTCGCCGGTTTCCACCAGCGCGTGCAGCCGGTACGGCAGGAGCAGCGCCGGCCCAGCGGGCAGCGCCGCGAGTTGGGCGGGCGTGCCGGTGACCGCGACCAGGTCGGCGTCGGGAAGTTCGCGGGCCGCGAAGATCCGGCCCGCACGGACGTCCGCCCGGTCGTGCCGGAGCGTGTCCGCACCCATCCGCTCGCGCTGCCGGTCGATCATCTTCAACAGCTTGGTGATGCCGTCCGGCGGCCCGGCATACCCGAGGCTCGGGCCTGGACCGTCGGTCGTGGAGATCACGCGTGCGACCCGGAGAACCCGCGTGTCGAAGAGCGTGCGGAGGGTGCGGGCCAGCGGGTTCGGTTGGTTGTCCCAGGCGAACGATGCTCGTGCCATCCACCGTCGCCACCGCGGCGGCCGGTCGGTCAACGCGTCCCTTCCCCGACCGCGGCTTCGGCGATCGCAGCGAGCTCGTCAACGTTTGCGACCGGGCGGAGTCGGTCGTCCGGGATGCGTTGGTAGTCGGCCGGCCCGTAGCTGCCGGTCCCGTGCACGATGATGTCGTCTTCCGCGACCAGGCCCCGATCGATCGCGTTGAGCGTGCCGGTCAGCGCCATGACCAGTGACCATTCGCGGAGATCTCGGGGGTCGGCAGGCAGCCGCACGCCGGTCGGGTCCAGCATCGCTCGCAGCGCGCCGTACCGGGCCAGGCACTCGTGTAGTGACACCACGATGCCGCCGCCGCCGCGCTGCCGGATCAATGTGTTCATCTGGTCAGAGGTGACCGGCCTTCGGGTGTAGAACGTCGAGTCGAGCGTCTCGTCGACCGCGAACGTCGTGTGGGGAAAGTTCGGTGCCCCGTCCTGCACGTAGACACCGCGTGTGGGCTCGTACCGGTAAGAAGGCAGTAGCTCACGGTTGCTGGCACCGAAGAGCAGGCTCAGCACCATGTCCGGCGTGCCGAGGTGCTGCACCATCAGATACCGGAAGTCCCTTGCGTTGACCGCGCCGTCCCGCTCCAGCTCTTCGAGGCCGAGGTTGTGGCCGAGCAGCCCGAAGGCACTTGAGACCGCGTGTACGTGCAGCCGGGTCCGGCCCGGCTCCAGCGGAAAGAACTCGTGCTCGGCATACGCTCGGACCACGTCCGCGGCCTTGTAGTTCTCGATATCCATCGTGTGCCACAACCGTGTTCGGTGCGTGGCCCAGATCCCGGCGGCATGCTCGTCGACCAGGCGCCGAGCCAGCAGCTTGACCTCGCCGGGTTCCGGGCCGTTGTAGGTCGCCACCGGGTTACGGAGGGCAAGCTGCGGGTCCGCGTCAAGCGCGGAGGACCAGAGCTTGGGGTGGGCTGCATCGGGCACCACGGAGAGAATGCTCAGCCGGTCTGCGGCGACTAAGTCGAGTTCGATCGCCCGCAACACAGCGTCGCGCAGTGCGGTGGCCTTGTTCGCCGACGACGGGGTCACGATCATCACGGCTTCGCCGGTCTGCCGGATGTGCTGCACGGCGCGCGCGACGATCACCAGCGAGGGGTAGGTCTTGGTGGTGCGGGTGCGGGCGTTGCCCATGAGGTTGAGCAGCGTCAGGCGCCGGCCATCGTAGTCGCCCAGCCTGTGGAAGGACATGGTCGAGGGCGCGAAGAACTCGTCGAGCGTACCGTCATCGGGCAGCTCTGCCGGCGGGGTGAACCGGGCGGGGTCGCCGTTGTCAGCGCGAGGCAGGCGGGACAGGGCGCGACGGACCGGGCCGGCGTATCGCCGCAGCGCGTTTTCCACCTCACCGACAGCCGCACGCTCCAGCGTGTCCACCATCTGTTCCACCTCTCAATCCGGCTCAATGACCAGCAGCCACGACGCTTCACCGACACATTTGGTCAAGCTGATTCGGGGATGCGAATCACGATGCGATCGGCGTTGTAGGAATCGGGGATTCATGAGGTACCAGCAGCACGCCGGAAAAACTGGTCCTGAATCATGGGCTTTACGAAGTGAACGGGAGCACGCTCTCCCTCCACAGACTCCAGCCGACCTCGCTCGCGCATCCGAAACTCGCGAGACCTAAAAATATATATCGGAACCCATTACTTGATGTCAATGCCATGAGAGAATTCTCGCCCGACTCTCCTGTCGAAGCTCATCGCCGTGCCATCGTTGGCCCTACCTCAACACAACGGACTCCGAGGGCGCCCGCACTTCGGCCGTGTAGCCCTCTCTGATCAGCCGGGTCACCGGGCCGATCGGGAAGTCGACACCGTCCACAGCGGTCACCGGCTGGATCTCGTAAGCCGTCCCGGTCAGAAAGACCTCGGCGGCGCGGGCGAGGTCCGTCGGAGGGATATGTCGCTCGATGACGGTCAGCCCTGCCCTGCGAGCTAGCCGGGCCGCCACGCGCCGGGTGATTCCGTCGAGGAAGCCGTCACAGATCGGTGTGTGCAGCGCCCCGTCCATGACGAGCACGAGGTTGGCCCCGGTCGCCTCAGCCAGGTGACCGGTGTGGCTGAGCAGCAGCGCATCGTCGTAGCCGGCCCGCTTGGCAGCGGCGTGGGCAAGGCTGGAGACGGAATAGTGTGCCGCAGCCTTGGCCGCGACCGGCGCACAGGCCGGGGACGGTCGACGCCAGGCACTCGTCCCCAGCCGGATCCCGACCTCCCCGGCCCTCGGACCGAACACGTTCGGCCAGGGCCAGCCCGCGATCGCGACGTGCACATGGTTGCCCTCGTCGCCGAGGCTCATGGTGTCACTGCCGCACCAGGCAACCGGGCGCAGGTAACCATCGTCGATCCGGTTGGCCGCCACCACCTCCCGGGCTGCCGCGTCCAGCTCTGACACAGAGAAAGGCAACGCGAAGCCGAGGTGCCCGGCGGAGGAGTGCAACCGGCGGTGGTGTTCGGTGAGCAGGAAGGGCTCTCCCCCGTACACCCGAATCCCCTCGAAGACACTGGAGGCGTAGTGCAGCCCGTGGCTGAGCACATGCAGCCGTGCCTGTCGCCAGGGCACCAGGCCACCGTCTTGCCATATCCAACCGTCCCGGTCGGCGAACGTCTCGCTCACCGCAGCATGCGCCGCTGCGCCGGCGACGGAAGGTGGACAGTGAAGCCCATCGGCACCGGGCCAAAGTCCGTGATCACCCGCAGATCATGGATCCGGGCAGCTGGCAGGGTAGTGACACACCCGTCCACCTCACCTGCGGCGCACTCCTGTGCAGCCCGAGCGTTGCTCGTGGTCAGAACCCGGGTCAACCGCTCCGGCACCAGACTCTGCGGAGCCGGGTGGGTGGCCACGGTGATCGGCTCCCGACCGTCCCGGGCGGCCAGCACCATCCGGTGCGTCGGGACAACGAACGTCTCGGCCAGGGTGAGCCGGTGCAGGTTCTGGAACACCAGATGGTGCAGGTCAGGATAGACGACGCAGCCGAGGAGCGCGGCGGTTCCGTCGTACGGCAACTGCTCAACCGCAGTTTCTAGAGTGGGGCACAAATGCACCCTCCCCTGCCGGCCGCGGCGCTCGAACCAGGTGTTCGCCGCGTACTCGCAGTTGGTCCCGGTCGGCCCCAGCGTGTAAAGGGCGGTCACCGCATCCAATGCCTCTTCGATCGATTCCACGCTTTCGATCCTTCCGAATTCACAGCCTCACCAGGATTACGATGATGGCGTCAGCGGAAGATTGTGGAGTTGCGATCAACCCACCATCCGCGCGCCGTATCCGAAGTGACGCTAACCCCCGACACGACAGAGTCCTGGCGGCTTATTTCAGCCGGCGCCCCTGCCCGATCCAGTATGTCACAACCATCGTTTAATGACACCCCCTCGTAACGACCGACACCTATACGTCGGGCTGTTGGGCCATTCCGCGCAAGGCGGCAGTGACGTTGGGTGATGCCCGGTTTCGGGCGATTGGTCGCTGGCCGATGTAGTGGATGACCAGGGCCGCGGCGACGATGTCGCCGATCGTCCGTGGGCACAGGCTGACGTTGCGTAGTGCCTTGACGATGGTCTTGAGGAGACCGCTTCGCCTTCGTGGCCGAGGGCCAGCCCGGGGAGACACCACCTGCCTACGCACCCCGACCTGCTCGGCACCCTGACCGCCGCCCGTCCCGACCCACGTACTCTCGCGACCTGCCGGACCTCGCCACCCACCTGCGCGGCATGGACGACCCCGACGCTAAATGCCTGTTGTCCGGTGGGCGACGGTGATGAGATCGGGCGGCATCGCATCGCTTACCGTCGGGCAGGGGAGACAGATGCTCGTACGCCTTCTCGGACCGGTCGACGTCACCGTCGACGGTGAGGTGCGGCCGGTGTCCGGGCTGCGGCGCAAGGCGGTGCTCGCCACCCTCGGGCTGCACGCCGGCACGATCGTCAGCGTGGATCGGTTGATCGACCTGGTCTGGGGCGAGAAGGCTCCGGCCACCGGCCTCAACACCCTGCAACGCCACATCTCCTTCCTGCGCGGCGTCCTCGGCTCCGGTTCGGCGATCGTGGCCCGTCCGCCCGGCTATCTGCTGTCCGCCGGGACCGATGTCGCCCTTGCCGACGAGCATGTGAAGCGAGGTAGGCAGGCCGACGATCCGCTGCGCGGCGCGATGCATTTCCGGGCTGCACTCGACCTGTGGCGTGGGCCTTCCCTGATCGACGTGGCGGACCTGACCTGGCTCCAGCAGCAGGGTGAACGCCTGGACAACCTACGACTCGACGCCGTTCAGGGCCTGGTCGATGCCCGGTTGCGGCTTGGCGAACATGCCCAGTTGGTGCCCGAGTTGGAGGCGTTGGCGAAGCGGCATCCGTTCCATGAGCGGGTGCACGGCCAACTGATGCTCGCGCTGTACCGGGCCGGGCGGCAGGCCGACGCGCTGGCCGTCTACGGGCGGCTGCGCCGCACTCTCGACGAGGAACTCGGTATCGGCCCCGGCCGGCAGCTACGGGACCTGCAAGCTGCGGTCCTGCGCCAGGACGCCGACCTCGACCCGCCCACCCGCCCGGTGACGGCGCAGGGCATCCCTCTCGCCCGGCCGGCGCAGCTTCCCGCGGCGTTGAGCACCTTCGCCGGTCGTACGGAAGAACTCGCGCAGCTCGATCTCCTGCCCGGCGTGGCCGACGACGCGCCGTCGACGGTGGTGATCTCCGCGGTGTCCGGAACCGCGGGGGTCGGCAAGACCGCGCTGGCGGTGCACTGGGCACACCAGGTCGCCAGGCGGTTCCCCGACGGCCAGTTGTACGTGAACCTGCGCGGCTTCGACCCGGTCGGCCCGGCCACCGAGCCCGCTGAGGCGCTCAGACGCTTCCTCGACGCGCTCGGCGTTCCCGCCCAGCGCATCCCCGCCGAGCTGAACGCGCGCGCGGCGCTGTATCGCAGCCTGTTGGCCGACAAGCGGATGCTGATCCTGTTGGACAACGCCCGAGACGCCGTACAGGTCCGGCCGCTGCTGCCGGGCGCGGCCGGAAGTCTGGTGATCGTCACCAGTCGCAACCAACTCACCCCGCTGGTGGTGACCGAAGGTGCCCGGCTGCTCCCCCTCGACCTGCCCTCGCCGGATGAGGCGCGGCTACTGCTCCGACGCCGCCTCGGCGACGACCGGTGGGCGGCGGATCCCGAGGTCACAGACGAGATCATTCGCCGCTGCGCCCGGCTGCCGTTGGCGCTGGCGGTCGTGGCCGCGCACGCCGCCGCCCGGCCGGAACTCACCCTGGCGAGGCTCGCCGTCGAACTCGGGGCCGCCGCTGGTGCGCTGGCCACCCTCGACGGTGGTGATCCGGTCAGTGACGTACGGTCCGTCCTGTCCTGGTCGTACCTGGCGCTCAAACCGGACGCCGCCCGGATGTTCCAGCTGCTCGGCGTACACCCGGGGCCCGACATCAGCGCGGCCGCCGCCGCGAGCCTCGCCGGCCTCGCGGACGGCCCGACCGCCGCACTGCTGGACCAACTGTGCCGGGCCAACCTGCTCACCGAGTCTGTTCCGGGGCGCTTCAGCTTCCACGACCTGCTTCGTGAGTACGCACGGGAACTCACCGGCCAACCGGGTGACCCGGAAGTTCGCGGCCGCGTCCTCGACCACTACCTGCATACCGCCGTCGCCGCCAACCGGCTGATCAACCCCTCCTGGGAGCCCATCGAACCGGCAGCAGCCCGGCCAGGAGTGACGCCCGAGCCACTGCCGGACGCCGACGCCGCCCAGCGGTGGTTCGCAACGGAGTTGCCGGTTCTGCTCGCCGCGATCGCACCGGAGCACGCGATCGGGTTCGACGCCCATGCTTGGCAGGTGGCCTGGACCCTGACCGACTTCCTGGAGCGACGGGGCCTGTGGAGCACATGGGAAAGCGTCCATCAGGCCGGGCTGCGTGCAGCGGAACGCCTCAGCGATCTGACCGGCCAAGGGCACCTGCATCGGGGCCTGGGGCGGCTTCGGATGTGGCAGCACCGCTCCGCCGAGGCGACAGCGCACTTCGAGCAGGCCGAACAGATCTTCGCCCGCATCGGCGACATCGGGGGTCAGGCCCGCACCCAGCACAATCTCTGCCAGTTGGCGGACCAGGACGGCCGCCCGGAGGCGGCACTGACGTACGCCGAGCGGTCCCTGGACCTGTGCCGTACCGTCGGCGATCCGCTGGCGATCGCGAAGGAGCTGAACACGGTCGGCTGGTGCCACGGCCAACTCGGCAACCTCGGGCAAGCCCGTAGGTACTGTGAGGAGGCGCTCGCGATCTTCCGGATGTTCGACGACCCCGGCCAGGAGGCCCCGGTCTGGCACAGTCTCGGATCCATCCACCACCGGATGGGCGACGACCGTCGCGCGATCGACTGCTACGAGCGGACGGTGCGGCTGAGCAGAGTCACCGGTGACCAGTTCGCCCACGGCAACGCGCTGGATCACCTCGGCGACTCCCAATTCGCCCTCGGCGACACCCGGGCCGCCCGCCACAACTGGACGCAGGCCATGCGGATCCTGGCCGAACTGGCGCATCCCAGGGCCGATCAGATCTGCACCAAGCTGCACGACCTGCCTGGCCGACAGTGAATGGCCGGGCCAGCCGGCCCGGACCGGATGCGGTCCGGGCCGTCCCTGGCAGGACGGACGACCCGGACCGGACAGCTGCTACTGCTGGTCGTCGCGCTGCACCGAACTGGTCGGGTTGTGGTACGCGTACTTGACCGCCAGTTGGATCTCCGTCAGGTTCGTCAGGTCGAGTCCGGCCGCGGTCGCGGCCTGCGGGGTGATGGTGATCCGCCAGCGTGCGGCGGGGCTGCGCCCCCAGAACACCTGCTTGTCGGACTCGTCGAGGTCATCCGGGTTGATCCCGACGATCTGGGCCGGTGACGCCTCGCTGCGCAACGGCGCGTCGACGGTGACGAGGGTGCCGTCGCGTCGCTGGTTCGTGGCGGCGCCGCAGTGTTCCAGCTCCACCTGCACCCACGGGTGGGTCGGCTTGGTGGTCGCGCCGATCAGCGCCACCTCGGCGCGGCCGATCTTCAGCTCGGTGTGCGGCAGGAACTCCGCCAGGTCCACGATGAAGGAGGTGCTCCCGGATCCCTTCAAGCTCTGTAGCGTATCGGGGTCGGTGATCGAGACCGCCACGTTGCCGTCGAAGCTGAGCGTGGTCCAGTAGTCGTCGTACTCCTCTCGCAGCTGGGCCGGCTCGAACTGGGCCAGCGAGGTGACGTACTTCTCCAGGAGTTCGAGGCCCTGGCCGGCATCGCCGTTGCTGAGCGCCCGGTAGGCGTACTCCTCCTCGTCCGGGTGCAGGTATCCGTAGTCGAACGGGAACCGGGGCGCCTGGGGTGGCGAGCTGAGGGTGTAGAGGTCGAACGCGCGGTCCCGGCGGTACCCGTAGGCGATGAAGTGGTCCACGTAGGTCTGGAATTGCCGGAGCACCGCGCGGGCGACCCGGGTCAGCACCTCCAGGTCGTCCTCGAACCCGCTCTGCAGGTTCTGCAACGTCAGGGCGTCAGCCTTGTAGACCTCCCACTTCAGGCGCGCGCTCTCCGCGGCGAGGGCGGCGTGCTCGACGTCGATGATGCGCATGTTGACGTCGAAGGTCGCGTCGAACGCCTTGATCAACAGTTGTCGTTCCTTGGCGCGGAACTCGTCGTCGCCGTCGGCCGCGAACAACTCGGCCAGGGCCTTGCCCTTGTCGACCAGCTTGACGGTGCCCGTGAAGACGTCCTTGAGTCCGCCGGAGTTGTCCTTGGCCTCCGCTGTGGGCTTGGGGCTCGCCGGGTCCGTCACGTCGACGTAGATGCCGCTCGCGGCCTCCCCGGCGACGCTCGCCGTGCTTGCCGCCAGACCGATCACGGCGAGGTACGCGGCCACGCTCGATCCGCCGCTCGCGACCGCCGTGACGATCGAGACGACCGCGCCGACCACCCCGACCACGCCCTTGACGAAGTCGCCGAAGTCGATCTCGGCCTGGTCCCGACGGTGATCGTCGATGATCTTCCGCAGCTCCGCCTGGATCGTTGCCAGCTTGCTGCGTGCCTGGTCGAGGACCAGATTCGCCTGGTTCAGCTTGCTGGCGGCCAGTTCGTAGTCCTTCTGCGCGGCCGCTGCCATCCCCGCCGCATGGGCCCGCAGCGCCGCCGCCAGCTGGCTCTTGTCGGCCGTGCTGTTGACGTTGAGCAGCAGTGCGAGCGTGTTCTGGAACAGCGCGTCGCGACGCCCCTGGTAGGCGGTGATGAAGTTTTCGAAGAAGTCGAAGTCCGGTCTCAGGTCTTGCTGGTAGCTCAGACCGATCGGAGTGAGTGCGTTGTCCAGGTATCCGGAGAGGGTCCGGGCCCGGCTGGCCGTGAACTTCGCCGGAGCCGCCAGCGCGTAGATCGCGAGCGCGGAGCCCACCTCGGTGCGGGCGATCTCACGAACCGAGGGCGCGTCGCCGGGCAGGTACGTCCGGAAACGGTACTCGCCGACCCGGGTACGGTAATCGCCCCACTGCTCGGCGACGGCTGCGCCGAGGGTGACCCACACCTGCCGCCACCAGTCGGCCTCGTTCAGCACGGTCTGGCTGACCGCGCCGGCAACGCCGGACGGCCCGGTGGGGCCCTGCATGCCGGGCGTACCGGCCCGGCCCGGCCGGCACCCGCCCCCGCCCGCGCCCCCGGCTCCCCCTGGACCACCGACACCACCGACGCCACCAGGGCCAGGTCCGTTGACGATCTGCACCGCCCCCTGCACGCCGATGGTGTACGTCGCGATCGCACCACCGTTGCCGCCGGGCTCGCCCGGCGCGCCATTGCCGCCCCGGCCACCGTTGCCCCCGTGGCTGTAACAGACCGGCCTGCCGTTCTCGAACCCGCTCTCGGACGGCTCGCCATCCTCGCCCGGCGCACCCGACTCGCCGGTCCCGCCGATCTGCCCGGCCGCGACCAACCTGGCGCGGACAACCTGCTTGGCCAGAAGCGTGATCGGCGCCGCGGTGGCCCCGGCCGTGTCGTACTCGGTCGTGTCGAGCGCACCGCCCCGACCGTCGTAGCTGTCCGCGACGACGACCAGCGGATACCTCGCCAGTTTCAGCGTGTAGTTCGGCGCGTGCACGATCTTGCGGGCGACCAGGCACACCGTCGTCCCCGGCGCCACCTGCCGCTCGGCGAGCTCCGCCCGGAACTCGTCCGCCCATTCCTGGTTGATCTCGATCCGGTCCCGGACCAACGGGAGCACTCCGGTGCCCACCAACGCATCCGACGCCGCGGCAACAGCCGGCGTCCGGTGTGTGATCTCGGTCCGGGCCAGGGTCGCCAGGGCACCCAACCCGGCGACCGCCAGCACCTGACGGCGTGAAAGGTCCATCTGCCTACTCCTCGATCTGTCGCGAAGAAATTCGGCTCAACGAGCTGGTGCTCAGCGTGCGTACCGGGGCTGAAACCGCGCTGACGTGGACCTGAAGCGGCCGCGGTCGGGAACCGCCTCAAGGAGCCGACGGTTTCAATGGCGCTTCAGCACGCGCCGTTAGCGTCGCCGCACACACGATTCACCGAGCGGGTAGGAGTTCGGTGAATAGCCGATCGTCGCGGGCAGTTCGTCCACGACGACCCGCCCACGTCCGGCCACCCTGACAGCACTGCATTGACCTGAGGTGCCCGGACAACAATCCGGGCACCTCACATGCGTTCGGCGGGGCTCATGAGGCCCGCTGGGCGACATGGTTTACCGGCCCGTTGACGGCCGCGTCGGTACGAACGGGTCACCCACCCATCGGATAGCTTGCCCTATGCCCGTCATCGATCTGAGTGCGCCAGCTCGCCTCCCGTCGCCTCGCAGGACGACAAACCCGCGGCTCGTGGCAGCGCTGACAGTCCTGGGGCTCGGGTGCCTCAGCGGGGAGCCGGTGAACCCGCCGCGGCTCGCCCCTGAGGTGCGGTGCGAGTCATGGCAGGATTCCGTCGCGAGTGAGGTGCATCCAGCCACCGCCCCGGCAGGAGGTGCCCCACCGGGGGTAACCGCGAGAGTGCGCGTGGTGGCCGTTGTGGATGGTCAAACCGGCTGTGCCGTTTCGGTGCACCGGTGGCGTGAATCGCCGTTGGTGCTCCCGTCCGGGGATCGCGACTTGCTCGCCGTCGTCAGGATGGACGGCGATCGCGAACGAGAGCGCTGGACGGTGCTGGTGTCGGGCAAGCCGCTGGGCGAGAAACTCGTGCGGTGGGAAGGCGACGACCTGGACGCCGGGCTGTCGCGGGTGATGGCCATGCTTCGGGAGCAGGTTCCGGGACTGCTCGACTGAGCTACGGCCTGGGGGTTTGAAGAAGCGCGAGTATGAGCAGGGTCAGGCCATTAGGCGGATGCGGCGCGGGTCACGAATATCGAGCGCATCCGAGCGTTACGGGATCAGCCTGTCGGCATTCCGACCGTCGTTCCGGCGCTGATGTGTGCGGCCGCCGCGTTGTCGCAGCTCCCGAGACGGTGTGGCGCGCCGACCCCAGTATCGACGGGACCATCTCCATCGATCGGCGATAAAGCGCGGTGGCAGGCCTTACCGTGCGACGGGTACGGTGATCCGACGCTATCGGCCCTGACACGACGCACATTCGACACGCCGATGGTGGAGGATCGGGAGTGCTATGTACCTCACCCTTTCTGCCGACGAGAACACGCATGAAAGCGGCGTCGAGCCCCTTTACGAGGATCTGTGCGACTGGCTCGTGACAGAGCCCGATCTGCGGCCGCTGGTCTCTTTGCACAAGCGCACGCCACGCCAGGGCGAGCTGGGTGGACTGGTCGAGGCGTTGACGATCGCGGTCGGCTCCGGAGGGGCGATCACCGTGCTGGCCGGCGCGCTCGGCGTCTGGCTCTCCCGGGCCCGCAACCGGGCGGTACGCATTGAGATCCGCCAACAGCGCGGCGGAGGGCGGACCATCGTGCTGGACGCCCGCAACACCCGCACCGACGCCATCGAGCGGATGCTGCGTGAGCTGACCGCCGGGGAGCACAGTGACCAGCCCGCCGGATCCTGACCGTTCGTCGATCGTGCTGCTCGGCTCGTCCCGCTACCACGACGCCGACCGGCTGCCCGACATTCCCCATGTCACGCGCAACATTACCGATCTCGAAACGGCCCTGACCGACCCGGACTTCGGCATCGTGCCGAGGTCGCGCTGTGCCGTGCTGCTGGACGAGATGAGCCTGCCCGCCCTCGGCCGGCAGCTGCGGACGTCGGCCGAGCAGGCCAAGGATCTGCTGCTCGTGTACTTCGCCGGCCACGGCATCAAGGCCGGCCCCCGGCACGAGCTGTATCTGGCGATGTACGAGACCGATCCCGACGAGCCGGATTTCGCGTCCCTGAAGTACGAGACTCTTCGCAAGATCGTGCTGGACAGCCCAGCCCAGGCGAAGGTCATCATCCTGGACTGCTGCTTCTCCGGACGGGCGTTCGGCGACGAACTCGCCGCTCCGACCGAGGCACTGCTGGGTCAGCTCGAAATCGAGGGCTGTTGCCTGTTGACCTCGGCGCAGGCGAACAATGTCGCGCTGTTCCTGCCGGGCGAGGAGCACACCGCCTTCACCGGGCGGCTGCTCAGTGTGCTGAACGAGGGCATCGACAGCGAGTCCGAATTCGTCACGTTCGAGAACCTCTACCATGGTCTGCGGGAGCGGTTGAGTCGGCAGAGCCTGCCCACCCCGCTGAGCCGCAGCTCCCGTACCGCCGGGAGCCTGGTGCTGTCGCGCAACCGTGCCTTCGCGACAGTGGCCGCTGCGGCGTTGCGCCGGCGGTTCGACGAGGCCGCGGCCCTGGCCTCGGCCGGGCAGTGGCCGGCGGCGCTGGCGGATCTCCAAGCCGTGGCCGCCGAGCAGACGCGCATCCTCGGCCCCGACGAGCCGGACACGCAACGCACCCGTCGGCTGGCCGCCCATGCGATCGGCGCAGCCGGCAACCCGCGCGAGGCAGCACATCTGCTGCGTGAGCTACTGGAGGAACAGTCCGGCGCCTACGGCGGCGACCACGAGGAGACGATGCGCACCCGCCAGTTTCTCGCGGTGAATCTGGGCGAAGCCGGGTCTCGCACCGAGGCCGCCGCGATGCTACGCATCCTGCTACCGGACCGCCGTCGGGTGCTCGGCCCGACCCACCCCGACACCCTGCGTACGCAGCACATGCTCGCCCGCAACCTGGCGTGCCTCGGTGCGCGGGCGGAGGCGGTCGCGTTGCTGCGCGAGTTGATCCACGCCGGCCGTCTTCTGGACAGTGACGTGCCGACCGTGGCGTGGGCCGAGCGGGACCTCGCCGCGTTGACCGGCGAAAGCTGATCGCATCTCCTCCAGCGAAGGAGTCCCGATGTTCGAACGGTTCTTCGAACGGTCCTTCGAACGGTTCACCGACCGGGCACGGGTGGCCGTGGTCCGAGCCCAGGAAGAGGCCCGGGCGCTCAACCACAACTACATCGGTACGGAACACCTCCTGCTGGGTCTGATCCATGAGGGTGAGGGCGTGGCGGCAACGGCGCTGGGCAACTTCGGCGTATCCCTGGAAGGCGTCCGCCAGCAGGTCGAGGGAATTATCGGCCGGGGTGAGCAGGTGCCGGAGGGACACATCCCCTTCACGCCACAGGCCAAGAAGGTGCTGGAGCTGTCGCTGCGGCAGGCGCTGCAACTCGGCCACAACTACCTCGGTACGGCACACATCCTGCTCGGGCTGCTTCACGAGGGTCAGGGGGTCGGTGCCCAAGTGCTCATCAATCTCGGCGCTGACCTCGGCTCCGTTCGCCAGCAGGTGCTCAAGCTACTTTCCGGCAATCCGGGCGGTGACCCGGCACCCGGCGGCAAGGAGTCGGCCACGCCGAGCTTCACTGCGACCGTGCCGGCCACGCCGAGCGACCCGGTGCTCGACCAGTTCGGGCGAAATCTGACCCGGGCTGCCCGCGAGGGCAGGCTCGATCCGGTGATCGGCCGGGACAAGGAGGTCGAGCGAGTGGTGCAGGTGCTGTCGCGCCGCGCCAAGAACAATCCGGTGCTGATCGGCGAGCCAGGTGTCGGCAAGACGGCCGTTGTCGAAGGGCTCGCTCAGAAGATTGTCAAGGGCGAGGTGCTCGCCACCCTGAGAGACAAACAGCTCTACGCCCTCGACCTGGCCGCGCTCGCCGCAGGCTCGCGCTCGCACGGAGAGATGGAGGAACGGCTCAAAGATGTCCACCTGGCGCTGCGCGGCAACGGCGGAAACATCTTGCTGTTCGTGGAGGACATCGAGCTCATCTTCGGTACGCCGCGCGGCGACGCGGCGACCGTCTGGGGAACGATCCGCGCGCTGCTGGCCAGCCGAGAGATGCAGCTCATCTCCACCGGGTCGGCCGACGCGGTCCGGCGGATCATGCGCAACGACCCTCGCCTGATCAGCCTCCTCCAGGAGATCACCGTCACGCCACCGAGCCCACGGGCCGCCTACGACATGCTCGTCGCGCTGCGCGACCGCTACGAGGCGCACCACGGGGTCAGCATCACGGACTCGGCGCTGTCCGAGGCGGTGCGGTTGGCCGACCGGTACTTCCACGAGCGGCGCCTGCCTGCCAACGCTGTCGACCTCATCGACGAGGCCTGCGCCCAGGTACGGATCGGGCGGATGGCACGGCCGTCCGATCTGATCGAACTCGACGAACGCTGCGCTCAGGTACGCCGGGAGAAGGAGGCGATGATCGATGCGCAGGACTTCGAGCGCGCGAGTCAGTTCCGCGGCAAGGAGAAGCAGCTGCTCGGGCGGATCGCGCAACGGGAGAAGGAGTGGCAGGCCGGCGACGTCGTTCCCGAGGTCGACGAAGACAGCGTCCGACTCGTTGTCGAGCAGGCGTTGCGGGATCGTGTCGACGAGGAGTCAGCCGCGCCGACGTCGTCCGACTTTCCGAGCAGCTCGGCTGCCGCTAACGTCTTCCCAGACGATGACGACGTCTGGGCCATGAGCTGATCGCCTCTGCGCTGATCGACGGGTACGCACCTGTACCGACCGGTGCGGGACGGTTGTCACCCGGCCCTGGCTCCGGAGTCCTTGTCACGTGGCGGGTCGCACGGTCGGGTCCGCTGCTCGACAGCGGCGAGGTCGGTTGCCGTCTGGGCGGCTTCTGGGGCGCCTAGTTCTCGGTACAGGTGCAAGGCCTGCTGGAGGTGAGTGGCGGCGGCGGTGGGGTCGCCCAGGTCGGCGGTGGCACGGCCGATGCCTTCGAGGGCGCGTGCCTCTTCACGGCGGTAACCGTGGTGGCGGGCGACGGTGAGGGCTTGATGGTGCAGGGCGCGGGCGTGGTCGGGGTGTCCGGCGAGTCGGCGCAGGACGCCGAGGTGGTTGAGCGCTTCGACCTCGTCGTCGAGTGCGCCGACGTCGCGCAGGGCGGTGAGTGCCGGCGTGAGGAGATGTTCGCCGGCGACGTAGTCCCCGGTGAGGTACCGCACCACTGCGAGGTGGCCGCGGGTGTACGCCTGACCGTGTGGGTGATCGAGTTCGCGGTAGATGTCCAGGGCCTGGCCCAGCAGGGTGTCCGCGTCCGGGTAGTCCCCTGTCGTCCACCGGACGATTCCCAGGTCGGTGAGGGCGCTGGCTTCGCCGAGCCGGTCGCCGAGTTCGCGGTAGATGTTCAGGGCCTGGCGCAGGAGGGTGTCCGCGCCCGGGTAGTCGCCGACCAGCCGCCGTACGCTGCCCAGTCGGTGAACGGTGTTGACCTGGCCGAGTTGATTACCGAGTGCGCGGTGCAGGTCGAGGGCTTGGCTCAGCAGGTGTTCCGCGCCCGGGTAGTCCCCCATGAGCCGCCGCACGGCTCCCAGCCCGTAGAGGGCGTTGGCCTGGCCGAGTCGGTGGTCGAGCCCGCGGTAGATATCGAGGGCTTGTTCCAGCACGTCGGTTGCGCCTGGGTAGTTTCCGGTCCGCCACCGCAGGATCCCGAGCTGGGTGAGGGCGTAGGCCTGACCCAGCTGGTTGCCGAGTGTGCGGTGCAGGTCCAGGGCTTGGCGGAGCAGGTCGTCTGCGCCCGGATAGTCCGCCGAGGTCAGCCGCCGGACGATTCCCAGCTCGGTGAGGGTGTGGGCTTGGCCGAGCCGGTCGTCGAGCTCGCGGTAGATGCCCAGGGACTGGCGGAGCAGGGCATCCGCGGCCGGGTAGTGCCCGGTCAGCCACCGCATGGCCGCCAGGTCGGTGACAGCGTTGGCGTGGCCGAGCCGGTCGCCGACCCGGGCGGCGTGCGCGGCGGCGTGCTGGTGCAGGTCGGCGGCGACGGTCCAGGGACCCTCCGCGCGCAGCAGGTTGGCCAGACCGGCGGTGAGTCCGACCACGCGGTGATGCTGGTGGCGGGTCGTGGTGTGGCGCAGGCAGGCGAGCATGTTCGTGCGTTCGACGCGGAGCCAGTCGGCGGCAGTGTCCCAGCAGGACAGGTCGGGTGAGAAGGCTGGCGCCGGTGTTGTCGTGGCGGCGGGGCGGGTGTGATGGGCGATGAGCCGGTCGGCGTGGCCGGCGGTGTGCTGGTAGTAGTCCAGGAGCCGTTCCACGGCCTCATCGCGTACGTCCGGTGCTTCGATGGTGGTGGCGAGGGTGTGGGTGTAGGCGCGGATGAGGTCGTGCATGCGGTAGCGGCGCTGTACCGGCTCGTCGAGAAGGTGGTCGTCGTACAGTTCGTCGAGGTGTTCGGCGGCGTCGTCGAAGGTGGTGTCGGTGAGCGCGGCGGCGGCGAAGGTGTCGATGTCGACGCCCGGGTGCAGGCCGAGGAGCCTGAAGAACCGCTGCCGGTCCGGCGGTAGATGCCGGTAGGACAGGTCGAACGCGGCGCGCACGGTGGCGTCTTCGCCTCTGACGGTCAGCACTCGCCCGCTGGCGCGCAGCTCGACAAGCAGGTCCGTGATCGTCCAGGTGGGCCGGCCGGTGAATCGGCTCGCGGTGATGGCGATCGCCAGCGGCAGGAACCCGCACACCTCGGCCAGTTCGGCGACTGTGTCGGATTCCGTGGCGGCGCGGGGGGCCAGCCTGAGGAACATCGCCACCGCGTTGTCCGGGGTCAGCAGGTGCAGGTCGAGGTGGGTGGCTTCGCGCAGGTCGGCCAGGCGGACCCGGGAGGTGATGAGCACCAGCGCATCGCCGGTGCCGGGGAGCAGTGGTCGTACCTGTGCTGTTGACCGGGCGTTGTCGAGCACGAGCAGGGTGCGTTTGCCGTGCATCCGGTCGCGCCACAGGGCGGAGCGGGCCTGGAGGCCGTCGGGAAGTTGGCGGGGGTCGAGGCCGTCGGCGCGTAGCAGGGTGGCGAGGGCGTCGGCGGGGTCGGTGGGTTCGTGGCCGGGGGTGTGGCCGTACAGGTCGACGAAGAACCGCCGGTCCGGGAATCGGTCGGCCAGCCGGTGTGCGGCGCGCACCGCGAGGGCGGTCTTGCCGATTCCGGGCATGCCGTCTATGGCGTGGATCGTGACCGCACCGCCCCGTTCGGTGGTGCCGGTGACCGCAGCGGTGATCCGCTCCAGTTCACGGTCCCGGCCGACGAACACGATCTGCTCGGCTGGCAGCGTGTCGCGTGCCGCTGCACCGGCGTTGTTCGGGTCGAGTTCGGTCAGGGCGTGGAACAGTTCGAATCCGAGCCGGTCCACGGTGGAGAATCGGCGCAGGATCAAGCCGGCGTCGCTAAGTCGAGCTCTGAACGCATCGATGCGTGAGCGGTCCGTGTCCATCACGGTGGGTGGCAGGTCGAGGCTCTCGTCGAGGAGGAACACCAGCCGCGTCAGGCCCGCCTCGGTTGCCGTCTGGAATTCCAGCTCGGTGTACGACACCGACGCGTCCGGCACGATCGATCCGTAGCGGAACCCCACCACCGCCACGTACACCTCACACGCCCGGACCTGCTCTTGGCAGAATGCGGCAGGTTGGCTGTCGCGTGCCGCGAAGAAGGCCATATCCACCGGAACGAGCTGCGCCCGGTTCACCGCGTCGATCGCCGCCCGCACGAACGAGGCCTCCCGATCCGGATACGCGGCCATGTCGGACGTGTGACTGATGAATATCCGCACGCCCGCCATGAATCCCCCGCACCACACGGCGACCTCAGCCAGTCAAGGGCTGATTGCTCATCGTAGGGTGCCTAGCAAACCACCCGGGACGCGAAAAGGGCACCCCCGTCCGGGGGCAGCGATGTTTCTCCCGTGGTCGTGCGGCCACCGGCGTGCGCGGGCGGCCTGGCCCGCCTATCTGTCCAACACGGATGTGGCCGCGCCGATCCCCACCGAGGTGGAGCAGGAGGTGGGTGGGGCGCATAGGCCGCCAGGGACTCGCACCCTGAACCTACGGACTCGGGGTTGACATTGTCGCATGTTATGACTCAACCTGTTGATACAAAGCTTGCGACAGTCGGAGGTGGTGACATGCGACAGGCAGATCACACGGAGACCAGGCGGTGGCTGGCCCGGCACGGCCTGGCCGACGTCGAGCCGACTCCGCTGCTCGCGGCACGGCTGGCGGTGCGCCGACGTGCCAGGCTCGCCGACAGTCTCCTGCTGGCCGGGTTTCTGGTCGGCGCGGCACTCACGCACGCGTCTCGACTCACCTACGCCGCGTCCTCCTGGCTGCCCCTGCTGGTGTTGACGGCGCTGGTGGTCGGGTTGCTGGCCGCGCAGTGGCTGCTCGGCTGGTGGGTGCGGCGTGCCGACCAGCGGGCCGGCGGGCAGCTGTCCCGGCGGGTCGCCCATCCGGTCGAGCTCGGCTGGCCAGTGGTGCTCAGTCGACCGTACGCCGTCTTCACCGTCGCCACCTTCACCGGCGCCGCGTTGCTCGCGGTGAGCGTGCTGCCGGTTTCGGACCCCGACCTGCGGTACGGGGCGATCGTCGTGCTGATGGGCCTCGCCGGCACCGGCGTCGGCACTGTCATGCAGCTGCGCCAGGTGCTGGCAAGCCCGGCCGTGGCGGAGGACGAGGCGTCGCTCACCGCCGATGTCATCATGCGGATCGAGGACGCCCGTGCCCTCGTCACACCCAGCCTGACGTGGTCGCTGCCGGCCATCTTCCTGTACGGGGAATCGCTCGGCTGGTGGAACGCCGTCTCGCTGGTGCTCGTGGTGGCGGGCGCCATCGCGTTCGGCCTGATCCAGACCCGGACCCCGGGCGCCGGGACGGCGGCACGGCGCGCCATGGCCGCCCGATGATCGTCATCGACGCGGCCTCGCCGACGCCGCCGTACGAGCAGCTGCGGGCCCAGCTCGCCCGGCAGATCCAGGACCGCTCGCTGGCCGTCGGCACGAGACTGCCGACGATCCGCCGGCTCGCGGCCGATCTCGGCCTCGCCGTGAACACCGTCGGTCGGGCGTACCGGGAACTGGAGGAGGCCGGGTTGATCGAGACCCACGGGCGGGCCGGCTCGTTCGTCTCGGCCGCCGGCGAGCCGGCCCTCGATCGGGCCCGCAGCGCCGCCCGTGACTACGCGGCGGTCATCACCAGTGTCGGTATCGACCCCACCGAGGCCGTCCGGATCGTCGAGGCGGCACTGGGCATGGGTCGGTCTCGTTCCTCGTCACCCAACTAGTTTCATCAGCGAGAACCCTCTTCGGGCGACGGTCTCCGCAGAGCCAACCCGCTCGGCGGACAGGAGATCGCGGGGACTTTGCACTGCCACAGCTACCTTGTTCTGACAAGGTAGCAGCATGCAGACCGATCCGAAGCTCGTGGCGTTGCGGCGCTGCTGAGCCTGGTCACCGGTGGTCTACTCGCCGTGGTGTACCTGGTCCTGCTGCTCGTGCTCCCCGTCGTCCCCACGGTCGCCGACTACGAGCGCCAACGGGACGCGCCCCGCAATGACGTGCGGCTACGCCGATGAGCGGACGGCGACGGTCGCGATGTGGGATCTCACCGGCCGTTGTGCAATGCCCGGGCGATGTCCTGCCGCATGCGTACCGTCTCTTCGTCGCGGTGACCCAGCAGCAGGGTCGTGAACGGAACGACCTTGCCCTCCGGCGGCACGCGGCTGTCCTGACCCGCGGGCCGTGGCCCGCGGTGGGCCCGTGGCATCCGGCGGCGTCAGTGTCCGTACTCAGCGATCACCGATCATTCCGGTCAGGAGGGTCAGGATGTCGTCGGCGTCGGTGTGCCACTTGTCGGCGGTGAGTTGACCGCTGGCCTCCATCCCGATTATCCCGTGCACACTGGTGAGCAGCAGCGCCCCGTAGCGATGGGCCTGGTCCTCGCCCACCAGATCACTCAGGACCGCCACGAACGGGCCCTGGCTTCGCGACGCCGCGCGCAGCACCTCGTCACCGGCGGGCGCCTGGTGCATCAGCCGGTAAAGATGCGGCTGCTCGCGGCCGACGGCAAGTAGCCCGGCGAGCATTTTCCGCAGCTTTTCCTCCGCCGGGGTCAGAGGATCGGCGGCCAATTCGACGGCCCGATCCGCCAACCGATCCCATGCCTCCGCCGCGACCGCGGTCAGCAGGTCGCCCTTATCGACGAAGTGCCGGTAGGGCGCTCCGCGACTCACGCCGGCCCGCGCACCCACTTCCCGCAGCGTCACCGCCTCCGGTCCGCCCTCGTCCAGCAATCCGGCCGCCGCGTCGAGCAGTGAACGACGGGTGGCGGCAGCGGACTCAACGCGACTGATCACCACACCATGCTATCTAGTTGACAATGTCAACCCATCGGTTGACATTGTCAGCTCAACTGCGCACACTCTGTTGAGGTGACAGCGTCAACAGAACGCTTCTCGGTGGTGGAGGGATCTCATGGACGTATTTCTCACGGGCGGCTCGGGCTCTGCCGGCGGTGTGATCATCCGTAGGCTCGTGGCCGACGGGAACACCGTGTACGCGCTCGCGAGGTCGACCTCGGCAGCGAAGGCGGTCGCGGCCGCCGGTGCGCGGCCGGTACGCGGTGACCTGACGGAGGCCATCCGGACCGGCGACGGCGCGCCGGCGTGGCTGAACACCCTCTACGACGTCGACGCTGTGGTCCACGCGGCGGCCTTCATGGAGTTCTGGGGATCCGACGAACTGTTTGTCGAACGCAATCTGCT
The DNA here is from genome assembly GCF_040682415.1 of Micromonospora sp. NPDC051196. Taxonomy (NCBI): domain Bacteria; kingdom Bacillati; phylum Actinomycetota; class Actinomycetes; order Micromonosporales; family Micromonosporaceae; genus Micromonospora; species Micromonospora sp. NPDC051196. Next base: position 38,229 of record NZ_JBFBAY010000020.1, read on the forward strand.
GCCCACCCGCGCCCTGTACCAGGCCGCAGTAGCCGCAGGGGTGAAACGCTTCGTCCTGCTCTCGGCCGCCAGCGTCTCCACCGGCACCAAACACCTGAACATCGTGAACGAGACCTCCGACACAGGCCGGGCGAACATCGCTTACAGCCGAGTCAAGCTGCGCACCGAGCAGGAGCTTCTTGCGCTCCCGCACGCAGAGACCGCGCTGGTGATCCTCCGACCGCCCTTCCTCTGGGGCCACGGCACGGCTGGCAACCTGCAAGGGTTCGTCGACTCTGTCGAGGCCGGCCGGTTCGCCTGGATCGACGGCGGGCAGCACACGGTCGACTTCTGCCACTTCGACAACCTTGCCCACGCCGTCGCCTTGGCCATGACGCGGGGAGACCACGGCCTTGTCTGCTATGTCACCGACGGCAACCCCCGGCCGGCCCGCAGTTTCTTCACCCCACTGCTTGCCACCCGGGGCCTCGACGTGAGCAGAAGCAGCAGCTACCCACGGGCGATCGCGTCGGCCATCGCCACGATCATGGAAACCGTCGCCAAGGCCCGCCGCAGTGCCACGCCGCCACCGCTCACTCAATGGATCGTCACCTTCATGGGCCGCGACCGCGTCTACGACATCACGCGCGCCCGGACCCACCTGGAATACCAGCCGACGATCACCGTCGACGAGGGCCTTCGCCGGATGGCGGCTCTTGGAAGTTAATTAACGGGGGTCGAGATGCCGCAGGCTGTGCGGGTGGTGGCAATACAGGTCCGTAGTCGCTGTTTGGCAGGGCTGCGAACGATCTCCACGATCCCAACGAGGTCGTCGACGGGTTGACCGAGTGGCAGAAACCTTCCCTCGGCCCGGCCGTCCGTCCACCCGGGGCCCGGCGGGGTGAGCCGCCGGGCCCCGGGTGGTGGGGATGTTGTCACACAGCACGGTGCCGGGGATCGAGTTGCGTTCGTGGTCGGCGTCCGCGGTGGTGAAACCGACCACCCGCACGTCGAGGAGCTGCCCGGTCAAGAATCCACCTCGGTTTCGTTAGTGTCATGGCCATCGGGCCGCCGCGGTGTGGTCCGCAGGCGTACGCGGGTGATGGCCTGGCCTGTCACCTCGACCACCTCGGCGGTCAGACCCGGCAGCTCGACCACTTCGCCGGGCGTCTTGGGGATGTGACCGAGGTGTGCCAGGACAAGGCCCGCCACTGTGGTGCAGTCGCCGGACTCGAGTGTGTCCTCGTCCAGGTCGACGCCCACGTCCGGTAGGTCGTGCAGCGGGAAACCACCCGACATCAGCAGCGACCCGTCCGCCTCCCGCACCACAGCCTGCACATCCCGGTCGGTTTCGTCGTAGATCTCCCCGACGATCTCCTCGACCAGGTCCTCCATCGTCACGATGCCGTCGATGGCGCCACGCTCGTCCACCACGAGGGCGAACTGCTGCCGCTGCGACCGCATCTCCCGAATCGCCTCGGTGACCTTCAACGTCTCCGGTAGATACAGCGGCGGGCTGACGTGCTCGGCGACCGAGCCCTCCTGGTCGAGCAGGTCACGCATGTGCACCACGCCGACGGTGTCGTCGAGGCCGGCGCGGCCCACGACCGGCGCGCGGGTCTGCCCCGATCGGCCCAACTCGCGCAGCGCCTGCGGCGCGGTCAGCGACTCGGACAGGGTGACCACCTCGCGGCGCGGGACGAGGATCTCCCGCAGGATCCGCTCGGCCACCTCGAACGCCCCCGAGATGATCATGCGGTGCTCGGGGGTGAGGTTACGCTGCGCGGCGACGATGTCCCGCAGTTCCTCGGTGGTGACCTCCTGACGGCGGGCCCGTGGGTCTCCGCCCGTCAGCCGCACCACCGCATCGCTGGCCTTGCCCAACAGCCACACCACCGGACGGGAGAACGCCGACAACGCGTCCAGCGGGCGGGCGACAAGCAGAGCCCACCCTTCCGCCCGCTGCATCGCGATCCGCTTCGGCGCCAGCTCACCCAGCACCAAGGTGACGAAGGTCAGCACGATGGTGACCAGCACGATCGCGACCGGCTCCGCCGCCGATCCCAGGAACCCCAGCGGCCCCACCAGCGGCGCCGCCAGTGACACCGCCGCAGCCGCCGAGGCCAGGAACCCGGCCAGGGTGATGCCGATCTGAATGGTGGCGAGGAAACGGTTCGGGTCCCGCGCCAGCCTCGCCAACACCCGTCCCGCCCGGGAGGTGCGCTCCAAGCGCTGCAGCTGGCTCTCCCGCAGCGACACCAACGCCATCTCGCTGCCCGCGAACACCGCGTTCACCAAGACCAACAGCAACACCAACGTGACCTGTACGCCATAGCCATCCACGGCCTGTTCGACGCCTCCTCGACCGGACACCGTCCGGAGCCTCGACCGTTAGCGGGGATGCCGACCCGACACCACACATCCCCAACAACCAACGACGCACACCGATGACAAACTCGGTTGCCGCACTCGGATGTCGTGTTGTGGTAGAGGTGAGCGATGGAGCGAACCTTCGTACTGCTATCGAGCCCGTTTCTCGGTCCCGTGGCGTGGGCTCCAGTCGCCTCCGCACTCACGGCGCGCGGGTATGCCGTCATCGTTCCTTCGCTCCCACGGGACCCGCTGTTCTCTCCTCAAGAGGTGCTACGCGCACTGGAGAACTCCATACCTAGTCTCGGCGAGCTGGTCCTGGTTCCGCATAGCAACGCCGGCCTGTACGTACCCGCGCTCGTGGCTTCGCGCCCGGTACGGGCAACCGTATTTCTTGATGCCGTGCTGCCGCCGGAGAACGGGCGCATACCGGTCGCACCAGCGGCGTCGATCGCGATGCTCCAGGATCGGGTCGGCGCCGATGGCCTTCTACCGTTGTGGAGCGAGTGGTGGCCGGAAGAGGATGTCGCCGCCCTGTTTCCCGACCCGCAAACCCGGCGGCGAGTCGAGGCTGATCAGCGCCGAGTGCCCTGGGATTACCTCACTGCGGAGGTGGACATCCCTGCCGGTTGGGCAACGAACCAAGCCGGCTACGTAGCCTTCGGGGCCACGTACGCCGATGAGCTTCGGGAGGCAAGAAACCGGGAATGGCCAGTTCGGGTCTTGGACGGCCACCATCTTCACATGTTGTGGGACCCTGCGGGTGTCGCGTCGACGTTGGTCGAGATCACTGCCGAGTTGAAGCAACGGTGGGCGGAACGGGCGTTGGATTCTGAGCGGATCTCCTCGTCGGGGCAGTCATAGAAGCAGCTTTCCCGGACGGGGACAAGGTGGAGCGCCTACGAGCTAAGGCGTGACCCCTTCTCCATCACGCGGTCAGCAGCCGCGCCGCCGGCTGGCTGCTAGCCTGCTGGGCTGATGACACGACGTTTCGGTAATCGGAGCACCTTCTCCGTCGAGGTCGGCGAGACCCTGTCTCCCAAACTCTCGACGATGACCTGGTGATCCGAAGCGTGAAGAGGCTGGTCGAAGCGGCCCAGGCCGGTGACCGGGCGGCGCTCGCCGAACTGGCGACGAGGTCGCTGCCGTCGGTCTACCACCTGGTCCGGAGCGTCCTGGGTGACCGCGCGGACGTGGACGACGTCGCTCAGGAATGCATGATCCGCGTAATCCGGGGCCTGCCGGAGCTGCGTGATCCCGACCGGTTCCGTTCCTGGCTCGCCACGATCACCTACCGGCAGGTCAGCGATCACCTGCGGCGGCAGCCACCGATTCCGGTCGAGCCGCTCGCCGAACCGGACGAGCTTGCGCACGCCGGCGACGTGGCCGACCGCACCGTGTACGAGATCGTGCTCAGCGGGCAGCGCCGGGAACTGGTCGAGGCGTCCCGCTGGCTGACGTCCGACGACCGGTACCTGCTCGCGTTGTGGTGGCAGGAGACTCTCGGTGACCTGAGCCGCGCGGACCTGGCCGACACGCTCGGACTCGGCGAACCACACCTGGCGGTACGGCTGCAGCGCATGCACAGCCAGCTGGCGACCAGCAGGACGATCGAGGCCGCGCTTCGCGGGCGCGTGGCCTGCCCGGACCTGGCGGCACTGGCGCGGAGGTGGAACGGCGAACGCTCCTCGGTGTGGCGCAAGAGGTTCAGCCGGCACGTCCGTGACTGCGCCGAGTGTGGCGCTCATCGGGGCGAACTGGTCCCGCCGCAGTGGCTGCTCCACGGCTTGGCCGTGGCGCCGGTGCCGGCCGCCCTCGTCGTGGCGGTCCGGGCCGCGGTCGAGGCCACGGCGACGGCGCCCGCCCTACCGGCGCAGGGGCTGGTGCACAAGCTCACCTCCCACAAGCTGGCCGTGTCCGGCGTCGCGGCGACGGTGCTGGCGCTGGGGGCGATCTCGTACGCGGTCTATCTGACGCCCGACCCCGCGCCGGTGCCCGCGGTGGCCGCGCCGGTCGCCGTACCACCGACCTCCGCCCCGCCGTCCCGCGCCTCGGAGAGCCCGTCCCCGACTCCGTCGGCCAGTTCGGCCGCTGCCCGGCCCACGTCGGTGACCGGCGTGACCGGCGCGGACATCTTCGTCGCGCCCGACGGTGACGACGCCGCCGACGGCAGCCGGCAGCGGCCGTTCGCGACACTGAACCGGGCGGTCGAGGTGGTCCGCCCCGGCCAGACCATCGCCCTGCGCGGCGGTGTCTACCAGCTCATCCAGCCGGTGGAGATCGACACCGACGGCACCCGCGATCAGCGGATCGTCCTGAGCGGGTATCGCGGTGAGCGCGCGACCCTGGACGCGTCCAGGGTCGACCCGAGCAAGTATGCGGTGACCCAGCGCACCGCCTTCTGGACGGTCCAGGACCTGGAGGTACGCGGTTCCCGAAGCCATGCCTGGACGTGCAACTCCTGCCGGTTCACCACGTTCCGGCGGTTGTCCGTGCACGACAACTACCGCTCGGGCCTGACGCTGCGGGACCCGGGAACGATCGGCAACCAGGTGCTCGACAGCGACTTCTACCGCAACTACGACCCGCGGGCCGGCGGAAGCGCCGGCATCGGGCTGGGGATCAAGTTCGGTGACGGCGGTGGCAACGTGGTCCGGGGCAACCGGGCCTTCCACAACGCCGACGACGGCTTCGACTTCGGCGCCTTCGACAGCCCGATCACCATCGAGAACAACTGGTCCTACGGTAACGGCCAGAACCGGTGGAACGCCTCCGGCTGGGACAGCAACGGATTCGGCTTCTCCCTGGGCGGCGGCGAGACCACGCCGTCGGCGGCGCACCGGGTACGGAACAACGCCGCCTGGGACAACCGCGGCGACGGGTTCGGCGCCGAGGCAAACACCGGCGAGATGGTCCTGGCCGACAACACCGCCTATCGCAACGGCGGCGACGGGTTCGACCTCAGCGGCGGACGGGGCACGGCACGTGCCAATCTGTCGGTCGGTAACGGGCAACGACCGGCCCTGCTCGGCCCGGATGTCTCCGCCGAGGGCAATTCCTGGGACCGCGGTGCGTGGAACGACTCGTCCTTGCTTTCGGTCGACCCGGCGGTGGCCCAAGGGCGCCGGGCCACAGACGGCACTCTTCCGCGGACCTCTTACCTGGGCACCGAAGAAGGCGTCGGCGCCGACCTGGGCGGCTGACGACGAAGCAGCCTGCCTTCGAATCTGTACGCCGTATCGTGCGGTGCGATTGTCGACCATCTCGGGTAGTCGCGCCATGCCGTGCATTAGCCTGCGACGCATCCGGGAAAGCCGGATAACACAAACCGGCGAAGATTTTCGAGTAGTGCTGTTCACGCATCTCAGGATGCTGATCGACCAGCCCCGATGCTGCCTTTGAACCGGATACCGGCACGAATCCAGGGCTTAACCCAACTGACATATGGTGCCTCTCGGCGGCATGTGCTTAGCTATTCGAGCACGCGCCGGAGCCGGCCGCGTCGCCCATCCGCAGGGATGGGCTCAGGGCAGGGACTCAACCCTGACCGCCATTCGCATGGGCAGCCAATGGCAAAGATCAGGGTAACTGTCCTATCGCCACGCACATCACTGTCCCGCACGCACGGGAAAAGACGCCCCGACCGGGATCTGACGGGGCGATGCCGGCTGCCGTTTCGACGGCATCAACTCAGTTCACATCTATCGCAGAGGAAGAGAATGTTCAGAAAGAGATTCTCCGGGCGGCGTGTCGCCATCGCGTCATCGGCCGTCGTCGCAGCGCTTGCGGTACCGGCGGCGATCGTCGCCGTGGTGGGACCGGCCGGCGCCGCGGTGACGCCGACCAACGGTGGAACGTACACTCTGGCCAGTGGTTCCAGTGGGAAGTGTGTAGTGGTCAGCGGTGCCGCAACAAGCAACGCCGCACTACTCACGCAGGTGGCCTGCGACACCACCGCCACCGCACAACAATTCCGCACCGTATCCCAAAACGGCGCGTACGGCCTGACCAACGTCAACAGCGGCAAATGCATCGACGTACCCAACTACTCCACCAACCCCGGCGAACAACTCTGGCAATGGACCTGCGGAGCCAGCAACAACCAGACCTGGACCATCACCCCATCAACCGTCACCGACCGCTTCCTACTCCGCAGCAACCACAACAACCTCTGCATAGCCAACAAAGACGGCTCCACCGCCGGAAACAACCCGATCATCCAAGAACCCTGCTCCGACATCGCCCGCATGCAATGGCGATTCAACCCAACCAGCACCGCACCGACCACCACTCCACCGGCCCCGGGTGTGCCGTACTCGAACACGCCGGACGGGTTCGCGGGCGCGGCCGGCACCACCGGCGGCGCGGGCGGCACCACCGTCACGGTCAACAACCAGGCGGATCTGGAGCGCTATGTCAGCTCCAACTCCCCGCACATCATCCGGGTGAACAGCGCGATCACCATCTCGCCGTACGGCAAGGAGATCTCGGTCAAGTCCAACAAGACGATCGTCGGCGTCGGAAAGAACGGCCAGATCGTCAACGGCGGCTTCTACCTGGGCGTCGGCACCAGCAACGTCATCATCCGGAACCTGACGATCCGGGACACCCGGGTGGCCTCCGACGACCCGGACGACAAGGACTTCGACTACGACGGCATCCAGATGGACACCGCGAACCGCATCTGGATCGACCACAACCACATCACCCGGATGAACGACGGCCTGATCGACAGCCGTAAGGACACCACCAACCTGACCGTCTCGTGGAACGTGCTCGCCGAGGGCAACAAGACCTTCGGCATCGGCTGGACCACCAACGTCACCAGCCGGATCACCATCCACCACAACTGGTTCCGGGACACCCGGGTCCGGATGCCCAGCACCGACAACGTGGCCTACGCCCACCTCTACAACAACTACCTGCAGAACACCCAGCAGGGGCACTACTCACGGGGCGCCACCAAGATGGTCCTGGAAAACTGCTACTTCGAGAACGTGAAGGACCCGTACTACAAGGACTCCGCCGCCGAGCTGCGGCAGTCCGGCAGCATCGTGGTCAGTTCCAGCGGCAAGCAGCAGACCGGCGGCTCCGCGTTCACCCCGTCCAGCTTCTACTCCTACCGGCTCGACCCGGCCTCCCAGGTCCCGAGCCTGGTGAGGACGTACGCCGGACCGCAGTCGAACATCGGCCAGTAACGGCGACGTCGGCGTGGGGCTGGCAGCAGTTGACGACGCGGCCAGCCCCACGCCTCGACCCCTCAGCCGTACCGTGAGATATCGAGGATCAGAAATGGTGAGAGCACCTTCGGGTCGCCGGCTCGGCGTCCTGTCCACAGTCACTGCCGCGGCCGTGGCCATTCCCGTCACCCTCGTGGCACTCGGCGGCCCGGCGGGCGCCGCCACCCCGGTCGCCGGCGGCGTCTACACGCTGGCCAGTGGTTCCAGTGGGAAGTGTGTAGTGGTCAGCGGTGCCGCAACAAGCAACGCCGCACTACTCACGCAGGTGGCCTGCGACACCACCGCCACCGCACAACAATTCCGCACCGTATCCCAAAACGGCGCGTACGGCCTGACCAACGTCAACAGCGGCAAATGCATCGACGTACCCAACTACTCCACCAACCCCGGCGAACAACTCTGGCAATGGACCTGCGGAGCCAGCAACAACCAGACCTGGACCATCACCCCATCAACCGTCACCGACCGCTTCCTACTCCGCAGCAACCACAACAACCTCTGCATAGCCAACAAAGACGGCTCCACCGCCGGAAACAACCCGATCATCCAAGAACCCTGCTCCGACATCGCCCGCATGCAATGGCGATTCAACCCAACCAGCACCACCACCCCCACCACCGCACCCACCACCACGCCCCCCACCAGCAGGCCGACGGTGGCCGCGGACGGCACCGGCACGTACCGCACGGTGCAGGAGGCGATCGACGCGGTGCCGACGAACAACACCACCCGGCGAGTGATCACCATCAAGGCGGGCACGTACCGGCAGGTGGTGCGGGTGCCGTCGAACAAGCCGCACATCACCCTCCAGGGCCTCGGCTCGTCGCCGTCGAACACCACGATCGTCTACAACAACTCCGCCGGCACCCACGGCACCTCGGGCAGCGCCAGTATGTTCGTCGACGGCGCCAACTTCGTCGCGGAGAACCTGACCATCGCCAACGACTTCGACGAGAGTTCGACGAGCAGCGGGCACCAGGCGGTCGCCCTGCACCTCAACGCGGACCGGGCGGTGCTGCGCAACGTGCGACTCCTCGGCGATCAGGACACCTTCCTGGTCAACGACCGTACCCGCGCCTACGTGGTCAACTCCTACATCGAGGGCACCACCGACTTCATCTTCGGCGGCGGCACCATCGTCTTCAACACCTGCACCATCTACGAAAAGCGCTCCACCGGCGGAACGATCACCGCCGCCAGCACCGACAACGCCAAGACGTACGGCTTCCTGTTCTACCGGTCCACCATCAACGGCGCCGGCAGCAACAACACCAACCTCGGCCGGCCCTGGCGCCAGGGTGCCCAGGTCCTCTACCGGGAGTCCACCCTCAACCGCGCCGTCAAGACCACCGGGCCTTGGACCAACATGGGCGACGCCACCTGGCAGAACGCCCGCTTCTTCGAGTACCGGAACACCGGCCCCGGCGCGGCCGTCAACAGCACCCGTCCCCAGATGAGCGACGCGCAGGCCGCCAACTACACCCCGCAGAAGTACCTGGCCGGCACCGACGGCTGGAACCCGATGTGACACACCGGTCCGGCGCCGCGTACACCGGCGCCGGACCGCACGGCCACCCGCGGGCCTGACCGGCTGAGACCACGTCGGCTGCCAGGTACAGGTAGAAGTCGATGGTTGTGGCGTTACGGTCGGTGCAGCGGCGGATCCTGCCGAAGCCGTTCATCCATGCGTTGGTCCTCTCCACCACCCAGCGTTTGCCGATCTGGACCGAGGCTGGCACGCCCTTGCGGGCGATGTTGGCGTCGAAGCCGATCTCTTCGAGCAGGTCACGGGTTCGGTTGCTGTCGTAGCCGCGGTCCAGGTGTGCGGTGACCCGCTCGGGCCAGTGATGCCGCGGCTGGATGCTGCACGCGGCGAAGGTTTCCCGCAGCAGTGGGGAGTCGTGCCGGTTGGCCGGGGCGCCGATGATCCCGAGCGGGATGCCGTAGCCGTCGACGCCGGTCGAGCGTTTCATGCCACCCTTGCCGCGGTCGACCGGAGACCGGCCGGCCCGCTCACCACCGCACGGTGCCTTGGTGATCGCGCCGTCGGCGCTGACATCGGCCAGGTCCAGGCCAATCATTTCCGAACAGTCAGATGAGTCCCTGAACAAGCATGGCTTCGGCGACCCGGAGGAAGCCGTTGATGTTCGCCCCGGCCATGTAGTTGCCGGGCACCCCGTACTCCTCCGCGGTTTCGAAGCATCGGGCGTGGATGTCCTGCATGATCTGCTGGAGCCGCTGCTCGGAGTAGGTGAACGTCCATGAGTCGCGGCTCGCGTTCTGCTGCATCTCCAAGGCGCTGGCCGCCACGCCGCCGGCATTGGCGGCCTTGCCCGGCGCGAAACGCACACCGGCCTCGGTGAAGACCCGGATGCCGTCGGGCGTCGTCGGCATGTTCGCGCCCTCCACCACCGCGATGCAGCCATTCGCGACAAGGGCTGCGGCGTCCGCGCCACTGACCTCGTTCTGCGTGGCGCAGGGTATGGCGACCTCACAGGGCACCTCCCACACTCTGCGCCCAGGCACGAAGGTCGCGTGTCGTCGGGCCTCGGCGTAGTCCCTGATGGGGCCGCGCTGCACCTCCTTGATCTGCTTGAGCACCTCGACGTCGATGCCCTTCTCGTCCACCACGTAACCGGAGGAGTCCGCGCACGCCACCACCACGCCGCCGAACTGCTGGACCTTCTCAATGGCGTAGATCGCCACATTGCCGGACCCGGAGATCACCACCCGCTTGCCGTCGAGTCCGTCCCCGGCGGCACGCAACATCTCCTCGGCGAAGAACACGCAGCCGTACCCGGTGGCCTCCCGACGCACCTGGGCTCCGCCGTACGCAAGCCCTTTGCCTGTCAGCACCCCGGACTCGTACCGGTTGGTGACGCGCTTGTACTGGCCGAACAGGTAACCGATCTCGCGTGCGCCTACGCCGATGTCACCGGCCGGCACGTCGGTGTACTCGCCGATGTGCCGGTACAACTCGGTCATGAAGCTCTGGCAGAAGCGCATCACCTCGCGATCCGAGCGACCCTTGGGATCGAAATCCGCGCCGCCCTTGCCACCACCGATCGGCATACCGGTCAGGGCGTTCTTGAAGATCTGCTCGAAGCCGAGGAACTTCACGATGCCCAGATACACCGACGGATGAAACCGCAGGCCGCCCTTGTACGGGCCCAGGGCACTGTTGTACTCCACCCGGAAACCGCGGTTGACGTGCACCTCGCCACGGTCGTCCTCCCACGGTACGCGAAAGATCACCTGCCGCTCCGGTTCGCAGATCCGCTCGATGATCTTCGCCTCGTCGTACTCCGGATGCCGGACGAGCGCTGGACGAATGCTGTCCAGCACTTCGCGGACCGCTTGGTGGAACTCCTCCTCGCCGGGGTTACGTCGGATCACACCGGTCAGAACGGCCTCGAACTTCTCATGCGTCCACAAATGGCCCTCCAGGCATGTTTCCTACGCGACCTCGCGCCAAAGACATCGGACGGCCCCGCGCGGCAGTCGTCCCACACCGCCGTAGGCCCTGGTCCAGGTGACAGCATATGGGCGTCGAGATCCACGGCGACGCGCATGCCCCTGCATCTTGGCATGTAGAACAGCAGGTGCCCTTCCCTCGTAGCATGGAGGCAGTTTGAGGGATCAAGGATCATGGCAGAGACAAGACGGCAGTTCGATCCGGATTCCGGGGCGGGCGCGGTGCGCGTCGTGCGGGAGACAGGCGAGTCGGTCGCTCAGGTCGCTTCCCGCGGTTACCCCCGCCAAGCCGACAAGACCTCCGAAGGACCCCACACCACATCCACTTTCGTCGAGTCGACCTGTGGCGACAATCCGCTGAGGGAGACGATCACCAGCCCGCAACGGCCGTGGTCGAAGCCGGGCACCTGTGTCGCGCCCGCCGCCAGGTCGGCGAGGTCGCGCGCGTCGAAAGGACTGCTGAGCCACTTCACGGAACCTGCGAAGTAGACCGTCTGCGCCACCGGTGCCCGATCCGCACCGATGATGTCGATCTCCGGATTGAACTGGCGGTTCCACCAACCCCCCACTGCCTGCACATCTGACCAGGGCAGGCCTCCGGCGATCGCGGCGAGTTCCAGGGACTCTCGGATGAGCGGTTCCACGGCGCGGCCGCGCCATGCCTTCCAGCGCCGCTGGACGAGTTTGAATGCCGCCTCCGGGCGGCCTCGGCGGGCCTGCTCCTGCGCGCTACGAAGAATCGCCAGGTAGAGGCGCAAGTTGCTGTCGGCGACTCGATACAGCGCCGGCCTGCTCGGTTTCGTGGACAGCGGCTCGTCGATGGCCAGCACCCTCTTTTCCTCCACCAGCCTACGCAGGAGCGGGGAGAGCAGACCGGACGCGAGCGGCGATTGAGTGCCACCTGCTGTCGAGGCGATGTTGGCATAGGCCCGATCGCCGCCGCCGATCGCCTCCAGGACTCGGCGCGCTTGGTCCGGTGCGGGGAACTCGGCCAGCAGCGTCGCTTCCGGGATGCTGAAAAGCGCCGAGGCCGGGTCCGCGCACTCCTCTTCGAGGAAGGCCAGCGGCGGCTTGGCCGACGGCCAGGCCCGGACGATCCCCGGGAGACCTCCGCAGATCAGATGCGCGTCAATTGCCTCCGCCCCGCTGAGATCCAGCGCGCGGGCCGTCTCTGCCGGGTTCAGGGGCCCGAGCACAAGCGCGTCGGCGCGGCCGAAGAACGGCCGGTCGTATGCGGTCAGCCGCTCCATCATGTGGACGTCGCTGCCTAGAAGCAGCAGGAGGACCGGCTTGGTGGACAGCAGCCGGTCCCAAGCCGTCTGCAACGCGCCGTCGAAGATCGCATCCTGCTCGGCAAGCCATGGAACCTCGTCGATAACGACAACGGACGGGACGTCGGGCAGGACAGAGGCCAACGACCGGAAGGCGTCTGGCCAACCTCCGGCAGATGTCGGCACCAGATCCGGGTTCGCCGGCAGCGGTGAGTCGCGCAACTCAGCCAGGAAGGTGGAGATCGCCTCGGCGGCGGAGGCGCCCTTGGTTGCGGTGTAGAAAAGGTAGGGCACTTCGGCGCGGTTGCAGAACTCCTGGACGAGGCGCGACTTGCCGACCTGGCGCCGACCCCGGATGGTGACCGCCAGTCCGGCCCTCCCGGTTTCGAGCCGGTCCAACCGCTTCCGCAACAAGGCAAGCTCGGCCGCCCGGCCGACGAAAACCCCCGCCATAAGGTAATCCCAATCTACGTAAACGATGACTACGTAGATTCATTCTACCTTACTTGCCGCCGTTCGGCGGTGACCGGTATAGAGACGGACGCGGCCTTTATTGATCATCCAGGTATCGAATCTGCGGAGATCAAAGAGGACCACGCCCGTTGGAATCATCATCGCTTGATTGATGTCGGCGGCGCGCCTCGTCGGCCCGGCCGCCAGAGGCGCCGCTCCAGCCAGGTCGACACAAAGCCAGGCACCGTGCCAGTGCGGTGGCCGGTGAGGGGGTCCCGGATGTCCGAGCCATCGGTGTGCACCGAGTAGAGTCGCCGGCCCGTCGACGCGTTCTACGAGCAGACCCTCGTCCGGTATCGCAGAAAGTCGTCCCGGGGCATGGTCAACGCAGCCGCCGGTTGCGAAACTGCTTCAATCTGGGCCAGCACGGGCAATCGGGGCTCTCGACACATCGGCGGCTATGTGTACTGATCAGGCGACACCCTGTTCCCGGCCGGTGGGCCTGACCACCAGCCGAGACTGGCTCGGCGTCGGCACGACCCGGACGGAGGAAGCAATGTCCCGCTCACCGCTGTCCCTGCCGCAGCCGCCGGCGCGCGCGTCCGAGTTCGGCCGGGACGCGCTCATCGTCTGCGAGAACCTGGTGCGGATCTACCAGACCGGTTCCATCGAGGTGCAGGCCCTGCAGGGACTGGACCTCACCGTGGACGGCGGGGAGCTGGTCGCCGTCGTCGGTGCCTCCGGGTCGGGCAAGTCGACGCTGCTGTCCATCCTGGCCGGCATCGACGCCCCCACCGCCGGGCGGGTGCGGGTCGACCGGTGGAGCCTGCTGGGGATGTCCCGCGCGGACCGGGTGGACTACCGGCGGCACACCGTCGGGTTCGTACGGCAGCAGACGGCGAGCAATTTGATCCCGTACCTGACCGCACGGGAGATGGTGGACCTGCCCATGACGGCGGCCCGTACCGGGAAGGAGGAGCGTCGAGAGCGTGCGGCCGAACTGTTGGACAGCCTCGGTGTCGCCGACTGCGCCGATCGGCGGCCCGGGCAACTGTCCGGAGGGCAGCAGATGCGGGTTGCGATCGCGGTGGCACTGGCCAACCGGCCGAAAGTTCTGCTCGCCGACGAGCCGACCGGCGAGTTGGACGCCGCCACGTCCGCGGAGGTCTTCGGCGTGCTGCGGGACGTCAACCGGCGCTACGGCGTCACCGTTGTCGTGGTGACCCACGACCCGGAGGTCAGCGGCCAGGTCGAACGGACCGTCGCGATCCGGGATGGGCGTACCAGCAGCGAGGTGCTGCGCCGCACCACCACCGACGCGGTGGGTGACACGCACATGGTCGCCGAGGAGTACGCCGTGATGGACCGTGCCGGGCGGGTGCAGGTGCCCCGCGACTTCCGTCAGGCGCTGGCGCTGACCCGGCGGGTCCGGTTGGCCCTGGAAGCCGACCACATCACGATCCGCCCCTCGGGGAACGGCGAATGAGCAGCGAGCCGCTGCTGCGCGTGCGCGGCGTGCATCGGCGTTTCCGCACCGGGCCGACCGTCGTGCACGCTCTGCGCGGTGTGTCGTTCGACGTGGCCGCCGGTTGCATGGTGGCGCTCGTCGGCCGGTCCGGCTCGGGCAAGACCACCCTGCTCAACGTCATCGGCGGTCTGGATCGCCCGGACGCCGGCACCGTGCACGTCGACGGCGCCGACGTCACCGCGCTCGACGAGGACGGCCTGTCCCGGCTGCGGCGCGAGAAGGTGTCGTACGTCTTCCAGAGCTTCGGGTTGATCCCGGTGCTGTCGGCCGCGGAGAACGTCGCCGCCCCGCTGCGGCTGGCCCGCGTCGCCCCGGCCGAGCGGGAGCGGCGGGTCGAGTTGCTGCTGGAGCTGGTCGGTCTGGCCGACCACGCCCGGCAGCGGCCGGCCGAGCTGTCCGGCGGCCAGCAGCAGCGGGTGGCGATCGCCCGCGCGCTGGCCGCCTCGCCCCGGCTTTTGATCGCCGACGAGCCCACCGGGCAACTGGACGCGGAGACAGGCCTGTCGGTGATGGCCCTGCTGCGTGGGGTGGTCGAGTCCGAAGGTGTCACCGCACTGGTGTCCACCCACGATCCGGTGATGATGGCGTTGGCCGACCGGGTGATCCGTATCCACGACGGGCACCTCCACGACGAGGCAGCCGGGCAGCCGGACGAGCCCGTGCCGGACGCGGGGTGACGCGGGCGATGCTGAGGCTCGTCGGCCGGCGCGCCCGCGCGCAGTGGCCGTTGCTGGCGGCCCTCATCGGGGTCGTCACCGTCGGCGCGACCCTGCTGGGCACCTGCACCCTGCTGAGCACCCGCACCGCCGAGCGGGCGCTGGAGGTCGCCATGGCCCGCGCCGCCCCCGCCGCCGTCGACGTGACCGTCTACACCGGCACCGTCGAGGGCCCGGACGCACAGTCCGTCGCCGCCGACACCCGCACCGTGCTGGCCGCCACGCTCGCACCGTTCCCGGTGACCACCACCGCGCGGGCATCGACAGTGCTGCGGGCGCTGCCGCCCGCACTCGCCCCGGGCACCACCGTCGGGGCCCAGGCGTACCTGTCAGGGCTGGACGACCTGCCGACCCGAGCCGAGCTGGTCACCGGGCGCTGGCCGCGCGAGCGTGGTGACGCGGTGGTGCTGGAGTCCACCGCCCAGCTGATCGGCCTCACCCCCGGTCGCCGGGTGCGCCTCGGCGCCGAGCTGGCCCACGAGCCCGTCCCGGCCATCGACGTGACCGTCGTCGGTGTGGTACGCCCGTTGCCGGGGCGCGGCTGGGACCGCGACCCGCTGGCCGCGGCAGGCTCCGCCACCGGCTTCCACGACGGCCGCTTCCAGCAGCCCGTCAACGCCTACGGCCCGTTCCTCGTCGACCTCGCCGACCTGCTCACCACCGGTGCCACCATCGGCCGGATGGAGGTCACCGCCCATCCGGACCTGTCCCACGCCCACCGCCGCGACCTGCAGACCGTGGCCGGCGCCATCCGCGGCGCCGACCGTCGGCTGGCCGGTACCCTCGGTGACCGCGTCCGGCTCGCACGTGTCGCCTCCGACCTGCCGCTGACCCTGCGCTCCGCCGACGACCAACGGCACGCCACCGCCGCCCTCGTGCTCGCCATCGCCGTCCTCGGCGGTGTCCTGACCGCGACGGCACTCGTCCTCGCCGGCCGACTGACCGCCGACATCCGCGCCGACGAAACCGCCCTACGGACCGCCCTCGGCACCAGCCGCCGCCAACTGGCTGCCACCGCGACACTCGACGGCGGGTTCGTCGCCGCCGTCGCCGTCGTGCTCGCGATACCGGCCTCGTCGGCCCTGCACGCCGGCCTGACCCACCTGCCTCCCCTGGACGACGCCGACCTCACCACCCGGCCGACCATCACCGGCGCCCAGGTCCTCGCGATCGTCGCCGGCGCGCTGATCCTCGCCGCGATCCTGACCATCCTGGCGATCCGACCCGGCCCGGCACCCGGCGACCGCCGCATCCGCCGCGAACTGCTGGCCCGATCCGGCGCCGACCTGATCCTCGCGGTCGTCGCCGCCACCGCATGGTGGCAGCTGTACGCGCAGCCCACCACCGCCAGCCCCCGCGCCGACGCGGTCCGGGTCCTCGCACCGGCGCTGCTGCTCACCACCGGCGCCGCCTTGGCGCTGCGGGTGGTACTGCCCGCCCTACGCGGCACCGACCGGCTGGCATACCGGACCCGTGGGCTGGCGCTGACGCTGGCGGTCTCCGAGGCCGCCCGCCGACCTCAGGCGGTCGCCGCCGGGCTACTCGTCGGGCTGGCCTGCGCGGCCGCAACCTTCGGTCTCGCCTTCGACACCACCTGGCACCAGTCGCAGCGTGACCAGGCCGTGCTCTCCGTCGGCACCGACCTGGCAGTGTCCCTCAGCGCGACACCCGTGCCCGGCGACGGCGCGGACCTCGCCGCAGCCACCGCCGGGGCGGTGAGTCCCGTCCTCGACCGGGGTACCGCCGTCGGTCAGTGGCTCGGCACCGCCGGCGACGCGCCGCGTCTGGTCGCCGTCGACACCACCCGCGCCGACACGCTGCTACGCGGACGCCTCGACCACGACCGCACCTGGACGGACGTCGGCGCACAACTCGCCCCATCCACCCACGTCACCGGCCTGCCCGTGGCAGCCGGTGCCCCACTCGTCCTGAACGGCACCGCGACCGGCGGCACCCCACTCACCGTGACACCTCAGCTGCTGTTGCAGGACGCCACCGGTCTGCGCACACCCTGTACCGGTCCCTCCGTGCCGCTCGACGGCCGCGAGCACCGGCTGCCCGAGTGCGCGACCGCCGACGGACTGCACCTCGTCGCGGTGTCCCTGCCGGTCACCGCCGACCCCGATGCCACGCTCGGCAGGCACATCGGCATAGCCGTCACCCTCACCGTGCCGTCCACCGCATCGGCGGACGGATCGGAATGGACGGCCACGTCCGCGCCGCCGATCCCGACCAAGTTACGCGACTCGAGCGTCGTGCTCACCGCCACGCCCACGGGGACCGCGCTGCGGATGGCGGCGACCGTCGATCTCGGCGACGCGGACGCCGCCCGCACCCTCGTCGCCACCGCCTTCCCCGACCCCGGCCCGGTGCCCGTCGCCGTCTCCGCCCGCTTCGCCAACGCGATCGGCGCCGACATCGGCAGCATGCTCAGCATTACCGTCGGCACCACGCCCGTCCCGATCGTCGTCACCGAGGTCGTGCCGACCGTACCGTCCGCCCCCGGTGCCGCCGCCGTCCTGGCCGACCTGGACACGCTGTCCCGCGCCCGCGCCGTCACCGGCGACCTGACGTTCCCGGTCGACGCCTGGTGGGTCGGCCACCCCGCCGGTCCCGGTGCCGCCGAGCGGGCCACCGCCCTGCACCTGGGCACCGTCACGACCCGCGAAGCGGAGACCGCCCGTCTCACCAGCGGCCCGCTGCACGCCGCGCTGCCCGCCGCACTCCGGCTCGTCGTCCCCGCCTCGGCCCTGCTGCTGCTCGCCGGCATCGTCCTGCACGTGACCTGCGATCTGCAGGTCCGCGCCGTAGAGGTGGCGCGGCTGCGCGGCCTGGGGATGACCCGACGCGGCATCCGGGCCGTACTCCTCGGCCAGCACGCCGTCATCCTGCTGCCCCTGCTCGCCGCCGGCACCGCCGTCGGCGCACTCGCCACCCGCCTCGCTGCTCCCCTGCTCGTACGCTCCGATACCGGCGCCGCGCCCATCCCGGCCGCCCAGCCACACTGGCCGTGGCCGGCCGAGGCCGCGCTGCTCGCCGTCCTGCTGGTCGGCTGCCTGCTGACGGTCGCCGCGGTGGTCAGCGTCCAGGTCCGCCGGGCCGACGCCGCGCACCTGCGGGTGGCGCCGTGAACCGGTGGCTGACCCGCCGGTGGCCGGCGCCGCACTGGCCCAGCGTCCGTGGTCGTGGCCGTAGCGACGCCGCAGCGCTGCTGCTCACCGCCTCCGTCATCGCCGTCGTCGCGCTGCTCGCCGGGGCTGTGCCGGCGTTGCTGCGTGCCGCCGCCGACGACGCCGTCCAGGACACGGTCCGCCGCGCCGGCAACGAGTCGAACGTCCTCGTGCACGCCGACTGGGAACGCGACGACGGCCCGACCGGCGGACGGTTGCGGATATCCCGCCTCGCCGAGGACGTCGACGACTTCCGCGCCCGGGCGACCTACACGCTCGGACCCGACCTGGACGCCGCGCTGCTGCCGTCCATCGCCGTGGTCAACGGCCCGATCCTGCGCATCACCGACGGCAATCTGCCGCGTACCGTCCAGCTCACCTACCTGGCCGATGACCTCGGCGGCCCGGACGTGACCTGGATCGCCGGCAGCGCACCCGGCCCCACGATCCCCGAACGGTCCATCGAGATCCCCTACCACGGGCCGCCCTGGCCGGTGCAGGTCGGCCTCTCCGAGGCCGACGCCGCCGCCCTGCACCTCGGCCCCGGTGATCGCATCCCGGCCGAGGACGGCCAGGGACGCGACAAAGACATCCGGATCAGCGGGATCTACCGACCCGCCGACAGCGCCGACCCCGCCTGGCGACTCGCCCCGGCGCTGCTGCGCCCCGTGCCCGGTGCCGACGGCCCGGGCACCACCCGCTTCGCCGGCCTGCTGTCGCGCGAGTCGCTGCCCGACGCCCGGCTCGCCTTCGACCAGGACCAGCTGCGGCGCACCGTCCACTTCGCCCCCGCACCCGACGCGCTCACCTGGGGCGCCACCGCGACGCTCGCCAACCAGGTGGTCAAGCTCAAGGCATCCTCCGGCTCATCAGCCGTCCGCGACGGCTCCCTGAAGTGGGAATCGCAGCTCGACAGCGTCCTGCGCGACGCCCGTACTCAGATCAGCGCCGCATTCACACAGGCCGCCGTCCTGCTCTCCGCAGTCCTGACCGCCACGGTACTGGTCCTGCTGCTCGCCGCCGACCTGCTGGTCCGCCGCCGTACCCCGGCGCTGAGCGCCGCCCGGCAGCGCGGTGCGGCGCTACCCGACCTCGGCGCGGAACTGATCATCGAGTCCACCGTGGTGTCCCTGTCGGCCGCCGCCGTCGGGCTCGCGATCGCCCATACGACCGCGCCAGGCGTCTCCTGGACCTGGACCATTCCCGTGGTCCTGGCCGGTGCCATCGCCGGGCCGACGTTCGGCACCCTCGCCGCCGCCCGCGCCAGCCGCGACCGGCACCAACCCGCCAACCCGGCTGCTCGGCGCTGGATCCTGGCCACCGGCCGGCTGCGCCGCGCCGCCGTGGAAGCCGCCGTGCTGATCGCCGCGGTCGCCGCCGTCGGCACACTGCATCAGCGCGGATTCCTGCCCGACACCTCCGACGGCGATACCGGTGAGCTGACCGGCGACCTGGTCCTCCCGATCAGCGCCGTCGCGCTGGGCGTACTCGCCGGCGCGCTCGTCGTGCTGCGGCTGCTGCCCGTCGGAGTACGGATCGTTCTCCGACAGGCCCTGCGCTCGCGCCGCCCGCTGGCCGTGTTCGGCGCTGCCCGGGCAGCCACCACCGCCGCACGTGCGCTGCCGCTGCTGGTGCTGATCAGCGCCACGGCGCTCGCGTCGTTCGCACTTGTCCTCGGCACCACCATCACCCGAGGTCTCGACGACGGCGCATGGCACACCACCGGCGCCGACGCCCGTCTCGACATCGGCAGCGACGTCCAGGCCGCGACCCCCGCACTCGCCGAACGCATCGCCGCCGCACCCGGGGTAGAGCAGGTCCTCGCCGCACAGGTAACCGACTCCGCGCCGCTCTTCACCGAATCGACACTGCTCACCCCACGCCTGGTCATCGTGGACACCGCCGCGTTCAGGCGCCTCCTGGCCACCACCCCGCTGCCCGACGCGCCAGCGCTGGCCCAGCTCACGGCACCCGGTCCTGACCCCGCTGGCGTGCCCGCGCTGGTCCGATCGAGCACCGGCGACCTGCACACCGGCACTCGGCTGCAACTATCCCGCGACAACGGCCCGACAATCCGTCTCACCGCGGTCGGCACCGCTCCCCCCGTCGGCGACGCCGACGACGTCGTCATCGTGGACGCCGCTGCCCTCGCCGAGGCCGGGCTGCCCGCCGTTCCCAACACCATCTGGGTGACCGGCCCCGGCACGGCACAGGCCGTGTCGAACAGCGGCGTCCCCGCCGACATCGTGCTGCGCACGGACGTCCTGCAGGCGCAACGAGTGGCGCCGCTGACCGCCGGCACACTACGGCTGGCATGGACGGCCGCCGCGGTGCTGCTGGCGCTGGGACTGCTCGGCCTCACGCTCGCCGCCGCCGCCGGTGCGCAGGAACGGTGGCAAACCCTGACCCGACTGCGGACCCTCGGCCTGCGGCCACGCGACGCCCGCTGGGTCGCCGCAGGAGAACTACTGCCACCAGTCGTGGTCGCCGCGGTGTGCGGCCCGCTACTCGGGGCCCTGCTCGCACACCTGACACTCGGCCCGCTCGAGCTACGACTGCTCACCGGCCAAGCCGCCGACCCGGCGACGGTCCTGCCGTGGTGGCTGCTCGGCCTGACAGGCGTGACGCTGATGGCGGCCGCCGCCGCAGTCATACCCGTCGAGGCGGCACTGCGGCGACACGACCGACTGAGCGAAGTACTCCGCGCCGGCGAGTAACCAGCTCATGCCGCCACGATGGCAAGGCGTCGAGGGCCACCAGCACGCCGGAGAGTAACGCGGTCGCCCACCGAGTCAGCCCGCACCCTCCCGCACAGTCTCCGTCCACGACGGTGAACACTCACTGCGCACCCGCGCAGGACGCGCCACCGCCACCTCGTCATCGACGTGGTCGTCCGCCAGCCACGGGTCTGACTTGACCTGTCACCTATAGGTGCAGCAGACCCGCTCCTGCGCGGGCTGCGCTGCGCGGCTTCGCCGTCCTGACCGGACGTTGGAAAGCGCTACGCCACACCCACGCCGGATCGGCGATATCGTCGCCGCCGCGCTGCACCTGACTCACTTCGAACACAAATACCTACCCGAAGCTTGTCGAGATTACTTCAGTGCATAGATTCACATCCGTACACGCCCTCAACAGCCACCGCCCATTGCTGGACGGTGGCTGTTGATTCATGTGGGTGATGTCAGGGTCTAGCTAATTGCCGTGGTTCGTTGATTACTGCATCGACTCTGTGGCTCACCAGTACTTGGGCAGATCGTAGAAGTGGTTGCCGTTCAGGTTGTCGACGGACTTGTCCGCCATTCGGTCCGCGATTCCGAAGAGGCCGGCCTGCACGACCTGGGTCAGCATGCCGTTCTGCTTCTGGCCCCACGCGTGCGACTGGCCACGTACCTCGAACAGCACCGTGGCGCTGCCGTTGAGGGCGAAGGCCGACCTGGCCTGGCCGGCGTAGTCCCGGTCGAAGCTGTATCCGTCGGCGACCTGGTAGTGGACGTAACGGCTCACCCCGCCGACGAAGGGCGAGTTGGTTCCCGAGCCGTTACCCCCGTGGTCGATCATGCCGAGGGCGGCAGCCAGCGCGTGACGGCGAGAGCCGTCCTGGTCGAGCAACGGCCAGTCGGCGTACCGCGGGTTGCCGTCGACCTCTGAGCCGAGCGGCGGGAAGTCCAGCGACACCGTCACGTACTGCTCGGTGTCGTTGTTCTGGCTGCACGGGCCCATGTGGTGCAGGTCGACGTAGGAGTGGACCTTGCCGAACTCGTCGCGGAGGTCGACGTACAGGTCACGCAGCGCCCGGGACTCGTTGGTCAGGTACATGCCGGGGAGGGTTTCGTTCGTCGGCCGGGTCCCGGGGGACGGCTCGGCGGTGAGGTCCGCGCTGAAGTCCCGGTTGATGTCGAAGCCCTGTGCGCCGTTGCTGTAGTAGTACGGCGGGTTCGTCCCGGCCAGCTGCGGGAACTTCTGGACCACCTCGCTCCACGGGAAGTCGTTCTGCCGACGGTTCAGCTCCGCACCGTCGGGGTTGAACTTCGGGACAGCGACGATGGTCAAGTTCTCGCGGATCGCCTTGGCCTGTGCACTGCCGCTGGATCCGAGGGTCTTGAGCATCTGCAGCAGGGCCTCGGTGCCGGTCTTCTCGTTGCCGTGAATCTCGCTCGTGATCAGCAGTACGCGGTCACCGGTGCCGACCCGCGCCGCGTAGATGTCCCGACCCCGATTGGACTCTCCGATGACGTCCACATTGACGCGGCCGTGGCTGGTCGCCTCGATCTGAGCGAGTCGCTTGCCGAGTTCCTCGTAGTTGGTCCAGCCGGAGGTGGACCGCTCGCCGGGAAGGTTCTTGCAGTCGGCGTTTCCGTTCTCAGCCGACGAGGACGGCGCGAAAAGCGTGACAGCACACAGCGTTGCGACGGTTGTCGACACCAATAGGCGTCGTTTCATCATGACCTCCTACAGTTGTATAAGTAATGCACTGGAACCGCTTCTCCGGTAGAGCGGCCGCGCCAATCGGATGTGAAAAAACTAAGGCGCCAGTAAATTTAAATGCAGCTCGGCGCACGCATTTGAGGAAATCTTGAGCTTTCGGCGTCTAGCGCCGGGGCGGCAAAGAGCGCGACGGCCGGCTGCGGTGGCCCGATCCGGGGCCACCGCAGCCGGTCGGGGCTGTCTCGCTAACGGCACCTCTCTGTGTCAAGGCGTTGGCAACAGAGAGGTCTCCAACTTGGCGAGACAGGCCCCGGCCGCACAGTAACGGGCGCCGACGTGGCTGTCCTGTATCGCCGAAGGTTGCGAGTGTCAGAGTTAGGTTGTGAGTGATCTTGCGAGGATCAGGATTGCCCTGCGAGTCGCTGCCGGGCATTGGGTGATCGATGCCGAAGAATGTTCGGTGTGACGACGCTGAGCGTGGTCTCCGACGCGGCTGATGGAGAGCTGGACGGGTCCGGCTCGGGTACGTCGCGGCGGACGGTAGGCAGCACCGGCTGCCGCTGGCTGATGCCTGGGCGGTGCCGTTCGAGGCGATGGCTCCGGCCCGCCGGTACAGGGCTCGGAAAGGCCAGCGGCATCTGCCGGGTCCGCGAGGTAAATCTGACCGAACTCCAGTCGAACCGATCAGATCAAGTCTGCGAGCCGCTGGTATTCGCGGGCCGAACTCGCAACCTCTGGCGGTCGGTGGAGGGCGCGCCGTGGGTGTCGAGCATGGCCGCGGTGCGGATCGCGCCACGGCTGACGCCGTGTTCGCCAGCCAGAGCGGCGATGCTGGCACCGGCGCGGAAGGCGACGCGTGCCTGGTCAGTGGCGCCGAGTTGGGCAAGGCGAGGGCGTCGACCGGACGTGCTGCCGTTGGCCCAGGCGGCGGCGACGCCGTCGCGGGTGGGTTCGTTCCGCGGTGATGGATCGGAGCTACGGTGCAGAGGGCCGCGCGACGGTCCGTGAGCGTTGCTATGCGGAGGCTCTCAGGGGATCGAGGGCGGCCAGGATGAGGTCGAGGCCGAAGACGAACTCCTCTGCCGGGTCGTAGCCGGCGGCGACGAGTGCCGCGGCGGACTCGTTGAGGTAGGGGAACTCGTCAGGAGGAAGCTGGGGCAGGAAGACGTCCTCGGTCATGTCCGCGAGCTCATCGGCGGTGTCGAACGGCAGGCTGGCTTCCTGCAGGGCGAAACCGTAGACATAGCTGTCGAGCAACCAGTTGGCGTGCGTCGCCATCAGAACCGGGAAGCCGGCCCTCCGCAGGCAGGCGGTGACCGCTTCGCGGTGGCGGAGGTTCGCGGGCCCGGGCGATGTCCGCGACTCCATCAGGCCGATCGCCCACGGGTGACGGGCGAGAACCTGTCGGGCGGATAGCGCCCGCCGTCGCATCGCTGCCTGCCAGTCGGTCCCTTCGGGCGGGAGCTCGATCTCCTCGAACACGACGTCGATCATGGCGTCCAGCAACTCCTCCTTGTTCGCCACGTAGTGGTAGAGCGACATCGCGCCCGCGCCGAGCGCGCCAGCCAGCCGGCGCATACTCAGCCCGTCGACCCCCTCGCGGTCGGCGAGCCGGATCGCCTCGACCACCACCCGTTGCTTGCTCAGCCCTGCGTCTGACGCGCCCTGGCGTTGTTCCCTTGCAGACACGGGTCTCCTCGCTCCCTCGAACGGCTTGACAATCGTACAGCGTACGCCCATAGTACAGCGTACGACGTACAGTGTACGAAACGGCGAGAGTCGCAGCTCGGACACGAGGAGGCTCCTATGGGAACCGAACAGCGATCGAACGCCTCAGCACGCCTGGTGCCAGGGGCCAGTGCGGCCGGAACGGCGACGATGCGGGCCGCCGTCCAGCACCGCTACGGCCCGCCCTCACTGCTCAAGTCGTCCACCGTCGGGCTACCGCTGCCCGGTCGAGGCGATGTGCTCGTCCAGGTGGGCGCGGCCTCAGTACATCCCGGCGACTACTTCGTCATGACCGGTAAGCCGTACGTGCTGCGCCTGGTGTTCGGGCTCCGCCGGCCGTGCCACGGCATCCCTGGCAGGGACCTCGCCGGCGTGGTGGCAGCGGTCGGGAAGGATGTCACCGCTCTCCGCCCCGGCGACGAGGTGTTGGGCTGGAGCACCGCCGGAACGCTCGCGGAGTACGCCTGCGTCCCGGCGGACAACCTCGTGTCCGTGCCTGCCAACCTGTCGGTCGTGGACGCGGCAGCGGTCCCCACGTCGGCCATGACGGCGTTGCAGGCATTGCGCGACATCGCGAACGTTCAACCGGGCCAGACGGTGCTGGTCACGGGCGCGTCGGGCGGCGTGGGCTCCTTCGCCGTACAGATCGCCAAGGCGTTCGGTGCCGAGGTGACGGGTGTGTGCAGCACCCCCAACCTCGATTTGGTCCGGTCGCTCGGTGCCGACCACGTCGTTGACTACACGAGGACCGACTTCACCCGCACCGAGAAGCGCTACGACGTCATCCTCGACAACGTGGCAGCCCAGCCCTTGGCGGCTGTTCGCCGAGCGCTGACGCCCACCGGCACCCTCATCCCCATCAGTGGACGCGGTGGCCGCTGGCTCGGCCCCCTCGGTCGGATCGTCAAAGCGCGCGTGCTGTCCGGGTTCACCCGTCAGCGGCTGAAGCCTCTCGTGTCGGTCGAGAAGCGCCAGGACCTGCTCACCCTGGCCGACCTGCTCGCGACCGGGCAGGTCACGCCGGTCATCGACCGCACCTACCCCCTCGACGAAGCAGCCGACGCCCTCCGCTACGTCGGGGCCGGCCACACCCGAGGGAAGGTCGTCGTCACCATCTGACGACCGGACCGACGAGAACGACCCCACCCGTGCGTGTGCACGCCCAGACCTGCCGCCACTGCGGCGGACCGACCGCCCCTGTCGAAGGAAGAACCGATGCCCATCCGAGCGGACACCCCGAACCTGCTCGACAGCCCGCCATCCGGCTGAAACGAAGGGAGTAAAAGATGAGATCACCGCAGAACACCGCCACCACGCTAGCCCGCAGTTGGTTCGTTCGAGGTCGGCTCGTCGGCACCGCGGCGATCGCGTTCGCGGTGTCGGTGGCGATAGAGAACGGGGTGCTGGCGGGAACGGGCGCGCCGACCTTCGGCGCGCCGATCGAGGATGTGCTGGCCTACTACGCAGCCAACCGCGACTCGGTCGCGATCGCGTCCAGTCAGGTGGCCCTGAACCTGCCGCTGCTGCTCGTGTTCGTGACGGGCCTGCACGGCCTCGTGGAGCGGCGCGGCGAGGCGGGCGCCGACTGGTCGCGCCTCGCCGTGGCCGCTGGCGCGTCGCTGTCGGCCATCTTCGTGCTTGTCAACGTCCTGCAGATCGGGCTCGCGCTCTCCGCCGACGGGCTCGCCGAGCCGACGCCCGCGTTCGAGCTCGTCTGGCAGGTTCACGCGGCGGCGTTCGCGCTGGCGCTGCCGACGCTCGGCACCACCTTCATCGGCGCGGCCCTCGCCGCGCACGCGAGCGGGCTGACTCCGGCTTGGCAGCGCCTGCTGGGCCTGGTAGGCGGGAGCCTGCTGCTCGCCGCGGGGCTCGGCAGCCTCGCGATCGCCGACGGCTCGGAGCTGATCTTCGTTGGGCTCCCAGGGTTCGCCGCCTGGCTCGTCTGGCTGCTCGCGACCGGCGTGCGCCTCGTCCGGGCGGGACCGAGATGAGGGCGGCGCCGAGGTCGCGCACGCGGGCGAGGAGTCCGTGGAGGCCGCCTGGTCGAGTCCTGGGCTGCGTAGCGTGGTGGTGCCGTCGCTCCCGCATCATGTAGTCCCGCACCACGCCCGGCCGGCGAGTCTCCAGCTGCCCCGCCAGGTACTCCATCAGCGGCGCCGGCACGGCGAGCGGGTCGTCCAGGAACGTCCCCAAGTACCGAACCGTGGTCAACTGCAACGCGAACCCAACCGGTTCGCCGCCCTACGACGCTGACCGACCAGATTTTCGATCCACGTCGTCCAAGAGGAAGAACCGCTCCACATCCTCGACCACCGGCGTCCCTACGAAACGCCCGTACGCCTCAACCTGGCCAACGGTAAGAAATCAACTTTTGTCATCATCCTCGGACATCGATGGTCAATCTCCTGCGCACGGCAGACAGCACCTGGAGTTCGAGACACTGACCTACAACGTGGTCGGCCTCTCCCACGTGGTCCTACGCAAGCATCGGCTCGTGAACGCCGGCTGGCTCCTGACCGCCTGTTCGATCCTCGCGATGATCGCAGCCTCCCTCAGCATCTTCCTGAGGGGTTAACGCTGAGATGTGCCGTCAACGGACAAGGTCAACCGAATTCGCACGGTATACCTGACCTGATTCCCGATCCGCTGACCAGATTTACCCTGCGAGACGCAGGTCAGCCAGCCGGTCATTTGCAGCAGTGAGTTGGATCGGACAGTGGCCGATCCTCAGTGGCGGTTGAGGTGGCCGGGCCAGCGACCCCCGGGTGCAATGCCTCAGATCAGCAACAGGGTCTTCCCCACCGCAGTGCGGTTTTCGACTGCGGCGTGCGCATCAGCGGCACGCTCCAACGGAAAGGTCTGCCCGATGATCGGCCGGACGACTCCCTCAGCCGCCTGCGACATCATCCGCGCTGCCCATCGCCGCAGATGCGGTCCGAAGCCAAAGAGCTGTTCAATGCCGATCACCGTCACGCCCTTGTGGCTTGCCTTCACAGGGTCGATGACTGTGGCCTCACCACTGGCGGCGCCGTGTACCGAGAAACGGCCGCCGCGGGCCGTCACATCGAACGCGGCCCGCCCGATCTCGCCGCCGACACCGTCGAACACCACATCCGGTCCCGCGCCACCGGTCGCCTCACGCACCCGCGTGGTCCAGCCCGGTTCGGAGTAGTCGACCACCGCATCGGCACCCAGGTCCCGGACCACATCGAGCTTCCGCGATCCGCGAGCGGCTCCGACGACCTGTGCGCCTGCAGCACGGGCGAGCTGCACCAGCATGCTGCCCACCCCACCCGCCGCCGCCTCGACCAGAACCCAGTCACCGGGGCCCGGTTTGGCGTGTTCGGCCAGGCCCTGGGCCGTGCTGCCGTCGCTGTACAAGGCGGTGGCCTCCGACAGGCCCAGGCCGTCCGGCACCGGGAAAAGGTCCCCGACCATCGCCACCGCCCGCTCGGCGAAACCACCGGTTTCTCCCGTGCTGGCGACAACACGCCGCCCCAGCCAAGCCGGATCCACCTGTACCCCGACCGCACTCACCAGCCCAGCCACCAGACCGCCCGGCACATACGGCAACCGCGGCCGTTCGTGCCACCTGTCGGTGCCACGCCGAATCTGCGTCTCGACGAACGTCATGCCCGCCACCGCCACCTCGACCACCACCTGGCCCGGCCCGGCCACCGGATCCGGCCTCTCGCCCGGAACCAGGACCTCGGGACCCCCGAAACGCATCGCGTGAACCACTCGCATACCAACTGCTCCCATCGTTCGCCACAGCGGGACGCCGAAAGCATGCAACCTCAAGCTTGGTTGAGGGCAACCGAGCTGGCGGGCGGTGCGCCGCCGAAGCTGCAGGTTCGGCGACCGGGGTCCAGCTCGGGCTGCGACCACCGCATGGTCAACCCGAGGGGTAAAAGCAGATGAAGGTTGCTCCCCCTGGCCGTTCCGCCCCACGACTCCGTTGTGGTGCCGTGAAATGAACGCAGTCCGGGATAGCCTTGGCGTAATGGCTACCTATCGCAGCGCCTCAGTGCTTGTCTCCTCGGACGGCACCAGGACCCCCGGCACCGCCGCACTCTTCGCCGAACCCGCCCGCAAGGGTGGGACCCCGCCGTGGGCAGGCGACTTCCGACCCGCCAACAGCGCCGGCAACGGCCCCAAGAACGCGGTCGGGAAGACCTTTACGTTGGAGCTGCCCGACGGCAGCACCGGCAAGGTCGTGATCCAGAACCTCAAGCGCGGGAAGGGCGGCGTCGTGCTGGCGTTGATGGGCGAGGACGCGCCCCCCTTCTGATCAGAAACTGATCTACGGGGCCACCGCCCATGCCCGCCGATCACCCGTCCGGTGGTGGCGGCCGTCCTGGCCGCCACCACCGCCGCGCTCCTGCTCGATCTCCGGCACGAAGCTGAGCTGGGCGCCTGGTGGGCTTTACGGTGTCAACCGGTGACGGTGGTGCTTCTTCGTCCCGGACGACCAGGTCCAAGCCCGCATCGACGGGGCTGTGGCCGCTGGAGGACGGATCGCCACCGAGAACGCTCCTCGTCGAACCCTCATCGACCCGGAAGGCAACGAGGTGGACATCGTTACGGTCCACCTGGCGTAGCCGGGCGCTTCTGGCAGAGCGGGCGGGTTACGGGACATCGCGCACAGGTCCCTGCACTGTGGGGCCGTCGCACCTCATCCTGGTCGGGTCGTCGCCACCCTGCTGGACCTGGTCGTGGTCACGGCATCAGATGGACGCGGATCCGTCTGGCCGTAACCGCCGCATCCTGCAGGACGGCCAGACGGGGCTCGGCGGATTCGAGCAGGTGTGGATGACGCAGCAGTGCCAGTGGCGCCAGACGCCGGTCCGTCAGCACCTCGTCGATCATCAACCGGTCACCGCCACAGACCAGGGCACTGATGGCATCGTGCGGGTCGGCGATAACACCGGGCGCATGAGGCAGCATGATTCGCGCGGCGATGTCCGCAGCCCGCGAAGTGGCAGCCTGGGCCTGGTTGGCGCGGCGACGTGCGTAGCGCTGCTGCGATGATCCGCCGGCTGCGGTGCGGCCCTGCACGTAGAAGCGCTCGACCTTGGAGACGGTGATGGTCGTACCGTCCACGACACCGGCGGCAACCGCGCCCTTACGGGCCAGCAGCACGGCGATCCGGGGTGGTCGGATGATGCGGGCCAGCAGCGTGTCGACATCCTTCACGTCGGCAAGCCCCGGCGGCGGATACAGGGTGGCGGTGTCACCGTTGCTCGCGCCAGTCAGCACCAGGCCCTGCTCGGTGGCGCCGTCGTGGCGGCTGTAGAAGCCGTCGAGCCAACCACGAATGCGCTCCGGTGAGATCTCCACCCACCGCCCGCCACCCGCGGCGGGTCGCGCCTTGACCACGTGAACACCGCCTATCGGAACGGCTGGCCTGCACCCACCATGCTCACATGAGCACGACCAGGACCGTGATCTGGATGCGGGGCCTGATGACGATCGGCCTCATGGCGGAACATGCTACGGCGGACTCATCCGATCAGCGGCCGAGCACGGACCTACTGCGGCATCAAGCCGTTGCCAGCAACCGCGGTCAAGACCAGCACGCACGGGTCTGCCGCCGACCGCCCGCTACGCACTGTCACCACAACGAATCAAGTCGGCACTCGGTCGTGCCGATGGGCGGACACTGCCCTCTCTGCCTGTATCGACGGGACCGGGTGGCTAACCGAACCGGTCAGCGAGCTTCGTCAGCTTGGTGACGTACGCTGGCCAATCGTAGTCGCGGGGAACGCCAGAGTTCTCCCGCCGCAAGCCGATCGCCCTGTCGTGCTGCTCGCGCATGATGTCGGCGTGACCGGCGTGACGGGCGAGGTCGCACGTCACGTGGATGATGATCCTGTGCAGCGTCACGTCCCTCTCGCCCGGGCGCCACCACGGCACATGCCCCGGCGCGTCAAGGGGTAGCCCTTCGATCGTCTGATCCGCGAACACCCCGACACGGCGATACAGGTCGATCAGCCCATCCTTCGTCTCGCCCTCCCACGCGTACCAGTCTGCCTGCGGATCCTCCTCGAACACCTGCATCGGGACCAGTTCCTCAGACATCGGGAACTCACGCCCGAAGGCAGGCCCGAAGTAGCCGGCTTCCACATTGAGGCAGTGCTTGAGAACTCCCAGCAGGTTGTTGCCGGTCGCGGTGCGCGGCAGTCTGGCCTCGCGTTCGCTCAGCCCGTCGAGCTTCCAGATCAGGTTGTCGCGCATCGCCTGGAGGTAGTGGTGCAGCGCAGCCTTCGGGTCGCCCAGATCAGCCATACCTGCCAGTCTTCCTCATCCGCCCGAGCCATTCCTGCAAGACGTTGCCTGCAAGATCAGCACCCGGCTGGACCGGCCGGTATACGCATCCGCCGCTCCGGGACGTAGCAGACTCTCCCGGCTATGCCGATGGGCGTGCGCGTCTTCGTCGATGGCGGGGCGGCGAGCGGCAGGGCGGACCCGTTAGGCTGGCCGGCTGCCGCACGGAAGGCCGAGTGTGACAACTGACCGGGTCAAACTTCCCGAGCTCTGGCGACTCACCTGGAGAGACGTCGATCCCGCTGCGCATCCCGCATTCGATCCGGCCGGTGTCGCAGAGTTGGTGCGGGTGCTGCCGCCGGCCGCCGAGGTCCCGCCTGCCGGCGCCGACTGGCAGCTCATCGATTTCTGGTACGACCGGATGACGGAGGCGCTGGTCGAGCACCTGGGCGCCTGGGTGGTGGGCTGGTGGTACACCGTCGCGATGGAGGACTACCAGGATCGTGGGGTCATCCCAGTCTGGCGGGCGGAACGTCCTCCGGTGACGACACCGGATGAGACGCTGACCCGCCTCGCTGACGCCGTGGCGGCCTGGCATGAACTGCTGGTTGAGCTCGCCACTGATACCGACGGCCGCTTCACGGAGGCGGGCTCGGCGGCAGCGGACGGTACGGGCGAACCGCCGGCCTGGCGGGCTGTTCAGGGCAACGGCCGGATCACCATCTACACGACGCCCCAGGACCGCCGTCTGCCCCATCCGAGACAGCTGAGCTGGGCGGACACCGATTACCCGGATCGGATCTTCGATCCAGAAACAGTTCGAGCGGTGGTGAGCGAGCTGGTCGCGGCGTCCGAACTCCCGTCAGCGGAGGCCGACTGGCGTCTCATTGACCTGTGGCTGGAGAACGTGTCGGCCGGGCTCGTCGACCGGTACGGGCGGTGGGCGGTGGGTTGGCGCTGGTCAGTCGGCGAGGGCGACTTCGATGGTGGCCCGGTTGGCTCCTGGTGCTGCTTCTCACATTCGGTCACCACACCCGAAGCGACCGCGATCACGATCTCCGCGGCCCTGATGGAGTGGCGCGACTGGCTGGACGACTTGGCGGAGCGGTTCGACTGGTTCCTGCCGCTTCCCGCCGACGACCTGAACGGATGGGAGCGCGCTGTTGCTCACCTGGTGACAGCGGTCGGTGACCGCACGCAGTACGAGTCCGGCTGGTACGGCTGCTGCATGACCGTGCTCGGCTGGTTTCTCGACGCGGCCGGCATCGAGTCCACCCGCCGGGAGGAACTGCTCGAACACGCGGTCGGCGGCCGCTTCGACAGTTGGGTGGAGCCGCCGAGAGCGGTCGTGGAGTCGGTGGCCGAGGACTTGGCCCGGCGGGTGGCCGTTGACCACGCCTGATCACTTGGCAATATGGCAGCGGGTACGGGAAAGCGTTGGCTGGCGCGATGTCGTTGCGCACCCGACGACCTCGGTGTCGGCGATTCGTGACGGCTTCGTCGGTTTCGCCTGCGGATCCGCCGGGCATGGCCCGCAACGGTTGAGCCGGATGTTGACCGCGTACGACGACGTGCGGCTCGAAGCCGCCGCCGGCGCCGACCTCACCTCAGACCTACTGGCACGCTGGAACCGAATCATCCGTGGTGTCCCGGTCGCGGCGTTCCGCCGGGCACCAGCGCACGCGAAGGACGGCCGGGAACGGTACGGGCTGCACGCCGACACCGAGCACCGGTTCGCCTCATGTCTGGCAGAGACCGCCGACCGGGAAACACCGGTGACGGCCCGTGCGGCTCGGGCCTACCTCGACGTCGCCTTCTTCCACCCGTACGACGACGGCAACGCTCGTTTGGCCGGGTCGGTGCTCCAGTTCGTGCTGCTGCGCGAGTGTGTCGAACTCGACGATGTCGCGCCGATCCTCACGACGGTGCGCCGCGCCGACGACGCCGAGGGAGCAGCGGACCTAGCCCGGCTGGTCCACGGCATCGCCACGGCCACCCATCGCCGCTGGCTGCGGGCGAACGGGTAGGCGAAGATCGACGATGCCAGGCGGAATCCAGGTCAAGGTCAAGCGCGCGCTTCTGCCGCTCCCTGTGCAGCCACGTCAGCTTGCCGGGCCGTAAGACCAGTGCAGCGCGACGTCGGGCTTCATCCGTAGCCACAGAGTGAGCCTTTCATCCGGTGTAGCGGTTGGCTTCGACGTGGTGCAGGACGAAGATGGCCTGCACGATCGTGGTGGCCCGGCGCGGGCAACAACGCAGCTTGGCCAGCACTTTCCAGGTCTTGAGCGTGGCGATAGCGCGTTCGCCGCGGGCGCGGATCTTCGCGTGTGCCCGGTTGACCGCCTTCTGCCGGCGTGACAGCTTCGGGCGGAAGCGGCGCCGCTTGAACGGGGTGCGCACGCTACCGCGGGCGCCTTGATAGCCCTTGTCGGCGAACGTCATCACGTCTGCACTGCTCAGCGCATCGATGATGCCGTGGCTCCGGGCGGCGCTCAGGTCGTGGGCCGAGCCGGGCAGCGCCGGCGAGGCCCACACGAGACGCCCGGCCGCGTCGGCGATGACCTGCACGTTCACGCCATGACGCTTGTGCTTGCCGGAATAGTACGGCCGCTGGTCGGCGACCCGGTCGATCGGAATCAGCGTGCCGTCCAGGATCGCGTACGCCAGCCGGCGGATCCGGTCCATGGCGGTGGCCAGGTCATCGGCGGTCGACGCGAAAAGGGCTACAGCTTCCTGCACGTACCGCCATGCGGTACTCACGCCGACGGCGAACCCGGCAGCCAGCCGAGTGTAGGTATCACCGTTACGCAGGTGAGCCAGAGCGAGCAGTGCTTGCCGTCCCGCGTCGAGGCGCCGCCACCTGGATCGACGCTGGTTGCGGTGGCTGCGGATACGGTCAGCGAGGTGGTTCAGGGTCCGGCTGGACAACGAGATCGTGGACGGGTAAGACAGCACAGGCGAGGCTCCCGTGTTGGGGCATCGGGTTTTGGTCGATTTGCTGTGAGCGTTTTTCATCCTGGGTAGGTCGGGTTCTCGACGTGGTGCAGGACGAGGATGGCTTGCACGATCGCGGTTGTGCGGGATGGGCTGCAGCG